>JAFEDK010000018.1 GCA_018241665.1 Pseudomonadota bacterium
CCTGTGGGGGCGAATCCATTCGCCCGCAACCGGCTAAATGAAGTCCGAGGGCGAATGAGTTCGCCCCCACAGGCAAGCCCCACAGGCAAGCCCCACACGCAAGCCCCACAGGCAAGCCCCACAGGCACAAGCCCACAGGCGGAGGCGTCTCTCTGCCAGCGGGCTAACCTGCTTGTGCACCGCCGCGGGCCTGTGAGAACTGCTTCTCCAGGTCCTGCCGGATGCGTTTGCGGGCTTCCGCCGCCGCATGCCGCCGCCTTTCGTCCGGCGAGAACGGACGGAAGGACGGCACCGCGACGGGCTTGCGCTCTTCATCGACGGCGACCATCGTGAAGAAGCAGCTGTTGGCATGCCGCACTTCCTGGGTGCGGATGTTCTCCGCGACGACCTTGATGCCGACCTCCATCGACGAGGTGCCGGTGTGGTTGATGGAAGCCAGGAAGGTCACGAGTTCGCCCACGTGGATGGGTTGCCTGAACATCACCTGATCCACCGACAGGGTCACGACGTAGCGGCCGGCATAGCGGCTGGCGCAGGCGTAGGCGACCTGGTCCAGGAACTTCAGGATCGTGCCGCCGTGCACGTTGCCGGCGAAATTGGCCATGTCCGGCGTCATCAGCACCGTCATCGTCAACTGGTGGGCGGGTAATTCCATTGTCTCTCCTCGGGATTGTCGTTATGGGGTGGCGCTGCGGGGTTCAGGCTTTGGCGGCGAAATCCGTTTCGCCCCACACCGCGGCCCGGACGATGACGACGCCGTCCTCGTCCACCACGACCCGGTCGCCCGGCTGGCAGGTGACGCCGCCCAGGTCGGCGATGACGCCGGCCGAGCCCCGGCCCTGGCGGTCGGACTTGCGCGGCACGGCCCTCAGCGCGACGAGGCCGAGCTCGATCTCTGCATTGCGGGCGGCGTCCCGCACCGCACCGTAGATCACCACGCCTTCCCAGCCGTTCTGCGCGGCGGTCTGGCCGCTCTGGTCGCCCCACACCGCGCAGCGGGTGCTGCCGCCGGCGTCCACGACGAGGACCTTGCCGCGGCCGGGCGTGGTGATCAGCTCCTTGACGCGGGAGCTGTCCTCGAAGCATTTGACGGTGACGGCTTCGCCCGAGAACTGGCGGCGTGCGCCGAAATGATGGAAGTGCGGGGGCGGTACGAAGGCCTGGGTACCGAGGGCGTCGCAGATGTCGGTGGTGTTCATGCTGTGTCTCTCTGGAAATGACTTAGTGGTTCGCCCGGTGGGCGGCGAGGGTCTGCTTGAGAATGCGCGGGATCACGCCGCCGTCCTTCAGCAATTCGACTTCGAGCTGGGTCTCGACGGCGGCGGTGGCTTCGATCGTCTGCTGGCGGCCATCGACGCGCAGGATGCGGACCGTTACCGGCGCGCGCGGCGCGATGGCGGAAGCGGGGGCGTCCACATGGATGCGGTCGCCCGGCTGCAGCGCCAGGCTGGCCGGATTCACCCCGGCCGGGAAGCGCAGCGGCAGGATGCCCATGCCGATCAGGTTGGAGCGGTGGATGCGCTCGAAGCTGACCGCCAGCACGGACCGGATGCCCAGCAGGCGCTGGCCCTTGGCGGCCCAATCGCGCGACGAGCCGGTGCCATAGCGCTCGCCGGCGACCAGGACGACGGATTCTCCCGCGGCGCGGTAGCGGGCGGCGGCGTCCCAGATCGGCATCACGTCGCCGCTGGGGACGTGCAGCGTGTGGGCCACCGGCATGCCCGGCTGCAGCAGATTGACCAGGGACTTGCTGTGGAAGGCGGCGCGCAGCATCAACTCCCAGTTGCCGCGCCGGGACGCGAAGACGTTCAGGTCGTCCCGCGCCTCGCCGCGCTCGACGAGGAAATCCGCTACAAGGCTGTCGGCGGGGATGGCGCTGGCCGGGGAGATGTGGTCGGTGGTCACGTCGTCGCCGACGACCAGCAGCGGAAAGGCGGCGTACTCGCCGAGCAGGCTGCCCTGCTCCGCCGATGCGAAGGGCGGCCGGCGCAGCGCGGTGGAGGCCGGGTTCCACGGGAAGCGCTCCGTGGCCGGGGCTTCCAGCGCGCGCCACAGGGGGTTCTCGCGGGCGACGGCGAAGGCGCGCGGAAAGTCGGCGGGTTGCACGGCCTCGGCGACGAGCGCGGCGATCTCCTCGCGGCCCGGCCACAGCTCGTGGAGATGCACTGCGCGGCCATCAGCGGCGATCTGCACCGGTTCGCGGCTGAGGTCGCATTCGGCGTTGCCGGCCAGCGCGAAGGCTACCACCAGCGGCGGCGACATCAGGAAGCCGAGATCCAGGTCCGGGTGGATGCGGCCGGGGAAGTTGCGGTTGCCGGACAGCACTGCGACCGGGTGGATGCGCCCGGCGTCGCGCGCCCTGCGGATCTCCTCGGGCAGCCCGCCGGAGTTGCCAATGCAGGTGGTGCAGCCGAAGCCGACGATGTCGAAGCCGACCGCCGCCAGATCGTCGATGAGCCCGGCGCGGGCCAGGTAATCCGCGGCGGCCGGCGATCCCGGCGCCAGCGAGGTCTTGACCCACGACGGCACGCGCAGGCCCAGCTTGCGCGCCTTGCGGGCCAGCAGGCCGGCGGCGATCAGCAGGGCCGGGTCGGAGGTGTTGGTGCAACTGGTGATGGCGGCGACTGCCACCGGATGACGGGGCATCCGCCCGACCGTGCTGGTTGGCTGGAAGTGGAGGCTTTCCAGCGCGGCGCGCGCCTCGCCGTAGGCGAGCAGATCCTGCGGCCGGCGCGGACCGGCGATGTGCAGGCCGACCGCGTCCAGATCGATATCGAGCATCCGCGTGTAGCGGGGTTCGGCCGCGGGGTTGAACCACAGGCCGGTGCGGCGCGCGTAGACGCCAACCCGCTCGACGGCGTCGGCGTCGCGGCCCGTGCTGTGCAGGTAGGCCAGCGTCGCGTCGTCGATGGGGAAGTAGCCAGTGGTGGCGCCGTACTCCGGGGCCATGTTGGCGACCACTGCGCGCTCGCCAGCACTCAGCGTGGACACGCCGGGGCCGAAGAACTCGACGAACTCGCCGGCAACTCTCATCGCGCGCAGGCGCTGAGTCACCGTCAGGGCCAGGTCCGTGGCGGTGGCGCCGGCGCGTAGCGCGCCGGTCAGGCGCACGCCGATCACTTCGGGGATGCGCAGCATGGTCGGCATGCCGAACATCACCGACTCGGCCTCCAGCCCGCCGACGCCCCAGCCGAGCACGCCGATGCCGTTGATCATCGGCGTGTGGCTGTCGGTGCCGATCATCACGTCGGGGATCAGCCACGGCTGGCCGTCGCGTTCTTCGGTGGTGACGACCGTCGCCAGTTGCTCCAGGTTGATGGTGTGCATGATGCCGGTGCCCGGCGGGTTGATGCGCACGCCGTGCAGCGCCTTCGAGGCCCAGCGCAGGAAGCGGTAGCGCTCCTGGTTGCGGCGGATCTCGTGCTGCATGTTGATGGTGGGCGCGTCGCCCTGCGCGAAGGCTTCGACGGCCAGGGAGTGGTCCACCGAGACCTCCACCGGCAGCGTCGGGTTGAGCGCGGACGGGGGCAGGCCGGCTTCGGCCAGCGCGTCGCGCATCGCGGCGATGTCCACCAAGGCTGGCGTGCTGGTGGTGTCGTGCATCAGCAGGCGGCTGGGCTGGAAGGCGATTTCCGCCTCGCTGCTGCCGTGGTTCAGCCACTCGACAATGGCCGCGATGGCGGCCTGCCGCTCGGCACCCTGCATGTTGCGAACGACGTTTTCGAGGAGCAGGCGCAGCACGACGGGCAGCTGCTCCAGTTGGTCGCCGAGCAAGGCCGGCAGGTCGACGAATGCCAGGCGCGTGCTGCCGAATTCGAGGTGGCCGATGGGAGGTTCTGCGAAGGTGTTCACTTTATGTCCTTGGAGAAGAACGGTATTCAGTTCGACGAGCCTTCACCGAGAGGCGCATTCGCCGCCGCGGGTTCGGGGTTGTGCACCCGCATGAAGACGGTCATCAGGAAGGCCAGCAACAGCAGGCCGGACAGGAAGCTCAACGCGCTGGCGGCGCCCTGGCCTGCGCCGTTGCTCTTGATGACGCCGATCATGTAGGGGCCGACGAAGCCGCCGAGGTTGCCGATGGAGTTGATGACGGCGATCGATACGGAGGCGGTCTCCCGCGACAGAAAGAGGGTGGGCAGGGCCCAGAACGGCGACTTGAAGCTGTACAGGCCGGCCAGCGCGACGGTGATCAGGGCCATGGCGACGACGGGGCTGTCGATCGCGCCGGCGCAGGCGAGGGCGGAGGTGGACACCGCCAGCGGGATCGCCGTGTGGAATTTCCGTTCGTTGCGCAGATCGGAGCTCTTCGACCAGACGATCATCGCCAACGTGGCGACGATGTAGGGCACCATTGCCACCAGGCCGATCTCGGAGGTCGTCAGCGACTTGGACAGACCTTTGATGATCTGCGGCATCCAGTAGCCGATACCGAGGCTGCCGCACTGATAGACGAAGTAGATGAAGGCCAGGTACAGCACCTTGCCGTTGCGGATCGCCTGGGCAATGCTCAGGTGCTTGACGTTCTTGCGGGACGAACGGTCGCGGGCCAGCTCGCTCTCGAGCCAATCCTTCTCTTCCTGGCTGAGCCAGTCCGCGTCCTTTGGGCGGTCGGTCAGGCGCAGGTAGCAGACGACGCCGAAGATGATCGCCGGCACGCCCTCAAGGAACAGCATCCAGCGCCAGCCGCTCCAGCCGAGCCAGTGGATGTTGTCCATGATCCAGGTGCTCAGCGGTGCGCCGATGATGTAGGAGACCGGAATGGCGGCGGTGAACAGCGCGACGGTGGTGGCCAGCTCCTTCGAGCGGAACCAGTAGGTCAGGTAGACGATGATCCCCGGAAAGAAGCCGGCCTCGGCCACGCCGAGCAGGAAGCGCAGGATGTAGAGGTGTGTCGGTGTCTGCACGAAGGCCGACAGCGCGGCGAGCACGCCCCAGCTCACGAGAATCCGCGCGATCCAAACCCGTGGCCCGTACTTGTTCATCATCACGTTGCTGGGCACTTCGAAAAGGAAGTAGCCGATGAAGAAGATGCCGGAGATGAAGCCGAAGGCCTCGCTGCTGAGGGCCAGTTCGGCGTTCATCTGCAGCGCGGCGTAGCCGATGTTGGCGCGGTCGAGGTAGGAAATGATGTACAGCAGGAAAACGAAGGGGACGATCCGCATCGTGATCTTGCGGACGATGGCCTTCTCTTGCGTGGCCGCGAGCTGTTTCATGAATGTCTCCTGTCGCCGGTCGCAATGCGCCGACGGCTTATTTGTGAGCGTAGATGGGGTCTGCGCGTTTTGTGGCGTGTGGCGGCCGGATAGGGCTGACCAGATCGGATCTATTTCGAAAAGACCATGCACACCGGGCTGCCGCAATTGACCGGGCGGCCGGCCGGCGAAAGGCGCCGGCTTTCCGGATCGATCGTCATGGCCACGATCGAGTGGCTGTCCTCGTTGAGCGCGAAGACGTATTGCCCGTCGGGCGTGAAGGTGAAGAAGCGCGGCGTGCGTCCCCCGGTCCTGTCGGCGCCGAGAAATCGCAGTAGCCCGGTCGTTTGATCGACGCGGAACACCGCAATGCTGTCGTCGCCGCGATTGGACGCATAAAGGGCGCGCCCGTCGTCGCTGATCGCAATCGCCGCCGCCCGGCTGTTGCCGGTGAAGGTGTCGGGCAGGCAGGAGCGCACCTGCAGCGCCGTCAGCGCGCCGGTTTCTCCGTCGTAGCGATAGGCGGCGACGGTGGAGTCCAGTTCATTGATGACGTAGGCGACCGGCAGGGCCGGATGAAAGACCAGGTTGCGCGGGCCGGCGCCGTCGCGGGTGCTGACGAAGGGCTGGGCAGCGGGGCGCAGCCGGCTGTTTTCGAAGCGGAAGCTGAAGATCCGGTCGAGCCCCTTGTCGGGCACGAGCACGAAGTGCCCGGCGTGGTCGAAGGGATTGAAATGCGGCTTGGCCTGGGTCTGTTCGATACGGTGCGGGCCGAGCGGGCCGCTCAGTGGCACGAGCTGGGAGAGCGGCTGCAGGCTGCCGTCGGCCGCCAGCGGCAGGACGGCGAGGCTGGCGCCGATATGATTCGCCACCACCATGAATTGCCCGCTGGGGTCGAGGGCCAGGTGCACCGGATTCCTGCCGCCGGTGCTCTGGCGGTTCAGAAGGTGCAATTGGCCGCTTTGGCGATCGACGCGAAATGCGCTGATTTCGCTCTCGTCGCCATGGACGGAATAGAGAACCGATCCGTCCGAATTGAGAGTGAGATAAGACGGATTGACCAGATCGCCCACGACCTGAATGAGTTCAAGCGCGGCCGAGCGGGGCTCGAAGCGGAAGACGCTGATTCCATCTCCCTGCGCATTACGCTCGCGGGTGGTTCGACTACCTACATACGCATACATTTTCTTACCCCGGAAAATGACTGATGGAGCATAAGTGCTCCAAACTGCGTGAGCTGCTTTTGTAGAAGTCCTATTGATCTTCTATTGATCGGCCGGAGTGGCGACGTCAAGGCAAAGCATCAGCACAATTCGATGCTATACGCCGCCTCGGCCAATGAAAATTGAGCGATGGCCAAGCCAGCGTTCTCCAAACGAGAACGCTGGCTTGGCTGGCCAGGTTCAGGACTGGACCAGGTGATCGATGAGGGCGCGGGTCGTCAGCGGCAGGCTGTCCAGTTCGCGGGCAACGATGACGAGCTGGCGTTTGGACCACGCGTCGTTCAGGCCGACGACCTTAAGGCGTTCGCTTGCCGCGCGCGACTCCAGTACCTGGGCCGGCAGCAGCGCCACGCCGAGCCCGGCCTCCACCAGCAGGCACATGCATTCAAAGCTGCTGACCTGGATGCGCGGCTCCAGCACGACATTGGCGGCCTGCGCAGCGCGGGAAATGAGCTGCCACAAGGTGCTTTCGGCGTGCGGGCCGACGAAATCGGACGACAGCGCATCGGCGAAATCAACGCAGTCGTGCTGCGCCAGCGGGTGCCCGACTGGCACGCCCAGCGCCAGCCGGTCGGTGTGATAGGGGATCGAATGCAGGCCGCCGATGGGCGTGTGGTCGCCGAGGATGCCGATATCCGCGCTGCCATCGGACACGGCGCGGACGATGGCGCCGCCGGTGCGCTCCTCGATCTGCAGGCGCACCTTCGGAAAGCGCGCCATGAAGGACTGCAGCTCGGGGGGCAGGAACTCGACCAACGCCGAGGTGCTGGCGTGCAGGCGCACCACGCCCTTCAGGCCACCGGCGTATTCGCACAGCTCGCCGTGCATGCGGTCGACGAGCTGCAGCATCTGGCGCGCGTAGTGCAGCAGGGACTGGCCGGCCGGGGTCAGGCTGACGCCCCGCGCATGGCGCACCAGCAGTGGTGAGCCGGTGAGGTCTTCCAGCTCCGCAATGCGTTTGCTGATCGCCGAGACGGCAAGGTGCTGCTGGTCGGCCGCCCGCGTGATGTTCCCGGTATCAGCAACGGCGACGAAGATTTCAAGACTGGTCAGGTCGTAACGCATGGAGCTTCCTTTCGACAAGTCTTGCGCCAGGCGGCTTTCGGGTTTGCACTGGGCGAGCCTTCTCCGAATGAGAAGACTCCATTGCCCAAATTTCAATTTTCAGAAAGCCGCCGTCGCTCCTAAGCTCGGGCCGTGTTTGGAAAATAAGAACGAATTGCCAGACCAAATATACACGGAGCGAAGATGAAGAGACAAACCCATATCAGAGCGCTTTGCCTATTGGCGGGCGCTGCCGCGAGCAGCGGTGCCGCCCTGGCCGCCGAGCCTGAACACTTTCTGGAAATCGTCGGGCGACTGAATGCCTTTACGGACCGGAATCAGGCTTTTCCGACTTCCAGCGTGCCGAATCCGAGCCATGCCAAATACGACCAGACGGCCCTCGGTGTTCAGGTGAATTACCGCTCGCCGTTCTACCTGAATTTCATCGGCGTGGATGCCTCTTATTACGGCGTGGCCAAGCTCGGCGATTCGGGCGTGCCGACAAGCAATATTCTGGACGTCGGCAACAATGGAAAGCTCGCCGACCAGTTTGGCACCCTGGCCGTGGCGGCGGTCAAGATGAAGTTCGGCGAAACAGCGGGGCTCAAGCTCGGCCGCCAGCTTCAGGACAGCCTGCTGCTGAAATCGACCTCGACCCGCGCGGTGCCCGATACTTATTCGGGTATTTCCGCCTTCGTGAAGCACTTGCCGGGCCTGGTGGCCTATGCGGCGGCCTATGATCAATGGCGCTCCCGCAGCAGCGGCGATTTCGTCCGTTTCCGGACCGAAACGACGGCGGCCGGCGTGGCCAATCGCATCGATTACATTGCGGTATTGGGCGCGACGTACAAACAGGGGCCATTCACGCTTACCGGTGAATACCTGAACGCCAAGGATTATTTGTCCAAGCTGGGCCTGGTCGGCGCCTATTCGATTCCGCTGCAGGCCAGCAATCTCAAGCTGTCGGGCGGCATCCTTGCCAGCCGCGATGCGGGCAGCCTGTTCGTGTGTGGTGCCGAGCGGGAAATGGACTGTACGGGCACCAAGCGCATCCAGAACGACGGCAAGGGCGTCTTCGTCGACGCGGAATGGAAACGGGGCAATTTCACCCTCGGCGGCGCGGTCGCGAAATTCGACGGTTTCTGGATCGAGGATAACTTTGCGGTCAATGCAACGAAAGCCGGCGCCCTGACCCAGGACCACGGTACGAATCCTTTTCCGACCTCGTCGCTGCTGGGGCCAGACCTGACCAACAACGGCGAGACGGTGGGCTCGATCAGGCTCGGCTACGACTGGAAGGACTACGTCCGCGGGCTGAGCACCGCCTTCAAGTACGCCCATGGCTCCGGCGCGAAGAGCAGCAACCTGTCGAACACCGCGCTGGGCTCCGAATCATACCGCCAGCTCGACGTGGCCTACGCGCTGCCGTATCTGAAGGGGCTGGCGGCGCGCTACATCTACCTCAACTACGATTCCCACATCGACAACGGTTCGCCATCCGCGACGATCAAGGGGATGCCGCGGCAGGACTGGATCCAGCAGCGTTTCTATATCGACTACACCTATCGGTTCTGAGGGCACCGGATCCCGTGGGGGCGAATTCATTCGCCCCCACAAGGATCCGCTTGCCTAATCCTTGCCGGCGCGGATATTGGCGAGCAGGCCGCCCAGTTGGGAGTCGAAATCCAGCCCCCTGTCGAAGGCCGTCATCGTCTGCTCGATCCCCTTGGAAAGTATCGTCAGCATCTGCTCTTCCTGAACGTCCGACAGGCCGAGGTACATCAGCTCCTTGGCGAAGAACTGGTTCAGATCGTGCAGGCTCAGGCGGGTTTCCGCCTGCAGCGTCCGGTACTGCTCGCGTAGCGTGACGATGGCGTGCTCGACGCCGGCGGCGGTGTCCTGCAGCAGGGCTGTCCGGGTCCGGATCTCGGTATCGCGCAGCAGGGCCAGCATGCTTGCCTCGCAGCCCTCGGCAATGATGGCCAGGTGGTCGCGCAGGCGCCCGCAGCGCTCCTCGTCCTCGATCGGGAAGTTATTGACGAGGATGGAAACGTGCGGATAGTTGATGACGAGCTTGCGGCGGAACTGGAAGATGCGTTCCATCTTGCGGACCTGCTCGAACACCGATTCCTCGAGCGGGGCGGCGCTTCCGGAGGGGACGAAGGTCTTGGCGCGGCCGGGCGCACCGAGCTGCACGTGGGCATCCAGCTCGTAGTCGCGCAGGGCGGCGATGGTCAGCCGGGCCAGTTCGGCCATGTCGGTGCAGGCCAGGCCGCTGCGCAGGAACTGCAGCGCCACGCCGCTCTCGCCCAGGTTGGTGAGAAAGGACATGGCCATCTTTTGCATCGAGTCCTTTTCGGACTGCACGCGCTTCCGCTCGGCGACCAGCGTGACCAGCGCCCGCACCTTGCTCAGTACCTCTTCCGGTGCCGGCGGCTTGGCGATGAAATCGTCGCCACCCGACTCATAGGCCTTGAGGCGTTCTTCCAGCGTGTCATGGCCGGAGAAGAAGATGACCACCGGCTGCTCGGTGGGCGAAGACCACGCCTCGAGCGAACGCAGCTGGCGGCAGGTTTCATAGCCGTCGATGCCACTCATCTGGATATCCAGCAGCACCACGTCAGGGGCGAAACGGATGACGTGGTCCAAGCAGGCTTCGCCGGATGGCAGGGTGCAGGTCTCGAATTCGTCTTCGAGCAGGGTTTCGAGCAGGCTGGCGGAAATATCGTCGTCATCGACGATCATCACGCGTGCCCGCGGTGCCGGATTGTCTTCGAACAGGTCCTCACTCATGTTTGCTTTTCCGTGGCGTTTTCTCGTGCATCCCACAACGCCTTGATCTCGAGGAGTTGTGGGAGGATTTTGGTGAATATCCCGACCAGACGCGGCTCGAAGTGGGTCCCGGCGTTTTCCTCGACGAACCTTATCACGCGCTCTATTGGCCACGCATCCTTGTATGGCCGCTTCATGGTCAGGGCGTCAAAGACGTCGGCCAGCGCGACTATCCGAGCCGATTCGGGGATCGCAGTGCCGGCGAGGCCATCGGGGTAGCCGCCGCCGTCCCATTTCTCGTGGTGGCGCAGGGCGAGTTCGGCCGCCAGCTGGAAGACCGGCGCCTTGCTCTTGGCGAGGATCTCGTGGCCGATGGTGGTGTGGGTGCGCATGATGACCCATTCGTCGGCGTCGAGCTTGCCGGGCTTGCGCAGGATGGCCCCCGGAATGCCGATCTTGCCGGTGTCGTGCATGGGCGCCGCGAGCTCCAGCAATATGCAGGCTTCCTCGTTCCAGCCCGCTGCAGCGGCAATCGCCCGGGCGTAGGCGGCCATCCGCCAGATGTGTAGGCCGGTGTCCGTGTCGTTGAAGTGCCCGGCCTCGCCGAGCATGCTGATGGCGTCCCGATGGCTCTGTTCGAGCTCGGAGGCGCGTACCAGGTTGAGCTGGTTTGCGACCCGCACCTGGACGATCGCCGGGTGGATGGGTTTGGTGATGTAATCCACTGCGCCGACCTGGAAGCCGTAGGTTTCGTCCGGGGTTTCCGACAGGCTGGTGACGAAGATGACCGGGATGGCCGCGGTCTGCGGATCGGCCTTCAGCTGGCGGCAGGCTTCGTAGCCGTCCATGCCAGGCATCTGGATGTCCAGCAGGATCAGGGCGGGATTGTGCCGGCGGGCAGCGGCAAGCGCATCGGTGCCGCAGGTGGCGAACACCAGCTTGTAGTTGGCCCTGAGCGCCTGGCGCATGGCGTCCAGGTTCAGCGGCTCGTCGTCGACGACGAGAATGGGTCCGACGGACATCAGCGGTCTCCGTGGATCATGCCGGGACCTTGGGCCAGCGCGCCGAGCGCTTTTTCGGCGCCGCGGAAGTCGTAGCGGGACAGGGCGTCGGTCAGCGCCTTCAACTGGTCCTCCGCTACATGAGACTTGAGTTGGGTGAGGAAAGGTTCAACCGCGTCAGGATTGTCGCCCTGCAGTGCCTGCCGTATCTGCTCCAGCAGGGGGCCCAGATCGGCCGTCGGGACCAGCGGCTTGCTCGTCGAGCCGGCGCTCGCCGGGGCGGCAGCGGTGATCTGCGCGAGGGTGAGTGCCAGGGCGTCCCTGAAGGCCTCGAAGGCTGTGCCACAGTCTTCACCCTGCTTGAGCTGGAGTTCGAGTGTCCGGGCCGCATCGGCCAGCATTTCGAGCCCGATGTTGGCGGCGGCGCCCCGGAGCTTATGGACCAGCGCAGTCCTGCCGGCAATGTCGGCGGCTTCCAGTCGCGTCATGGCGTCGCCAAACTGGTCGACGAATTTCTGCAGGAAGCGCTGGTGTTTCTCCCGGCTTCCCCACAGGGATGCGCCGCGCTCGAAGGAGATGACGGGCAGCGCCTGATCCGCCTGGACTTTGCTGCCTGCGCCGTCGAGCGGAGGCGCAGGCTCGGGCGTTGCGACGGCAGGTGCGTCGTGGCTCGATGATGCCGGCGTCGTGGCGGAGCCCAGCCAGCGGAGCAGGGTCCGGCGGAGAATGGGAGGCTCGACCGGCTTGGGGACGAAATCGCTCATGCCTGCGTCCTCGCAGCGCTTGCGGTCATCCTCGAAGGCGTTGGCGGTCATGGCGATGATGGGAACAGTGTCGAGGCCCTGAATGGCGCGTATCCGTTGCGTCGCCTCCAGGCCGTCCATGACCGGCATCTGCATGTCCATCAGGATCAGGTCATAGGCCTTGTGTTGCGCCATTTCGACGGCTTCCATGCCGTTGTTGGCGACGTCCGCGGTGAGTCCGAACTCGGCCAGGATCTCGCGTGCGACATCCTGATTGAGTTCATTGTCCTCGACGACCAGAATCCGCGCGTTGGCGCGCAGCGGGGCATCGTCCGGCAGTTCGGCGGCCGCGCGCAGCATGTCCGGCGAGCCAAGCGCCAGTCGCGCGGTAAACCAGAAGGTACTGCCGACGCCCGGCTGGCTGCGTACGCCGGCGTCGCCATCCATCAGCATCGCGAGCTTGCGCGAGATGACCAGCCCGAGCCCCGTGCCGCCGTATTTGCGCGAGGTCGAGGTGTCGGCCTGGCTGAAGGCCTGGAAAAGGCGCGATTGCTGCTCGGGGGAAATGCCGATGCCCGCATCCTCCACCTCGAAACGCAGGATGGCATGCCCGTCCTGCAGGGTGTCCAGGCCGGCTCTGATGACGATGCTGCCGCGGTCGCTGAACTTCACCGCGTTGTTGATGAAATTGATGAGGATCTGCCCAAGCCGCAGCGCGTCGCCCATGACGATCATGTCGTTCAGGCGGCCATCGATCTCCTGGCGCAGGCTCAGGCCCTTTTCCTCGGCCAGCATGGCCAGCATGCTGTGGGCGTGGTCCACCACGGTCGGTACGCGGAAGGCCTGGCTTTGCAGGTGTATCTGCTCGGCCTCGATCTTGGACAGGTCCAGGATGTCGTTGATGATGGCCAGCAGGTGACGCCCGGAGGTAACGACTTCGTCCAGCTTGGCGGCGTGCTCAGTGCCGGCGAAGGGCTTCTTCAGCAGCTGGGAGAAGCCGATGATCACGTTGAGCGGCGTCCGGATCTCATGGGACATGTTGGCGAGGAAGGTGCTCTTTGCGCGGTTGGCGTCCTCCGCTTCCTCGACCCGCTTTTCAAGCTGCAGGTTGAGTTCCTTGATGGTCCGCGAACGGTCTTCGACCAGGTTCTCCAGGTGGTCCCGGTAATTGGCCAGTGATATTTCGGCATACTTGCGCTCGATCGCCAGGGAGACCAGGGTGGAGACTTGGCTGATCAGCTGGATGTCGTTGGTGCTCGGCAGGGAAGGGCTGCGGTGATAGATGGCGAAGGTGCCGAGTACCTGCTGGCCGGAGTCCTTGATGGGTTCGGACCAGCATGACACGAGCCCGGCCTGGGCCGCGATGTCCCGATATTTCAGCCAGAACGGGTGGGTCTGGATATCCTCGACGATCACCCGCTGGCCGGAATGGGCGGCCGTGCCCCACGCACCTTCGCCGGGGGCAATCGGCAGGCCGTCGATGGCCTTCATGTAGAAGCCGGGCAGATTTGCAGCGGCGCAGTGCAACAGCTGACCACCGTCCGGGCCGATCAGCAGGATGCTGCACAGGGCGGTCGGATCGATTTTCTCGATACCCCGCACTATGGCGTCGAGGATCTTTTCCAGCGGTGCGCCTTCGATGAGGAGCTGGAGCGCATTGCTACGGAATTTCTCGAGTTCCTCGGCGCGATTGCGTTCGGTGAAGTCCGCGATGTTGGCCAGCGCATAATCCCGGTTGTTATCACGAAAATGGCTCAGGCCGACCTCGATGGGGAACAGGTCGCCATTCTTGCGCTTGCCATGCAGGGCGTTGCCCCGGCCCATCTTGCGGTTGAAGGGGTGGTGGAAGTAGGCGGCCAGAAAGGCGGCGTGGGCGTCGCGCCGATCGTCGGGCAGCAGCACGGCGAGGGATTGCCCGATCAGCTCGTCGTGGGCATAGCCGAAGATGCGGCCGAGCTCCCGGTTGGCCATCACGATCCGGCTATTGACGTCCACCACCGCAAGACCGTTGGAGTTGGCTTCAAAAACGACCTTGAAGTTTTGCTGGGCCTGGTAGAGCCGCTGGGTGGCGCGGGCCTCCTCGCGGGCGATCTGCTCGGCGTTGTGGGATGCATTGCGCAGCGCGTTCGAAATGACGAGCCGGCGGCACCCGATCACAAAGAGGATCAGCAGCAGCAGGCTGCCGACACCGATCTGCGACCACACCTCCCAGCGTACCTGGGCAAGATCCTCCTGTGGCAGGCGGCTCACCACCTTCCAGGCGTTGCGGGTTTCGACCCGTCCTTCATAGGTTCTGGAGAGGCTGCTGGTGGACCAGGTCCAGATGTCGTCACCGATGAACTGCTGCCCGCTTTCCGCTGCGGCAATGGCCCGCCACGCTTCCGGGTAACGGTTGTTGAAGGAATAGGGGCGCTTCAGGATGAAGCCCCATTCTTCGGAGGGATCGGGGCTGCGCAGCCAGTGGCCCTCGCCGTTGAGCAGCTGCAGGCGGGAGGCGAGCGGCGCGGCGCTCTTGACGAAGGCCTCGATGTTGCTGCCGGCAGCGAGGTTGATCATCAGGAAGCCACGCGCCTTGCCGTGCTCGTCGAACACGCGCTGGGCCACCCGCAGGGTGGGGGTGTAGGGCTCGACGATGCGAGCGCCGTCCATCAGCAGGTCCAGCGGGGAGATGTAAATCAGGTTGCCCTGCATCTCCATGATGTCCTTGAAGAAATAGCGGTTCCGCTTGTTCTGCAGTTGCGTATGCGGAACGGGCCTGCCCTCCATGCCGTTCAGGTCGACACGAACCTGCTCCTGCCCCTCCTGATCAATCCAGCGTACCGAGCTGTAACCAGGGTTGCGGGTGAGCAGGGTCACGAAAGCCTCCTGCATCTGCGCGAGGCTTGCCGAGGACGGCGCCAGGTAGGCATTGCGGATGGGGGTCTCGGTCGCCAGGCTGCGAATATGGCTGAGGGGAACCGCGAGGTCGTCTTCGAGCCGGCGACGGGCAACAGATACGTGTTCCTGCTCGTGGGCAAGAAGTGGCGTTATTGCAACCCGTTCCGACGAGCGTCCAAGCAGCCAGGCGCCACCGATAACGATCAGCGCCGCCGGCAGGAAAATGTACAGGAACTGGACCAGCAGATCCCGCCTGTCTATTTCGCCATTATCCTTGAGGCTACCGGGGATGAAAAAATTGAAACTAATACGGGCCTCCTGATTCATTCGAAGAATATCGATGAATTTTTTTGTTCATGATATTCCCTAGCAATGCCGGAGGATAGTGAAACGGCGCACACCCTTCAGGAAGGGCGGCCGCAATAAGCCTATTGCCCGTGAATTGTGTGACTAAGGGATTTCCCTGTTGAATGGCGGGTTTTCACCGAATCTGTCGCTTCGGCGAAATTCCCGCTTTATGAATAGTGTTATTGGCGGCCAGGCAAATGGGCCAGGCCGAAATGCAACGGCCCCAGATGGCCGTGCCGCGGCTCAGTGGCCGTTGCCGGCAGATCTGAGCAGACGCCCGACGAACTCGCGGAATTCCAGGTCGATGTCGGCCGCACGGTCGAAATACCGGTGCAGATCATCCTGCGCAGCCTTGAACAGATCGTCCAGGTAGGCTCGCTGGATGTCTGTCAGGCTCATGCTGTCGAGGGCGCGCTCCAGATTCTCCAGAGGCTCGACGAGCAGGTGCTGTGCCTGGGACAGGTTGTCGCGGCCCTGTTCTGCGATCTGTGCCAGCGTTTGCCCCAGCGTGGCGAGAAGCGGGCCGCCGCCATCGCCTGCCGGGCCCTGCGGGGCGTTCAGGGCATCCAGGTCGCGGATGCGCAGGTCGGCGCATTCGGCCAGGGCGGACAAGTGCTCGCGCAGGCTGGCGCGGCGGTCCGGTTCGTCCGTTGGCAGGTTGTGAATCAGGATCGCGATGCGCGGATAGGTGACCAGAGCGCGGCTGCCGAACTCGAAGAGATGCCCCGCATCCCGCCGGGTGGCGAGCACTGACGCCGCGAGGGGCGAGAGGGGGCCGTCGGTGGTGCGATCGATCTGTCCTTTGGGCGTGACGACGCGGACCGCACCGTTCAGATCCCAGGCGTTGAGGATGCCGATGAACAGTTCGGTCACGCCTTCGTGGTTGCCCTGCGCGGCAAGCTTGCGCAGCGCATCGACCACCAGGCCCAGGTCGCCGACCTTGCTGAAGGCTCTTTGCACCAGCACCCGCGCACTGTTCGACTGGCGGGACAGGGTGCGGATGGCCTGCCGGTGGGCGACGATGCCGCCCAGTTTGTGACGCAGTTCGTGGGCGGCCACCGGCTTCAGCAGATAGTCGTCGCCACCCGCCTCGTAGGCCGCGATGCGGTCGTCGGCGGTGTCGTGAGCCGACACGAAGACGACCGTCATGGCTTCGCCGTCTGGCTGCTGACGCAAGGCCCTGCAGGTATCGTAGCCGTCGAGGCCGGGCATGCCGATATCGAGAAGCGCGATATCGAAACCACCCGTGCTTGCCAGGAAAGCATCGCCACTCTCAAAGGTCTCGACGCTGTAGTCCTTCTCCAACAGCTTGCTCAGAATGAAGCGTTGGGGAGCATTGTCGTCGACAACCGCGATGCGAATCTTTTCATCCATGGCGCTACCTGGCTCCTCAAGCCTTGTTTTCAGATTGACGGACATTGGCCGTGTTGGCTGCGCCCGATCAGCGATATCTGCAGTGCCGCCCTGGTCAGTCGCGGCGGAGCCGGAAGGTTAGCACGTCAAGCCGTCGGATCGGGACGGCGGGAGTCGATTTCATGAAATGAATCCGGTCGATGGAAAGGCCCAGGAATGAATAAGGCCGGGCCGGGTATTCATTCGCGGGGACCATGATTGCCAGCCATCGGCGCCGAAATGAAAGCGCGAAATTGACGCCCTACGCCTTGAGCCGGTTGACCAGGGACCGCTCCAGCATGCACATTTGTCATGTCCATCGGCCGGAGCGTGGCGGCAGCCGTTGATCTGCGTAATGGACAAGGCTTTTCCGCAATGCACCAGCCGGTGAGAATTATTTAACGACGGACGCCATTGATGCCGGGAATCGGCACGGCGCCCTTTGACGTCGATCAAACGGCAGGGGTTTGGCGGACATCTGAAATCCTGGGAGGCGAAATGGCGCAACCTGCAGTGTCTTTCGCTTTTTTTCATTATTGGGGCTGCGTGGGTCTGATCGATGCAAATGAAGTTGAATCAGTGGTTCGAACTCCTTTCGGTCGATGAAAGCGTTGCGGACGTCCTTCGGGAATTTCTTCCCCTCATCGAAACGCACATCGACCAGATTCTGGATGTGCTTTACGCACGTTTGCGCGCCTGTTCGGCGTCGGCACCCGCCTTCCGCAGCGAGGAGGCGCTTGTCCGGGCCCGCCGAAGCCAGAAGGAACACTGGCTGAAGCACGTCTTTGCCGGCAACTTCGACGACAACTACCTGGAGGCCGCCCGGCGGATAGGCCGTACCCATCACCAGTTGGGTGTCGATCTGCGGCTTTACATGGGGGCCTATGCGATCGTCCTCAACGAGCTGACCCGCATCGTCGAGGAGGTCATTCCCGGCGGCAAGGATGCACGGCTGCGCTACCTGGAAGCCGTGACCAATGTGGTTTTCACGGACATGGGACTTGCCACTTATGTCTACTACGACACCATGCTGTCCCACGTGGAGGAGATGGCCCACCAGCTGAACATGAGCCTGGCGCGTGCCGGCGAGTACCGGGACAACGAAACCGGCGAACATATCGTCCGCATGAGCCGCATGTGCGAGGCCGTTGCGCTGTCCTATGGCAAGGATGCCCGCTGGGCGGAAATGCTGCGGGTGGCAAGCCCGCTGCACGACGTGGGCAAGATCGGCGTGCCCGACAGCATCCTGCTGAAGCCGGGCCGCCTGACTTCCGACGAACTGGTCGTGATGCGCCAGCATCCGGAAATTGGCGGGGACATCATTCCCGAGCATCCGGCCGAGGTGATCGGGATGGCCCGCCGGATTGCCCTGACGCACCATGAAAAATGGGATGGCACGGGCTATCCCGTCGGCTTGCGGGGCGGCGAGATTCCCCTTGAAGGGCGGATCGCCGCGATCTGCGATGTTTACGATGCGCTGATCTCCAGGCGCCCCTACAAGCCGGCCTGGTCCACCGAGGAAGCCCTTGGGCACATCCTGGCCAACAGCGGCACGCATTTCGATCCGGACGTGGTGCGCAGCTTCCTGGCCTGTTTGCCACGCATCGATGAAATCCAGCGCCTGTACGCCGACACGGAAGGGGCCGCCACCCGGCCCGAGACGGGATCCGTCTGCTGTTGACTCCGGCCGGGCCGGAGTAGCTTCCACCGGCCGGATGGAGAATAGCCGCCGCATATCGTCATAATCAGGCAAAGCAAATGGTGTCTCCATGGGCCGCTGCTAAGCTGACTATCAGGCGGAACTTGTCCGTTGTAGCGCGAGTCCTTTGTGTGTTTCGACCAGGAGGAGACAATCATGAGCGAACAACAAAAGTGCCCGTTTGCCGGTATGCACGGCGCCC
Source organism: Pseudomonadota bacterium (assembly GCA_018241665.1). GTDB lineage: Bacteria > Pseudomonadota > Gammaproteobacteria > Burkholderiales > Rhodocyclaceae > Zoogloea. The sequence goes on from JAFEDK010000018.1 coordinate 18,494, forward strand.
CGGCCACCGCCGGCGTGCGTTCCAACCGGGACTGGTGGCCGAAGCAACCCAACCTGGGCATCCTGCACCAGCATGCCCCTGCCTCGAACCCGATGGACGCGGGCTTCAACTACGCCGAAGCCTTCAGGAAACTTGACCTGGCCGCCGTCAAGCGGGACCTCACCGCGCTGATGACCGACTCGCAGGACTGGTGGCCGGCGGACTGGGGACACTACGGTGGCCTGTTCATCCGCATGGCCTGGCACAGCGCCGGCACCTACCGTACCGCCGACGGGCGGGGCGGCGGCGGTACTGGCAACCAGCGCTTCGCGCCGGTCAATAGCTGGCCCGACAACGGCAACCTGGACAAGGCCCGTCGCCTGCTGTGGCCGATCAAGCAGAAATACGGCAACGCGCTGTCGTGGGCTGACCTGATCATCCTGGCCGGCAACGTGGCGCTGGAATCCATGGGCTTCAAGACCTTCGGTTTCGGCGGTGGCCGCGTGGACATCTGGCAGCCGGAGGAGGACATTTATTGGGGGCCGGAGACCGAATGGCTGGGCGACAAGCGCTACAGCGGCGAGCGTGACCTTGCGAACCCATTGGCCGCGGTGCAGATGGGCCTCATCTACGTTAATCCGGAAGGCCCCAACGGCAATCCGGACCCGGTCGCGTCGGGTCGGGATGTGCGCGAAACCTTTGCCCGCATGGCCATGAACGACGAGGAAACCGTCGCGCTGGTGGCCGGCGGCCATACCTTCGGCAAGGCCCACGGCGCCGGTGACCCGAAACTCGTCGGGCCCGAGCCGGAAGGCGCACCGCTGCAGCAGATGGGCCTGGGCTGGAAGAACGACTTCGGCTCCGGCAAGGGCGTCCACAGCACCACCAGCGGCATCGAGGGTGCCTGGAAGCCCAACCCCACCACCTGGGACAACGGTTATTTCGACACGTTGTTCGGCTACGAATGGGAACTCGTCAAGAGCCCGGCCGGCGCCTCGCAATGGCTGGCCAGGGACGTCAAGGACGAAGACCTGATCCCGGACGCCCACGATCCGTCGATCAAGCACCGGCCGATGATGACCACCGCCGACCTGTCCCTGCGCTTCGATCCGATCTACGAGCCGATCGCCCGTCGCTTTCACAAGGATCCGCAGGCTTTCGCCGAGGCCTTTGCGCGCGCCTGGTTCAAGCTCACGCACCGGGACATGGGGCCGAAGGTGCGCTACATCGGCCCCGAAGTGCCGGCCGAAGACCTGATCTGGCAGGACCCGATTCCGGCGGTCGATCACCCACTCGTCGATGTGGCCGATATCGCTGCCCTGAAGGCGAAGGTACTGGCATCGGGCTTGTCCATTTCCGAGCTCGTGTCCACGGCCTGGGCCTCCGCGTCTACCTTCCGCGGCTCTGACAAGCGCGGCGGCGCCAACGGTGCCCGCATCCGCCTGGCCCCGCAGAAGGATTGGGAGGCCAACGAGCCCGCGAGGCTCGCCAAGGTGCTGGCGACGCTGGAGGAGATCCAGCAGGGCTTCAACGGGGCGCAGGGCGGCGGCAAGAAGGTTTCCCTTGCCGATCTGATCGTGCTGGGCGGCTGTGCCGCTGTCGAGAGCGCCGCCAGGACCGCCGGACACGCCATCGATGTGCCATTCACGCCGGGTCGGACCGATGCGCTGGCGGCACAGACCGACGCGGATTCCTTCGCGGTGCTGGAGCCGCAGGCGGATGGTTTCCGCAACTACCAGAAGGAGGCCTTCCGCGTGCCGGCGGAAACCTTGCTGGTGGACAAGGCCCAGTTGCTGAAGCTCAGCGCGCCGGAAATGACCGTACTGGTCGGCGGCCTGCGCGTGCTTGGCGCCAATGTGGGTGGCACCAAGCACGGCGTCTTTACCGCGCGGGCAGGGCAGCTGACGAATGATTTCTTCGTCAATCTGGTGGACATGGGCACCGAGTGGCGGCCGACCTCCGAAGCCGCCGATACCTTCGAAGGCCGCGATCGCAAGACTGGGGAAGTCAAATGGACCGGCACGCGGGTCGACCTGGTCTTCGGCTCCAACTCGCAGTTGCGGGCGCTGGCCGAGGTGTACGCGCAAAGCGACGCACAGGGTAAGTTCGTGCGTGACTTCGTGGCGGCGTGGAACAAGGTGATGAATCTGGATCGATTTGATCTGGCCTGAGTCAGTGCTGCATTGGAGGTGGGGGAATGGCCAAGTCTGGCAATTCCCCCATTTTTCTTATTGCCGTCTTTTCCGGATACTGGCAAATGTGGCGAGGCCCAAGGCGGCCAAGGTCATTGTGCCGGGTTCGGGCACCGTGTTGGTCCCGGGGACGGATGGTGCGACAGGGGCAGAAACGGGTGTCGCAAACACGATATTGAACTGGGGATCGAGGCTGACACCTTGGTCAATAATCCCGATGGTGTAGAAACCCGGTCCCAGGTAGCTGCTGATGTTGTTTTCCCAGTTGTTGCTGCTGTCCGCGACAACGTGGATCAGATTCGCCAGTGAATTCGGATTGCATTGGGTGCCATCGCACAATTCGAATCCATAGCTCGGTGGCGCTGCCAATATGCCTGCATCGGGAACACCGACAAAGGCCTGGAAGTTGCCCCCATTCCAATGGAAGGTGTAATAGGAGCTGCCAGGATAATTACCACCGATCTGCCCGGAAATGGAACCTGTGGCAGAAGTCAGCCCCAGGGGATTGGAGGCTGTCCCTCCCTGCATCCCGTTCTGGTTGCTGGCGGCCGTGTTGATGATGCTGAAGTTGGAAAAGGTTGTCGTGACGGGGACATTCATATTCGGGGTGCCATAGGACGTTAGATCGAAGCCCAACGGAGCCGCGACATTCGACCCATACAAGGTGAGGGCATTCACGAATCCGCCGCCACCCTCGGAAAACGCCGCACTCAAGACATTGCCGGAGCGTGTGATCTGCATGACGACGGGACTGTCTGGATTGCTGGTGGTATAGGCCTCGGTGTGCACATTTCCGAACCCGTAGCCGTAGTCGGAGTAGCGGGATCCGGCTACTCCGGCCCAGTTGTTGAGGCCAACGCCGGCATACCCTCCAGGGAAGTCGGCATAGAACCCGGCTCCCGCGAATGCGCTTGTCGTTGCCGTGACCGTCGCCGTGAAGTCTCCGCTGGTTGGCAGCCAGATCGTGTTATGAGTGCTCTCGTAATTGGGTAGATTGGGATTGCCGACGATGGTGAGATTGTTCGTGGACGAGATGACGGTAAACCCGGGCAGCGTTTGTCCATCTACCCAGGCGCTTGGTCCCTGGTAGCCGGGGGTCAGTGCGGTCAGGTTGATAGGTGCGGCGTCAGCACGGGCATTCGTACCATAGCCGGAGATTGCAAGCAGGATGGCCGAAGCGAGGCCAAGTTGTTTGATAGCCACAGAAGACTCCCTGAGTCGTTTTCCCGCGAGTCGTGACAATGATGCGCAAGGGCGTCCCAAGGGGGCGGGAGGCAATGCTTTAGGATTCACATGCCCTACGCCATCTATACGTACGACGACTGTTGTGGATATTTTGAATGGTTAGCCTCCGTATCCCAATATGAATACTGGACGTGCAAATTGAATATTCAAGGCGAAGAATAATAAAGTTTGTTTCTTGTGTACTGCATGGACTCGATGGCCACACGCCATCTGCCTCATGTGGCGATTGGTCACGCTGGCGCCTATGGTGATTTATGGCCGGACAACAAGGCGCATCGCCGTTGCCGGTCAATCCCGCCCGCGCCCGGCCTCATCGGCAGCAGGCAGAACACCAACCTGTTCTACGCTGCAAGGAGATCCCCATGAGCACGTACAAGGTCGGCTATTTTGTCGGCAGTCTGTCGAGCACCTCGATCAACCGGCTGCTGGCCAAGGCCTTGGCGCGTCTGGCGCCGCCGGAGCTGGAGCTGACCGAGATCCCGATCCGCGAGCTGCCGCTGTACAGCCAGGACTACGATGCGGATTTTCCGCCGGTTGCCTGCGGTTTCAAGAAAGCCATCACCGATTCCGACGCGATTCTCTTCGTGACGCCGGAATTCAACCGCTCGATTCCCGGTGGCCTGAAGAACGCCATCGACTGGGCGAGCCGGCCATGGGGCAACAATTCCTTCGCCCGCAAGCCCGCCGCGGTGATCGGCGCCTCGCCCGGCGCCATTGGCACGGCGGTGGCACAGCAGAGCCTGCGCGGGGTGCTGTGTTTCTGCAATGCACCACTGATGAACACCGTCGAGGCCTACATCCAGTTCAAGCCCGGCCTCATCACCGAAGACGGGCAGGTGACGGACCCGTCCACCGAACAGTTCCTGAGCAACTACATGAAGGAATTCCACGCCTTCATCGTGCGGGTGCTGACGGTACTGCCGCGAAGCAGTTGAACCACGCGGTGTCGCCGGGCGGGGGGGCGTCGACGTCTGACCTCAGCCCGCCGCCAGGGCCTTCCGCAGCCAGCGCATGAGGCTGCCGATGACCGGCAGTTTCATGTACAACTCCTCGCCCGTATCCCAGTAGTCCCGGTGGTAATCAATCTTCCCATCGCTGCCGAACTTGAGATGCGATGCACCGCGAATGACCTGCACCTCACCTCGTCCCCACAGGCGAGCACGGTAGGCAAATTCCCACATCAGCATGGCGCCGTGGGCGTCGCGCGTGTGTCCGGTGACGATGAAGCGCGGCTCATCCACTTGCTGGAACATGTGCGTGAAGATGTGCTGGATGGCCTCGGTGCCACGCACCTCGTTGAACGGATCCTTGAAATAGGCATCGGCGCTGTAAAACTCGGCAAGACGCCCGACGTTTTCCGGCGTCAGCCCATGGTAGAGGGTGATCAGGCGGTCGAGATCCATATCAGGTTCCAGTGAGGCGGCGGATCAACGGGAAGTACCAGCGATAGGGCAGCAGCGACAGCAGCTTCAGCACGCGGGTGAAGCGCTTGGGGAAATGGATCTCGAAGTTCCCCGTCCGCAAGCCATCCATCGCGGCGTTGGCCGCCTGCTCGGGCGTCAGCAGTGCCGGCATGGTGAAATCGTTGCGGTCGGTCAGGCGAGTCTGCACGAAGCCGGGGTTGATCAGCCAGACGCCGATGCCTTGCGGCGCCAACTCAAGGTGCAAGCACTCGGCAAAATGGATCAGGGCGGCCTTGCCCGGTCCGTAGCACAGGGCCTTTGGCAAGCCGCGGTAGCCTGCCACGCTGGCCACGAAGGCGATCCCGCCACCGGCTTGCAGGGTGGGAAGCACGGTTGTGGCGAGGCGCATCGCGCCGTTGAAATTCACGGCGACCACCTGCTCGGCGCGCGCCAGATCGAAGTCGCTGGCGCGCATCGGCACATAGTCGCCGGCCAGGTACACCACCAGGTCGACACCGCCCCAGGCCGCCAGCAGCGCCCCATGCGCGCGGGCGAGGCTGGCCGCGTCGGTTGCGTCGCAGGGGAGTAGCAGGGCCGCATCGATGTCCAGCGCCCGCAACTTGTCCGCCGAACGTGCCGACAATGCCAGTCGTGCGCCGCGCCGGGCGAGTTCCCTGGCCATTGCAGCGCCGATGCCGCTCGAGGCGCCGACCAGCCAGACGCGTCGACCTTGCCAGTCCGAGATTGCCGGGTTCATCGCGATCTTCGCTCCCGTCACCTCAACGCTTGGCGAAGCTCAGCGTCACTTCGCCGAGCCTGAAGCCCCACTTCGACATGTAGGAGCGGTTGAGCATCACCTTGTCGTCCATCAGGAACATCCAGTCGTCGAAGTCGACGTGGTAAGTCTTGCCATCCACCGGCAGTGCCAGCACGTAGCGCCAGCGCAGTGCATTGCCGGCCACTTCGCCGACTGCCTCGCCGATCACGTCGTCGGCGGTGCCGCGATAGCTGCCGTCCGGCTGGCGCTTGAGCGTCCACACCCGCCGCGACGTCGTGCCGTCGGACCATTGGAAATGCTCGTCGAGAACTCCGGTGTCGCCGTCCCAGCTGGCTTCGATGACGGCGTGGAAGCGCTTCTTTACCTCGCCAGAGCGCCCCTGGAAGACGCCCCAGGCGTCCAGGGTGCCATTGAGGTAGTGCTGCAAATCGAGCGCCGGTTGTTCGGCCCGGTATTGCTCGACACCGTTTGATGCGCACGCGGTCAGGCCGACGGAGAGCAGGGCGGTAGTCAGCAGTTTCATCATCGGATCTCCAGTGAGTCGCGCCAGCGCCAGAGCAAGCTGGCGGCCAGCAACTTGAAGCCGAGTGGCAGCAGGGCGTAAGCAAAGCTCAGCGCCCCCAGTCCATCTGAGCTACCCGGCCGATAATCGAGCACAGCCAGCAGTGGCAAGGCCAGACCGGCGGCCAGCGCGAGGTTGAGTTTGGCGATCAGGTTCCACAGCCCGAAACAGGCGCCGGCCTGTCCCTGGCGCTCGCCCAGATCGGCGGCAATGGCGGCCGGCAGGGCCAGGTCGGCTCCCAGTGCCAGGCCGGATGCGAGGCAGATCACAGTGAAGGCCGCGATGTCTCCGGTGCCAAGTAACGCTGTACCGGCAAAGGCGCCCATGGCTACGACCATGGACAGACCCCACGCCCTTACTCGTCCGCAGCGGGCGGCCAACCTGACCCACAGAGGCAAGGAGGCGGCCCCGGCGACGAAATAGAGCGCAAGCAATGGACCGCTCGCTTTGGCGGCGCCCAGCACGTCGGCAACGAAGAACAGGAACAGCGTTGCGGGCAGCGCCGCGGCAATGCCGTTGACGATGAAGACGCCAAGCAGACGGCGGAAGGCCAGCTCGCCAAGGACGCGCCTCATGCTCTCGCCCAGTGAGGCGCCCGAGTTGGCGTTGCGCATCCCAACCCCAACTCGGGAAAAGGTTGTGGCGGCGGCAAGGAGCAACAAGGGGGGCAGGATCCAGGACAGACGTTCAGTACCGACGCTCACGTCGTTCGCCAGCAGCCCCGGCAGAGCGGCTGCGAGCATCACGCCGACCAGGCCGAAGCCCTCCCGCGCCGCCGTCAGCCGCGTTCGCAGCGCCGAATCTCCACCTAGCGCCGCCCCCCAGGCCTGGTAGGCCACCGAGGCGGCGGAGAAGCCCAGATAAGTCAGCCCCAGCGAACCGAGCAACCACAGGGCGGGTGAGGAGGGTTGTGGATTGAGCAAGGCGACAAAGCCGAGCGTGAAGGGCAGCAAGGCAAATGCCAGCATGCGGCGGCGTGGCCAGCGGTCGGCCAGCCAGCCCAGCCATGGGTCGACAAGGGCGTCGAGCAGGCGTGCCCCGAGCAGGATGGCGCCAAGCAGCGCCAGATCCAAGCCGGTCGTCTCGACGTAATAACGGGGCACATGCACGTAGATTGGCAGCGCGGCGAACGCCAGGGGGAGACCGAGTGCCCCATAAGCCAACACCGCGCCGTTCGACATCTCAACTTTCCTTGCGTTGGAGCAGGGCGGCGCGCAGATCCGGGGCGCTTGTCCGTGCGTCGAGCCAGATGGCGAAGAAAGCTTCGGCGAAGCCCGGCGCGCTCATGGTGCCGAGCAGGCGATCCTCCTGATAGAAGCGGGCCCCGTCGGCGCTGTAAAGACCGAGCAAATGATCACCAGGCTTAACGTCGGGGAAGATGTGCTGCAGCTGTTCGCCCCAGCGTTTCAGCTGGGTTTCGTTGCTGACGAAGCGGCGCATCTCCTTGATGCTGGCTTCAGCGATGGCCTTGCCTTCGATGTTGCGCTTGTAGTCAAGGCGCAGGGCGAGTGGTGGGCGCTGCGGGTCGTCACCGGCCCACAGGGTGGCTTCGTAAACCAGGAAGCCAAAACGGCGGTATTCACCGCTGCCCCAGCGCTTCAGGCCGGCCAGGGCTTCGACCTTGGCTCGGGCTGCCGGGAATACGCCAAGCAACGGGCTCGCCGCCAGCGCGAGCAGCAGCCGACGGCGCCGCGCGTCGCGATCAGCGGTGGGCGAGCTCGAACTGGACGACATTGATGTTTCGGGCCAGGAAGCCAGCCTCGCAGTAGTGAAGGTAGAACCGCCACAGACGGCGGAAGTCTTCGTCGAAGCCCAGCGTGGCGATCTGTGCCCAGTTGGCCTCGAAGGCGGCGCGCCACTCGGCCAGGGTGCGGGCGTAATCGAGCCCGAAGGCGAATTCACCCGTGACTTGCAGGCCCTGCCGTTCGGCGGCCTTCCGGAAGGCGCTGCGAGACGGCAGCATGCCGCCGGGAAAGATGTACTGCTGAATGAAGTCGGTGCCGCGTCGATAGGTGGCGAACAGGTCGTCGCGAATCGTGATGCTCTGAACCACCGCGCGGCCGTCCTTCTTGAGCGCCTGGGCGAGGGTGGCGAAGTAGCTTGGCCACCATTTCTCACCGACCGCCTCGAACATCTCGATGGAGACGATGTGGTCGAAGCGCTCCCGGGTGTCACGGTAGTCCTGCAGGCGCAGGTCCGCTTGCGGCACGCGCTTTCGAGCCCACTCGAGCTGGGCTGGCGACAGGGTCAGCCCGGTGACCTGCAGACCGTTGTTGATGGCCATCTCGGCGAAGCCACCCCAGCCGCAGCCGATTTCAAGCACGCTGTCGCCCGGACTCGCCCGCAGGCGGTCGAGAATGCGGCGGTACTTGGCCCGCTGGGCGGTGAGCAGGGAGCCGTCGTCCTGCGCCCGGTAGAGCGCCGACGAGTAGCTCATGCTCGGGTCGAGCCACAGGCGGTAGAAATCGTTGCCCAGGTCGTAGTGGGCCATGATGTTGCGCTTGCTGCCGGCGCGGCTGTTGCGGTTGAACCAGTGACGTACCCGCGCGGCCAGCAGTTGCCGCCAGGAACCATAGATTGCCTTGGCGAGCGCGCCCCGGTTGCGGGCGAGCAGCGTGAGCAGGGCGGTGACGTCCGGCGAGTCCCATTGGCCGTCCAGGTAGGCCTCGGCCAGCCCGATGTCTCCGCGGGCGAGCACCCGCCCGAACATGGCCTCGTCGTGTACCTGCAGGCTCTGGCTGCTGTCACCCTCGCCGAACAGGGCGCGGGAGCCGTCCGGCAGGCGGACTTCGAGCAGGCCGCCGGTCAGCTTCTCCAGCAGTTTGAAGACCGTGCGGGTATCGCGGGCCAATGCTTGGGTGCCGCGCAGGGGGAGGGCGTAGTCGAGGGTCTGGGTCATTTGGATGATTCCTGTACGGATCTGGGAATGGGCGTCGTCCCTCGGAAGGGCACCCTTTTGAACCACAGCCTGAGCGCCTGCCAATGGATGCGGGCGATGACGCCGAGGGTCAGGAAGGGCATGCGCAGGAAGGCCGAGAGCAGCGCACCGGCCGACCAGGGGACGGGCTTGCCGGAGAGGGCAGTGAGCAGCAGCTCGCCCTCTGCATCGTCGTAATCGATGCGCGCCACTTGAACGCTGCGCTGGCGCAGGAACCTGAAGCGGTAGCCGCCTTCGACGTCATTGAAGGGCGAGACGTGGAAGCACTTTCCGGCGTTCAATTCTTCGCCGTCACGCAGTGCTTCGCCGTGACGATGCAACAGATAGCTGTGAGTGCCGCCGAAGGTGTTGTTGACCTCGGCCAGGACGGCGATCAGCTGGCCCGTTCCATCGTGGCAAAACCAGAAGCTGACCGGGTTGAACACGTAGCCCAGCACCCGCGGGAAGGTTTGCAGCGTGATCTCTCCATCGCCAGGCAAACCGTGCTCGGCGAGCACGCCTTCTATCCATGGCAGCAGGGGGCTGCCGTCACGGGGGCCGTGGTCCTTGCTGTGGAAGCTCAGCAGGTTGGGTTTGTCCAGCGAGAAGATGGTGCATGCCGCCGAGGCCAGATCGCGTACCGGTAGCTGCACGTAGAACACGGGATAGACGAAGGCATTGACCGCCGGGCGCAGGCGGCGATGCATTACGTGGCCAAGGCAGATTTGCGGGCGTGCGTTCATGGGCGGCTTGGGCAGGCGTTCCCTAGACGGTTTCCGCTTCGTGGGGCCGGTGGATTGCCTTGTCTTGCCAGGGCGCGCTGACGCCCAGGCCGTTGGCAACCCGCAGCGCGGACCTCAGGCCGTCCTCGTGAAAACCGTAGCTGCCCCAGGCGCCAGCCAGCCAGATACCGCCTTCGCCCTGCACCTTGCCCAGTCGTTGTTGCGCTGCAATGGCGGTCCCATCAAAGATCGGATGGGCATAGTCGAATTCGGCGATAACTTTGGCGGGGTCCGGCTCGCGGGCCGGATTCAGTGTCACCACTACCGGCGTGGAGAATGGCAGCGGCTGCAGCTTGTTGATCAGGTAGGACACGCCGACAGGCTGCGCAGCTGCGTCGGCGCCTGTCGCCGCCTTGCCGCCGAAGTAGTTCCACGCCGACCACAGCTTGCGGTCGCGCGGCAGCAGGGCCGGGTCGGTGTGCAGCACGGCGCGGTTCGGCTGGTAGCCGATGGCGGACAGCACGTCGCGCTGTCCGTCGCTCGCCGTCATGCCGAGGATGGAGAGCGCCTGGTCGCTGTGGCAGGCCAGCACGACCTGGTCGAAACCTTCGCTGCCGCCCGCATGGACCACGCGCAACCCGTCGGCCGTGCGTGTAATCGCATGAACCGGGCAACCGATCCGCACGTCGTTCAACTGGGTGGCGATCTTCCTGACGTACTCGCGCCCACCACCCTGCACGGTGCGCCACAGGGGACGATCGAAGATCTGCAGCAAACCATGGTTCTGGCAGAAGTGGATGAAGGTGGCGAGCGGCATGTCGAGCATCTGGCCGGTCGGGCAGGACCAGATCGCCGCGGCCATGGGCAGCAAGTACCAATTGGAGAAGGCGTCCGAATACCTGCCGTCGCGCAGGAAATCGCGGAGGCTCCGCGTGGTGTCCGGATGGGTTGCCAGCCAGGCGGTGCTTTCGCGGTTGAAACGGAGGATGTCGGACAGCATGGACCAGAACTGGCGTCGCACCAGGTTGCGCTTCTGACCGAAGAGGGTTGCCAGGCTGCTGCCGGCCCATTCCAGATCCGGCGTCTCCAGGCTGACCGAGAAGGACATTTCGGTCTCGACGCTCTCGACGCCAAGCAATTCGAACAGCGCGATCAGATTGGGGTAGGTCTTTTCGTTGAACACCAGGAAGCCCGTGTCGACCGGGTGCGTCTTGCCTTCGAGCCTTACATCGACCGTGTTGGTGTGGCCGCCTAGATAATTGCCTGCCTCGAACACCGTGACGTCGTACTGGCGTGACAGCAGCCAGGCGGTTGCCAGGCCGGAAATCCCGGCTCCGACCACTGCAATACGCTGTCTCGAATGGGTTCTGGCATTCATGCGCTTCTCCGGATTACTCGCTTCCACCGCCTGGTCCACCGGATTCGCGGTAGCTGCTTTGGTGGAGAACATACGTCTATGCTCTGTTTGTCCTAGACAAATTTGTGCTTTGTTCGTAAGGTAGTGAGACAAAGAGCAGCTGTCAACGGTTTTTATAGTGTTTGTTCAGGACAAATTATGAATTCCCCGAGCTATACCATTGCTGCTGTCGAGCGTGACACCGGGCTATCCAAAGATGTCCTGCGCATGTGGGAGCGGCGTTACGGCTTTCCTGTTCCGGAGCGGGATGGACACGGTGAGCGTCTTTATCCGGCTGCACAGGTTGAACGCTTGTGTGCGATAAAACGCCTGATGGATCAGGGGTATAGGCCTGGAAAGCTGATCGCCATGCCGGTGGAAGAGCTCAGTTCCCTGGCGCCTCGCCGCGGTGCTCAGGCTCGCACGAAGGGGGCTACGGTCGATGAGCCGGGGCAGGAAGAGTTGCTCACGCTGCTCCGGCAGCACGATGCCAATGGCTTCGTTCAGGCCTTGCAGCAGCAGCTGGCTCGCCAGGGCTTGCAGCGTTTTGTTCAGGACATCGTTGCGCCGTTGACACAGCAGGTTGGCGATGCCTGGGAGGACGGAAACTTCGAAGTGTTCGAAGAGCACCTCTTCACGGAGCTGACCAAGCGCGTGCTACGCCAGGCAGTCGCCAGCCTGCCGCAAGGGCGCGGCTCGCCGCGCGTGCTGTTGACCAGCGTGCCGGACGAGCAGCACATGCTCGGCCTGCTGATGGTCGAAGCCCTGCTGGCGCTTGAAGGGGCCGAGTGCATTCCGCTCGGCGCGCAAATGCCTGTGCTGGAGATCAGCCGAGCGGCGGCGGCGCATCGTGCCGACATCGTAGCCCTGTCGTTCTCGGTGGCCTTTCCCGCGCGGCAGCTTCCCAAGCTGCTTGAACCATTGCGCGCGGCGCTTCCGGCCGACATCGAGTTGTGGGTCGGAGGCAGTGGCGTCTTGCGCCTTAACCCTCCGGCCGGGGTCCGTCGCTTCTCCAGTCTGGACCAGGGTGTCGAGGCACTGGCGGCATGGCGGAGCGAGCACGCTGGGTAAAAGGTCTTTACTCCTGGCGGTGGGGCGGGGCGGGTATGTTTCAGCTTTCGGGCTGCGCGGTGGTGTCGTCCAGCAGGCCCACAAGCGTGTCGCGCAGCCAGGTCACCGCGGGGTCGGCGTGGTTGCGCGGGTGCCAGGCCAGACGCAGGCCGAATCCCCGGTCGTCGAAGGGCAGGTCGAAGGTGTCGAGCACGTCGGCAAAGCGGCTCCTCAGCATCGACGGCAGTGTGCACACGTAATCCGAGTTGCGCAGGATTTCCGGTACCAGCATGAACTTCTCGACGGACACCACCACGTTGCGGTGGCGTCCCCGCTCGGCCAGCGTTTCGTCGATGTAGCCGCTGAAGTGCCCGCCGAATTCAGTGACCAGAACGTGCCGCAGGGCGCAGTATGCGTCCATGTCGAGGCTTGCCGTGCCGCGCGGGTGGCTCTTCCGCTGCGCCATCACGAAGGAGCCATGGAGCAGGGGTCGGACCCTCATCGATAAGGGTAGGAGGCGCTCGGAGGCGATCAGCACATCGACCTCCCCACCTTCCATCTGCGCCGCGATCAGGCCGGCATCGGGGTTGCGGAAGGCGATGCGTACGCCGGGCCCCGCGCAGGATGCGAGCTTCTCGATGAGCGGCAGTCCGAGTACCACCATGGCGGTATCGTTGGCGGCAATCTGGAAGGTGCGCTCATCCGTGAGGGGGTCGAAGCTTGGCCGGTACTGCACGACCGATTCCAGGTCCTTGAGCACGGAATGCAGGATCGGTCCCAGGGCCAGCGCGCGGGCGGTGGGCGTCATCCCGCGGCCTGCCTCGGCGGGCAGCAGCAGCGGATCACCGAAGATCTGGCGCAGGCGCGCCAACTGGGCCGACAGCGCCGGCTGGCTGAGGTGCAGGCGACGGGCGGCGCGGGTCACGTTGCATTCGGCCAGCAGCGCATCCAGGGAAACCAGCAGGTTCAGGTCGATCTGGCGTAGATCCACGATGGGGTATCTGTATGGTGGATTGGTCGAATACGGATAATCGATTTCAACTATATATCCGTGGCCTCCATACTCCAATCAACGCGTTCAACGCCACGCACATAAAGGGAGGAAGCCATGCAAGCCAACGCCAGCAAGACCCAGCCGGATACCGCGAACCCCGTCATCCGCATTGCCCGCCGCCACATCCGGCCGGGAAACGAGGCTGCATATGAAGCGCTCGTCGGAGAGATGTTCCAGCAGATGCAGGCCTGCAAGGGCTTCCTTGGCGCGGAACTGATCCCGGCCAACGGATTGGACGGTGAGCATCAGGTCATCATCCGCTTCTCGTCGGAAGACGCGCTCGCCAACTGGGATGACAGCGCGGCGCGCTCGGAGCTGCTGGCCCGGATGGCCAAGCTGGCCGACACCGACCCGGAGTATCGCCGTCTTTCCGGACTGGAGGCCTGGTTTACCCCCGCCGTCGTGCCCGCCACGATGCATCCGCCGCGGGCACGCATGGCGCTGGTGACCTGGATGGGCATCTTCCCGACGGTGTCGCTGGTCCTGTGGCTGATCGAACCGCTGCTGCGTCCGTATCTGCCGTTTCTGCCCAAGGTTGCCTTGCTCACCGGGCTCATCGTCGTGACGATGACCTGGGTGGTGATGCCGCGGCTTACCAGGATGATGCGTGGGTTTCTGAATCGGCAGCCAAGCTAGACGGCGTATGAGATATGGGACTCTGAGGTTGCGCTGCTACGGAGGTGCAGGTATGTTCTGCCTACCGTTGCTTGGCGGAAATTCAGGCTAATAAAAAAAGAGCCTTTTCAACGTCTTGCCGCAAGCGCGATCCAGGCGTGTTCCATGTGCTCTAGTATTGGACTGTGCCTGGGTTCCTGGCCGTTTACTCTGAGTTTAAAAGCGTATCCCTGTGCTCGACGTATTTTTCACCGCGGATGTTGAGATCTGGTGCGATGGGTGGGATGACATCGACAAGAAGTTCCCTGCAGCTTTCAGGAAATACGTCATCGGGCCCACGCCCCGCGGCGATTTTGGTCTGCCTTATCAGCTGAAGGTTCTCGCAGACCATGGTTTACTTGGTACGTTCTTCGTTGAGCCGCTGTTCTCGACACGCTTCGGAAGCCACGCACTTGAGGAAATCGTTGGTTTCATCCGCGAAGCGGGTCAGGAAATCCAGTTGCATCTGCACCCTGAGTGGGTAGACGAATCAATCGAACCGCTCATTGCCAATGCGTCGCGGAAACGCCAGCATCTGTTTCAATACACACTGGAAGAGCAGATACAACTCATCAAATCGGGGGCGGCCCTGCTCAGCAAGGCAGGGGCACCCGAGATCAACGCGTTTCGGGCTGGCAGTTTCGGATTTAACCGGGACACCCTGCGCGCCTTGGCAGCCAACGGTATCGGGTTCGACAGCAGCTACAATGCCACGCTCTTCGGCCCCGACAGTGGCGTGTCGCCGGGGGTGTTGCTGCACGAGCCCATGGAGTGCGAAAGCGTAATCGAGTATCCGATGACGGTTTTCCAGGACGGCCTAGGGGCGCTACGCCACGTTCAACTGACCGCCTGCTCTTCCGGTGAAATAGAAGCGATGCTTTGGCAGGCGCTGGAAGTCGGCCGCAAATCGTTCGTGATCCTGTTTCACAACTTCGAACTGCTCTCTCCATCCAAGTCGACGGCGGATCAGGTCGTGATCCGGCGCTTCCGGCGGCTTTGCGAATTTCTCGAACGAAACCGGGATTGTTTCCGCACCACTGGTTTTCACGGGTTGGAACCGAAGATGGTGACGACCCAGCCCATGCCGCTGAAATCAAACTTCTGGCATGTGACCACCAGAATTCTTGAGCAAATCTATCGTAGGAAGTATCGATGAGTTGTTGGAAACTTCGGAGTGTGCCGTTCAAGTATCAGCTAAGTGACTGGACTCTATTGAGTATCCCGCTGAACCTGCAGTGCAGGTCGGTGCCACTTTTCGGCGAGCCGGCGACTCAGGCGATTCAGATACCACCGTCGAGCGAACTGGAGCAGGGTAGTCAGGGCTTCATGATCCGGGCTCTGCCCGTTGTCGATGAACTCCCGAAGCTGAGCCGGCAGGATGGTTACCTGTGCTACGTTCCCCTTCAGTATGAGCACTGCTATATCGATCTGACTCTCACGCTCGAGACTTATCAGAAAAAGTTCTCGTCCAAGACAAGATCCACGATCAATCGCAAGATCCGGAAATACGCCGAGCACTGCGGCGGTACGATCAATTGGCGGAAGTTCGAAACGCCGGAGCAGGTTCGTGAGTTCTTCACGCTGGCGCGCAGTGTTTCGAAGCTCAGCTATCAGGAGCGCCTGCTGGACGCTGGCCTGCCGGATTCCGAAGCGTTCATCCAGCAGGCCGAGGTGCTTGCCGCCGAGAATCGCTTGCGTGCCTACATCCTCTTCGATGGCGAGCGGCCTGTCTCATACCTTTATTGCCCGGTTGAGCAGGGCGTATTGATTTACGCTTATCTGGGATACGACCCGGAATACATGAAGCTTTCCGTCGGCACGGTGCTGCAGTGGCTCGCACTGGAGTCGCTATTTGGCGAAGCCTGCTTCACAGCCTTCGACTTCACCGAGGGACAGTCGGATCACAAGCGGTTGTTTGCCACGCACCAGACGAAGCGTGCAAATGTGTTTCTCGTCAAGGCATCACTGCGGAGCCAACTCATCATTCATTCGCATCTCAGAATGGATCAATTTTCCGGCTGGTTGGGTGTGACCTTGGACCGACTGGGCGTGCGAGCCAAGGTCAAGCGCTTGCTACGGTTCGGCAGATGATGCAGGCGGTGCTGGGCATGGTGAAAGAACTGGCAAAGAAGATCGGTCGATTGATACTCGGTGAGTATTCGGCCTACTATGTTTATTCAAGCCAGGATAAGTCCGGCGCGCCTCCCGGCCTTGAGTTGAGTTCCAGTCGTCGTATTCGGCCCGTCGACAAAAATGCAGTCGAAACAAGCGGAGAAGCGCTGATTCGCGATCAGGCGTTCTACCTGGGCTCGGAAGCGCTTGCTTATGCGAGCTACCTCGACGATCGCATCGTAGGCCTGTGCATCTATTGGTACGGAGAGCGCTATCGAAAGCGCAATTTCTGGCCGCTGCAGAGCAGGGAGGCCAAGCTCGTTCAAATCGTCACGGTTCCTGGACAACGCGGTGCCGGCATCGCGACCGAGCTTATCGCCTTCTCCTGCATGGATGTGCTTGCAAAGGGGTTTGACAAGACCTACGCGCGCATCTGGCACTCCAATACACCGTCGATTCGCGCCTTTGAACGCGCCGGTTGGTCGCGCCGTGCCTTGGTACTCGAGTTGAACCCACTGCGCCGAAAGCAGCCGATACGAATGCAGTTCGAAACCAAAGCGTAATCGTCTCCTGCCCGGCAAATGGATGCCGTCACCGCTTGAAATAATGTGCTCAAGCTGTTGATGCTGGCCGAAGTGCGATTTCCTGTTGACGCTCGTTGAAAACGGAC
>JAFEDK010000019.1:0-46219 GCA_018241665.1 Pseudomonadota bacterium
ACGCCCGCCGTCATCACCACCGACCTGCGCCTCAACGAGCCGCGCTACGTCACGCTGCCAAACATCATGAAGGCCAAGAAGAAGCCGCTCGACACCGTCAAGCCGGCCGACCTGGGCGTCGATGTGACCCCGCGCCTGAGCACCCTGAAGGTCGTCGAACCGGCCGCCCGCAGCGCCGGCGTCAAGGTTGCCGATGTGGCCCAGCTGGTCGAGAAGCTCAAGAACGAAGCGAAGGTGATCTGAGCCACTGAGGGGGCGAATCCATTCGCCCTCCCCGGCTGCCCCACGCACGACGGGCGAGTGAATTCGCCCCCACAGGAATAGAGAAAGCGAGTCAGGAGACAAAATGCCCATCCTCGTCATTGCCGAACACGACAACGCCGGCCTGAAGGCCGCCACCCTCAACACCGTCAGCGCTGCCACCAAGCTGGGTGCCGACGTCGAAGTGCTGGTCGCCGGCGCAGCCTGCGGCGCTGCCGCCGAAGCCGCCGCCAAGCTGGCCGGCGTCGCCAAGGTCAAGGTCGCCGACGGCGCCGCCTACGCCGAGCAGAGCGCCGAGAACCTCGCCGCGCTGCTGGTGGATGTGGTCAAGGCCGGCGGCTACAGCCACGTACTGGCCCCCGCTACCACCTTCGGCAAGAACGTGCTGCCGCGCCTCGCCGCGCTGCTCGACGTAGCCCAGATTTCCGACATCGTCGCCATCGAGTCCGCCGACACCTTCGTGCGCCCGATCTACGCCGGCAACGCGCTGGCCACCGTCAAGTCCGCCGACCCGATCAAGGTCATCACCGTGCGCACCACCGCGTTCGATGCGGCTGCTCAAGGCGGCTCCGCCGCTGTGGAAGCCATCGCTGCCGGCGCCGAGCTGGGCCTGTCCAAGCTGGTCGGCCGCGAACTGACCGTGTCCGCCCGTCCGGAACTCGGTGCCGCCAAGATCATCGTGTCCGGCGGCCGTGGTCTCGGCAACGGCGACAACTACCGTGCAGTGCTGGAGCCCCTGGCCGACAAGCTCGGTGCTGCCCTCGGCGCATCCCGCGCCGCCGTCGATGCCGGCTTCGTGCCCAACGACTACCAGGTCGGCCAGACCGGCAAGATCGTCGCGCCGCAGCTCTACCTGGCGGTCGGCATCTCCGGCGCCATCCAGCACCTGGCCGGCATGAAGGACTCCAAGGTGATCGTCGCGATCAACAAGGATCCGGAAGCGCCGATCTTCCAGGTGGCCGACTACGGCCTCGTCGCCGACCTCTTCGAGGCCGTGCCGCAGCTGGCGTCCGCACTGTAAGCAATCGTTGTTGGGGCGAATTCATTCGCCCCAAGCTGGCTGAGCGAAGTTCGTGGGCGAATGAATTCGCCCCAACACGACCGAAGCAGCCCGCAAAAAATCCATTTACCGAATTCGCAAGGAAACACCATGAGCAATTACGTCGCCCCCGTGAAGGACATGCTGTTCGCCATGAACGAGCTGGCCGGCCTGCAGGAAATCGTCGGGCTGCCCGGCAACGAGGAAGTGTCCACCGACCTGGTCGAGGCCATCCTCGAGGAAGCCGGCAAGTTCGCCACCGAAGTCGTCGATCCGCTCAATCCCGTGGGCGACAAGCAGGGCAACAAGTGGAACAACGGCGTGGTGACCACCGCCGACGGCT
Organism: Pseudomonadota bacterium; assembly: GCA_018241665.1. GTDB lineage: Bacteria > Pseudomonadota > Gammaproteobacteria > Burkholderiales > Rhodocyclaceae > Zoogloea. The sequence continues at coordinate 1,644 of JAFEDK010000019.1, forward strand.
TCAAGGAAGCCTATGCCTCCTTCTGTGAAACCGGCTGGAACGGCATGCCCGCCTCCACCGAGTTCGGCGGCCAGGGACTGCCGGTGACCGTGTCCACCGCCGTGCTGGAAATGTGGAAGTCCGCCAGCATCTCCTTCTCCCTGTGCCAGATGCTCACGCTGGGCGCGGTGGAAGCCATCGCCCACCACGGCTCCGACGAGCTGAAGGCGACCTACCTGCCCAACATGGTGTCCGGCAAGTGGACCGGCACGATGAACCTCACCGAGCCGCAGGCCGGCTCCGACCTCGCTGCCATCCGCAGCAAGGCCGAACCCCGCGCCGACGGCAGCTACGCGATCAGCGGCACCAAGATCTTCATCACCTGGGGTGAGCACGACATGGCCGAGAACATCGTCCACCTCGTGCTGGCCCGCCTGCCGGACGCCCCTCCGGGCGTGAAGGGCATCTCCCTGTTCATCGCGCCGAAGTTCCTCGTCAATGCGGACGGCAGCCTCGGCGAGCGCAACGACCTGATCTGCGCCTCCATCGAGCACAAGATGGGCATCCACGGCAGCGCCACGGCAGTGATGTCCTTCGGAGACAAGGGCGGCGCCATCGGCTACCTGGTCGGCGAGCCGAACCGCGGCCTCGAGTACATGTTCACGATGATGAACCACGCCCGCCTGAACGTCGGCCTGGAAGGTGTCGGCGTTTCCGAGCGCAGCTACCAGCATGCCCTCGCCTACGCCCGCGAGCGCATCCAGGGCAAGATCATCGGCGACAAGTCCGGCGAGAAGAAGCCCATCCTGCACCACCCGGACGTGCGCCGCATGCTCATGGACATGAAGTCCCGCACCGAAGCGGGCCGTGCCCTCGCCTACTACGTGGCCGGCTGCATGGACCGCGCCAAGAGCCACCCGGACGCCGACGTGCGCGCCGCCAACCAGCGCCGCCTCGAACTGCTGACCCCCGTGGTGAAAGGCTGGTGCACCGAGAACGCCCAGGGCATCACCTGGAACGGCGTGCAGGTACACGGCGGCATGGGCTTCATCGAGGAAACCGGCGCCGCCCAGTACATGCGCGACGCCCGCATCATCACCATCTACGAAGGCACCACCGCGATCCAGGCCAACGACCTGATCGGCCGCAAGACCGCCAAGGAAGGCGGCAAGAGCATGCAGCAACTGCTCGCCGAAATCGCCGAGACCGCTTCCGCGCTGCGCGGCTCCGACAACGCAACGCTGAAGGGCCTGGCCGACGCGCTGGGCACCGGCATCGCCGCGCTGGACGAAGCCACCAACTGGCTGCTCGCCAACTACGACGCCAACCCGCAAGCCGCCGCAGCCGGCTCGGTGCCCTTCCTCAAGCTGACCGGCATCGTCGTCGGCGGCTGGCTGATGGCCCGCTCCGCACAGATCGCCGCCACCCGCCTGGATGCGGCCGATGGCGACTTCTACAAGGCCAAGCTGGCCACCGCCGCCTACTTCGCCCAGCACGTGATCCCCGAAGCCAACAGCTACCGGGATGCCATCGTGAATGGCGCCGAGTCGGTGCTGGCCCTGGAAGAAGCCCTCTTCTAAGCACCCCGGGGAGGCTGGCCCTCCCCCTCTCTCCCCTGTGGGGGCGGATTCATTCGCCCTCGGACCGAGAACCATGCCGTGAGGGCGAGTGAATTCGCCCCCACAGGACACGTGCAACCTGAATTTCTGGAGAACGCAGCAATGACCCGTGACGCGATGGAATACGACGTGGTGATCGTCGGCGCAGGCCCCTCCGGCCTGACGACCGCGATCCGCCTGAAGCAACTGGCCGCGAAGGCCGGCAGCGAGCTTTCGGTGTGCGTCGTCGAGAAAGGCTCCGAAGTCGGTGCCCACATCCTGTCCGGCGCGGTCATCGAAACCCGTTCCCTGGAAGAACTCTTCCCCGACTGGAAGGAACGCGGCGCGCCCCTCAACACGCCGGTGAAGGAAGACCGCTTCCTGTTCCTGACCACCGACAAGGCCTACAAGCTGCCCACCCCGCCGCAGATGCACAACGATGGCAACTACATCGTCAGCCTCGGCAACGTGGTGCGCTGGCTCGGCCAGCAGGCCGAAGAGCTGGGCGTCGAGATCTACCCGGGCTTCGCCGCCGCCGAGGTGCTTTACCACGAGGACGGCTCGGTGAAGGGCATCGCCACCGGCGACATGGGCCTCGAGAAGAACGGTGAGCCCGGCCCCAACCACCAGCCGGGCATCGAGCTGCACGCCCACCAGACGGTGTTCTCCGAAGGCTGCCGCGGCTCCCTCACCAAGGGCCTGTTCACCAGGTTCAACCTGCGCGACGGCGCCGATCCGCAGACCTACGGCATCGGCATCAAGGAGCTGTGGGAAGTCCGCCCCGAAGTCCATCAGCCGGGCCTCACCGTGCATACCGTCGGCTGGCCGGTGTCGTCGGACGTGTATGGCGGCTCCTTCCTGTATCACCTGGAGAACAACCAGGTCGCGGTCGGCTTCGTGGTCGGCCTCGACTACAGCAACCCGCACCTGTCTCCCTACGAGGAATTCCAGCGCTTCAAGACCCACCCGGAGATCCGCAAGTATTTCGAAGGTGGCCGACGCATCGCCTACGGCGCACGGGCCCTCAACGAAGGCGGCTTCCAGTCGGTGCCCAAGCTCACCTTCCCCGGCGGCGTGCTGGTCGGCGACACCGCCGGCTTCCTCAACGTGCCGAAGGTCAAGGGCACCCACATGGCCATGAAGTCGGGCATCGAGGCCGCCGAGGCGATCTTCGCCCACCTGGGCGCCGAAGGGCAGACCGGCCACGAAGTGCTCGGCTACCCGGAGCGCCTGAAGAAGAGCTGGCTGTGGGACGAGCTGTACACCGTGCGCAACATCCGCCCGAGCTTCCGCTGGGGCCTGTGGGGCGGCATCGCCTACAGCGCCATCGACACCTTCCTGCTGAAGGGCCGCGCGCCATGGACGCTGCGCCACCACGCCGACCATACCCAGCTGAAGAAGGCTTCGGAATGTGCGCCGATCGTCTATCCGAAGCCGGACGGCAAGATCAGCTTCGACCGCCTGTCGTCGGTGTTCATCTCGGCCACCAACCACGGCGAGGACCAGCCCTGCCACCTGCGCCTGAAGGACGCCTCGGTGCCGGTGGCCACCAACCTGGCCCTCTACAACGCGCCGGAAACCCGCTACTGCCCGGCCGGCGTGTACGAAATCGTCGAAGACACGAGCGGCCCACGCATGCAGATCAATGCGCAGAACTGCCTGCACTGCAAGACCTGCGACATCAAGGATCCGACACAGAACATCGACTGGGCAGTGCCCGAAGGAGGCGGCGGCCCGAACTACCCGAACATGTAAGACCCGCAGTACCCATAAAAAAGCAAGACCGGGGGAGAACAGCACTCACCCCACAAAACCAGAAAAACCAGAGACCTTCAACACCTTCCAAAGGAGTAATCATGTCAGCGGAGATCTACAGGAAAGTGCGGGCCAACCCGCTCTTCTCGGAACTCGAAGGCAAGCGCAGCCGCTTTGCCTATCTGCTCAGCGCGATCGTGCTGATCACCTACTACGCGATGATGATGCTCGTCGCCTTCGCCCCCGAGGTGATGCGCACGCCGATCTCGGCGGGCTCGACCCTCACCATCGGGGTGCCCGTCGGCGCCGTCATCATCATCGGTTCCTGGGTACTCACCGGCTGGTTCGTCAGCCGCTCCAACGGTGAGTTCGACCGCCTCAACAACGAGATCATCCAGGAGGCCACCAAGTGAGCGCACACAAGCAAATCCTCGGCGCGGCACTGCTGACCCTGATGGGTGCCGCCGCCTATGCCGCCGACGCCATCGGCGCGGTGCAGAAGCAGCCCCTCAACATGACCGCCATCGGCATGTTCTTCGTGTTCGTGGTGGCCACCATGGGCATCACTTACTGGGCGGCCAGCCGCACCAAGTCCACCGCTGACTTCTACACCGCCGGCGGCGGCATCACCGGCTTCCAGAACGGCCTGGCGATCGCCGGTGACTACATGTCCGCAGCGACCCTGCTGGGCCTGTCGGCGATGACCTTCTCGAAGGGCCTGGACGGCTTCATCTACGCCATCGGCTTCTTCGTCGGCTGGCCGGTGATCCTGTTCCTGATGGCCGAGCGCCTGCGCAACCTGGGCAAGTTCACCTTTGCCGACATCGCCTCCTACCGCCTCGAACAGGGCACCATCCGCAGCTTCGCCGCCTTCGGCTCGCTGACCGTGGTGTGCTTCTACCTGATCGTGCAGATGGTCGGCGCCGGCCAGCTCATCAAGCTGCTGTTCGGCCTCGACTACACCACCGCGGTGATCGTCGTCGGCGTGCTGATGGTGATCTACGTGACCTTCGGCGGCATGATCGCCACCACCTGGGTGCAGATCATCAAGGCCTGCCTGATGCTGTTCGGCGGCACCGTGCTGCTGTTCCTGGCCCTCAGCCAGTTCGGCTTCAGCCTGGAAACCGCCGCGCAGAAGGCCGTCGAGGTGCACAAGGATGGCGGCAAGATCATGGGCCCCGGCTCCCTGCTGGCCGACCCGGTCAACGCGGTGTCCCTGTCCCTCGGCCTGGTTTTCGGCACCGCCGGCCTGCCGCACATCATGATGCGCTTCTTCACCGTTCCCAACGCCAAGGAAGCCCGCAAGAGCGTCTTCGTGGCGAGCGGCTGCATCGGCTACTTCTTCATGGTGGTGTGCGCGCTGGGCCTGATGGCGATCGTCATCGTCGGCACCAACCCCGAGTTCTTCGAAGGTGGCGACACCGCCGGCAAGCTGATCGGCGGCGGCAACATGCCGGTGATGCACCTGGCCAAGGCGGTCGGCGGCAACCTGTTCCTCGGCTTCATGTCGGCAGTGGCCTTCGCCACCATCCTGGCGGTCGTTTCCGGCCTCGCGCTGGCTGGCGCCTCGGCCATCGCCCACGACATCTACGCCCGGGTGATCTGCAAGGGCAGCGCCAGCGAAACCCAGGAAATGCGCGTTTCCAAGCTGGCCACCGTAGCCCTCGGCGTGGTCGCGGTGCTGCTCGGCATCCTGTTCGAGAAGCAGAACATTGCCTTCCTGGTCGGCCTGACCTTCGGCATCGCCGCCTCCACCAACTTCCCGATCCTGATCCTGTCCATGTACTGGAAGGGCCTGACGACCCGTGGCGCGCTGCTCGGCGGCCTGGTGGGGCTGATCTCGGCGGTGGGCTTCGTGGTGCTGTCCAAGGCCGTGTGGGTGGTGGTGCTCGGCAATGCCGCGCCGATCTTCCCCTACGAGCAACCGGCCCTGTTCTCGATGCCGCTGGCTTTCTTCTTCACCTGGCTGTTCTCGGTGACCGACAGCAGCGCCCGCTCCAAGACCGACAAGGCAGGCTTCGACGACCAGTACGTGCGTTCCCAGACCGGCATCGGCGCTGCAGCGGCCAGCGCCCACTGAGAGCGAGCCAATCCCTTATCTTTCCTCCATCCCCCTCGAGGAAATGTTTCGGGCGCCCCTTGGGGCGCCCGCTTTTTTTTTGGCTGCACGCAGACGCCCGGCACGAGCGGCCAAAATGCAAAAAGCCCAGCAAATGCTGGGCTTTTTGCATCGCAACCCCGCCGTGGCAGGATTGCTCCGTCAGGCCGGAATTACTCGGCGGCGCGGATGTTGGCGGCCTGCTGACCCTTCGGGCCGGACACGATGTCGAAGACAACGCGCTGACCTTCAGCCAGGGTCTTGAAGCCCTTGGACTGAATGGCGGAGAAGTGAGCGAACAGATCGTCGCCGCCACCTTCCGGGGTGATGAAACCGAAGCCCTTAGCGTCGTTGAACCACTTCACGGTACCAGTTGCCATTTTGAATAACCTCAAATAAAAAATTACGGAGTTGCCCCGAGGGCAGGGCGAAGCTCAAGACGGCGGGGTGATGAAGGGAAGACAACCGCAGGACTGCGGATACTGAACCAGACAACAACAACACTACTTCTTGAAGATCGCAAGGCCGCACTGTGCACTGAAACCAGCCCCAACGCAAACACTATTTGCATCACGACACGAAAATAGTTCTGGCCATCCTGCCGCGCCATCTGCCACGCCACGATGGCCTTCGCGAATCAGGCGCGCAGCAGGGCCTTCACCATGCGCTCGGACAACTGCTCCGGCGTGAACTGCGGCTCATTGGGCGGGTAGAGTTCCTGCTCGTCGAGGTTGAAGTCGTACTCCTTCGCCAGGGTCAGCATTTCACGGATCTTCTGACAGGCGGCGAGCTTGTCCTTCAGTTCGGGATTGGTACGGGCCAGATCGGAAAAGGCCTTGATATCCTTGATAGCCATACGGTTCTTCCTGTGCAAATACGGGTCGAATGCTCGGACTGCGCGGTTTCCGACAAAACCCGACACGACGGGCGGCTTTGTCGTCGCAAGCCCTCCAAAAACGCCTGCCAAGACAGACGTTGACATGCAGTCAGCAAGGAATGCGCCACCTGCGACAATCAACCGCATTCCCGCCGGCCGGCAGGCCCGCTACAGTGCGTTCCACCGGCAGGCACGGCGCTCCCCCCGGCGCCCTGTCACCTGCTGCCTGCCGGCGCTTACCCTCTCCCTGCTTCGGGGATAATGGCCCGATGCCGCTACCGATACTTGCCGACAGCCCCCTCCGCCCCACCGACGCGCTGCGCCGACTGATCGGCCTGCGCTGGTTGTCCCTTGGCGGCATGCTGACGACCATCGTCGCGGTGCCCTGGCTGCTCGACATTCCGCTGCCGGCACGCCCGCTGCTCGACATCTGGCTGGCGCTGGCGCTGTTCAACGGGGCCAGCCAGTTTCGGGCGCGCCGTCTCAACGAAGTGCGCGGCATCGAGCTGTTCCTGCAGCTGGCAGTCGACCTCCTCGGCTGGAGCGCCTTCCTGTACTTCACGGGCGGCGCGACCAATCCGCTGATCTCCCTGCTGCTGCCGCTGGTGGCCATCGGCGCCGCCACCCTGTCCGCCCCTTGGGCCTGGCTGCTGGCGGTGCTGGCGGTGGCCGCCTACTCGACCCTGTGGGAGTTCAACGAACAGCTGGACATCTACGATTCGGGCCTGGCCGTGCATTGGCACCTGGCCGGCATGTGGCTGACCTTCGCGCTGTCGGCCGGGGTCATCGTGTGGTACGTGGTGCGCATGACCGCCGCGATCCGCCTGCGCGACCAGGCCCTGTCCGAAGCCCGCGAGGCACGCCTGCGCAACGAACGCATCGTGGCCCTCGGCAATCTCGCCGCCGGCGCAGCCCACGAGCTGGGAACACCGCTGGGCACGATGGCCATCGTGGCCGGCGAGCTGGCCCGCAACCCGCAGCTGGACGACGATATCCGCGCCGACGCGGAGCTGCTGCGCGAGCAGATCGCCCATTGCAAGACCATCCTCGGCGGCCTGACTCTGCGCGCCGGCAGCCTGCGCGCCGAAGGTGGCAAAACCCTGCCTGCCGACACCTGGCTGCAGGGCATCACCGAACGCTGGCGCCGCCTGCGCCCCCATGTCCCACTGACGGTCCGCTGCGACTGCGGGAGGCCGGCCCCGGCCCTGATCGCCGACGCCACGCTGGAACAGGCCCTCCACAACCTCATCAACAACGCCGCCGATGCGTGCCCGGGTGGCGTCGAGTTCGATGCCATGGTCACCGAAGACGCCTTGGTGGTCCGTGTGCTGGACCGCGGCCCAGGCATGCCCGACACCCTGCAGCCGCATGCAGGACGCCAGCCCCTAGACAGCCGCAGCGAAGGGCTCGGCATCGGCCTGCTGCTGGCCTTCGGCGCGGTCGAGCGCTGCGCTGGGCAGATCCGCTTCGCCCCCCGCCCCGGCGGCGGTACCGAGGCCACCCTCACCCTTCCACTATCGGCCCTTCGCCCATGATCCAGCCGGACGCGCCCCACATTCTCGTCATCGACGACGACCCCGCCTTCAACCGCGTGCTGACCCGCGCCCTCGGCCAGCGCGGCTTCGCCGTCTTCGGCGCCCAGGAACCCGAGACGGCACTGGCACTGGCCCGCCAGCACGAGCCGGAATACGTGGTGCTCGACCTCAATATCGGCGGCAGCTCGGGGCTGCGCCTGATCGAGCCGCTGCTGGCGGTCAATCCCGACTGCCGCATCCTGGTCCTCACCGGCTACGCCAGCATCACCACCACGGTGGATGCGATCAAGCTCGGTGCCACCCAGTACCTGGCCAAGCCGGCCGACGTGGATGCGATCCTGAAGGCCCTCAACGCCACCGAGGTCGTCATCGACGACGAAGTGGCCACCAGCCCGATGTCGGTGGACCGGCTGGAATGGGAGCACATCCAGCGCGTGCTCGCCGAACACGACGGCAATGTGTCAGCCACGGCGCGTGCGCTTAAAATGCACCGACGCACCCTGCAACGGAAACTGGCCAAGCGACCAGTCAAGGAATGAAACCTTCAGACAACCCCGACGATCGCGTCCGCCTCGACAAATGGCTGTGGGCGGCGCGTTTTTACAAGCACCGCACACTGGCCACCGAGGCCGTGGACGGCGGCAAGATCCAGCTCAACGGCATCCGCGTGAAGCCGGCCAAGGAAGTGAAGATCGGCGACACCGTCGACATCCAGCTCGCTGAAACCCACTTCAAGGTGATCGTGAAGGGCATCGCCGACAAGCGCGGCAGCGCCCCGGTCGCCCAGGGCCTTTATGAGGAAACCGCCGACAGCGTTACCGCGCGGGAAAACCAGAAAGAGCAGCGCCAGCTCGCCGCCACACCGGGCGCCGACCTGCACGGCCGCCCGACCAAGCGCGACCGCCGCCAGATGGGCCGCTTCACCGGCGAGTATTGAGCCCCTTTAGCGGGCGGGATACGGATACCGCCCCTGCCAGCCTGGGCCTGGGCCTGGGCCTGGGGCTGTGGGCCTGGGGCTGTGGGCCTGGGGCTGTGGGCCTGGGGCTGTGGGCCTGGGGCTGTGGGCCTGGGGCTGTGGGCCTGGGGCTGTGGGCCTGGGGCTGTGGGCCTGGGGCTGTGGGGGCGAATTCATTCGCCCAAGAAGCTTGTTTTTGCCGACGGAGGGCGAATGAATTCGCCCCCACAAGAGGCACCCCCACAAAAGACCTCCCCACAGGTCGGTTCGCCCTGGGTTGGGCCTGCCCCCTACAGTCCGAGGGCCAGCGCCAGCGGCAGGAAGCCCAGTGCCGCCAGGTTGCCGATCAGCACGATGGAGGCGACCTTTTCCGGCTCCTGGTGGTAGCGCTCGGCGAACATGTAATTGAGCACCGCCGGCGGCAGCGCGCCGAACACCAGCAGCAATGCCCGCTCCTGGGGCGCCAAGGGCACCAGCAGCATCAGCCCGGCGGCCAGCAGCATGCCGATCAGCGGCCGCGCGACGGCGCCAAGCAGGCCAAGGCGGATCTCGGCGATGCGCGACTCGGTGAGCCGCACACCCAGCGCAAACAGCATGAGCGGGATCGAGATGTCGCCAAGCATCTTGATCGCCAGCATCGCCGGCGGCCACACCTCGATGCCGGCGATGCCCACCGCGAGGCCGGCCACGGTGGCCAGTACCGACGGCACTCTCCACACGTTGCCCAGCTTCGTATGGTGATCCAGCAGCCAGGCGCCAAAGGAAAAGTGCAGCAGGTTGGAGACCATGAACATCACCACCGCCGGTGCCAGCGCCTGCTCGCCAAAGGCCAGTACCGCCAGCGGCAGGCCCAGGTTGCCGCAGTTGTTGAACATGATCGGCGGCATGAAGGTCTTCGGCTGGAGGCCCAGCAGTTTGGCGACCCACCAGCCGGCCACGCCGGAACCGATCACCAGAGCCAGCGTCACCCACAGCAGCGGCAGGTATTCGACGATATGAAAGGACTTGTTGGCGAGCGCGGCGAAGATCAGCGCCGGCACGAAGACGTCCAGATTCAGCTTGTTGGCGTGAGACAGGTCGGGACGGGCACGCTTGCCAACCAGATAGCCGACCGTGGTGATGGCGAACAGCGGGAAAAGAATAGAGACGATGCGGAGGAGCATGGCACGCAGGCAAGAAGTTGAGGGAGCTGCACGCCGCCCCTCCCAGTGGCTGCGCGCCGTCACACATATACGCGATTCATTCTGCAAATGAAATGAGGGGCTGCCCGGGCAGCCCCTCATTTCATGCCATCGCGCTAACGCGGCGTATTACAGCACGTAGCGGGCGAGGTCTTCGCGCTGGGCCAGCATCTCAAGGCGGGCATCCACGTAGGCCGCATCGACCAGTACCTTCTGGGCGCCAGCCTTGCCGGCTTCGAAGGCCAGCTCCTCGAGCAGCTTTTCCATCACCGTGTACAGACGGCGGGCACCGATATTCTCGGTTTTCTCGTTCACCTGGAAGGCGATCTCGGCCAGGCGGCGGATGCCTTCCGGCGCGAACTCGAGGCTCACGTCATCGGTGGCCAGCAGGGCTTCGTACTGGCGGGTCAGGCAAGCGTCGGTCTGGGTCAGGATGCGCTCGAAATCCTCGACGGACAGGGACTCCAGCTCGACACGGATCGGGAAGCGGCCCTGCAGCTCGGGGATCAGGTCGCTCGGGCGGGACAGGTGGAAGGCCCCGCTGGCGATGAACAGGATGTGGTCGGTCTTGATCATCCCGTACTTGGTGCTGATCGTCGTACCTTCCACCAGCGGCAGCAGGTCGCGCTGCACACCCTGGCGGGACACGTCTGCGCCGTGGCTGTCGGAGCGGGTGGCGATCTTGTCGATCTCGTCGAGGAAGACGATGCCGTTCTGCTCGACCATGCGCAGCGCCTCGGTCTTGAGGTCTTCCTCATTGACCAGCTTGGCGGCCTCCTCGTCGGCGAGCAGCTTGATGGCCTCGCTGATCTTCAGCTTGCGGGACTTCTTCTTTCCGCCGCCCATGTTCTGGAACATGCTCTGCAGCTGGCCGGTGAGCTCTTCCATGCCCGGGGGCGCGAGAATCTCGGCGGTCATGCCCGGCACGGACACTTCGAGTTCGATCTCCTTGTCGTCGAGCTCGCCCTCGCGCAGCTTCTTGCGGAATTTCTGGCGCGTGGCGTTATCTTCGGCGGCCGGGGCCTCCTCGCCAAAACCGATGGTCGGCCGGGCCGGCGGCAGCAGGATGTCGAGCACCCGATCTTCGGCAGCGTCCAGCGCGCGATCACGGACCTTCTTCATGGCCTGCTCGCGATGGCCCTTGATGGCGATTTCCACCAGGTCGCGGATGATGGTGTCCACGTCGCGGCCCACATAACCGACCTCGGTGAACTTGGTCGCCTCGACCTTGATGAAAGGCGCGTTGGCCAGGCGGGCCAGGCGGCGGGCGATCTCGGTCTTGCCGACACCGGTCGGCCCGATCATCAGGATGTTCTTGGGGGTGATCTCGCTCTTCAGCGGCTCGGCCACCTGGGCGCGCCGCCAGCGGTTGCGCAGGGCCACCGCAACGGCCTTCTTGGCCTTGCCCTGGCCGACGATGTGCTTGTCGAGTTCGGAGACGATCTCCGGAGGCGTCATCTGGGTCATGGGGTCAGCACCTCGATGGTATGGCACTGGTTGGTGTAGATGCACAGGTCGCCGGCGATGGTCAGGGACTTCTTGATGACCTCTTCGGGCGCCAGCTCGGTGTTCTCGATGAGGGCGCGCGCCGCCGACTGGGCGTAGGCGCCACCGCTGCCGATCGCGACGATGCCCTGCTCCGGCTCCAGCACGTCGCCGTTGCCGGTGATGATCAGGGAGTTGTCCAGGTCGGCCACCGCCAGCATGGCTTCCAGGCGGCGCAGCGCGCGGTCGGTACGCCAGTCCTTGGCGAGCTCGACGGCACTGCGCACCAGGTTGCCCTGGTGTTTCTCGAGCTTGGCCTCGAAGCGCTCGAACAGCGTGAAGGCATCCGCGGTACCACCGGCAAAACCGGCCAGGATGCGGTCCTGGTACAGCTTGCGGACCTTGCGGGCGCTGGCCTTGATGACGATGTTACCGAGCGTGACCTGGCCGTCGCCACCAAGGGCCACGTGCCGGCCGCGCCGGACCGAGAGGATGGTAGTGCCGTGATATTGTTCCATCGGACCGATCTGGGGGCGGAAAAAAGGATTGCAAGCCCTGTCGGGCCGCAAATTATCAACCGGACAACCCGTCGCGGCCTCAGCCGCGCAGTTCGATGCGTGCTACCTGGTGCACGCCCATCACCTGCATCAGGGCTGCCACCATCGAGTTGACGCTCTTCAGGACCACCAGCCGCCCCTGGGCATGCAGCTGCGAGATCACGTTGAACAGCGTGCCGGCGGACACGAAGTCCATGCGGCGCAGGCGGCTACAGTCCACATCCACCTTGTTGCGGTTGTGGGCGAAGCTGGAGATCTTGCGCAGGATGTCGGCATTGGGACCGGTCACCTCACCCTCCAGCACATAGGTATCGCTCATCTCGACGGCCAGGGAGTCGGCCTCGATCTGGCTGTCGGTCACCGCTGGCGGCGGCTCCCAGGACGGTGGCGACTCCTCGAAGGTCATCGCGTATTCGAGGGCCTGCTCCTCGAAGCGCTCCTGCTGGTCGGTGTATTGCAGGATCTCTAGGAACAACAGCCAGATGGTCTGGTTCTCGCGCTTGCCGCTCTTCACCATGCCACCCAGCACGCTCGCCAGATGTGGCGCACCGAGCAGGGACAGCTTGATCTTGGCCCGGCGCAGCCCGCGGACGGCACGCAGCAGCAGCTCCGCGCCGGCATTGTCGACGCCGCGCAGGCGGGTCAGGTCGATACGCAGCGCACCGGTGCGCATGCCGATCTGGATCAGCTGGGCAAACTGGGCTGCGGCCTGTGAACCCAGCACGCCGGACAGGTTGACCGTCTGGGCCTTGGCTTCGCTACCCCGCGAGGCCTGCAGGGAGAGATCCTGCCAGGCGGGCGGCGAGCGTTCGAATTCGGTGGCAAAAGTGAGGCTCCGGGTCTCGAAACACTCTTTCTGGCCGGTCAGGCGGAGCAGGTCGAGCAGCATGCCCCACAGCACAAAGCGGGCATCCCCCGGGATCGTCGTATCAAGCGCGTGCTCCAGTACCGAGCGTGCGTCCTCGTAGCCGCCATTGGCGTAGAGGATGGCCGCCTCCTCGGCCGACGGGGACATCTCCTCGACGCCTTCTTCGATATGCACCTTGTCGGCACACTGGGCCAGCACCCGGTTGAGGTCGCCGCCGGCGACGGTGAACTCAAGGGACGAGGATTCGGTACGGGGCCCCGGCGAGCGGGGTGTGGAAGGGCGCGGGGCCGTGGTCGGCGGCGGCGGTGTCGATGGCGCAGCGGATCCCGTCGAAGCCCGGGAACGGGGTGCAGGACTTCCGGCAGGTACAGGCTTCTTGCCGAAAAACGGTAGCACCACTCCAATTTCCTCCGCGGTAATTGCTTTTGACAATTAAAGAGGATACCACTCTACAAAGCACCCAATCGCTGTTTTACATCCGGTCGTATTTCACGGACGAAACCACAAACAGCATAACCATCAGCAATACGCATATCGGCCCGAAGGGTTGATCGAAGCCCAGGGAAACCGCAAAGGCAAAGGCATAGCCCGCCATGCCGATCAGCGCCGACCAGCCCAGCCCGGCGCGCCAGCTGCTGCCGAAGCGGTAGGCGATCAGCGGCGGCACGAACACCAGCGCGAAGGCCGCCATCACGCCGAGGCTGACGGTTGCCAGGGCCACCGCCAGGCCGGCGAGAAGATCGAAGAGCATCAGGCGCGGCCGCTCGCTGCGCCCCCGTGCCTGATAGAAGGCCGGGAAGAAACGCCCAAGCAGCAGCGGCCGGGACAGCCAGGCCAGCAGCGGCAGGACCACGACGCAGGTGGTGGCGGCCGCCGCCAGATGGCCCTCCCCGGTGAAATACAGCTGGCCGTCGAACAGGGCATGACCAGCCTGCTCGGCCAGCGGGTGGTTGGCCACCAGCAGCACGCCGCCGGCCCAGGCCAGCAACATCATCAGCGCGTAGGCATTGGCACCGGCGCGCGCCGCCAGCCCTTTCAACACCGCCGCCAGCAGGGCGGCCAGCACGCCACCGGCCACCATCGGCCAGTCGAGGACCATCGCCAGCAGCGCGCCAGCCGAGGCCATCTGCGCGAAGGCCAGCGCAGCCAGCCACTCGTTGCGCAGGCGCAGGTACATGCCGATCAGCGGCAGGAGCCCGGCCAGCAGCAGGCCGGTGAAAAATGGCACCCGGAACAGCGGGTCGAACAACAGATCGAAACTCATGCGCCAATCTCCACCACGCGTGTGCACACCTCGTCGATCAGGCCGTGGTCGTGGGACACGATGACGATCCCCTGCCCCGCATGGGCGTGCCCGAGCCAGTCGATCAGGAAGGCCACGCCGGCCCGGTCGAGGTTATTGGTCGGCTCATCGAGCAGGATCAGGTCCGCCGGCGCCGTCAGGCAAGCCCACAGGCGCAAGAACTGCAACTGGCCGCCGGACAGGCGGTCGAGGCGCCGGTCCAGCCTTTCGGCAAGCCAGGACGGCAGGCCGTCCGGCGTCGCACCGGTCAGCGCCAGCAGCTCCCGGCCGGTCAATGGCACCCCGCGCAGATCGTCAAAGCCTTGGGCCTGATGGGAGATCTGCAGGCCCGGAGCCTTGTCGACCGCCCCCTCGAAGACTCTCACGCCACCCCACAGGGCTTTCAGCAGCGTGGACTTGCCGGCCCCGTTGGGGCCAGCAAGGCCGAGGATCTCCCCCCGGTTCAGCGCGAAACTCAGCGGCCCGGCCACTGGCGCGGCATAGCCCGCCACCAGTCCGCTCACCCGCAGCAGAAGATCATCGGCCATCTCGCAGTCCTTACTTCAGCCCGGCCAGCAGGCGGCGGATCGTGTCGTCGAAGAGGGCGAACAGGTCAGCCGCCTCCGCATCCCCCCCCACCGTGAACGGCAGCACGACGACCGGCAGGTGTGCCCGCTCACCGAGCCATTCCGACGCCGTGGGACGCGCATAGGCGGCCCGCAGGATCAGGCGCGCCGGGGTCGCCTTCTGGCGCTCGAGGATGCCGGCCAGATGGGCGCTCGACGGCTCGACGCCGGGCTTCGGCTCCAGCGCGCCGAGCTCCTTCAGGCCCAGCCAGTCGGCCAGGTAGGGGAAGGAACGGTGCTGGACCCACACGGGCACGCCACGCAGCGGCGCGGCGGCCT
Organism: Pseudomonadota bacterium; assembly: GCA_018241665.1. Classification (GTDB taxonomy): domain Bacteria; phylum Pseudomonadota; class Gammaproteobacteria; order Burkholderiales; family Rhodocyclaceae; genus Zoogloea. The sequence goes on from JAFEDK010000019.1 coordinate 16,719, forward strand.
GCTCCCAACGGACCAGCGCGGCCTTCCAGCGCTCGCTGAAGCGGGCCAGGCCAGCCTTGTAGGCCGCCGCATTGGCCGGATCCAGCTGGCTCAGCCGGGCGGTCAGCGCATCGGCCACCTTCAGGAGGTTGCGCGGATCGGTCTGGATGTGGGGGTTACCGCCGGGATGCACATCGCCGTCGGCCCGGTCGAGACGCGCCGGCATCTCCAGCAGGCGGACCGTCGAGGCCGCCTCCAGATAGCCTGGCTGCCCCGGCTGGATCGCCGCATTGCCGGCTTCGCGCAGGACCACTGGCAGCCAGCCGACCTCCAGCTCGGCACCGGTGGCGATCACCAGCTGGGCGCTGCGCGCGCGGGCGATCAGCGACGGCTTGGCTTCGATGCGGTGCGGGTCCTGCAGCGCGTTGGTGGCGGAGAACACATTCAGCTTGTCACCCCCGATCTCCCGGGCCAGCGCAGCCCATTCGGGCACTGTGGCGAACACGTTGAAGGCGGCGGATGCCGGCATCGCGGCAAAGGCCATCAGGACGACGGCCAGACGCAGAATTGCTTTCGAAAACATTCCGGAACTCCTCAGAACTTGTGGGCGCCGTGGGCGCCAAGGCTCATGATGTACTGCAGCCAGACCTGGTTGTCGGCCTCCCCGTTGCGCGACTGGTCGCGCGCCACCTGCAGGCGCAGGCGCGAGAACTCCGACGGCGACCAATCCACCATCGCCGACTGGCGGCGCGGATCGTAGCCGGCCAGGATCGGAAGATCGGCCGCACTGAGCGTGCCCAAGTCCGTCGTGCCGCTGCGCAGCCAGTCGCCACGCACGCCGACGCGCCATTGCGGCATGAACTGGTAGACCGCCTGCAGGTAGCCGCCGGACGGACGGAAGCGGGCCGCCGACGAGGCCGCGACGCCCTCCGTGTCATAGGTCAGCTCACCCGTTTCGCGGCGCTGGAAATACTCGCCCTGCAGCTTGAAGTTGGTCACGCTGCTGTTGCCGTTGGGAGCCCACTTATAGACGAAGTCGGCAATCCAGGTCTGGCTGCGCCCGGAGAAGGCGTTATTGACGCCGTTGTCCTCGAAGCTGCGCTCGCGCGGATTGCTATGCACATGAGACAGGCCGACGCGCCACGCCGACGACTCGCCAATATCCCCGCCGACGTGGGCGAAGGCCGTCCACAGGCCGGCGCCGTTGGCCTTGCGCTCGGCTCCGGGGAAGCGTTCGCCGCTCGCCACCTCGGCACCGAACTCCATGAACAGCTCGGTCGGTGCCACCCAGCGCAGCTGCAGGCCGTCGTTCTGCAGGCGCGGCCCGAAAAAGGCCTTGTAGGCCAGCGGCGCGTCGCTGAAATCCCACTCGTGGGGATGCTGCTGGTTGAGGTAGCCGACCCCGGACAGGAAGCGCCCGGCCTTCAGCTTGAGGCCGGCCGGCATGGCCAGGGTCTCCACATTGACCTCCTCCACCTCGACCGTGCCCTGTCCGTCGTCTTCGGCCAGCGAAAAGCGCGCATTGCCGCGGAACAAATGATCCACATTGGCCGAGAAGGCCAGTTCCGACTCACCGAGGGAGAAGCCCTTGCGGGGTGGCCCGACCTCGCCGCCGGACGGCATGAAGCCGTCGATGCGGTAGGAAGCCGGGTCACGCTGGAAACGCGTGAACTTGCTGTCGAGGATCAACGAGACGGCGGGGTTGAAGGCGCTCTCCCCGGTGGGGCGACGGGCCACGCTGTCGGCCGCCGCCTGGGCTTCGGCGGCACGGCTTTCCACCTGCACGACGGAGCGGGCGGCAGCACTGGCCGTCGTGTCCGCCTCCGCGGCGCTCACGGCAGCTTGGCTGGCCTGTTTCTCGGTTTCGGCCAGGCGCTGCTCCAGTGCCTGGATACGTTGTTCATAGGATTGGCGCAGCTCACGCAACTGCTCGCGGAGTTGCTTCAAATCGGCGTCGGTAGCGGCAGATGCCGCGGCGGGAAAGGCCGCGGCCAGGGCGGCGCACAGCACGCCCGGACGTACGAAAGTCATGGTCGGATCTCCTGGGATCGGTCCAGATAGGGGCGGGCCGGCGCAGCCACTGCAGGCGCACCGGTCCAGATGTCGGGAAACGGATCAGACAGGAGAGAGGGGAGGACCGCGGCTATGCGGGCACGGCAGGCGTGCCACCCGGCCGGCAACCGGGCTGTCTGCCAGCACGGCGGGCGGCAGTGCCTGGGGCGGCAGGAAGGGGGTCGTAGACGGCAGGGCCGACGCAAGGTCGGCCGCCGCCAGGCACAGCAGGCAGCGCTCGTGACGCTCGGCGGCGGGCATGCCGCCCTCGAAGGGCACCGATGCTGCAGTCGATTCGTTGCGCGCCAGGCTGGCCAGTTCGCCGACGTGGCTCAGCGCGTGTGCCGCCGCAAAGACCTGGGCGCACACCAGCAGCAGCGCAAGCATGCTGCGGAACACGGTGGAAGGACGGCCCTGGCAACGCATCAGGCCGCCTTGCCCAGATGGCGGAAATGCTCGAAAGCCCGTTCGACGACGGCCTGCTCAAGATCCCGCACGATGAAGACCAAGCGCGTGCGACGGTCATCCCCGGGCCAGGCCGGCAGGATGGTCTCGGGATAACGCAGGTGATGCACGCACTGCACGACCCGCGGGACCGCCTCGCCACTGACGTTCACGATGCCTTTGATACGCAGCAGTTGCGGCCCATAGCCGGTCTGCAGGAGGTCGAGGGCCGCCGAAAAATCGCCCCACGACACTGGGGCGTCAAGAACCACTACGAAGGCGTGGACCGCCTCGTCGTGACGCACTGCAGCCAGGGAAAGGGGCGGCGCGTAGGAGGGACGGCGGGCGCTTACGGTCGCGACAGCGTCCACCAGCCAGCGGCTCATTTCGGCGGAAGCGCCCTCCCCCGCTCGCCCACAAGCGATGAGCGCCGCCGGATCCACCTGCCCGGCGATCGCCCGGATCTGCCGTGCGCCCGGATTGAGCTGGCCGAGCCTCGTGGACAGCCCTTCAACCGCCGCTGGGTCCGCCAGATCGCACTTGGCGATCACCAGACGATCCGCCAAAGCCACCTGCTTGCCGGCTTCAGGCCGACTCGCCAACTGCTCGAGCCCGAACTGGGCATCAACCACCGTAACGACACCATCCAGCCCATAGCGCTCGGCGATGAAGAAGTCCCGCTGCAGCGTAAAGATCACCGGTGCAGGATCGGCGAGCCCAGTGGTCTCGATGACGACCCGCTGGAGCGCCGGCAACTGACGGCGCAGCCTGCGCATGAAGAGATCCCGCAGGGCGCGGGCCAGATCACCGCGCACGGAGCAGCAGATGCACCCCGACTCGAGCAGGACGAGGTTTTCGTCGAGGCGCTCGACGAGCAGGTGATCGATCGGCTCCGCACCAAATTCGTTCATCAGCACCACGCTGCCGGCCATTTCGGGGCGGCGCAGCAACTTATTGAGGAGCGTGGTCTTGCCTGCCCCCAGGAAACCGGTAAGCAGGGTGACAGGGATGCGGTTTGCCGAAACGCTCATGAAATCGGGGGCGGCCCCACCTGGCGGAGGGGCCTGCGGGGATGACTTACTCCCCGTACAGCTTCTGGGTCCGCTCGCGGCGCTCCTGGGCGTCGATCGACAGGGTTGCCGTCGGACGGGCGAGCAGCCGGCCGATCCCGATCGGATCACCGGTTTCCTCGCACCAGCCGTAATCGCCTTCGGCGATGCGGCCCAGGGCCTCGTCGATCTTCTTCAGCAGCTTGCGTTCGCGATCACGCACACGCAGTTCGAGGGCGTGTTCTTCCTCGACCGTGGCACGGTCAGCCGGGTCGGCCACCAGTTCGTTTTCACGCAGGTTGGCGCCCGTGCTGGCGGCGTTCTCGAGAAGCTCTTCACGCATCTTGGTGAGACGGTCCCGGAAGAACTCCAGCTGGGCCGGGTTCATGTAATCGTCTTCCGGCATGGCCAGAATTTCGGCCTCGGTAAGCAGCTTCTCATTGCTTGTCGTGGTTGCAACCATGTCTCATTCCTCCCATGAATCGACTGTCGGGCCCAGGTGCCGATGGCCATCCCGAACGTCGGCCCTTTTCGCGACTCTCGCAGGATACGTGGCCAACAGCCACGATCCGCCATCACGCGCAGACTACTCTGCACATATAACCAATGCACGAAACGCACCAGTTTTCATCAAGAGCGCGATTCTATGCACAGGATCACTGCAATTACAACGGCACCCAGGCGGTCAGCGGCAAGTCGACACCTACATTCTGCAACACTGAATCGCCGCGGCGGCTACAGCAACAGCCCTTCCCTGCGGTAAAATGCTGCGATGCATGCATCGACCCCCCCCGCTCCGGTTGAGGGCAAGAAGCTCTTTTCGCTGCCGGTCCGGGTGTACTACGAAGACACCGACGCTGGCGGCGTCGTCTATTACGCCAACTACCTCAAGTTCTGCGAACGCGCCCGCACCGAGGTGCTGCGTGAGGCGGGTTTCGAGCAGAACCGGCTGCTTGCCGAGCAGGATATCCTATTTGTGGTGCGCACCGTACAGGCGGACTACCTGCGCTCGGCGGCCCTCGACGACCTGCTCGACGTCCGGACGACAATCGCCAGGCTCGGCCACGCCAGTTTGAGCTTCGCCCAACAGATTTGCTGCGGAGGCACGACGATTTTCGCGGCAAACATCACGATCGCCTGCATCCGCGCCAGCACCAAACGCCCCACCCCGATCCCCCCCGCCGTACGCGCCCTGTTCGCCACCCTGGTTGAAACCGATGAACGTCACTGAAGACCTTTCCATCCTGTCCCTGATCGCCAATGCCAGCCTGCTCGTCAAGCTGGTGATGGCCGTCCTTGGCACCGTTTCCTTCATGTCCTGGTACTGGATCTTCCGCAAGTGGTTCCAGATCCGCGACGCCAAGAAGAAAACCGACCTCTTCGAACGTGATTTCTGGAGCGGCGGCGACCTCAACGCCCTGTACCAGAGCGCCGCCACGAGCCGTCACGAAGCCGCCGGCATGGAACGCATTTTCGAAGCCGGCTACCGGGAGTTCGCCAAGCTGCGCGGCAAGAACCTCGACCACGGGGCGATCATGGACGGCGCCCGCCGCGCCATGCGCGCCACCTACCAGCGCGAGGTGGACGACCTGGAAGCCCACCTGGCCTTCCTCGCCTCGGTCGGTTCGGTGTCGCCTTACGTCGGCCTGTTCGGCACCGTGTGGGGCATCATGAACGCCTTCCGTGGCCTCTCCAACGTCGGCTCCGCCACCCTCGCCCACGTGGCGCCGGGCATTGCCGAAGCCCTCGTCGCCACCGCCATCGGCCTGTTCGCGGCGATCCCGGCGGTCGTGGCCTATAACCGCTTCGCCCACGACATCGACCGCATCGCGATCCGCTTCGAGAGCTTCACCGAGGAGTTCCTGAACATCCTCCAGCGCCAACAGCGCTGACCGGAGCCCCGCCGCCATGCGTCAACGCCGCCTGATGAACCAGATCAACGTCGTGCCTTACATCGACGTGATGCTGGTGCTGCTCGTCATCTTCATGGTCACCGCGCCGATGATCCAGTCCGGCTCGGTGAATCTGCCCAGCGTGGACAAGGTTCCCGCGCCCCCCACCGACGCGATGATCGTCCAGGTCAAGCCGGACGGGGAGCTGAGCCTGCGCACCTCAAGCAACGCCCCGGAGAAGAGTTTCAACCGCCAGGACCTGATCGCCGAAGTGCAGTCCGTGGTGTCCGCCAACCCCGGCCAGCCGGTGGTCATCGCCGCGGACAAGAGCGTCAAGTACGAGCAGGTGATGAATACCCTCAACGACCTGCGTAACGCAGGCGTCAACAAGGTCGGCCTGCAAACCCAGGTCGGCAAGCAATGAATCCTGCCCCACCCGCCAACGAGCGCGGCAAGTGGGCGTCACTCCTGCTTGCCGCGGCGGTGCATATCGCCCTCGGCCTGTTCCTGTTCTACGGGGTGCGCTGGCAGAACCGCCTGCAGGAAACCGTGGAAGTGGACCTGGTTGGCGCGCCGCTGCCGGCCGCAGCATCGCCCGCCCCTCCTCCACCGCCCCCTCCTCCCGTGGAAGAGGAGGCGCCAGCACGTCCAGCGCCGCCCGCCCCGCCGAAGGCCGCCGCCAGGCCCGCCCCCGAACCGGAACACGAGCCGCCTGCGCGCAAGCAGCCGGACATCGCGATCAAGGCTCCGGAACACAAGAAGCAGCCCCCCAAGCCTGAACCCAAGCCCGAGCCGAAGCCGGAACCCAAGCCTGAGCCCAAGAAAAAGCCCGAGCCCAAACCGGAACCGAAGCCTGAACCCAAGCCGGAGCCGAAAAAGAAGCCCGAGCCCGAACCGAAGAAGCCTGAGCCGAAGAAACCCGAACCGGAAGCCAGGCCGAAGACCGAGGCCAAGCCTGAGCCGACCAAGGCAGACAAACCGGCCAAGCCGGTAGACAAGAACGCCAAGACCGACAAAAACTCCAAGTCGGAGGCCGAGCACAGCCGGGAACTCGAAGATCGCCGCATGCGCGAGCTGATGGCCCGCGACAGTGAGAGCGCCAGCCAGAGCAAGCAGATCCAGGAGGAACTTGCGCGGGTTGCCGGCGCCAAAGCCAGCGCGGCGCGCAGCAAGGCCATCGAGGCCTACATCGAGAAGATCCGCGCCAAGGTGAAGGGCAACATCGTGTTGCCGCCGGGTGTCAGCGGCGATCCGTTCGCCCTGTTCTACGTGGATCAGCTGCCCGACGGCTCGGTGATCGAGGTGCGCCTGAAGCGCTCTACCGGCAATGCGCAGCTCGACGGGGCTATCGAACGGGCCATCCAGAAGTCGAGCCCGCTGCCCAAGCCCGACAAGCCCGAACTGTTCAACCGTACGCTGGAGCTGAAGTTCTATCCGCTCCGCGACTAACCCACGAGCCATGCCCATGAATCAACGCATCCTGACCGTCCTGCGCCGCGCCGTCCCGGGCTGCGCGCTGGTCCTGGCCTCGGCCGCCGCCCAGGCGCAGCTGGCCATCGAGATCACCGGCGCCGGTGCCAACCGCATGCCGGTAGCCGTTGCCGCCTTCGAAGGCGAAAACGCGCTGCCCCGCGCGGTCACCGACGTCGTCCGTGCCGACCTGGAACGCAGCGGCCTGTTCAAGATGGTCGAACTCGGCCCGTCGCCGATGGGCGCCAACGCCCCGGTGGATTATGGTCGGGTCCGCTCCCGCGGCGCCGACGCGGTGGCGGTCGGCACCGTCGCCCCGAGCAGCGGCGGCCGCTATCAGGTCCAGGTCCAGCTGCACGACAGCCAGAAGCAGGCCAGCCTCGGCGGCCAGGCCATGACGATGGCCCCCAACCAGTACCGGGCCACCGGCCACCGCATCGCCGACTTCATCTACGAGAAGCTGACCGGCGAGCCCGGCGTGTTCTCCACCCGCATCGCCTACGTGCTGAAGGTGGGCTCCCGTTACGAACTGCAGATCGCCGATGCCGACGGCAGCAATGCCCAGACCGCCCTCGCCTCCAAGGAGCCGATCATTTCCCCGGCCTGGTCGCCCGACGGCACCCGCCTAGCCTACGTGTCCTTCGAGTCCAAGAAGCCGGTGGTTTACGTGCACTCCCTGGCCACCGGCCAGCGCAACGTCGCCGCCAACTTCAAGGGCTCCAACTCCGCGCCCGCCTGGGCGCCGGACGGCCGCCGCCTCGCCGTGGTACTCACCAAGGACGGCCAGTCCCAACTCTACAGCGTGAATGCCGACGGTTCCGGCGTGCAGCGCCTGGCCTCGTCGGCCGGCATCGACACCGAACCGTCCTGGTCCATCGACGGCATGATCTACTTCACCTCCGACCGGGGCGGCAGCCCGCAGATCTACCGCGTGTCGGCCGGCGGCGGCAACGCCGAGCGGGTCACCTTCGAGGGCGGCTACAACGTGAGTCCGCGTCCGTCGCCGGATGGCAAGAGCCTGGTCTACGTGTCCCGCAACGGCGGCCGCTTCCAGATCACCATGCTCGACCTCGCCTCCCGCCAGACCCAGATCCTCACCGACACGTCCAAGGACGAGTCGCCGAGCTTCGCCCCCAACGGCCGCATGATCCTCTACGCCACCGAAACCGGCGGCCGCGGCGTGCTGGCGGCGGTATCTGCGGACGGTCGTGTGAAACAACGACTGTCGGTACAATCCGGCGACGTGCGCGAACCCGCCTGGGGTCCGCAGCCGCGCAACTGACAAGACCAACGGATCCTCCCCAACCCGCCCGACTGCCCACGGAGCCCACCATGAAGTTCGCCCGCCTCACGCTGTCCCTGATCGCCGTCGGCCTGCTGGCCGCCTGCTCGTCAGCCCCCAAGACCGACGCCGACCAGGGCGGAGCGGCCGTCGAGGAGCGCTCCAGCGGCGCCTCCACCTCCGGCATCGACAACAACCGTGTCGTGCCGGTGGATGCGGGCAGCGCCAGCGGCACCAGCATCGCCGCGCTGAAGGACCCGAAGAGCATCCTGTCCAAGCGCAGCGTGCTGTTCGACTACGACAGCTACGTGATCAAGAGCGAATACCAGGCGCTGATCGAGGCCCATGCCAAGTTCCTGCTGGCCAACCCGAAGATGAAGATGCTGATCCAGGGCAATACCGACGAACGGGGCAGCCGCGAATACAACCTCGCCCTCGGCCAGAAGCGCTCCGACGCGGTGAAGAAAGCCCTGACCCTGCTCGGTGTCCCCGAGGCCCAGCTCGAGTCGGTCAGCCTCGGCGAGGAAAAGCCCAGCTGCGGCGAAGCCAGCGAATCCTGCTGGGCCGCCAACCGCCGCGGCGACATGCTCTACTCGGGTGAATTCTGATGGTCCGCCGCCTCCTGCCGCTGCTGCTGGTCGGGCTGTTCAGCGCCCACGCCCACGCCGGCCTGTTCGACGACGAAGAGGCACGGGCGCGCATAAACAAGATGCGCGACGACTTCAACACCCGCATCACCAAGCTCGAAGACGCGAACAACCGGGCCCAGCTAGACTTCGCCAACCAGATCGAGCAGTTGAAGACCGAGATTGCCCGCCTGCGCGGCGAGAATGAAGTCCTGACCAACGACCTGGCCAACGCCAACAAGCGCCAGAAGGACTTCTACGTCGATCTCGACAACCGCCTGCGCAAGCTCGAATCCGCGCCGGGCACCGGTGATGGCGCCCAGCAGGCTCAGCCCCAGCAAGCCGCAGTGGCAGCCGCCGACCCTGCCAACGAGACCCGCGACTATGAAGCCGCGCTGAACCAGCTGCGCGCCGGCAAATACAAGGACGCAGCCGCCGGCTTCAACGCCTTCCTCAAGAACTACCCGAACAGTGGTTTCCAGCCGAACGCCCATTTCTGGGCTGCCAGCGCGTTGTACCAGGCCAAGGACAATGTCGGCGCTGCCGAGCACTACGCCAAGGTTACCAACCAGTGGCCGGACGACACCCGCGCCCCCGACGCCCTGCTCGGCCTGGCCAATGCTCAGCAAGGACTCAACGACGCCAAGGGCGCCACCAAGAGCCTGGAGCGTCTGCTCGCCAAGTACCCCAACAGCTCGGCGGCGCAGATCGCCCGCCAGCGCCTCAAGAAGTAATCCCTCCAGAAGCAACCCCAACCGCTCCGCCCTTGCGCGGGGCGTCTTTCTTTTTTCAGCACCATGTCTTCATCCGGCCGCCCCGTCACGCTGCGCATCACCGAGATCTTCCATTCACTGCAAGGGGAAACCTCGCGGGCCGGGCTGCCCACGGTCTTCGTCCGCCTTACCGGGTGCCCGCTTCGTTGCAGCTGGTGCGACACGGAATACTCTTTCACCGGCGGCACCACGCGCACGCTGGACGAGGTTCTTGCCGAAATCGCCAGTTACGGCTGCCAGACGGTCTGTGTGACCGGCGGCGAACCACTGGCCCAGAAATCCTGCCTGGCCCTGCTCGCTGCGCTGTGCGACGCCGGCTACTCGGTCTCGCTGGAAACCAGCGGCGCCCTCGACATCGGCGGCGTCGATCCGCGCGTGTCACGCATCGTCGATCTCAAGGCGCCGGGCTCCGGCGAATCGGAACGCAACCTGCTTGGCAACATCCCGCTTCTGACGCTCCACGACGAGCTCAAGCTGGTGCTCGCCAGCGAAGCGGACTACGAGTGGGCCAAGGCCCAGATCACCGCTTACGGCCTGACCGAGCGCTGCCCGGTCCTCCTCGCCCCGGTACAAGGCCAGCTGAAGCCGGCTGACCTGGCCGCCTGGATCCTGCGCGACCGCCTGCCGGTACGCATGCAAGTGCAACTGCACAAGATCATCTGGGGCAACGAACCCGGACGCTGAGCTGCCGCCGTCACGGTTTTATCCCAGCCGACCGCCAGTCGGCGTTACCATTTTCCGACTTGCCCGGAGACTCCATGAACACTCCACGTCCGCGCGCCGTCGTGCTGCTGTCCGGCGGCCTCGATTCCGCCACCTGCCTGGCCATCGCCAACTCCGCCGGCTTCGATGCCTATGCCCTGTCCGTCGAATACGGCCAGCGCCACGCCGCCGAGCTGGCCGCCGCCCAGCGGGTCGCCAAGGCACTGGGCGCCGTAGCACATCGGGTCGCCCACGTGGACCTCGGCCAATTCGGCGGCTCCGCCCTCACCGACCCTGCTCTCGCCGTGCCGACCGACGGCGTCGATGGCGGCATCCCGATCACCTACGTGCCAGCCCGCAACACCATCATGCTGTCCATCGCCATGGCCTGGGCGGAAGTGCTCGGCGCGCGGGACATCTACGTGGGCGTAAACGCCGTCGACTACTCCGGCTATCCGGACTGTCGACCGGCCTTCATCGAAGCCTTCGAACGCATGGCCAACCTCGCCACCAAAGCTGGCGTCGAAGGGCAGCGGCTGCACATCCACGCACCGCTGATCGACCTTTCCAAAGCCGACATCGTGCGGCGCGGCACCGCGCTGGGGGTCGATTACGGTCTCACCGTGTCGTGCTACCAGGCCGATGACGACGGCCGCGCCTGCGGACTATGCGACGCCTGCCGCCTGCGCCGGGCAGGTTTCGAGGCGGCAGGCCTGCCCGACCCGACGTCCTACCGCTAAGCCGGCGGGCGGCCACAGCAGCATGCCCTCGAGCCTCAAGATTCAGCCAAGAGCCAGTTGACAAAGCTGCGCCAATGGCTATAATGCGCATCTCTTCCGGGGTCGGTAGCTCAGTCGGTAGAGCAGCGGACTTTTAATCCGTTGGTCGCGAGTTCGAATCTCGCCCGACCCACCAGCGAAGGTGGGGTCACGAATGTAGCCGGCTCCAAGGCAAGAATGGGTTGTTAGCTCAGTTGGTAGAGCAGCGGACTCTTAATCCGTAGGTCGAGTGTTCGAGTCACTCACAACCCACCAGAACACACGCAGAAAGCCAATCCTTCGGGGTTGGCTTTTTGCTTTTCTGCGTCAGGACAACCCCCGAAGCCTGCAAACGTTCCCGCAGGCGCTCCTGCCGCGAATCCCCGGGCAAGGCCCCGCGAGCCTGCCTATTCACACCTCGGAGGCCGGCGCAAGTGGCAGGCACGGCAAGTAAGGCGTGGATCAATACCCCGCAGCTCACAGCCCGGACGCAAAAATGTTGCAATGCACAACGGAATTGCTCTATGCTTGGCCCGTCTCCTCCACCCTCTCCTCCATTGGTGTGGATTTCAACCCGAGCGGCCCCGGCCCCTCGGGTTTTCTTTCGGCGTCAAGCCGCCACGGCTCCACCGCACAAATGCGGAAAAGCAAAACATAACAACGACTTATCTCACATAAAAAAGACCCGTTGCGGCCAGAAGGTCTTGCCATGCATCCCCTGCGGGACTATCATACTTGGAGGTTTTGAAGTTTCGGTGAGTTGCCTTTGCCGGTCATTGCCCAGGTCGACGGACTTACTTGATCCATCGGTCGAGCGCACCAGTCGCTCAACGACCGCTCAGAATTTCAATGACTTGGGCCACCCTCGAGGTGGCCCAAGGCTTTCAGGCTCAGCCCGTCCATTGCCGATCCGGCTTGCGTGCGAGTTACCGGGGAGCCTGACAGCAACGCACCACTCATCTTCGCCTGCGACGCCACGCGCAGGCGGCTTATCCGCCGGCCCGCCAATCTACGCGCCGACATTCAATCGCCACTGCCCTTCGAGGTCCTGGCAGAACTTGGCCCACCAAGGTGGTGGCGGGCCCCGGCCGACGCGCCCCATCCCGGGATGCTGCACGGCCACCACATGGAGCATGTACATGGCCAAAGAAGAACTCATCGAAATGCACGGTAAGGTTACCGAAGTTCTCCCTGACGGGCGTTATCGCGTCACCCTCGACAACGAGCACAACCTGATCGCCTACGCTGGCGGCAAGCTGAAGAAGAACCACATCCGCATCATCGCCGGTGACGAAGTCACCCTCGAAATGTCCCCCTATGATCTGAGCAAGGGGCGCATCACCTTCCGCCACCTGCCGCCCAAGACCGGCAACATGGCACCGCCGCCGGCTCGTCGCTACTGAGCCCTGCTAGGCCGCACAGCCTGAGATCCGCCCCGCACAATCAAGGCGACGGATCGTGAAAAAGCCCCTGCCGAACAGCGACAGGGGCTTTTTACTTTTGCGGCGTCCAAACGCCTCTGCGGGCAGCGCCCTTACTTTTCCACGAAGGCGTGCTCGATCACGTAATCACCGGGCTCGCCGATGCGCTTCGACATCTTGAAACCCCGCTTGTCGAGCAGCTCGCGGGAATCCTTCAGCATCGCGGCGCTACCGCAGATCATGACCCGATCCACGGCCGGATCGAGCGGCGGCAGGCCGATGTCCTCCAACAACTTGCCGCTCTCGATCAGGTCGGTGAGACGCCCCTGGTTGCGGAAGGGCTCGCGCGTCACCGTCGGATAGTAGATCAGCTTGTCGCGCACGGCCTCGCCGAGGAATTCGTGGTGCGGCAATTCATGGGTGATGTAGTGCTCATAGGCGACTTCGCTGACCGTGCGGACACCGTGGATCAGGATGACCTTCTCGAAACGGTCATACACGTCCAGGTCACGGATCACGCTCATGAACGGAGCCAGCCCGGTACCCGTAGAGAACAGGTACAGGTGCTTGCCCGGCAACAGATCGTGCAGCACCAGCGTCCCCGTGGGCTTGCGCGATACCAGCAGATCATCGCCCGGCTTGAGGTGCTGCAGGCGCGAGGTCAACGGACCATTGGGTACCTTGATGCTGAAGAACTCGAGGGTTTCCTCGTAGTTCGCGCTGGCGATCGAGTACGCACGGGTCAACGGACGGCCATCCACTTCCAGGCCGATCATCACGAACTGACCATTCTCGAAGCGGATCGCCCGATCGCGCGTCGTGGTGAAGGAAAACAGGGTGTCGTTCCAGTGATGAACGGACAGGACTTTTTCGGTGATGTAAGCGGCCATGGTATCGCCAAAAGAACGAATGGACAGGGGCCGAATTCTATCGCGGGGACACCCGTGCCAACACTGCCCGCGCACTCGCGCGCCCACTCAAACGTGAAATATCTTTGTCAAAGTGCCCACAGCAGCTCGAAATGGGATGAAGACAGACTTCCGTCACGCCCGAAAAGTCAGCCTTCACGTTATAAAGCAGTCATTCTGCCAAGCAGCATTAGCCCCTTTACCAACAATCTCGCTGACGCGAAGACCGATCCAAGGCCTCCACGCTCATGAACAAGACTCTCTCCACAGCAAGCAAGCTCATCCTCGCCGGCGGCCTCCTGTGTGTTTCCGCCCAAGCCAGCGCTCTGCGATCCTGCAACACGGCCGACGTCAAGATCACCAGCGTCAGCATGTATTCAGACACGACGAGCAGCGCCACCCTGCAAACCATCTACTCCGGCAGCCAGGCTGCAGCCGACTGTGCCGGCGCCTTCGCCGGCAACGACGAGTTCGCCCCCACCACCAACCTTGGCTACGCCGGTGATGGCTTGCTGAACGGTGGCGTCCAGAACGGAAAGAATGGTGGCACGCTCTTCCCGGGCGGCGCCTTCATCACGCCCCAATACCCGCTGCAGGACCTGGACAAGGACGGCCAGGCCACCGACCCGGGCTGGATCATGCTCGGGAAGTATCAGGAACTCAGCAAGAACGGCCCCTGGGCCTTCGTTCCCAATACCATCGATGGCCACAGCGATATCGTCACCTCCTCCTTCTTTACTGCCACGATCAGCACATCCGGCAAAGGGACTTGGGCCTTCACGCCCGACGCTACCGTCGCCCAACGCACCAGCACCATCCTCGGCCGCAACTACTTCGACCAGTTCGCACTGGTGTTCAAGGCCGGCGAGTCCTTCTCGGTTTATGACTTCACCCCCGATCTGTTCAACATGGCCCCGCCGGACGTGGATGATCCGGTCATGAACTGGTTCGGCACCTACGACGTCAGCGGCACCCTGCGCGCAGGCAAGGATGACAAGAACCCGGCTGGCCTGTCGCACATCAGCCTGTGGGTGCGCGACCCGGCCGCGAGCGTGCAAACGACCACCACCCAGGTTCCGGAACCCAGCACCCTGGCCCTGCTGGGCCTGTCGGCCGCAGCGCTGATCAGGACACGCCGCAAGAGCGCCTGAGGACCGGGCCCGAACAGGGCATGAAAAAAACCGGCTGCGCCGAAAGGCGGTGCCGGTTTTTTCATGGGCAGCGATTCCGCGAGGAGTCGCTGCCGTCACAAGGCGCAGAAGGCCCTTACTCTTCGTCCATCGCCGCGGAGGTATACACGGCCTGCACGTCATCGAGGGATTCCAGCGCATCGAGCAGCTTCTGCATGCGCACGGTGTCGTCGCCAGCCAGCTCGGTCTCGTTGAGGGGCTTCATCGTCACTTCACCGAACTCGGCGGTGAAACCGGCCTTCTCGAGGGCCTCCTTCACTTCGCCGAACTGGTAGGGATCGGTCAGCACTTCGATGGAGCCGTCATCGTTGGTGGCCACGTCGTCGGCGCCAGCTTCCAGCGCGGCTTCCATCAGCGCATCTTCCGACGTGCCCGGCGCGAACAGCAGCTGGCCACAGTGCTTGAACTGGAAGGACACGCAGCCGTCGGTGCCCATGTTGCCACCGTACTTGTTGAAGGCATGGCGCACGTCAGCCACGGTACGGGTCTTGTTGTCGGTCAGGCAATCGACCATCACCGCCGCTCCGCCGATGCCGTAGCCTTCGTAGCGGGCCTCCTCGTAGGTGACGCCCTCCAGCTCGCCCGTGCCCTTCTTGACCGCCCGGTCGATGTTGTCGGCGGGCATGTTCACCGCCTTGGCCTTGTCCACCGCCAGACGCAGACGCGGATTGAAACTGGCGTCGCCCCCGCCCATGCGGGCTGCGACGGTGATTTCCTTAGCCAGCCGCGAGAAGACGCGACCGCGCTTTTCGTCCTGCCGGCCCTTGCGATGCTGGATATTGGCCCACTTGGAATGACCCGCCATGATGCGCTAAACCTATAAATCGAAAGCTTTAAAGTATAGCGCACGGGCAGGCGGGCTGCCCACGCGCGCACTGTTGATCAGGGACAGGTCTGCATGGTCGGCCGCTTGGATTTTGTCACCGCCGTGTTCTTGGCCAATGAGAAGTAAGGATCACAGGCCGGTGCCGACGTCGCGGTACGCACCTCGACGACACCGGACGAAGCCGGCCCACCACCGCTGAACACCGCACTGACCCGGTAACGATAGGTACTATCCGGGCCCAGAGCGCCATCCACAAAACTCGTGCGGGACGCCGGGAGCATCGCCACATCGGACTCTGCTGCGCCCGCTGTCGCCCGCAGCACACGGTAGGCAGTTGCCGCCGGCACCGGTGTCCACACCAGCGCCACCTGGCTGGCACTGCGATCCACCACCTGCAACGCCGGCATGCTGACCGCGGAGGCTACAGCCTCCATCGGCACCGCACGGGCGGCCAGCCTCGTCGCCATCCGCCACACCGCGCCGATCTGCGCGCCGCCCTTCTGGGCATAGCGGCCAGCGCTGGTGTCGTACAGGAAATCGTTGTAACCCCACCAATCCCAGCATCCCATGGGGTTCGTCGGTACGGACGATGAGGCCGGCGTGGTGATCGTGGCACGTGCCTGCGGGTACAGCACCACGATGCGGTTCTTGTCCGCCCATTCGTTGAAGCCGGCGCCTGCCGCAAACTGGTTGCCGATCGACCCCGCATCCTGCATGCAGCCATGGAAGGCAATGTGCAGGCGGCAGGGCTCGCCGGCCTTGCAGGCCTGCGGCACATAGACGTAGCCGGTATCCCCCATCGCCAGGCGGATCGGCAGCACCGGCGCGCCCTGGCGGTCCTTCGTGAAGGGCTGCTGTTCGAAGGTCTCGAGGCTGCTGCCGAGTTGGGCCGTCACAACGCGTTGCAACGGACCGTAGAAGAGTTGCAGCGCCGCACCGGCCGCATCATAGAGCCCGCTGGCCGCAGGCTTGTCGGCACAGGCATTGATGAACTTCCCGCCGGTCTGCGCACAGGGATTGCAGGATCCACTCGACGCATCGGCACAGGCAGCGGAAATCTGCGCGTGGCCCGCATTGAGGTCGTCCTTGTAGAAAACCTGGCTGGCTGGCGTGAAACCCTGATACCAATCACGCAATGCATCGTTGGCCGGCTTCTTGACGATGCCGTCGTTGTAGCCGTGAAACAGCCACACGCTCTGCCCGGCCAAGCCGTCCACTGGATCGATCAAGCCCCGCGCCGACCAGGCACGCGCCGCCGCCTGCATCTGTGCCAAGGTATCGGCGGTAATCGGTGTCACGCCGTAGTCCGGATCGCCCTGCATGCAGCGCCGGATCGCCCGACTCACCCCGGCACCACCCAAGGCGTCCTGCAGCGCACAGAAGTACGGCCCGCCAGCCGTGGCCGCCACGCCTTTCACGTCCGCCGAATGGGCAACCCCCATCTGCACCGCCATGAAGGCCCCCGACGAAATGCCGGACACGGTGGTCTGCTTGAGATCGATGTTCAATTCAGGCAGCTCCGCGGCCTGCAATGCGGGCGTGATCCCCAGCAGGACGACCAGACGGAGTGCCGCCGAGCACGATGACAGGGAAACGAAATTCATGGACAGCTCCTGATCATGACAAGTGGGATCTGTTCAGATTAGACATTCATGCTGCGCAGCACAATGACAAAAGATTGTCGTTCGACGAAATATCCCAACTGGCCGAAGCGCCCCAATCCCGCTACCCTCACGGCTTCACCCGTTTGCCTGGAGCACCCCATGACCGAACCGCTGCTCATCGCCAAGACCAAGGACAAGGAAATCCACCTGCTGCCCCAGCTCGCCAACCGCCACGGCCTGATCACCGGCGCCACCGGCACCGGCAAGACGGTCACGCTGCAGAAGATGGCCGAATCCTTTGCCCGTATCGGCGTGCCGGTCTTCATGGCCGATGTGAAGGGCGACTTGTCAGGCATCGGCGCCGCCGGCGTCGACTCCCCAAAGCTGAGGGAGCGCCTGGCCGCCATCGGCATCGACGAGTTCACGCCGCGCGCCAACACCGCAGTGTTCTGGGATGTCTTCGGCGAGGCCGGACACCCGGTACGGGCCACCATCTCCGACATGGGCCCGCTGCTGCTGGCCCGCCTGCTCAACCTCAACGACACGCAGACCGGCGTGCTGCAACTGGTCTTCAAGATCGCCGACGACCAGGGCCTGCTGATCATCGATCTGAAGGACCTGCGCGCCACCATTCAGTACGTCGGCGACAACGCCAAGGATTTCACCACCCAGTACGGCAACATCTCGGCGGCCTCGATCGGCGCCATCCAGCGCGGCCTGCTGACGATCGAGACCCAGGGCGGCGACAAGTTCTTCGGCGAGCCGATGCTCGACATCGCCGACCTGATCCAGACCGACGCCGACGGCCACGGCGTGATCAACGTCCTCGCCGCCGACAAGCTCTACAACTCGCCCAAGCTGTACTCCACCTTCCTGCTGTGGCTGCTCGCCGAACTGTTCGAGCAACTGCCGGAAGTGGGCGACGTGGACAAACCCAAGCTGGTGTTCTTCTTCGACGAAGCCCACCTGCTCTTCAACGAAGCGCCCAAGGCCTTGCTGGAGAAGATCGAACAGGTAGTACGCCTGATCCGCTCGAAGGGCGTCGGCGTCTATTTCGTGACCCAGAACCCGCTCGACGTACCCGAGTCGGTGCTCGGCCAGCTCGGCAACCGGGTCCAGCATGCGCTGCGGGCATTCACGCCGAAGGACCAGAAGGCCGTCAAGACCGCTGCCGAAACGATGCGTGCCAACCCGGAATTCGACGCCGCGACGGCCATCATGGAACTGGGCGTCGGCGAGGCACTGATCTCCTTCCTCGACGAGAAGGGCCGCCCGGCCATCGTCGAGCGCGGCTTCATCGTCGCCCCGGATTCACGCCTCGGCCCGCTGACACCGGCCGAGCGCAAGGCCGCCATCGAGGGCTCGGTGATCTACGGACACTACGAACAGATGGTGGACCGGGAGTCGGCCTTCGAGAAACTCACCGGCGCGGCCGCCTCCGGCAATGGCGCATCGGCAGCAAACGGCAGCGCTACGCCGGGCAATACCGCCCCCGCGCAGGAGGAAAGCAGCAGTGGCGGCCTGCTCGGCGGCCTCAGCGACATCCTCTTCGGCAGCACCGGACCGCGTGGCGGGCGTCACCCCGGCCTGGCGGAAACCGCCGCCCGCAGCGTGGCGCGCACCGTCGGCTCGACGATCGGACGGGAAATCGTGCGCGGCGTGCTGGGCTCGATCCTCGGTGGTGGGGGCAGCCGCCGACGCTGAATGGTTCGGGCGGGAGTGGGCGAATGAATTCGCCCCCACAAGACCCAGCCTCCCCATAAAACCCGGCCTCCCCACAGGCTCCGGCCCCACGCAGGACTTCTCCCCCAGGGCTTAGGCCCGCAGGCTGTGCCCCCACAGCCCCCTGGGGACTTCCCTTGCGGAAAGCCCGGCATGACTTGGGTTCCCCACGCGGCCCAGCGGTTGCCCGACTTGTGGGGGCGAATTCATTCGCCCGCGAACACAGGCCGGAGCGATGCCTCCGCGGAACAGCCCGCCGGGCCTTACCAGACCCCTAGTGCGCTGAGCTGCTTCGTCGCCGCTTCGCTCCAGCCCCGGTTGGCTGCCGGGCTGGCCGGGCTGGGATGCAGCACGCGGCCGAACTGCAAGGGCAGGCCGGACAGCGCCTCGCGGGCGCGCAGCTCGGCCCACGCGCCGACCCCGATCACCCACTCCGGCTGCAGGGCCTCCACTACCTGGCGCAGATGTGCATCACAGGCGGCCAGCAGCGGCCCCTGCTCGACCGCCGGCAGCTTGTCCGGCGTCACATTGCGACCGCCGTCGAAGAAGGCCAGCGGGCAGTAGTTGGCGACGAAATGCTCGGCGAAGAACGCCTCTGCGGTGCCGAAGCGTTCTGCGAACAAGCCCCACAGACGCCGCCCGCTGACTTCCGAGCGGGGACACGCGAAGCCCTCGATGGGACGCTTCGGGTTTTCTGCGGCCGGCTTCACGACTTCCGCCTCTATCCCCATCCAGTCGCGCACCGCGGCGATCTCGCCGAAGGGTACGCCGGTCTGCACCATACCGAAGGGGCCGGGGTTCATGCCGACGAAGACCACCTTCTTGCGGCCCTGGCCGAAACGCTGCAGGTACAGCGCGTTGGGTGCCCACGCGTAGCTGAGCGGGTTATAGACGTGGGACACGGGCGCCGCAAAGCGCATCGGGTCGAGAATGTCGCACAGCGTGCGGGCAGCGGATTCGAGAGGCGTCATAGCAGGAACAAGAGGATCAGGCGGTCGCCACACGGGCTTCGCGCCACGGCGCGACCTTGAACAACAGCAGCATGCCGGGCACCGCCAGCACACCGCACAGCATGAAGAAATCGAACCAGCCGAGGCTTTCCACCAGCCAGCCGGCGGACGCGTTGATGAAGGTCCGCGGCACCGCCATCAGGCTGGTGAACAAGGCCAGCTGGGTCGCCGTATAGGCCGGGTGGGTGGTGCGCGCCATGTAGGCGACGAAGGCCGTCGTACCGAGCCCGACCGCCAGCGCCTCCAGGCCAATGACCACCGCCAGCACGCCCAGGCGGCCGGCGTCGGCCTCCGCCGGGCCGAGCCAGGCCAGCCACGCAAAACCGTAGATCGCCAACCACTGGACCAGGCCGAACACCCACAGCGCGCGGTTGATGCCCAGCTTGACCATCCACAGCCCGCCGAGCAGGCCGCCGATCACGCTCGGCCACAGGCCCGCATTCTTCGCCACCAGGCCGATCTCGGTCTTCGAGAAGCCCATGTCCAGGTAAAAGGGCGTTGCCAGCGCGGTGCACAGGGAGTCGCCGAGCTTGTAGAGAAAGATGAAGGCCAGCACCACCAGGGCGGAACGCACGCCATGGCGGCCGAAGAACTCCCGGAACGGCTCCACCACCGCGTCTCGCAATGTACGTGGCGCCCCGCTGGCCGTTGCCGGCTCCTTCACCAGCAGGGTCATCACCAGGCCCGGCAGCATGAACAGTGCCGTCACCACGAAGACCTCGGCCCACGGCAGGTGATCGGCCAGCACCAGGGACAAGGAGCCCGGCACCAGCCCGGCCAGCTTGTAGGCATTGACATGGATCGCGTTGCCGATGCCCAGCTCGATCTCCGGCAGCAGCTCGCGCCGGTAGGCATCCAGCACGATGTCCTGGGTGGCCGACAGGAAGGCTATCAGCGCCGTCAGCCCGATCACCATGCCGAGGTTGGCCGTCGGTGACAGGCTGCCCAGCCAGGCGATGGCCGCCAGCAGCAACAGCTGGGTCGCCCCCATCCAGCCTCGCCGGCGGCCGAGCAGCGGCAAGGCGTAGCGATCAAGGAAGGGCGACCAGACGAACTTCCAGGTGTAGGGAAACTGGATCAGCGCGAAGGCGCCGATGGCTTTCAGCGACAGCCCCTCGGTCTTCAGCCAGGCCGGGATGAGGTTGAGCAGCAGGTACAGCGGCAGCCCGGAAGAAAAGCCGGTCAGCACACAGATCAGCATGCGGCGGTTGGCGAGGGCACGCCAGGGGGATTCGGTCATGGGAAACACGGCTCGGAACGAGCTGCGAATGATAACAATCGGTTACTTGCTTCCGTTGATGCAGCGCCGAAAAATGCGCCCATGCAGGACAGAAGAACAACAGGAGGCAGCATGCACCAGGTCATCGTCGTGTTGCGGGCCGACCGGGAATATGAATTCACCGTGCACGCCGACGAAATCGCCGGGCTCACCGACGAAGCTGCGCGGGCCTGGCTGCTCGCGGAGTTCGAAGCGCTGGAATGCACGCCCAGCAATCCGATGGGCAAGGTGCTGATCCTCGACGTGATCCTCAACGTCGCCAAGTACGGCGGCGAGGCCCGCTTTGCCCACGGGGGGGACTGGGCCAGGCGCTTTGCGGCCTGTGTCGGGGTGGCCCTCGACCGGCGGGCCGTCAGGGTGGACGTGCCGGCCTTCGTGGTCGGCTGAGCGCCCCGGCAGGACTTGAGCAGCAGGCGGGCCGGCCCTAGCCTCCCGCCACCATCGACACATCGGCGGCAACGGAGCAGGCCTCGGCCCGATTGCGCCCATTCCGTTTGGCCTGGTAGAGGTTTGCGTCAGCATTGCGGAACAGCAGGGCCAGGCGGCCCTCCGCCCGAGCCACATAGGCCCCGCCCACGGACAGGGTCACGATGCCCCAATCCGCATTGTGGGCATGGGGAATCTCCAACTGCCGGACCGCATCGAGGAGTTGCTCGGCGACCGTCAGGTAATCCACCTCGGCGCAGCGCGGCATCAGCACCGCGAACTCCTCGCCACCGTAACGGGCAACGAAGGCGTCGCGGCTCAGGCACTTGGCAACGGTGCGCGCCACCACTTCCGCCATCGCAGCGGCAATTGCCCGCAGACAGTCGTCACCAGCCTGGTGGCCATAGTGGTCGTTGTAGCGCTTGAAATTGTCCACATCGATCAGCAGCAGCCCAAAGGGCGCGCCACACAGTTGGGCCTCGCTCCACTGGTGGTCGAGGCGCAGGTCCATGTAGCGGCGGTTGTAGATGCCGGTCAGACCGTCCTGGTGGGCCAGCGCCTCCAGCTTGTGGTTGGCTTCGAAGAGCTGCTTGCGCAGGCCGGCGATGCGCGCCATCGCTTTCATCTTGGCCTGCAGCACGGCTTCCGGCACGGTCTTGGCGATGAAATCGTCACCGCCGGCCTCGATGGCAGTGACCAGGTTCTCGGGCGTATCGGAGGCTGTCAGGAAGATGATCGGCGTCCATGCCCAGTCCTGCTTGGCCTCGAAGGCCCGGATCCGCTCGGCGGCCACAAAGCCGTTCATCACCGGCATTTCCACGTCCATCAGCACAAGATCGGGCGGACAGCAGCAGAAGCTGTCGACCCCCAACTGGCCGTTCTCGGCCTGGGTCACCTCATGGCCGAGCAGCGTCAGACGAGCCGCCATCACGGCCGCCACTGCACGGGAATCG
This sequence comes from Pseudomonadota bacterium, assembly GCA_018241665.1. Classification (GTDB taxonomy): domain Bacteria; phylum Pseudomonadota; class Gammaproteobacteria; order Burkholderiales; family Rhodocyclaceae; genus Zoogloea. Next base: position 39,085 of record JAFEDK010000019.1, read on the forward strand.
TCCACCAGCAGAATCCGCATCGTGCTCACTTCCGATTTTTTTATATCGAAAGTAATAGTAGCGCAGTCCACGCAGGAAGTTGTCCCCATTACACATGCCTTAACAAGTCCTCGCGGAACTTGGGACAGATCAAGGTTTTGGTGGCCCCAGGCGGCCAAACTGCCGGCATGGACATCGCCCCCGACACTCCCCGCGCCACCCCGGCCGCCGCACCACCGGGGGATCTGGCGATCTGGTTCTTCATCCTCGCCGAGCTGCTCGCCTTCGGCGTGTTCTTTGCCGCCTATGCCTTCGGCCGCGCGCACAACGTCGCGCTGTTCAACGAGATGCAGCAGACCCTGGACCGCGAAGCCGGCGCCCTCAACACCGTGCTGCTGATCACCGCCAGCTGGTGCGTGGCCCGCGCGGTCGAGGCGGTCGGGCGCAGTCGCCCGGCCACCGGCGCACGCTGGTTGCTGGCCGGCATCGCCTGCGGCGGCGGCTTCCTGGTGGTGAAGGGCTTCGAATACGCCGACAAGTTCAGCGCCGGCATCAACCTGTCCACCAACACCTTCTACATGTTCTACCTGTCGCTGACCTTCTTCCACTTCATGCACGTGATCCTCGGCCTGGTGATCCTCGTCGCGCTGTGGGTGAAGACCCGCCAGGGCGCCTACGGCCCGGCCGACATGAACGGCATCGAGAGCGGCGCGGCCTACTGGCACATGGTGGACCTGGTGTGGATCGTCCTCTTTCCCCTGGTCTATGTGATGCGATGAAGATGGACGACGAGCGCCGGGCCGCAGACCTCCCCCGAAGCACACCTGCCTGTGGCACACCTGCCTGTGGCACACCTGCCTGTGGGGGCGAATTCATTCGCCCACGGAGTTCGCTCAACCTGCGGAGGGCGAATGAATTCGCCCCCACGGGATTCGCATGGACGCTTCTTTCCGGGATCCAAGCATGAACACCCGTCACCTCAACACCGTCTGGGTGGTGCTGATGCTGGCCACGCTCGGCACGCTGGGCATTGGCGAGTTCGGCGCCCGCTTCGGGCTCGCCGGCCCGCTGGCGATGGCCGCGCTGCTGGTCATCTGCTTCGTCAAGGGTCGCCTCGTGGTGCTCGACTTCATGGGCCTGCGGGGAGTCAAATTCTTCTGGCGCGGCCTGCTGCTCGGCTGGCTGCTGCTCGTTTCGGCGCTGATCGCCATCGCCTACTGGATCGCCCTCAAATGAACGCACCGCTGCCCACCGAAATCCCCTTCTACGAAGCCGCCGGCAACGAGATCACGGTCTTCGAGCAGGCCTGGAAGAACCGCCTGCCGCTGCTGATCAAGGGCCCCACCGGGGTCGGCAAGACCCGCTTCGTGGCCCACATGGCCGCCCGCCTGGGCCTGCCGCTGTACACCGTGGCCTGCCACGACGACCTCACCGCTGCCGACCTGGTCGGCCGCCACCTGCTCGGCGACGGCCAGACCGTGTGGTGCGACGGCCCGCTGACCCGCGCGGTGCGCGAGGGCGGCATCTGCTACCTGGACGAAGTGGTGGAGGCCCGCCGCGACACCACGGTGGTGATCCACCCGCTTGCCGACGACCGCCGCACGCTGCCCATCGAGCGTACCGGCGAAGTCCTGCACGCGCCCGACCGCTTCATGCTGGTGATGTCCTACAACCCGGGCTACCAGAACTTTCTCAAGGGCCTCAAGCCGTCCACGCGCCAGCGCTTCGTCAGCCTGCGTTTCGACTTTCCGGCGGCCAGCCGCGAAGAGACCATCCTCGTTGGCGAGACCGCCTGCGATCCGCTGCTGGCCCGCCAGCTCGTCTCCATCGCTCAGCGCCTACGCAGCCTGAAGGACGTGGACCTGGAAGAAGTGGTGTCCACGCGCTTGCTGGTCTATGCCGCCAAGCTGGTCAAGGTCGGCCTCGACCCGGTGGAAGCCTGCCGCTCGGCGCTGGTGGAGAGCCTCACCGACGACGAGGACGTGGCGGACGCGCTGCTCGAAGTGGTGAAGGCGACCTTCGGGCGCTGAGCCCTGGGCCAGCCCAGGCCAAGCGCCCGCTTCCGTCCCCCTGCCTTTCCCCTTGTGGGGGCGAATTCATTCGCCCTCTGTGGGCTGATTTGGCTCCGAGGGCGAATGAATTCGCCCCCACAGCAGTTCCCCCCAGAGCAGACGCCCTCAGCGCCCCTTCTCGGGCGGCCAGGCGGGGATGCGCCAGCCCCGGCCCACGGCCAGCAGGCGCAGGCCGGTGATGGTGCAGATGCCGGTCAGTGTGGACAGCTGCGGCGCCACGCCCAGCGCATGCAGGCCGAGGAACAGGCCGCAGCCGATGAAGGCGCACAGCGTGTAGGGCCGATGGTCGTGGAAGACCTTCGGAATCTCATTGCACAGCACATCCCGCAGCACCCCGCCGAACACCGCGGTGATGGCCCCCATCAGCACCGCGACGATACCCGGCATGCCGGCCGCCAACGCCACCGACGCGCCGGAAATGGCGAACAGGCCCAGCCCGCAGGCGTCGGCGGCCTCCATCAGGGTGTCGGTCAGTTGCAGCCGCCGCGCGCGCAGCAGCAGCGGCGTGATCAGCGTCATCCCCAGCACCAGCCACACGTATTCCTGGTGCTGCACCCAGAACAGCGGGCGGCGGTCGAGCAGAATGTCGCGCAGCGTGCCGCCGCCAAAGGCGCTGACGAAGGTCACCGAGAACACCCCGATGACGTCCATGCGCTTTCGCGTGGCCTCGATGAGGCCCGACAGCGCAAAGGCGATGGTCGCGGCGATCTCGATGGCGGTGAGGAGGAGTTCGATCTTCATGGCGAAAGCGGGCGCCTGTCTCGGGCGCCCTGAAAAACGCGGAGGGCGGCCGCAGCCGCCCTCCAATCTAGACCGTTTTGCGCGGTCGGCGTATTACAGCAGTGGCGCCAGCCACTTGCGGGCTTCGTCCACCGTCATGCCGGTGCGCGCCGCCCAGTCGGCCAGCTGGTCCTGGCCGATCTTGCTGACCGCGAAGTAGTGGCTCTCCGGGTGGGCGAAGTAGAAGCCGCTGACCGCTGCCGCCGGCGTCATCGCGAAGCTCTCGGTGAGGCCCATGCCGGTGTTGGCCGGCGCGTCGAGCAGCGTGAACAGGTCACCCTTGACGGTGTGGTCCGGGCAGGCCGGGTAGCCCGGCGCCGGGCGGATGCCGCGGTAGGCTTCCTTGATCAGCTCGTCGCAGCTCAGCGTCTCGGCCGGCGCGTAGGCCCACAGCTCCTTGCGCACCTTGGCGTGCAGCCACTCGGCGGCGGCCTCGGCGAAGCGGTCGGCCAGCGCCTTCAGCATGATCGCGTGGTAGTCGTCGTGGGTGCGCTCGTAGGCAGCCAGGCGGCCCTCGATGCCGAGGCCGGCGGTCACCGCGAAGGCGCCCACGTAGTCGGCCACGCCGCTGTCCTTGCCGGCCACGAAGTCGGCCAGGCAGTAGTTGGGCTTGCCGACCGGGCGCTCGTGCTGCTGGCGCAGGCCGCGCCACGTCATCTGCACCTGCTGGCGGGATTCGTCGGCGTAGATCTCGATGTCGTCGCCCACCGCGTTGGCGGGGAACAGGCCGACCACCGCGCGGGCCTTGACCCACGGGTTGGTGTCCTGCTCGGCGACCATGCGGGCCAGCATCACCTCGGCGTCGGACTTCAGCTCGCGGGCGGTCTCGCCGACGATGTCGTCGTGGAGGATCTTCGGGTAGCTGCCGGCCAGGTCCCAGGTCTGGAAGAACGGGCCCCAGTCGATGTAATCCACCAGCTCGGCCAGGTCGATGTCGAAGGCCTGCACGCCCAGCTGGGCCGGCGCCGGCGGCACATAGGCCGCATCGCCGTTCCACTTGAACGCATTGGCGCGGGCCTCGGCCAGCGTGACCATCGCGACGCCCTTCTTGCCGGCGTGCTGGGCGCGGATCTTCTCGTAGTCGGCGGCCACCTCGGCGGCGTAGCCGGCGCTCTGCGCCTCGGACAGCAGGCTGGTCACCACGCCGACGGCGCGGGACGCGTCCGGCACGTAGATCACCGGCTGGTCGTAGTGCGGGGCGATCTTGATCGCGGTGTGGGCGCGGCTGGTGGTGGCGCCGCCGATCAGCAGCGGCACGTCGAAGCCCTGGCGCTTCATCTCGGACGCCACGTGGCTCATCTCTTCCAGCGACGGCGTGATCAGGCCGGACAGGCCGATGGCCTGGGCACCGTGCTCCTTCGCTGCGGCGAGGATCTTGTCGCAGGGCACCATCACGCCCAGGTCGACGATGTCGTAGCCGTTGCAGCCGAGCACCACGCCGACGATGTTCTTGCCGATGTCGTGCACGTCGCCCTTCACCGTGGCGATGACGATCTTGCCCTTGCTGGAGGCGCCGGTGCGGGCCTTTTCCTCTTCGATGTAGGGGATCAGGTGGGCCACGGCCTGCTTCATCACGCGGGCCGACTTGACCACCTGGGGCAGGAACATCTTGCCGGCGCCGAACAGGTCGCCGACCACGTTCATGCCGGCCATCAGCGGGCCTTCGATGACGGACAGCGGCGGCTTGCCTTCGGCAGCCAGCTTGGCGCGCACTTCCTCGGTGTCGGCGACGACGAAGTCGGTGATGCCCTTCACCAGCGCGTGGGACAGACGGGCTTCGACGGGCTGCTCGCGCCAGCTCAGATCGGGGCCGGAATCCTTGGCCTTGCCTTCCTTGACGGTCTGCGCAAACTCCACCAGCGCCTCGCCGGCGCCGGGGTGGCGGTTGAGCACCACGTCCTCAACCTTGGCGCGCAGCTCAGCCTCCAGGTCGTCGTACACACCGAGCATGCCGGCGTTGACGATGCCCATGCTCATGCCAGCCTTGATGGCGTGGTACAGGAACACCGTGTGGATCGCCTCGCGCACCGGATCGTTGCCGCGGAAGCTGAAGCTCACGTTGGACACGCCGCCGCTGATCTTGGCGTAAGGCAGGTTCTCGCGGATCCACGCCACAGCCTGGATGAAGTCCACCGCGTAGTTGTCGTGCTCCTCGATGCCGGTGGCAATCGCGAAGATGTTCGGGTCGAAGATGATGTCTTCCGGCGGGAAACCGATACCGGTCAGCAGTTCGTAGGCCTTGGCGCAGATCTCGGTCTTGCGGGCGAAGGTGTCGGCCTGGCCCTTCTCGTCGAAGGCCATCACGATCACCGCCGCGCCGTACTGGCGGCACAGGCGCGCCTGGCGCAGGAACTCGGCCTCGCCCTCCTTCATGGAGATGGAGTTGACGACGCCCTTGCCCTGGATGCACTTGAGGCCGGCCTCGATGACGCTCCACTTGGAGGAGTCGAGCATGATCGGCACGCGGGAGATGTCCGGCTCGGAGGCGATCAGCTTGAGGAACGTCTCCATCGCGGCCAGCGAATCGAGCATGGCCTCGTCCATGTTGATGTCGATGACCTGGGCGCCGTTTTCCACCTGCTGGCGGGCCACCGCCAGCGCGTCGTCGAAGCGGCCTTCGAGGATCATGCGGGCAAAGGCTCGGGAGCCGGTGACGTTGGTACGCTCACCGACGTTCACGAACAGCGACTCCGGGCCGACGTTGAAGGGCTCCAGGCCGGACAGGCGCAGCTTTTTCTCGATGTGCGGGATGCTGCGCGGGGTGACCAGCGCGACCGCCTCGGCAATCGCCTTGATGTGCGCCGGCGAAGTGCCGCAGCAGCCGCCGACGATGTTCACCAGGCCGGAGCGAGCCCATTCGACGATCTCGGAGGCCAGTTGCTCCGGGGTCTCGTCGTAGCCGGTGGGCGACAACGGGTTGGGCAGACCGGCGTTGGGGTGGGCCGAGACGAAGGTGTCGCAGACGGTGGACAGTTCATCCACGTACTGGCGCAGCTCCTTGGCACCCAGCGCGCAGTTGAGGCCGAAGCTGATCGGCTGCGCGTGGCTGAGGGAGTTCCAGAAGGCCTCGGCGGTCTGGCCGGACAGGGTGCGGCCGGAGGCGTCGGTGATGGTGCCGGAAATCATCACCGGCACGCGCTGCTTGATGTCGGCGAACAGCTTCTCGACGGCGAAGACGGCCGCCTTGGCGTTGAGCGTGTCGAAGATGGTCTCGATCAGCAGGATGTCGGCGCCGCCTTCGAGCAGGCCCTTGGCCGAGTCGTAGTAGTCATCGACCAGCGCATCGAAGCTGATGTTGCGGAAGCCCGGATCGTTCACGTCCGGCGAGATCGACAGGGTGCGCGACGTGGGGCCGACCACGCCGGCACAGAAGCGCGGCTTGGCCGGGTTGGCGGCGGTGAACTCGTCGCACAGCTGGCGCACCAGGCGGGCCCCCTCCACGTTCAGCTCATAGGCCACGTCGCCGAGGCCGTATTCGGCCTGGGACACGCGGGTGGCGTTGAAGGTGCAGGTTTCGATGATGTCTGCGCCGGCCTCCAGGTAGGCCCGGTGGATGCCGCCGACCACGTCCGGGCGGGTCAGCACCAGCAGGTCGTTGTTGCCCTTCAGGTCCTTGGGATGATCGGCAAAGCGCTGCCCGCGGTAGTCGGCCTCGCCGAGCTTGTGCTGCTGGATCATCGTGCCCATCGCCCCGTCGAGGATCAGGATGCGGTGGGTCAGGGCGGACTGGAGTTCGGCTGTGCGGTCGGCTTGCATGGATCTACCTCGGTACGGATTTGTCAGCCGGGAGAAATGCGCTGCAGCGACGCAAAAGCGAACGGCGCGGCAAACCCGGCTGGAAGGTTTGCGAGCGCCGTTGATGATTGCCGAGCCTGGCCCACGGTTTTCGCAGGTCGCAACGCTCCTCGGCAAGAGCCGGATTTTACGGGGTTTTCAGTCCATCTGCCAAGATCGGGCAGCGTTCAGGCGTCGACCGCGGCGAGCAATTCGCGGGCGTCATCCCGCCACCAACCGAGAGCCGCATAGAAGCCCTCCCACACGCAGCCGTTGCAGCCGCGCCCACAGCAGGTGGTCGGTGCCGGCGGCGGATTGCGGTGCGCCAGCCCGGCGGCGTCCAGCAGGCCGCGGATCGCGGCAACCTGCGCGTCAGCCTCGGCGAGGTTAGCAGGACGACGGGTAAAGGGATCGGCAAACGCAGTCATGGCGGCAGCTCCAGCGGGGCCGCGACGATAGCACGCCCCGGGTCGGAGGACACGGCACATGCCGCGGACTGCCGCTGTGGGGCTGTGCTGTGGGGGCTGTGC
>JAFEDK010000019.1:46275-73923 GCA_018241665.1 Pseudomonadota bacterium
TGTGGGGGCTGTGCTGTGGGGGCGAATTCATTCGCCCGCCGTGCGCGGATCAGTCTCCGTGGGCGAATGAATTCGCCCCCACAGGTGTGCTTGCGGCAACACGGCCGGAGGATAATCACGTCATGTCCGAACCGCTCCCTCCCTGGCTCGAAGCCTTCCGCGCCCGGCTCGGCGCCGAAGTCGTCGAAACCCATATCTCCTGGCTGCTGCTGGCCGACGGTTTCGCGTGGAAGCTGAAGAAGCCGATCACCCTGCCCTTCCTCGACTACGGCTCTGCGGCGCGCCGGCAGTTCTTCTGCCAGGAGGAGTTGCGCCTCAACCGGCGCTTCGCGCCCGAGCTCTACCTGGGCCTGGAGACGGTTGGCGACAGCGGTGAGTTGGCGGTGAAGATGCGCCGCTTTGCCGAGAGCCAGCGCGTCGATCACGTCTGCGCCCGCGGCGCGCTGACGCCAGAGCACCTGTCGGCCCTCGCCCGCGTCGTGCATGCCTTCCACCGCGCGGCAGCGACGGCCCCCGCGGACAGCCGCTTTGGCGAACCCGAGCAAATCCGCACGCCGGCCATCGACAATTTCACCGCAATCCGCAGCTTGCGGCCCGATGCCACCGCATGCCTTGACCGGCTGGAAGCGTGGACCGAAACCGAGTTCGCGCGCATCGCGCCGCTACTCGCAGCCCGCAAGGCGGCTGGCCGCGTTCGCGAATGCCACGGCGACCTGCACCTGGGCAACCTGGTGCTGCTGCACGGCGACGTGATCCCCTTCGACTGCATCGAATTCAATGACGATTTCCGCTGGATCGACGTAGCCTCCGAGCTGGCCTTCACTTACGTGGACCTGCTCGACCACCAGCGGCCTGACCTGGCCGCCTGGCTACTCAACGAATGGCTGACCGAATCCGGCGATTTCGACGCCGTGCCGGTGCTGCGCTTCTACGCGGTGTACAAGGCGATGGTGCGTGCCAAGGTGGCGGCCTTCGCCGGCCAGCCCGACACCACCGACGAGTACCTGGCCCAGGCCGAACGCCTGACCGCGCCGCCTCGCCCGCGGCTGGTGATCACCCATGGACTGTCCGGCTCCGGCAAGAGCAGCCTCAGTGCCGAGTTGCTGCGCGCCGACCCTGGCGCCGCCACGCTGCGCCTGCGTTCCGACGTGGAGCGCAAGCGCCTGTTCGGGCTGGCGCCGTTGGCCAGCAGCCGCTCCTGCGTGGCCGGCGGCATCTATACGCCGGAGGCGACGCGCCGCACCTACGCACGCCTGGCCGAACTGGCCGGCCGGGTACTCGACGCCGGCTGGTCGGTGATCGTCGATGCGGCATTTCTCAAGCGCAGCGAGCGCGACAGCTTCGCCACGCTGGCGCAGCAGCACGGCGCCGACTTCGCGATCCTCGCCTGCGGGGCCCCGCTGGACGAACTGCGCCGCCGCCTGCGGGACCGCCGCAACGACCCGTCGGAAGCGACGGTAGAGGTGCTCGAGCGCCAGCTGGAATGGATCGAGGCACTGGGCGCGGACGAATGTACCCGCGTCATCGCTCCACCTCAGCGCAGGGAGCCGACGTAACGCTCGGTCGGGTGAGTGGCATTGGGCCGGGACGACCGCAGGCGATCGAGCAGCCCGCGGGCCGTCCGGTCATTGGCGGCATCGCTTTCGGCGGGTGGCGCCTCCAGCTCCATCGCGGCCCGCAGGCGGGTGGCCAGCTCGGTCAGCTCGACGTGGCCGGTGTCCATGGCCAGGCGCACGATCTCCCGTGCATAGTCCTTGTTCACCCGCATGTACTCCACGTCGGTGATGCGGTTGTTGACCCGGCGCATCAGCAGGTGGATGCGGCCGAGCAGGCCGTAGATGACGGTATCGGACTCCATCGCGGCTCTCCTTTCCGGTTCCGTTGAAATATCAGTTGATCAGGCATGACGTAGCCGGATGCCGGCGCCACCAGCCCGCCGAGGGCACTGGGGACGCATGTGCACATGCAGCAAATCCCGTGCCGGCCGATTCGGCTGGAAAGCCCGTGTTTCCACGCTTTCCGCGCCCCCCGATGGCCCACCCATCCGACATGAAGCACCGGCCTGGTGCAGACCACTGGCATCGCCCTGCCCGCCTCCGCTTGCGGCGCCCTCTCCTTGTGGGGGCAAATTCATTCGCCCGCAGAGCCCGGGTCAGGCACATCGGGCGAATGAATTCGCCCCCACGGGATACCTTGCCGGCTGGCCCCAAAAAGCACAAAGCCCGGCCAGGGCCGGGCTTTGCTTCACGACTACGGAGGAAGGAACGATCAGGCGGCCTTGGCCTTCTCGTTGCCGCCCACGAAGAAGCTGACGATGTAGAGCAGCAGACCGATCAGGAACATCACGCCGGTGCCTTCACGCAGCCAGTAGAAGATCGAGATCTGGTCCTGGGCCGCCATGAACGGGATCGGGGTGCTGCTGTAACGCTGCAGCCACACCTGCAGGATGCCCGCCGCGGTAAGGAACAGGGTGATGAACACCATCGCCACGGTCATCAGCCAGAAGGCCCACATCTCCAGCACCTGGGAACGCTCGCTGTTGGCGGCGCGACCACGCAGGATCGGCATCGCGTAGCTGATGATGGTGAGAACAACCATCGCATAGGCACCGTAGAAGGCCATGTGACCGTGGGCAGCGGTGATCTGCGTGCCGTGGGTGTAGTAGTTCACCGGAGCCAGGGTGTGCAGGAAGCCCCACACGCCAGCGCCGAGGAAGGACATCACACCGGTACCCAGGGCCCACAGGGTGGCGGCCTTGTTCGGGTGCTCGCGGCGGCGGCGGTTCACCATGTTGAAGGCGAACACGGTCATCGCGAAGAACGGGATCGGCTCCAGCGCGGAGAACACGGAACCCCACCACTGCCAGTATTCCGGCGTACCGATCCAGAAGTAGTGGTGGCCGGTACCGATGATGCCGGTGACCAGGGTCAGGGTGATGATCACGTACAGCCACTTCTCGATCACTTCGCGGTCAACGCCGGTCACCTTGATCAGCACGAAGGCCAGCAGGGAGCCGAGGATCAGTTCCCAGACGCCTTCGACCCAAAGGTGCACGACCCACCACCAGAAGTACTTGTCGAGCACCAGGTTGGACGGGTTGTAGAAGGAGAACAGGAAGAACACCGCCAGGCCCCACAGACCCATCATCAGCACCAGGCTGATCGAGGTCTTGCGGCCCTTCAGCATGGTCATCGTGAGGTTGAACAGGAACACCAGCGCGACGACGACGATGCCGACCTTGGTGATCAGCGGCTGCTCAAGGAACTCCCGCCCCATCGTCTCGAGGATGTCGTTGCCGGTCAGATGGGCCAGCGTGGCGTAGGGCACCAGCAGGTAGCCGAGGATGGTGGCCGCGCCAGCGACGAGGAAGACCCAGAACATCGCAATCGCCAGCTTCGGCGAATAGAGCTCGGTCTCGGTTTCCTCCGGGATCATGTAGTAGGCCGCACCCATGAAGCCGAACAGCAGCCAGACGATCAGCAGGTTGGTGTGGACCATCCGGGCCACGTTGAACGGGATGGCGGGGAACAGGAAGTCCCCGATGACGTACTGCAGGCCCATGATCAGGCCGAACAGCACCTGACCGAGGAACAACCCGATGGCCGCGATGAAGTATGGCTTCGCGACCGACTGGGAGGAATATTGCATGGTGATGGCTCCTTTCAGATCGGCGATCAGCCTTCGATGTTGGGCGGCCAGTTGGCGGTGTTGATTTCCGACGAGTACTTCAGGAATTCAACGAGGTCATTCAGCTGCTGTTCCGTCAGGTGGAAATTGGGCATCTGGCGACGGCCCGGTGCGCCGGTGGGCTGGGACTGGATCCACGCCTTGATGAACTCGGGGCCGCGACGCTTGTAAACGTTGCCCAGCTCCGGTGCAAAGTAGGCGCCCTCACCCATCAGGGTGTGGCAGCCGATGCAGTTGTTGGTCTCCCACACTTTTTTGCCCGCCACGACGGCCGGGGTCAGGTTGGCGTGGTTGTCCCGCTTGGGGATGGTCTGCATCGAATCGAAGGTCAGCGCGAGGAACAGGAGCGCAAAAAACACGGTGCCCCCGTAAAAGATGTTACGCGCCATGGATTTTGTGAATGTCCCGCTCATGGAACCTCCCTGGATGGCTTCGCTGCACGGCGCAGCTTGGCCCGGATGTTCCGGATCGCGGGGGGTAACGTCCTTGACTCGGGTCAAGCGCGCCGGATGGTGCTCCGCCCCGCACCATCATGCACGCCAGGCGGATATGCAGTTGTCCCCCCGGCCAAGCCTTGGCGAATGCCGGATGAGAGGGCCGGCGGCGGCCCCCGGCGCCCCCATAAAACACGACGGTAGTCAGCCCCGCGGCCAGGCCCGATAATCGCGACCGTCCGAACGATCCCCGCACCCTGCGCCCCGCCATGACGCTCCACCCCGAACACGACTTCATAGGCCTCGCCCCCTTCCTGCGCCTCAGCATCGGCGGCGGCGACCTGCGCCAGGTGGCCCAGGTGCTGCTGGAGCAGGCCCGGCAGGACCAGGACAACCCGAACCTGTGGATGAACCTGGCCACCGCCTTCTTCACCCTGGGCGAGCGGGACCTCGGCCTGACTATCCAGGGCCAGGCCCTGCAGATGCAGCGCCGCTACACCCTGCCGGCGCGGCAGCAGCCGGCCCGCAGCCGCCTGCTGGTGCTGCTGAATGCCGGCGACCTGGCCGAAAACACGCCGATCGACTGCCTGCTCGAAGACAGCGAGGTGGAGTTGATCTACCAGTACGTCAGCGCCGCCGAACCGCTGCCGGCCGATCTGCCCGAGCACGATGCCGTCCTCGTCGGCCTGTCGGTCACCGATACCAGCCAACCCATCCTAGACGCCCTCGTGCCGCTGCTGGCCCACTGGCCGAAGCCGGTGATCAACGCCCCCCAGCACATTCCAAACGTGGAACGCGAGGCCGCCAGTGCGCTGCTGCAAGGCGTCCCCGGCCTGCTGGTCCCGGCCACCTGGCCGGTGGATCGCGCCACGCTGGCAGCCCTCGCCGACGGCAGCCGGGCCATCGACGACAGCTTCCCCGGCGGGCGCTTCCCGGTGATCCTGCGCCCGACCGGTTCCCACGGCGGCCACGGCCTGGCGCGCCTCGACAGCGCGGTGGAGATCGACGCCTACCTGGCAGCCGAGCCCGACGACAGCTTCTACCTGTCGAACTTCATCGACTACAGCAGCCCCGACGGGTTGTTCCGCAAGCTGCGCGTGGCGCTGATCGACGGTCAGCCCCTCCCCTGCCACATGGGCGTGTCGTCCCACTGGATGATCCATTACCTCAACGCCGGCATGTACGAGGACGCCGCCAAGCGCGCCGCAGAACTGGCCTTCATGGAAGGCTTCGCCGGCTTCGCCGCCCGCCACGCCACCGCACTGGAGGCGATCCACCGCCGCTCGGGGCTGGACTACCTCTGCATCGACTGCGCCGAAACCCGCGACGGCGAACTGCTGATCTTCGAGATCGACCACGCGATGGTCGTCCATGCGATGGACCCGGAAGAACTCTTCCCCTACAAGCAGGTGCACATGCTGAAGGTGAAGCAGGCTTTCGAGGATTATCTTTACCGTCTCCAGGCTTCCCAGCCCACCCCGCTCTGAGCGCCCACCGATGACCACCCCAGCATCCAACCCGCTGAACGCGCTCAACTTCTCCGGCGGCCCCGGCGCGCTGCCAGACGTCGTGCTGCAACAGGTGCAGGAAGCCATCCTGGCCGTGCCCGGCGTCGGCCTGTCCATCCTCGGCATCAGCCACCGCTCCGACTGGTTCGCCGCCGTCGTGGACGAGCTGGAACACAACATCCGCACACTGCTGGGCCTGCCAGCAGACTACCGCGTGCTGTTCCTGCAGGGCGGCGCGACCCAGCAGTTCTCGATGCTGCCGATGAGCCTGCTGGCCGGCAGCAGCGAGCCCGCCGACTACCTGCACACCGGCTACTGGAGCGGCAAGGCGCTGCCCGAGGCACGCAAGGTCGGGCCGGTGCGCGTACTGTGGAGCGGCGAGTCCGGTCGCTTCCGGCAGCTGCCGGCCGACGACGAGCTCGACTTCAACCCGCAGGCGCCCTACCTGCACTACGTCTCCAACGAGACCGTCGAGGGCCTGCAGTTCCACCGGCAGCTCGGCCGCGACGACGTGCCGCGCATCTGCGACATGTCCTCCGACTTCCTGTCGGCGCCGGGCGACTACAGCCGCTTCGCGATGATCTATGCCCACGCCCAGAAGAACATCGGCCCGGCCGGCGTGACGGTGGTGGTGCTGCGCGACGAACTGCTCGCCAACGCGCCGGACGACCTGCCGGCCTTCCTCGACTACCGGGCGCAGATCGCCGCCCACTCCATCCTCAACACCCCGCCGGTGTTCGCCATCTACGTGGTGCTGCTGGTGACCCGCTGGCTGCTGCAGGACATCGGCGGGCTCGCCGAGATGGACCGCCGCAACACCGCCAAGGCCGCGCTGCTGTATGGCGCCCTGGACGCCAGCCACGGCTTCTACGCCGGCCACGCGGCCCCCACCGACCGCTCGAAGATGAACGTGGTGTTCCGCCTGCCAACCCCCGAGCTGGAAGCCGCCTTCCTCACCGAAGCCCGTGCCGCCGGCTTCTCGGGCCTGAATGGCCACCGCAGCATCGGCGGCATCCGCGCCTCCATCTACAACGGCCTGCAACTGGCCGCCGTCGAAAAGCTGGTGGATTTCATGGACGGCTTCCGGCGACGGGCACCGAACTCCTGAGCAAGCCGCGGCGAGAGCGCCTGTGGGGGCGAATTCATTCGCCCGCAGAGCTTGCCCATACGACCGAGGGCGAATGAATTCGCCCCTACACGGATCCCCGCAGATTTCCTCTCTACCAACCTTCAGCCCCCAAAAGCAGACGGGCCGCGAATGCGGCCCGCCTACTCCCCAGGGGCCGGGCCCGAAGACCCGGCGTCTACTCCCCCCTTTTACAGGTCTTAGCTCTTCGGCGCCTTTTCGGCGGCCTCCGGCTTGGCCTCTTCGGGCTTCAGCGGCGGATGGAATTCCTCCGGCGTCGCACCGTCCTTCGGCGCGCCGATGGATTGCTCGACGGCCGGCAGCGTATGGGCGATGCCCTTGTGGCAGTCGATGCAGGTCTTGCCTTCGTTGAGGCCGGTCTGGTGCATGCGTGACGAACGGCGGCCCTGCTCGGCGTAGTCAAAACCCTCGAAGTTGTGGCAGTTGCGGCATTCGCGGGAATCGGTCTTCTTCATCCGCTCCCATTCATGCTTGGCCAGTTCCAGGCGCTTGGCGTTGAACTTCTCCGGCGTGTCGATGGAGCCGAGGATCTTGTGCAGCACCTCGTTGGACGCCTGGATCTTGCGGATCATCTTGTGCGTCCAGTCCTTCGGCACGTGGCAGTCCGGGCAAGTAGCGCGTACGCCCGAGCGGTTCGAGGCGTGGATGGTATTGCGATACTCCTGGTAGACGTTGTCCTTCATCTCGTGGCACGAGATGCAGAACTCTTCCCGGTTGGTGAATTCCATCGCCGTGTTGAAGGCCCCCCAGAACAGGATGCCGCCGATGAACAGCATGGCGGCAAAACCCCAACCCACTGAGCGGATGCGGCCGATGAAGCCTTTCTTGTTGGTATCCATTTGTGCGACTCCCTAGTCTGGCGCTCAGCGCATGCCGGTGCCGGGCTTGAAGGTGTTGCCGACCAGCGGGCGGGCATCGCTCTGCGGCACGTGGCACTGGTTGCAGAAGTAGCGGCGCGGCGACACGCTGGACAGCTCTTCGCCCTCACGGGTCTTGAAGTGGGTCACCGAGATCTTGGTCGCACCGGTTTCCTTGGCGCGGCTCCAGGCGTGGCAATCCAGGCACTTGTTGAAGTTCTTGGTGATGTTGTAGCCCTTGATCTGGTGCGGGATCAGCGGCGGCTGCTGCACGAAGTCCCGCGGCAGCGGCGGCTGGTCGCGCCCGTAGCGGGTGCCATCGCCTTCCGGATCGCTGGCGTTGATTTCGGCACCGCGCAGGCTTTGCAGCTTGACGGGCGCCTCCGTGGCGGCCACGGCGGCGGGAGCGAAGAAGGTCTGGGCGAGGGCCGCAGACAGGGTCAGGGCCAGTGCGGCAGCCCGCAGACGGGCGGAATTGAAGGTCGGCTTGTTCATCACTCGCTCCTTTGGTCGAACCTATGAGTCATTTTGAAAACCTGTTTGTCACATACATCGATGCAGCGCCCGCAGGTGGTGCAATCGGACGAAAGAATCAGCGGCCCAGCCTGCCCGACCGCCTTGAGGGCCGGGCGGATCACCTGCGGCTCGGGGCACACGGTGAAGCAGTCCATGCAGTCGTCGCAGGCGCTGCGCTTCGCTGCGGAAACCCGTAGCAGCGCGGTCCGGCCAAGCAGCCCGTAAAACGCGCCCATCGGGCACAGGTGGCCGCACCAGCCACGGCTGGCCACCAGCACGTCGTAAACAAAGATGCCGGCGATCACGAACAGCCCGCCGCCCATCCCGAAGATCAGTCCCCGGTGCAGCAGGGACACCGGATTGACCCATTCCCAGGCCAGCCGGCCGGTGACGGCGGCCGCCACCAGGATGCCGCCGAGCAGCCAGTAGCGCGTTGCCGCGTCCGGCACCCGGCCGGTCTTGATGCCCAGCCGGCGGCGCGTCCACGCGGCAGCGTCGGTCACCACGTTCACCGGGCACACCCAGCCGCAGAACACCCGGCCACCGACCAGCAGATAGAAGCCCAGCACGATGGCCGCGCCGGTCAGCGCCGCCGCATACGGCAGATGGCCGGTCAACAGGGTCTGCAGCGCCAGCAGCGGATCGGTCAGCGGCAGCACGCCCAGCGTCAGCGACGAGGACAGGTTGCCCTTGGCGATCCACAGCCCGAACCACGGCCCGGCGAGGAAGGCCAGCAGCACCAGCGCCTGGCTCAGCCGGCGCAGCACCAGCCAGCGCTGACGCTGCCACAGGCTGCGCGGCACGTCGGAATCGCTGGAAGACACAGGCAGGCTGGCCATGATCAGGGCTTCCAGTGGGAATCCAGACCGCGGCGGAGCCCGCCGGACGCCTCCTTCGGCGACGGTACGGGTGCCGCAGACGGCGCGGCGGAAGGCGCCGGCGCGACGGGTGCCACCACCGTCTCGGTGGCGCTGCGCCCGGCCGTCGAGCCTTCGAAACCACGCACCGGCAATTCCACCTGCTCGCCGATCAGCGAACCGCCATGGCGGGCCTTCTCTTCCCAGCCCTTGCGGTAATGGGCCGGCAGCGCGCCCTGGGCCAGCTTGCGCGGGAAGACCTTGATCGCCGCTTCGGGCAGCACGCAGGACTTCTCACACTTACCGCAGCCGGTGCAGGCATCGGAATGCACCGTCGGCAGCAGCATCGCGTGGCGGTCCGAGCGCGGGTTGTGCTGGGTCTCCAGCGTAATTGCCTTGTCGATCACCGGGCACACCCGGTAGCACACGTCGCAGCGCAAGCCGAGGAAGTTCAGGCAGCTCTCGTGGTCCACCAGCGCCGCGAGGCCCATACGGGCCTGGTTGATATCGGTCAGCTCCCGGTCCAGAGCACCGGTCGGGCAGGCCTTCACGCACGGGATGTCATCGCACATCTCGCAGGGGATCTGGCGGGCCGTGAAGTACGGTGTGCCCGTCGGCACCGGCTCGCCGAGATCGGCCAGCTTGAGGATGTGATAGGGACAGTCGCGCACGCACAGCCCACAGCGCACGCAGGCAGCCAGGAAATCGTCTTCCGCCAGCGCCCCCGGCGGCCGCAGGGCCTGGGCCGGCAGCGCCGACGCGCTACGCGAATACAGCCCGGCGCCGAGCGCCAGCAGACAGCCGCCACCGGCGGCAGCGGCCACGCCGTTGATGAAACGGCGCCGCGCCGCCGATGCCGGCGATTCGGCAACGGTCGACTTGCGAGCGGGTTGGCGGGCGGAATCCACGATCAGTCCATTCAGCGGGCACGCGCGACCCATGTCCCTGTGGGGGCGAATTCATTCGCCCGCAGGGGTCCATCGGCGGTCCGAGGGCGAATGAATTCGCCCCCACGGGTCGCGTCGCGCGTCATCCTCTAGCTCAGGCGCGCACCACCTTGACCGCGCACTTCTTGAAGTCGGTCTGCTTGGAGATCGGGCAGGTGGCGTCGAGGGTGACCTTGTTCACCAGCTTGGACTCGTCGAAGAAGGGCACGAAGATCAATCCCACCGGCGGCTTGTTGCGGCCCTTGGTTTCCAGGCGGGCGGTCATCTCGCCGCGCCGGGACTGGACCTTGACCACCATGCCGCGCTGCAGGCCGCGCTTCTTGGCGTCGTCCGGGTGCATGAAGACCTGGGCTTCCGGCACCGCCTTGTGCAGCTCGGGCACGCGCCGGGTCATCGTGCCGGTGTGCCAGTGCTCCAGCACGCGGCCGGTGCACAACCACATGTCGTAGTCGGCATCGGGCTTCTCGGGGGGATCCTGGTAGGGCAGCGCGAAGATCACCGCCTTGCCGTCCTTCTGGCCGTAGAACTTGACGCCCTCGCCGGCCTTCACATACGGGTCGTAGCCCTCGCGGTAGCGCCACAGGGTTTCCTTGCCGTCCACCACCGGCCAGCGCATGCCGCGGGCCTTGTGGTACATGTCGAAGGGCGCCAGGTCGTGGCCGTGGCCGCGGCCGAACAGGGCGTATTCCTCGAACAGGCCCTTCTGCACGTAGAAGCCGAAAACCTCCGCTTCGTCATTGGTGTAGTTCTTGATGGCGTGCTCATTCACCTTCTGCACGTCGCTCTTCGGGAACTTGTTCACCACCTTGTTGGCGTACAGCACGTCGTACATGGTCTTGCCCTTGTACTCGGGCTTCTTGGCGAGCAGCTCGGCCGGCCACACCTCTTCCATCTTGAAGCGCTTGGAGAATTCGAGGAACTGCCACAGGTCGGACTTGGCCTCGCCCGGTGCCTTGACCTGCTGGCGCCACACCTGGGTACGCCGCTCGGCGTTGCCGAAGGCGCCCTCCTTCTCGGTCCACATCGCTGCGGGCAGGATCAGGTCGGCGGCCATCGCCGACACGGTCGGGTACACGTCGGAGACCACCACGAAGGCCGCCGGATTGCGCCAGCCCGGATAGATTTCCTGGTTGACGTTGGGGCCGGCCTGCATGTTGTTGGTGGTGCTGGTCCAATAGCACTTGAGCTTGCCATCCTTCAGCGCGCGGCTCTGCGCCACGGCGTGGTAGCCGATCTTGTCGGGGATGGTGCCTTCCGGCAGTTGCCAGATTTCCTCGGCGTGGTGGCGGTGCTCGGGGTTGGTGACCAGCATGTCGGCCGGCAGGCGGTGGGCGAACGTCCCCACTTCGCGCGCGGTGCCGCAGGCGGAGGGCTGGCCGGTCAGCGAGAACGGGCCGGAACCCGGCGTGGCGATCTTGCCCACCAGCAGGTGGACGTTGTAGATCATGTTGTTGGCCCAGGTACCGCGGGTGTGCTGGTTGAAACCCATGGTCCAGAAGCTGACGACCTTCTTCTTCGGGTCGGCGTACAGCTCGGCCAGCTTCTGCAGGCGCTCCTTCGGCACACCGGACAGCTTGGAGGTGTAGTCCAGCGTGTAGGTGGACACGAACTTCTTGAAGTCCTCGAAGGTGATCGGCTTGGCG
This sequence comes from Pseudomonadota bacterium, assembly GCA_018241665.1. Classification (GTDB taxonomy): domain Bacteria; phylum Pseudomonadota; class Gammaproteobacteria; order Burkholderiales; family Rhodocyclaceae; genus Zoogloea. The sequence goes on from JAFEDK010000019.1 coordinate 57,872, forward strand.
TCGTTGGGGTTGTTCTTCGGCTTGCCGTCGGCGCCGGGATAGCCGTTGAACTTGGCGTCCTTCTCCAGCGGGTTGTTGGGACGCAGACCGAAGCCGATGTCGGTTTCACCCTGCTTGAAGTTCACGTGGGCCTTCACGAACTCCTGGTTGACCTTGCCCGACTGGATGATGTGGTTGCAGATGTAGTTGAGGATCGCCAGGTCGGTCTGCGGCGCGAAAACCATGCCGTTGTCGGCCAGCTCGAAGCTGCGATGCTCGAAGGTAGACAGCACGTGCACCTGCACGTCGGTCTTGGTCAGGCGGCGGTCGGTGATGCGGGTCCACAGGATGGGGTGCATCTCGGCCATGTTGGAGCCCCACAGCACGAAGGCGTCGGCCTGCTCGATGTCGTCGTAGCAGCCCATCGGCTCGTCCATGCCGAAGGTGCGCATGAAGCCGGTCACCGCCGAGGCCATGCAGTGGCGGGCGTTGGGGTCGAGGTTGTTGGAGCGGAAGCCGGCCTTCATCAGCTTGGAGGCGGCATAGCCCTCGAAGATCGTCCACTGGCCGGAGCCGAACATGCCGATGGAGCCCGGCCCTTCGGCCTTCAGTGCGGCCTTCCACTTCTCGGCCATGATGTCGAAGGCCTGGTTCCAGCTGATCGGCGTGAACTCGCCGTCCTTGCTGTACTTGCCGTCCTTCATGCGCAGCAGCGGACGGGTCAGGCGGTCCTCGCCGTACATGATCTTGGACAGGAAGTAGCCCTTGATGCAGTTCAGGCCACGATTGACCGGCGCGTCCGGATCGCCCTGGGTGGCCACCACGCGGCCGTTCTGCACGCCGACCAGCACTGAACAGCCGGTGCCGCAGAAGCGGCACGGCGCCTTGTCCCAGCGCACCGCGTTGGCGTTGCCGGCGTCGGCCGGCGCCGGCGCGGCGTCCTTCTTGGCAGCGAGGGCGGGCAGGGAAACGCCGGCCGTGGCGGCAGCCGCGGCAATCGCCTGGGTCTTGATGAAGTCGCGTCGGTTGATGGTCATGATTGAGCCTCCTCGCAGGGGGAATCCGTTTCGGACTGTTGATTCGAAAGCTGGGGATCGTCGCGGTGCTCGTACGCCAGGGTGGCGGCCAGCACCTGCGGAATCCGGTGAATGGCGATCAGGGTGTCGGTCATCGCGGCGCCTTCGGCGTCCTCGACGGTGACGATCAGCTTGCCGTCGTCGGACATGCCGTGGCACTCGACGCCCGGAAAGGCAAGCAGCGCCGCTTCGGCGGCGGCGCGGGCATGGGGATGGATGCGCAGGACGAGACTGGCGATGTTCATGGCAACTCCGGAACAGGGTCGAGGGCGACGCGCACGATGGCCGTCGTGGGGCAAGGCGCCAGGCAGGCGCCGCAGCCGGTGCATGCGGTGTTATCCACCTCGGGCAGCGGCACACCACCGATGCGTGGCCGGAAACGGATCGCCGCCACATCGCAGATCTCGCCGCACACCCGGCACTCCACATTGCGGGCCGCCAGGCAGCTTTCGTCGATGCGGATGCCGAAATCCCACGGGCGCAGAGTGGTGTCGCGGCCGATGGCGCCAGTAGGACAGGCCTGGGCGCACTCGCCGCAGAAAGTACATGCCGCCGACGTGAAATCCGCTTCCGGATAGCCGCCGGCGCCGCGCTTCAGCAGACGGGTCGGGCACACCGGCAGGCAGGCATCGCAGCGGCTGCACAACGCGGCAAAGCGGTCTTCAGCGGCGCTCCAGGGGGGGCGGAATGGAAGCCCACCAGGCGCCCTGACACCCAGAAAACGACGGCGGGAAACATCCATGGTGGATTCGTGGTTTTTGTCGGACGGGGGCGATCCTATTCCCCACCATAGAAAGAAACCTTGATCTGTGCGAAGGAATTCAACGTGCAGCGGCGCCAGGCTTGAGCGGCGTCAATGGAACGCGTGGAATGCGCGCGAAGCGCCCGTCGCGGATCTCGGCGAAGAACACCTGGCGCGGGGTATCCCCGTTGGCGTCGAAGCTGATCTGCTGCTGCAAACCCTGGTAAGGGCCGTGCCTGAGCACGGCGGCCTTCACGCTCTCCCCATCCTGGCGGCGCGCCAGCGCCTGCAGCAGCACGCTGGCCGCATCGTAGGCGGACACCGCGCTGTAGCCCGGATTCATCTGGAAGCGCTTGAAGTAGGCCTCGCGGAACTGCCGGAAGCGCACGGACTCATCGTAGCGGTCGTAGTTCTGCACGATCACCAGCCCCTCGACCATCTGCCCTCCCAGCTCGATCAGCTGTTCGGTGGCCGCCCACTCGGACGCGCCGAGCGGTAGCGCCGGCGCCAGGCGCCGGGCCTGCTGGGCCAGGCGGGCCACGTCGAGGGCGCCACTGATGAAGAACAGGCCATCCGGACCGCCTGCCAGCATGCTCTTGATCACCCCGGCAAAATCCGCGTCGGCCGCCGACTCATAGGGCACTTCGGCCACCAGGCGGCCTCCCAGCGCGACGAAGGCATGGCGGAACTCCGCCAGCCAGGATTCGGTGAACGAACGGTTGCGCACATCGAAAGCTATTGCGATGCGGTGCTGCCCGCGCCCGTACAGGACTTTCGCGTAGTCGCCGGCGTTGTCGCGGGTCGAGCGGTTGATGCGGACGAGATTGTCGTCCTTGCCATAGAAATCCATCGAGGTCAGCGTCGGGCTGACCGCCAGGATGCCGTGATAGGCCAGGGTCGGCACGACGGCAGCCGCCACCCCGCTGGTAAACGGGCCGATCACCGCCGTCACCTTGGCCTCGGCCAGTTCGCGGGCCGAACGGACCGAGGTTTCCCGGTCCTGGGCGTCGTCGCGGGAGACCAGCTCGATCCGGCGACCGTTGACTCCCCCCGCCCGGTTGGCCTGCTCGATGGCCAGGATGACGCCCTTCTGGCCGGACTGGCCGACATCCGAATTGCGGTCGGAAAGACCGCCGATGAAGCCGATGCGGATCGGCTCCTGGCGCCCGCAGCCGGACAGCAGCAGCCCGAGCACAATCACCAGCAGACATCGCACGAACATGGTCTCGCCTCCGAATGACTCTGTTGAGGCAGATTTAACTTCCATTTTTTGTTAATTTTACCAATAATGTTAATTATACAGTTTTTGTTGAATGCCGTCAGACTTGCCCACACGCGGCCGCTTTTGATGGAAGACCCCCATGTCTTTTCCCCGCCCGCTGCAGCCCCGCTTGCCATGGCGCAGCTCGCTGCGCCTGCGCCTGATGGTCCTGGGCCTGGCTCCTCTGCTGATCGCCTTTCCACTGATCCTCGGCATCCTCGTGATCGCCGGGGGTGCCCGCTACGATGAAATCCTGAGCTCCAACGCGCGCAGCAACCTGGCCAGTGCCCACGCCTACATGGAGCAGATGCGCAGCCAGACCCAGCAGCAAGTCGAGGAGATCATCCATGCGGAACGCCTGAGCCGCTGGCTCGCCGAACAGGGTGACGGCGCCGCCAAGCAGGCAAACCCGGCCCTCGACCAGGCCCTGTCCGTCCGCGCCGAAGCTGCCCGGCTGGACTTCCTGATCATCGCCACCCAGGATGGCCGGGTCATTGCCTCGAGCAGCGGGCTCACCCCGGGCAGCCGGCTGCCCCGCAGCTTCGTCAGCCGCCAGGCCTCGATCGGCATTTCCGGCGCCGCCTACGAAGTGTTCGACGCTGCCGCGCTGCACGCCCTGGCCCCCGCATTGCCAGCCCGTGCGCGCGTCGCCTCCACCGAGGCGGGTGCCCGCGAAGCGGTCGAAACCCGCGGGCTGCTGATCTCGGCGGCCAGCCATTTCCCCCTCAGCAACCGCCACCCGGACGCCATCGTGGTCGGCGGCGTACTGCTCAACAACAACCAGACCGGCATCGACCGCATCCGCGACGTGGTCTTCCCGGTCGATCCCAGGATTGGCAGCAACGACGGCGCCGCCTCGATCTTTCTCGGCGAGCAGCGCATTGCCACCACCCTGCTCCAGCGGGATGGGCACCGGGCCCTCGGCTCCCGCGTTGCCGGCGGCGTCGCCGCGCAGGTCATCGGCCGCGGCGAGGCCGAAGCCCGGCGGGTGCCGGTGCTCGACAGCTGGTATTTCGCCGCCTACGAGCCGATTGTGGATGGCGAGGGGCAGCGCATCGGCATGCTCAGCACCGGCTTCCCGGAAGAACGCTTCAGCCACGAAAAATGGCTGCTGACCGGCAGCATCGGCACCCTGCTGACCCTCAGCATGCTGCTGCTGTCCCTGTCCTTCCTGCGCAGCGGCCAATGGCTCGCCGGCCGCCTGCTGAAGATCGCCGACACCATGCGGGCGGTGCATGGCGGCCAGCAGGATGCCCGCGTTGCCGTCGATGCGGAGTGCGACGAGATCGCCCAGCTGGGAAACCACTTCAACAGCCTGCTCGACACGCTGAACGCCCAGGAACAGGCCCGGCGCCAGGACCAGCAGGACATCGCCCAGGAAGCCCTGCGCCGCCGCGCGCTGTTCGAGATGAACCGCGACGGCATCGTCGTGCTCGACGAGAGCGGCCGCGTCTACGAGGCCAACCCCCAGTTCGCACTGATGCTCGGCTACACCACGGAGGAGCTGTCCGGCCTGCACGCCTGGGACTGGGACGCCCTGTACGACCGGACCGCGATCCTGAACCAGTTCCGCAGCCTGCCACCGGAGGGAGAATCCCTCGAACTGCTACCGCGGCGCCGGGACGGCAGCACCTTCCCGGCCGAGGCCCGGATCAGCCGCGTGCATTGGGGCAACGAGAGCTACGTGCTGTACGCGCTGCGCGACATCAGCGAGCGAAAGCAGATGGACGAGGAACTGCAGCGCTACCGCGACCACCTGGAAGAACTGGTCGAGCAGCGCACCCTCGAGCTGGCCGCAGCCCGCGACGAGGCGGAGAACGCCAACCAGGCCAAGAGCGCCTTCCTCGCCAACATGAGCCACGAGATCCGCACCCCGATGAACGCCATCATCGGCCTGACCCACCTGCTGGCCCGGGACATCCGGGATACGCGCATCCTCGAGCGCGTGCACAAGATCGGCTCCGCCGCCCACCACCTGCTGCGCATCATCAACGACATCCTCGACCTGTCGAAGATCGAGGCCGACAAGATCAGCCTGGAAAACATCGACTTCTCCGTGCGCGGCACCCTGGAAAAGGCCGCCAGCCTGCTGCGTGACAGCGCCACCCAGAAAGGGCTGACGCTGGCAGTGGAGGTCGACCGGAGCCTGCCCGACCATCTGCGCGGCGACCCGGTGCGCCTGGAACAGATCGTCGTCAACTTCCTGTCCAACGCGATCAAGTTCTCGACCCACGGCCGCATCACCCTGCGCGCCCGCCACGTGGATGAAGACACGCAGGGCAGCCGCCTGTGCATCGAGGTGGAGGACTACGGCATAGGCCTCAGCGAGGAGCAGCAGGCCGCGATCTTCCGCGCCTTCGAGCAGGCCGACAATTCCACCACCCGCCGCTATGGCGGCACCGGCCTGGGGCTGGCAATCAGCAAGCGGCTGGCCGAACTGATGGGGGGCGACATCGGCGTACACAGCGTTCCCGGCGACGGCAGCACCTTCTGGATCAGCCTGCGCCTGGAACATGCCCGCAGCACCCCGTCGGCCGACGCCCCGACGACGGCCGGACCGGCCACCCCGGAAGAGGAAATCCACCGCCTCTGCGAGCGCCTTCGCCAGGCCCACGCGGGTAGCCTGATCCTGCTGGCGGAGGACAACCGGCTCAACCAGGAAATCGCCGGCGAACTGCTCAACGACGCCGGCCTGCGGGTCATCGTGGCCGGCAATGGCGCCGAAGCGGTGGACAAGGTCCAGGCCGGTGGCGTGGCCCTTGTCCTGATGGACATGCAGATGCCGGTGATGGGCGGGCTGGAGGCCGCCGGGCTGATCCGCGCCCTGCCCGGCGGCGCCAGCCTGCCGATCCTGGCAATGACCGCCAATGCCTTCGACGAGGACCGCCGGCGCTGCCTGGAAGCCGGGATGAATGACCACGTGGCCAAGCCGGTAGACCCGGCGGTGCTTTACCGTCGCCTGCTGCGCTGGCTGCCCGCCACCGCAGCCCAGCCGCTCACTGTCACCGCAGCGGCGTCCGGCCAGCCCCCCGTCGCCACACTGCCCGGCCTGGATGTCGCCGCCGGCCTGCGGCGTGTGCGCGGCAAATGGGACCGCTACCACCACATGCTGGAACTGTTCGCCGGCAGCCATGCGGATGATCCGGCCCGGATCGCCGGCTTGCTTGCCGCAGGCGACCAGGCCGGCGCGCGGCAGATGGCGCATACGCTGAAGGGTAGCGCCGGCACCCTCGGTGCCGACGCGGTCGCCGAGGCGGCGGCCGTGCTGGAACAAGCGATCAGCGACAACGCGCCACGGGCACAGTGGCAGGCGCAGGCCGAGCGGCTGGTCCAGGCACTCCAGCCCATCCTCGACGGCATCCGGGAACATCTCCGCGATGCGCCGGGGCAGGGCCCGAACCCCGGCACCCCAGGCCCGCGCGACGAAACCCTGCTGGCCCGCGCCTGACGCGCGTCGCGACGGCCGCTAGAGCGGAATGCCCCGCTCGGCGGCGCAGGCGCGAAGCTGGGCCAGGGCGCGGTCGCTGTCGAACTCTGCCACGTCCCGGGCGAAGGACTCGAAGCGGGCGCCCATGACTGCCTGTAGCAGCGGCCGGTGGGCGTCAACCACCTGCCCGCTGGCGAAGTCGTCGGCCGCCAGCAAGGAGGCCAGCTGGCCGAAGACCTCGGTCGCAGCCGCCGTATCCACCGACGCCTCCAGCGGGGCTGGCGCGGCGGGCACAGCCGGCAACGCCGCAGCGATCGCGTCGACGAGGACCGCCAGCTGGGCCGTCACGTCGGCCTGCAGCGGTGCCAGCGCCGACAAGGCATCCTGCCGGCGGAGGGCTTGCTCGAGGTCGGCGGCGCGGGCGCCGAGTTCGTGGGCCCCGATCTGCGCGGCGCCCCCCTTCAGGGTATGGGCGAGCCGGGTCGCGGTGGTCCAGTCCCGGGCCTGCAAGGCCTCGTCCAGACGCCCGCCGAAATCCCTCTGCCCCTGCACGAACTTGTCGAGCTGGGACAGGTACAGCACCTCCCGCCCGAGGGCACGATGCAGTCCGGCCACCATGTCGAGGCCGGGAATCTCCCGCAGTGGCGCTCCCGTGCTGGCGACGGCCGGAACGCCCGCGCTGCCGGGCAGCGCAATCCAGCGCATCAGCGTGGCCCACAGGGCCTCCGGGTCGATGGGCTTGGCGACATGGTCGTTCATGCCGGCCTGCAGGCAGCGCTCCCTGTCGCCGGCCATCGCGTTGGCCGTCATCGCGACGATCGGCAGCGTCGCGCAGGCCGGCAGCCGGCGGATCTCGCGGGTGGCGGTGAGACCATCCATCACCGGCATCTGCACGTCCATCAGGATCAGGTCGTAGTGCCCGCCGGACGCCTTGTCGATGGCCACCTGCCCATTGTCGGCGACGTCCACCTGCAGGCCGACCTGCAGCAGCATCTCGCTGGCCACCTCCTGGTTGAGTTCGTTGTCCTCCACCAGCAGCACGCGGGCGCCGCGCAGCGGGCCGGGCTCCACCGGCAGATCCACCGGCGCCGGCCGGATCCGCAGGCCGCCGTCGCTCCCGAGAGTGCGCATCACCGTGTCGAACAGCAGCGACGGCCCGACCGGCTTGATCAGGACATCGCGGATGCCGGCCTCCTCGGCAGCCGTCATCAGTTCGTCGCGCCCGTAGGCGGTCACCATCACCAGGCGCGGCGGCGCTTCAAGGGACAGGTGGCGGATCTCGGTGGCGGTGACGATGCCGTCCATGCCGGGCATCTGCCAGTCGAGGAAGACCACCTCGTAGGGGCTGCCGGCCAGCGCCGCCCGCCCCAGCTCGGCCAACGCCGCCGGTCCCGAATCCACTGCCTGCACCGAGAAAGCCATCCGCCGCAGCATCTCGCCGATCACCTCGCGGGCATTGGCATTGTCGTCCACCACCAGCATGCGCCGGCCGCGCAGGTCGGCCCCGGGCAGCAGCCGGCGCGGCATCGCCATGCTGCGCCCGAGGCGCGCCGTGAACCAGAAGGTGGAGCCGATGCCCGGCGTGCTGTCCACCCCCACCTCGCCGCCCATCAGCTCGGCGAGGCGCTTGCTGATCACCAGGCCAAGGCCGGTGCCGCCGTACTTGCGGGTGGTGGACGAGTCGGCCTGCTCGAAGCTGCGGAACAGGCGGGCACGCTGCTCGCTGCTCAGGCCGATGCCGGTGTCCCGGACCTCGAAGCGCAACAACACCTCATCCTGCCCGGCCTCGGCGAGCCGCACGCGAACCGCCACCTCACCCTTCTCCGTGAACTTCACCGCGTTGTTGGCGTAGTTGACCAGGATCTGGCCGAGCCGCAGCGGGTCGCCAACCAGGCTGCCCGGCACGTCGTCGGCCACGTCGACGATCAGCTCCAGCCCCTTGCTGGCGATCCGGTCGGAGATCAGGCTGGAGACGTTGTCGAGGACCCGCTCCAGTTCGAAGTCGGTGCGCTCGATGACCAGCTTGCCGGCTTCGATCTTGGAGATGTCGAGGATGTCGTTGATGATGCCCAGCAGGTGCTGGCTGGAACCCTGGATCTTCTCCAGGTAGTCGCGCTGGCGCGGGCTCAGCTCGGTGCGCAGGGTCAGGTAGGCCATGCCGACGATGGCGTTCATCGGCGTGCGGATCTCGTGGCTCATGTTGGCCAGGAAGTCGGACTTCACCCGTGCCGCCTCCTCGGCCATCTCGGCGGCGTGGCGCATCGCCTCGATGGCGTCCCGCTCGGCGGTGATGTCGTCGATGATCCACACCGAGCCGCGGCCACGATCATTGACGTCGACGGCGCGTGCCGTGAGCCGGGCCCAGAACAGGCTGCCATCCCGGCGCATCAGCTGCTGCTCCCGGCTGTGCGTCTCCCCGCGCCAGATCTGTGCATAGGGCTCGCCGCCCAGCTGCCAGGCCGCCTCGTCGGCGTACCAGATGCGGGTCGGCCGGCCCAGCATGGCGCCCGGCGGCCAACCGAACATATCGTGCAGCTGGCGGTTGCCGCTCTGCAGTGTCCGATCGACGATCAGCGCCATGCCCGAGGTCGCCGCCTCGAAGATCGCCTGCTGCTCGGCATAGGCGAGGCGCAGCTTGTCGGCGGCCTCCCGCTCGGCGGTGATGTCCTCGAAGATGCCGACCACGCCCCGCGACGGATCGCCGCCGTCCACCGCATGGGCCGCCATGCGCACCCAGAAGTGCGTGCCGTCCTTGCGCACGGCCGGTTGCTCCCAGGTGTGCGTACCGCCGCGCCAGAGGGTTTCATACACGGCCTTGCCAACCTGCTCGTAGGCCTCGTCGTCCGGATACCAGATGCGGCTGGACAAGCCGATCTGCTCGCCGGGGGCATAGCCGAACATCTCGTCGAGGCGCCGGTTGCCGCGCACGATGCGCCGCTCGCGGGTCAGCACGATACCGACGCTGGCCGAGTCGAAGAGGGCCTGCTGCTCGGCCATCGCCGCCTCCAGCTGGGCGGTGCGGCGGACCACCTCGCGCTCGAGCAGGTCGCGGGCCGCCTCGCTGTCACGGCGGGCCAGGCGCACCTCCTCGAGGGCCTGGCGCAGCTCCTCGGTACGGGCCCCAACCCGCCGGCGCAACTGGCGGCTCCAGAGCACCAGCGCCAGCACCGCCGCCACCAGCACCACCACACCGTAGCCGGCGTAGCGCTGGTAGGGCGGCGACTGCTCCAGCAAGGCGCCGAACCACTTCTCGTTGATGAGCCCCAGGTCTTCCTCGGGAATCGCCGCAAAACCGCTGGCAATGAATCGCAGCAAGGCCTCGTCGCCACGCCGTACGGCCCACTGGAAGTGGTTAGCGTACATCGGCGCGGTGTGCCGGAAATCGTCAGCGATGCCGAACTGGTGCAACAGGTAGGCGGCCGGGCGCTCGTCCATGCAGAACACCCTAACCTGCCCCTCCGCCACGCCGCCGACGAGGGCCGCGAAGCTGCGGTAACGGAGCACGTTAGTGGAACCCTCGATGGCCAGCCGCTCCAGGCAGGGATCGCCCTCTTTCACGCCAACCACGAAACCGCGGCTGGAGCCGGCATCGACGATGCCCGACAGATCCCGCTGGAAGAACAGCATGGTGTCGAGCCGGGCATAGGGCGCGGAGAACAGGTAGCGCCGCTCCCGCTCGGTGGAGCGGGCGATGGTGTCGATGACGTCCGCCGTGCCGGCCCGCATCGCCTCCTCGGCCTGCGCCCCGTCCATGCCCAGCAGGCGGACCGGCACGCCGGTCTGCGCCTGCCAGGCACGCCAGCGATCCGGCACCAGCCCCTGCAGGGCGCCGTTCCCGTCGCGCAGCGCGTACGGCGGGAGCTTGTCGTCGAGCACCACGGTGATGGCGCCGCGCGGCGCCCCGCTGCCATCGGCCACGGCCATCCCGGCGCCGAGGCAGGCCCCGGCGAACAGGACAGGCAGGCGACGCAGGAAAGGCTGTGGCATGCGTTCAGTCCATGACCGACACTTCATCCAGGGCCGTGCGCAGGGTCGTCAGCGCATGGTCGAAATCGAAATTGGCGATCTGCCGTTCCAGCGCCTCGGCATGGGAACCGAATGCTGCCCGGAGCAGGGCCTGATGCTCGCCGAACAGGGTCGTGCAGCCGAGGTCGTACTCGGCCAGCAGCTGCTGCAGGCGCGCCGACACCTCGCGCACCCGAAGCCAATCTACCTGCGCCGGCGGCGGCGGAGCAAGCGCGGCAGGCAGCGCATCCTTCAGGGCCTGGCAGAGGGCCACGAAATCCGCTTCGAGGGCCGCCGCCTGGACCACCAGCTCGCCGCTGGGCACGCCGGCGCTGCCCTCACGCAAGGCACTCTCCAGGGCCAGCGCCACGGTTTGCAGGCGGGCGATGCCGAGGGTCGCGGCCAGACCCTTTAGGGTATGGGCATGGCGGTGAGCCGTCTTCACATCGCCGGCCACCAGCGCCCGCTTCAGCTCGGCCGGCACCTCGCTGGCCGCGAAGCTGACCAGCAGCCGTGCATAGGTATCGACGCGCCCCCGCGTGGAGCGCAGGCCGGCCGCCAGGTCGAGGCTTTCAATCGCCGCCAGGCGGGCCCGCAGCGCATCATCGCCGGACGGTGCCGGCGCCAGACCGGCCACCGGCGCGCCGACGCCCTGCGGCAACCACTGCAGCAGGGTCCGATAGAGGATCTCCGGCACCACCGGCTTGGCGAGGTGATCGCTCATGCCGACGGCCAGGCAGCGCTCGCGGTCCTCGTCGAAGGCGTTCGCTGTCATCGCCACGATAGGGGTGGTGCCATGCCCCGGCAGGGCCCGGATCAGCCGCGTGGCGGCCAGCCCGTCCATCACCGGCATGTGGATGTCCATCAGGATGACGTCGTAGGGCGCGGCGCGGGCGCGCGCCACCGCCGACTGGCCGTCGGCCGCGATCTCCACCTGCAGGCCGACGCCTTCCAGCAGCGCCAGCGCCACCTCCCGGTTGATCGGATTGTCCTCCACCAGCAGGATGCGCCCGCCGTGCCGTTCGATCAGGCGGGCCTCGGCCTCACCAGCGGGCGTATCAGCCGGCTCCGGCGGACGGGCCGACGGCAGGGCAAGCGCCGGCGATGCTGCCGCCTGCCCTTGCCCGACGTGCAGTGGCAGCTCGACCCAGAAGGTGCTGCCGCGCCCGAGCTCGCTGCTCACACCGATGCGGCCGCCGAGGAGCTGGGTCAGGCGTCGGGAAATCGCCAGCCCCAGGCCGGTACCGCCGTACTTGCGGGTCGTCGAGGCGTCCGCCTGCAGGAAGGGCTGGAACAGTTCGACCTGCTGCTCCGGCGACAGGCCGATGCCGGTATCGCACACCTCGAAGCGCACCCACAGGCGTCCATCGCCGGACGGCAGCGCGCGGGCACGCAGGATGACCTCGCCGCGCTCGGTGAACTTGACCGCGTTGCCCGTGAAGTTGAGCAGGATCTGCTGCAGGCGCAGGCCATCCCCGCGCAGCAGCGCCGGCACCTCGCGCAGGTCGGCGCGCACGCCGAGGTGCTTGGCCTCGGCCTTGTCGCGGACCAGGCTGATGACATTGTCAATGACCCGCCCGACCTCGAAATCGACGGACTCCAGCTCCAGCCGGCCGGCCTCGATCTTGGACAGGTCGAGGATGTCGTTGATGATCCCCAGCAGGTGGTGGGCGGCGCCGGAAATCTTGGACAGACGGTCGATGTGGCGCGGCTCGGCGAGATCGCGCCGTAACAGGTGGGTCAGGCCGATGATGGCGTTCATCGGGGTGCGGATCTCGTGGCTCATGTTGGCCAGGAATTCGCTCTTGCTGCGGCTGGCCGCCTCGGCGGCATCCTTGGCGATCATCACCTCGGCGCTGCGTTCGGCCACCAGCTGTTCCAGGTGATCGCGGTGACGCTCCAGTTCTTCGGCGTTGCGCTTCTTCTCGGTGATGTCTTCCTTGATCGCCACATAGTGGGTGATGCGGCCATCCACCTGGCGCACCGGCGCAATGTTGGCGAGTTCCACGTACTCGCTGCCGTCCTTGCGCCGGTTGATGAGTTCCCCGCGCCAGGACTCCCCGCGCCCCAGGCTTTCCCACATCCCGTCATAGGTGGCCTTCGGTGTGCGCCCCGACTGCAACATGTTCGGGTTCTTGCCGATCGCCTCCTGGCGGCCAAAGCCGGTATTGCGCGCGAAAGCCTCGTTCACATATTCGATGCGCGCGTCGAGGTCGGTGATGACGATGCTCTCCGGGCTTTGCTCGACGGCCATCACCAGCTTGTGCAGTTCGGCCTGGGCCTCCGCCTGGGCGATCAGCGCCCGCCGGAAGGCCAGCACGGCGGTAGCCAGCCGGCGCAGCACGCTGCGCGGATCGGCGCCGAGGCGTTCCACCTCGGCCAGTTCCGGCGGATCCACCTGGCCGGCAGCGAGCCCCTGCAAGACGGCGCTGAGGCCATGCAGGCGATGGGTCACCCAGCGGATGATGAAGGCCCAGAACACCATCAGGGCGAGCATCAGCACGCCGCCGAACAGGGCAATGCGCCAGGCGTGGAGGGTGATTTCGCGGGCCTGTTCCTCGCCACGCCCGGCCGCCGCGGCAGACAGGGCCGCGGCGATCGCATGGGTGTGCTCGGACAGGGCGACGTAACTGTCGGCCGCCTGATAGGCCTGATGCATGGCCTGCGGCACGTCATCGGCGGCCAGTTCACTCGCCGCCACGATGCGGTTGAGGAAGGCATCGAAATCGGTCTGCGCCTCGTCGGCCTGAACGCTGTCCACGCCGGCACGCTTGAGTTCGGCCCAGCGCTCGCCGAGGGCGTCCAGACGCTGCCGGACGTCGCCGCGCAGGCGCCCGAGCTCGTCCGCCGACAGGGTTCCGGCAGCGGCCCGGTCCAGGCCGCCCCCGATCAGCCGCTGGACGGCGGCGGCCTCCTGGTTGAAGCGGGTGGCGCTGGCCAGGGTGGCGATGTCCTTCGCCTGCAGCGTGTCGATGATCCGCTGGTCGGACTGCAGGCTGTACAGGGAGAACAGGTTGAAGCACGCCGCCAGCACGGTGACCACCGCCACCGGCAGGAAGAACAGCAACTGGTAAGGCAGGCGGGGCTTCATGGCCGGTGGGCTCCGTCGGCCTCCTCCGGCTCGGGATCGGCAAACCGCATGGCGATGTCGGCAAAGCGCTCGCGGCAGGCGAGGAAGGCATCCACCACGTCCGGATCGAAATGGCTGCCGCGACCACCGACGATGATCTGCGTGGTTTCGTCCAGCGTCATGGGCGGCTTGTAGACACGCCGGCTCATCAACGCATCGAAGACGTCTGCCAGCGCCATCAGGCGCGCCGACACCGGGATCGCGTCGCCGGCATGGCCGCCGGGATAGCCGCTGCCATCCCACTTCTCGTGGTGGCCGAGGGCAATCTCACGGGCGATGCACAGGAAGGCGAAGGCCTCGCCGGCCTGGGCGGCTGAGGCCTCGTCAGCGCTCTCCAGCGCCTGGGCCATGGCTTTGTCGATGGCGTCGGCGCCGATCGCCGGGTGCGCCTTCATGATCTCGAACTCGTCCCCCGTCAGCCGGCCGCGCTTGAGCAGGATGCTGTCGGGAATGCCGACCTTGCCGATGTCGTGCAACGGCGCGGCCTTCACCACCATGCCCAGGCGGGCGCCGCCGAGCGCCGAGCTGAAACGGGGATGGGGCGCCAGCTCGCGGGCCAGCAGATCCACATAGGTCTGGGTGCGCACGATGTGGCGCCCGGTCTCGTTGTCGCGGGCCTCGCTGAGGCAGGCCAGCGCACGCACGCTGAGCTCCTGCACCAGCAGGTTCTCGCTCATGCGCCGGCTGACCTCCCGCTCCAGCCATTCGTTCTCGTTGGCCAGGCGGTCGCGGGCCTGCTTCAGTTCCAGGTGGGTGCGCACCCGCGCCAGCACGATGGCCGGGTTGATCGGCTTGGTGATGTAGTCCACCGCCCCGAGGGCCAGGCCGTGCTCCTCGTTCTCGGCAGCATTCATGGCGGTCACGAAGATCACCGGGATGTTGCGGGTGGCCGGATCGGCATGCAGCTGCTGCAGCACCTCGTAACCGTCCATGCCCGGCATCATCACGTCGAGCAGGATCAGGTCGGGACGCGGCGCCAGCCCCGCTGCCCGCAACGCCCGCTCGCCGGAATTGGCGGCGCGCACCCGGTAATGGGGCTGCAGGAGCTCGCCCAGCACGGCCAGATTCTGCGGCGTGTCGTCGACGATCAGGATCGTGTGCTTCGCCGCAAGGGCCTCGGGCTTGTCGCTACTCGCGTAAATACTCATCGGAAAGTCTCCACCCCGGCTCAGGGATGTCGGCAAGGTGCAAGCCCGGCGGCACGGCAGGGCGACAGGACGCACGGCAGGCGGCACATCCTTCATAAACTGAAGTTTATCCGCCCACGTCCGAATTACCGGCACATTCATGTGCCTCAGGCTTAACGGCGCCGGCCCGGATGGCTTTAGCCGCGCCGCACCCATGCGCCCACAGCCGACACCGGTCGCCTCCGGCGAGCGCTCCGGAAGCTGATAAGCTCAGCAGAAATAATGAGCTACGGAACCATTCGCCCCCTTAGCACTCCGATATCGAGAGTGCTAATATTGCTGCGAAGGAGGTAGTCGTTGATGTCCCAAACCTTGTCGTTTCCCGTTCCGTCCGCGGTTGGCAGTCTGGATCAATACATCCAGAGGGTGAATCGCATCCCGTTGCTGACCGAGAAGGAAGAATCCGACCTCGCCCACAGCTTCCGGGAGAATGAGGATCTGGAAGCGGCGCGCAAGCTGGTGTTGTCCCACCTGCGCCTGGTGGTCGCCATTGCGCGCGGTTATCTCGGTTATGGCCTGCCCCACGCCGACCTGATCCAGGAAGGCAATGTGGGCCTGATGAAGGCCGTCAAGCGCTTCGACCCGGACCGTGGCGTGCGCCTGGTGTCCTTCGCGATCCACTGGATCAAGGCCGAAATCCACGAATACATCGTCAAGAACTGGCGCCTGGTCAAGATCGCCACTACCAAGGCCCAGCGCAAGCTGTTCTTCAACCTGCGCGGCATGAAGAGCAGCAGCAACACGCTGCAGGGCGAGGAAGTACTGGCCGTCGCCAGCCAGCTCGGCGTCAAGCCGGAGGAGGTCCGCGAGATGGAAACCCGCCTGTCCGGCCAGGACGTGGCGCTGGAAAGCGGACCGGACGACGAGGAAGAACGTTTCGCGCCGATCGCCTACCTGGCCGACCCGCACGCCGAGCCGTCCGAGGTGATCGCCCAGCGCCAGGCCTCGCGCCTGCAGGACGTCGGCCTGCATGAAGCCCTGGCCAATCTGGACGAGCGCAGCCGGACCATCGTGCAACGCCGCTGGCTGACCGAAGGCGACGCCGCCACCCTGCACGAACTGGCCGCCGAATACGGCGTCTCCGCCGAACGCATCCGCCAGATCGAAGCCAAGGCCATGCAGAAGATGCGCAGCCACCTGGCCGCGCTGGCCTGAACGATACCGCCCGGGCGACGCCCCGGGCTACGGACCTGGCTCTGTCCTGTGGGACGCATGCTTTTCTGTGGGCTGGGCCTGTGGGCTGGG
>JAFEDK010000019.1:73985-242076 GCA_018241665.1 Pseudomonadota bacterium
GCTGGGCCTGTGGGCTGGGCCTGTGGGGGCGAATTCATTCGCCCACGGAGCTTGGCCAAGCGACCGAGGGCGAATGAATTCGCCCCCACAGTATCCCCCCACAGCATCATCTCGGCCTTCACCGCATCCGACGTCTCTCGCCTCCTGTGAGCTTCCAAGGCTGTCCGCTATTTTCCGGCCAGCAGGCGCTTCAGGTCGGCGACGATGGCAGCCGGCTTTTCGCCGTGCCTGACATACAGGCGCAGCCGCCCCTGGGGATCGAAGACGTAGGTGCCGGTGGAATGATCCACCGTGTAGCGGCCGCCCTGCACATCCCCCTGCTTCTGGTAGAACACCTTGAAATCCCGGGCAACCGCCTGGGTCGTGGCGAGGTCGCCATACAAGCCGACGAAGCGTGAATCGAAGGCCGGCACGTACTGGGCAAGCAGTTCCTGGGTGTCCCGTTCCGGGTCGACAGTGATGAACAGCACCTGCACCCTGTCAGCGTCCGGCCCCAACTCGCGCATCACCTGCGCCATGTTGAGCAGGTTGGTCGGACACACGTCCGGGCACTGGGTATAGCCGAAAAACAGGGTCACGACCTTGCCCTTGTAATCGGCCAGCGTACGCACCTGCCCCCGGTGATCGGTCAATCTAAAACCATTTGCATAATTTGCACCCGTGATATCGGTGCCGATGAAGCCCTCACGCGGCCCTCCGCCCCCCTCGGGGGAGCAGGCTGCCAGCAGTCCAAATGCTGCAAACGCAACAATGGTGCACCGCAAAAAAGCAAACATTTAAAAATTCCTTATACTTCAATTAACTGCGTTTTGAAGAAGTGCACTGCAAAACACAGAGGCGATGCTACACTGCCCTCAGAATTTGATCTGCGTCAATAAGACGCGGACGGGCCTGGAGGAGACGCCATGGCTATAACAATGAAAGAGGCAGCGGGCGCGCGATCCTGGATCGCGCGCCCCAACTGCTCCCTCACTCCCACACTGCGTCGCGGCCTGATCGCCCTGATCCTCGCCGCCAGCCTCATCACCAGCACGGCCTTCCTGTTGGCCGGCGCATGGCTGGTATTGCCCTTCGCCGGCATCGAACTCTTCCTGCTTTTCCTGGCCCTGCGCGCCATCGACCGCCAGGCCTCCGACTACGAATCCATCCGTCTCGACGACGACAGCCTGGTCGTTTCGACCCGCCAGTCTGCCGCCTCGTTCAGCCGGCGCTTCCAGACCGCCTGGGCCCGCGTCACGCTGGAGCCCGATGACGGGCGCGAACCACTGGTGTGCATCCGCGCCCACGGGCACAGCGCCCACGTGGGGCGCCTGCTGACACCCGACCAGCGCAGACAGCTTTTCTCGGATCTATCCAGCCGACTCGCCAGACCTCATTAGCCACCGCGGGTCCGATCATCCCACGAAAAGAGAGGTAGAGACTTGAGCCCAACCGTCCCCCGCTCCCAGGCCAGACTTCTCGCTGCACTCGGCCTCCTGTTCGTCTCCGGCTCAGCTCTCGCCGACTTCACGTGGAACTTCCCCAAACCGGTCACCCCGATCGGGCGCGACACGCTATCGATGCACAACCAGTTCATGATCATCATCACGGTGCTGTTCGTGGTGGTGTTCGGGATCATGGTGTATTCGATGATCGCCCATCGCAAGAGCGTCGGCGCCCAGCCGGCCCGCTTCAGCGGCCCGCGCGGCGCCTTGCAGTGGTTCTGGGTGCTGGTGCCCTTCGCGATCCTGCTCTTCATCGACTTCGTGTTGATGGGCATTCCGGCCTTCCACGCGGTGATCGACATGGAGGACACCCGCACCAAGGCCGACATGGTGCTCAAGGTGACCGGCATGCAGTGGAAGTGGCAGTACGAATACCCGGACTCCGGCGTCAAATACATCAGCACCCTGACCACGCCCCGCGAGCAGATCGAGGGCAAGGAGGCCAAGGGCGAGCACTACCTGCTCGAAGTGGACAACCCGGTGGTGCTGCCGATCGGCAAGAAGGTGCGCATCCTGCTCACCTCCACCGATGTGATCCACACCTGGTGGGTGCCCCAGTTCGGCGTCAAGCGTGACGCGATCCCCGGCTTCCTGCGGGAAACCTGGGTACGCATCGAGGAGCCCGGCATCTACCGCGGTCAGTGCGCCGAGCTGTGCGGCAAGGACCACGGCTTCATGCCGGTGGTCGTCAAGGCCGTGCCGGAAGCCGAATACGTCGCTTGGGTGGGCCAGAAGAAAGCCGAACTGGCCGCCGCGGCCGCCAGTGGAGACCGCACCTGGTCCCGCGACGAGCTGATGGCCCACGGCAAGGAAACCTACGACAAGATCTGCGCGGCCTGCCACCAGCCCACCGGCCAGGGCCTGCCGCCGGCCTTCCCGGCGCTGGCCGGCAGCAAGATCGTCAATGGTCCGCTGCTGTCGCCGGACGGCAAGCTGATCCCCGACAGCCACGTGGACCGGGTCATGAATGGCAAGGCCGGCACGGCCATGCAAGCCTTCAAGACGACCCTGTCCGATGCCGACCTTGCCGCCGTCATCACCTACGAGCGCAACAGCTTCGGCAACACCAAGGGCGACATGATCCAGCCCGCCCAGATCAAGGCCCTTCGCTGAGGAGTCCCGCATGAACACCGCGTCCCATGCCCTCGACCACCATGATGGCCACCATCCCGCCGGTCTGCTGCGCTGGCTGACCACCACCAACCACAAGGACATCGGCACGATGTACCTCACCTTCTCCCTGCTGATGTTCTTCGTCGGCGGGGCGATGATCCTCGGGGTACGCGCCGAATTGTTCCAGCCCGGTCTGCAGCTGATGAAACCGGAGTTCTTCAACCAGCTGATCGGCGTGCATGCGCTGGTGATGATCTTCGCGGCGCTGATGCCGGCCGCCACCGGCTTCGCCAACTGGATGATCCCGCTGATGATCGGCGCACCGGACATGGCCCTGCCGCGCCTCAACAACTGGGGCTTCTGGCTGCTGCCGCCGGCCGCGCTGCTGCTGACAATGCCCTTCTTCCTGGCCCTGTTCGGCATCGGCGACGGCGCCGTCGCCACCGGCTGGACGCTCTACGCGCCGCTGTCCGTGCAGGGCGGCATCGGGGTGGATTTCGCGATCTTCTCGATCCACATCCTCGGCATCAGCTCGATCATGGGCTCGATCAACATCATCGCCACCATCCTCAACATGCGCGCCCCCGGCATGACGCTGATGAAGATGCCGCTGTTCTGCTGGGGCTGGCTGGTCACCGCGGTGCTGCTGATCATCACCCTGCCGGTGCTCGCCGGCGGCGTGACCATGCTGCTCACCGACCGCCACTTCGACACCCATTTCTTCAACGCCGCCGGCGGCGGCGACCCGATCCTGTTCCAGCACCTGTTCTGGTTCTTCGGCCACCCGGAGGTGTACATCCTGCTGCTGCCGGTGTGGGGCCTGATGCCCCATGTACTGTCCACCTTCACCCGCAAACCCATCTATGGCCATACCGCCCAAGTATGGTCTTTCATCGCCATCGGCGTGCTGGGCCTGATCGTGTGGGCTCACCACTTCCTCACCTCCGGCCTGCCGGTTCCGGCCCTGCTGTACTTCATGTACAGCACCATGTCGATCTCGCTGCCGCTGGCGGTGCTGTTCTTCTGCTGGATCGCCACCATGTGGCGCGGCGCGATGAGCTTCGAGACGCCGATGCTGTTCGCCCTCGGCTTCATCGTGCTGTTCGGCATCGCCGGCCTGACCGGCCTCGTGCTGGCCGACGTGGCCGCCGACGCCCAGTACCACCACAGCTACTTCGTGGTGGCCCACTTCCACTACGCGCTGTTCGCCGGCGGCATCATGGGCGTGATGACCGGCGTGTACTACTGGCTGCCCAAATGGACCGGCCACATGTACAGCGAGAAGCTCGGCAAGCTGCACTTCTGGCTGACCGTGATCAGCTTCAACTTTACCTTCATGCCCCAGTTTTTCCTGGGGCTCGCCGGCATGCCCCGGCGCATTCCCGACTACGCATTGCAGTTCGCCGAATTCAATGCCATATCCACTGTAGGGGCCTTCGCGCTGGGCCTGTCGCAATTGATCTTCGCCTACAACGTGTGGCGCTGCGTGAAAGGCGGCGACAAGGCGACCGACCGGGTGTGGGAAGGCACCGAGGGGCTGGAATGGGAACTCAGCTCCCCGCCGCCCCACCACTCCTGGGAAACCCAGCCCGTCATCAAGGCGGGCTGATCAAGTAGGAGGACATCATGCATTTCACGTCCGATGACCTGGCCGAGCGCCGTCGCGCTTCGTCACGCTTCGCCTGGATACTCGGCGCCATCGCGCTGGGTCTGTACCTGATCGGCTTCCTGATCGAGCGCTGACACCGCCATGCGGGAAGCCGCCCTCAATCCGCCGCCGCACCGGCACGGCAGGCTGGTCATCCGCCTGTTGCTGGTGGCGGCGGCCTTCTTCGCCTTCGGCTTTGCGCTGGTACCGCTCTACGACACCCTGTGCCGTGCGGTGGGCTTCAACGGCAAAACCTTGAAGGACGCCATCCAGGCCAAAGACGTACCGCCGAGCGCGGTGAATTACGCCCGCAACCTGGGCGTTCAATTCACCTCCACGCTGATGCCCGGCCTGCCGTGGGAGATCCGCCCCCTCGAGCCGTCCATCGAGCTCCACCCCGGCGAACTGCGCACCACCCGCTTCCTGGTCCGCAATCTGTCCGACCAGACCATCGTCGGCCAGGCCGTGCCCAGCGTGTCGCCGACCGTGGCAGCACGCCATTTCCGCAAGCTCGACTGCTTCTGCTTCAAGCAACAGACCCTCGCCCCCGGCGAAAGCCGCGAAATGGCCCTGACCTTCGTCGTCGATGGCGACATCGGCGAGGAGATCAGTGAGCTGACGCTGGCCTACGCCTTCTTCCCGGCACCGAATCCTAACTAGGGAGTCCGCCTTGCACGCCTCGCACGCCAACTCCGCCGCGCCCCACGCCGGCCATTACTACGTGCCCCAGCCGAGCCTCTACCCGGTCTTCCTGTCGGGCGGCATGTTCCTGCTGGCGCTGGGCTTCATCCTGCTGATGAACAAGTTCGCGCCGGGGCCGTGGGTGATGGCCGGCGGTTCGGCGGTGATCATCTTCGTGCTGTTCAAGTGGTTCGGCGCGGTGATCGCCGAAAACCAGCGCGGCGCCTACACCGACTGGGAGGACAAGTCCTTCCGCCAGGGCATGGTGTGGTTCATCGGCTCTGAGGTGATGTTCTTCGCGGCCTTCTTCGGCGCGCTGTTCTACTGCCGCAACATCTCGGTGCCGGCCCTCGCCCACATGGACCCGGCCTTCACGCTGTACAAGGACTTCACCGCCGCCTGGCCGACCGCCGGCCCGAAGGGCGCCCCCTTCACGCCGATGGGCGCCTGGGGCATCCCGGCGATCAACACGGCGCTGCTGCTGAGCTCCGGCGTCACGCTGACCTTTGCCCACTGGGGCCTGATGAAGGGCTCCCGCAGCCAGCTCAACCTGGGCCTGATCCTCACCGTGCTGCTCGGCGTGATCTTCCTCGGCTTCCAGGCCTACGAATACCACCACGCCTACACCGAGATGGGCCTGACAATGGGCGCCGGCGTGTATGGCGCCACCTTCTTCATGCTGACCGGCTTCCACGGTTTCCACGTCACGCTCGGCGCGATCATGCTGGCCGTCGTCACCGGCCGCTGCCTGGCCGGGCACTTCGACGCCAAACGCCACTTCGCCTTCGAAGCGGTGGCCTGGTACTGGCACTTCGTGGATGTGGTGTGGCTGCTGCTGTTCGTCGTGGTCTATTGGCTCTAGCGCCCCACGGCGCCGAAATGCCAGGCCAGCAGCAGGCCGAGAAAGAGCAAAAGGGAGAGGGAGACGCGCAAGGTGAGCGCCCGCACAACCCGGTCGCCATTGCCCCTGTCGCGATAAAGGAAGAACAAGCCCGAAAAGAGGCTGCCGACCACCAGCAACAGCATGAACACCACGGCCAACTTGAATGCCACAGCCCGCTCCCCGAACCCGGTTCGCAGATTGTGCGCCGGCGTCCGGGCCATCACAAGCGGCCGCCGCTTCCGCCCCTCGGTGTGGGGCGGCGTGCTCGCGCTGGCCGTCGCCGCCGGCTGCCTCCAGCTCGGCAACTGGCAGTACGGCAAGGCCGAACGCAAGCAGGCTGCCCAGGCCGTGCTCGACCAGCGCAGCACCGACGCGCCGGTCAGCCTTGGCAGCACGCCGATGGATGCCGACAGTCTGCGCTCGCGGCCGGTGCTGATCCGTGGCCGCTTCGAGACCGAACGCCAGTTCCTCGTCGATAACCGCATCTATCGGGAACAGGCCGGCTACCACGTGATTACACCCTTCCACATCGACGGCGGCAACATGCGTGTACTGGTGAACCGCGGCTGGATTCCGGCTTCCGCCCGCCACGCAGACATTCCACAGGTGGATACGCCGAGCGGCCCGCTGGAGCTGCGCGGCACCGCCGTCGTACCGGGCACCCGCTTCTTCACGCTGGGCGGCGATGACAGCAGCAACTGGCAGCCGGTCTGGCAGAACCTCGACCTGGCCCGCTTCGCCCGACTCGCGCTGTGGCCGGTGCAGCCGGTGGTGGTGCAGTTGGATGCCGCCGCGCCGGCCGGCTTCGTGCGCGACTGGCCGCGCCCGGACGAGCGTCTCGAACGCCATCTTTCCTACGCTTACCAGTGGTACGGCTTCGCCGCCTCCGCAGTGCTGATCTGGCTGGCCCTCGGCTGGAGGCGCCGCTGATGCGCCGCTACCGCCCGCTGCTATTGATCCTGGCCCTGCTGCTGATGCCCTTCGCGGTCGGCGCCGGGCTGTATGCCTGGGGCTGGCACCCAGACCAGCCCGGCAACCATGGCGAATTGCTGTCGCCGCCGCGCCCCCTGCCGGCCCTCGCCGACGCCGCCGGCCAGCCCCTCGGCAAACAGGACTTCGACGGCCACTGGAGCCTGGTGGTCGCCGGCCCCGGCCCCTGCGACGCGGCCTGCCGCGACTGGATCGTCGCCACCCGCCAGATCCACGTCGCCCTCTACAAGCAGATGCCGCGAGTCCAGCGCACCTGGCTGTCCGACCAGGCTGCGCCCGACATCACCCCCCTGCACGCCATGCAGCCCGACCTGCATGCCGCGGTGGCGCGCAGCGCCGCCGCCCGCGCAGCTTTCGACCTGGATGGGCAGGGGCACCGGGTGTACGTGGTGGACCCGCTCGGCAAGATCATCCTGCGCTACGCCCCCGACGCCGACCCGCGCAACATCCTGAAGGACATGGAACGCCTGCTCCGCTACGCCTGGGCCGGCTGACAACGCATCCCCCGGAGAGACCACGATGCCGACGACCTTCCGCAGCACCGCCGCCCCCGCTCCTCTCGGCCTGCGCCTCGGCGCCTTCCTGACCCAGTGCAAACCGCGGGTGAACAGCCTGATCGTGTTCACCGCACTGATCGGCATGTTCCTCGCCGTACCCGGCTGGCCGCCAGCCGGCCGGATGCTCGCCGCCACCGTCGGCATCGCACTGGTGGCCGGCGCCGCCGCGGCGATCAACTGCCTGGTGGAGCGGACCATCGACGCCCGCATGGCGCGCACCCGCGGCCGCCCGCTGCCGCTGGGGCTGATCAGCCCGACGGAAACCCTCGGCCTGGCCTGCCTGACTGGCGGCAGCGGCCTGTGGTTGCTGCATGTGGCGGTCAATCCGCTGACCATGTGGCTGACCCTCGCCACCTTTCTCGGCTACGCCATCGTTTACACCGTGATCCTGAAACCGGCCACACCGATGAACATCGTCATCGGCGGCGCTTCCGGCGCCATGCCACCGGTGCTCGGCTGGGCGGCGATGACCGACAGCATCGGCCTGCCAGCGCTGGCCCTGTTCCTCATCATCTTCCTGTGGACACCGCCTCACTTCTGGGCGCTGGCCTGCTACCGGCGCGAGGAATACGCCCGCGCCGGGCTGCCGATGCTGCCGGTCAGCCATGGCGTGGCGCTGACCTGCCTGCACATCCTGCTGTACACCGTACTGCTGGCGGCGGTGTCTTACCTGCCGTGCACGCTGGGTCTGTCCGGCGCTGTCTATGCGGCGCTGGTCAGCCTGCTCAACCTGGGCTACCTGCGGGAGGCCTGGGTCCTGTGGCGCGATTACTCGGATGCCCGTGCGCGGCACGCCTTCCGCTATTCGCTGATCTACCTTACCGGCCTGTTCGCGGCCCTCTTCCTGGATCGGCTGGCATGAGGGCGCACCCGTCCGGCCGGCGTAGCCTCGCCATCCTCGCCTTCCTGCTCGCCCTGGTGGTGGTTTCTCTCGGCGCCTGGGTACGCCTGTCCGATGCCGGCCTCGGCTGCCCGGACTGGCCCGGCTGCTATGGTCATCTTGTCGGCGTGCCGGAACGCGCCCATGAAGTAAGCGCCGCGGAAACGGCCTTCGGCCAGCGCGTGGAAGCCGGCAAAGCCTGGAAGGAAATGATCCACCGCTACGCCGCCGGTACGCTGGGCCTGTGCATCGCCGGCCTGGCCGTGCTCGGCTGGCGGCAACGCGCCACGCGCAGGCCAACGCTTGAGCTGGCCCTACTCGGCGTGGTCGTGCTGCAAGCCACGCTCGGCATGCTCACAGTCACCCAATTGCTGAAACCGGTGATCGTCACCGGCCACCTGCTCGGCGGCATGACAACCCTGGCGCTGCTCGCCACCCTCGTGCTGCGGGACGGTCGCGGCTTCCGTCCAGCGACGACCACCAACACCGGCCTGCAGGCGCACGCCATCGCCGCACTGGCCACCGTCGTCATTCAGATCGCCCTCGGCGGCTGGGTCAGCAGCAACTACGCAGCTGCCATCTGCCCGGACTTTCCAAGCTGCCAGGGCAGCTTCAACCCGGCGCTGGATTTCCACCACGCCTTTACGCTGGACCGGGAACTGGGCATCACCGCCAGCGGCGCCCTACTGCCAGCCAGCGCCTTGACCGCCATCCACTGGACCCATCGCCTGTTCGCCGGCGTGGTGCTGCTGGTTGCCGGCAGCCTCGGCCTGCGCCTCCTGGCCCATCGAAACAGCCGCGGATCCGGTTTCGCGCTACTCGGCGCCCTGGGTCTGCAGATCGGGCTGGGCATCGCCAACGTGCTGCTGCAACTGCCACTGCCGCTGGCCGTCGCCCACAACACCGGCGCCGCACTGCTGCTATGCGTCACGCTGGCCGTGCTCCTGCCCCTTTTGCAGAACAAAAAAGCCCACCACCGGCAACCGGCAGCAGGCTTTCCTCGACGTTTCGACAAGCTGGATACGGAATCGGCACACTGAATCTGTGGGGGCGAATTCATTCGCCCGAGGCGTCATGAACCGACGGAGGGCGAATGAATTCGCCCCCACAAGCCCCCACAGGGGGTGCCACCGGCAGCTTACTGCGCGAGAGCCGCCAGCAGCTTGCCGTGGATGCCGCCAAAACCGCCGTTGCTCATGACCAGGATCCGGTCACCGTCGCGGGCTTCAGCGACGATGGCGGCCACCAGCGCATCCAGATCATTCTCGACGACCGTCTTGCCAGCGATCGGCGCCAAGGCCGCGCGGGCATCCCACCCCAGGTTGGCGGCGTAGCAGAAGACCTTGTCGGCCTGGGTCAGGCTGGCCGGTAGCTGGTCCTTCATCACGCCGAGCTTCATGGTGTTGGAGCGCGGTTCCAGCACCGCCAGGATTCGCGCGTCGCCAACCTGCCTACGCAGGCCTTCGACGGTCAGCGTGATCGCGGTCGGGTGGTGGGCAAAATCATCGTACACCGCCACGCCCCGCACCGTGCCGCGCAATTCGAGACGGCGCTTGACGCCCTCGAAGCGGCTCAGCGCATCCAGCGCCACTTCCGGGGTGACGCCCACATGCCGCGCCGCAGCGATGGCCGCCAGCGCATTGGCCCGGTTGTGGCGGCCAGACAACGGCAGCCGGCGGCGGCCGATCTCCTTGCCCAGATGGCGGATCACCACCTCGTCCTCGCTGGCCCCCTCCGCCACCGACCAGCCGGCCGCGTCGTTGAACCATTCCAGTTCGGACCAGCAGCCGCGCTGCATGACCCGCGGCAGCGATTCCTCGGCGGCATTGGCAACGATGCGGCCGAGACGCGGCACGGTGCGCACCAGGTGGTGGAACTGGGTTTCGATGGCCGCCAGGTCGGCGAAGATATCCGCGTGGTCGAACTCCAGGTTGTTCAGGATCAAAGTCCGCGGACGGTAATGGACGAACTTGGAGCGCTTGTCGCAGAAGGCAGTGTCGTATTCGTCCGCTTCGATGACGAAGAACGGCGACTCGGTCAGCCGTGCCGACAGGCCGAAGTTCTTCGGTACGCCACCGACCAGAAAGCCAGGATTGAGGCCGGCATCCTCGAGGATCCAAGCCAGCAGCGAAGTGGTCGTGGTCTTGCCGTGGGTGCCGGCGACACCCAGCACCCAGCGCCCCTGCAGCACGTTCTCGGCCAGCCACTGGGGACCGGACACATAGGGCAAGCCCTTGTCGAGGATCTCCTCCAGCAGCGGATTGCCACGGGAGATCGCATTGCCGACGACGAACACGTCCGGCTCCAGGTCGAGTTGCCCGACCCCGTAGCCCTCGACGAGGCGGATGCCCTGCTCTTCGAGCTGGGTGCTCATCGGCGGATAGACGTTGGCATCGCAGCCCGTCACGGTATGGCCGGCAGCCCGCGCCAGCAGGGCCACGCCGCCCATGAAAGTTCCGCAGATTCCGAGAATGTGTATGTGCATTATTCGTCTAAGCGACAGAAACAGTGCCGCAACAGTCGTGTGTAGAATGGGATCTATTCTAATCGAACGGGGAGCTTCGACCTTTCATGCCGCGCCCTGCCGTTCCACACCGCAGCAATCTGCGTCGTGAAATCGCCGCCCTGGCGGCCCGCATGATCGCCGAAGACGGCATCAGCGATTACGGCTTCGCCAAGCGCAAGGCCGCCCGCCAGCTTGGCGCCCTCGCCGCCGACGAACTGCCCAACAACGCGGAGATCGAGGCCGAAGTCCGCACCTATCTCGCCGTATTCCAGGACGAAGAGCACCTGGAACGCCAATACGTCATGCGCCTGGCGGCCGTCGAGGTGATGCGCGAACTGGAAGCCTTCCGCCCCTACCTCACCGGGCCGGTGCTGGAAGGCACCGCCGGGCGCTACTCGGAAGTGGAAATCGACCTTTTTCCGGAAAGCGCCAAGGAAGTGGAGATCTTCTTCCTCAACAACGACGTCGCCTACGAGCACCGGGAACCGCGCCGCAACCAGCCCGACGGCCCTGAGGCGATCCTCGTCTTCGACTGGGACGACATCCCGTTCAAGCTGCGCATCTATTCCCCCGACGTGGAGCGCCTGAACCGCCGCGGCAACCATGGCGCCCGCCAGATGGAACGCGCGCGCCTGTCCGTCGTCGAAGCCCTCGTTACCGAAACCCCGGCCGAAGCCCCCATCCATCCATGAGTCGCCGCACCACCCTCGCCCTCGTCACCGCCGTTGCACTGGCCTCCGGCGCCGCCGGCCTGTATACCTCGTACGCCAGCAACGCCAACGCCGCGCCCCCCGCCGCCAACCTGTCCCAGACCCAGCGCACCGCCCTCGGCAAGCTGCTGGCCCTCGACCTGCCCGACGCGAAAGGTAACCAGCAGCCGTTCTCGGCCTGGAAAGGCAAGGTCCTGGTGGTCAACTTCTGGGCCACCTGGTGCCCGCCGTGCCGCAAGGAAATTCCGGCATTTTCGGCGTTGAGCCGCAAATATGCCGGCAAGGGCGTGCAATTCGTTGGCGTAAGCATCGACACCGCCAAAAATGTCGCCGGCTTCCAGGCCAAGCAGGCGGTGGACTACCCGCTGGTGATCGCGGATCCGTCCCTGGTCCAGCTGACCGAAGAGCTCGGCAACAGCTCCCAAGGCCTGCCCTTCACGCTGGTTATCGATCGCAACGGCGGCATCAGCCTGGTCAAACTAGGCGAATTGTCGGAGCAGGAACTGGATCGCAAACTCGCCGAACTGAGCAAGTCCTGACGCATCCGGCAGGGGCCTCGCGGTGGACAACTTGCGCGTAATTACGGCAAACTTGCATTCATGACGCGCAAAACCCGCACCCAGGAAGCCACTGACGAGAACCTCCCGCAACCGCGGATTCTCGTTTTGCATGGTCCCAACCTCAACTTGCTCGGTCGCCGGGAACCCGGCATCTACGGCCTGACGACCCTCGCCGACATTCATGCGGCGATGGAGAGCCGGGCCAAGGCCGATGGCGTGCTGCTGGAGTCCTTCCAGAGCAACCACGAGGGCGAACTCATCGACCGCGTGCAGGCTGCGGAAAGCGAAGCCGTCGATTTCATCATCATCAATCCGGCAGGATATACGCACACCAGCGTCGCACTGCGGGACGCCCTTGCGGGCGTTGCCATCCCGTACGTCGAAGTACACCTGTCGAACATCCACGCCCGCGAGCCGTTCCGCCACCATTCCTACTTCTCCGACAAGGCGGTAGGGGTGATCTGCGGGCTGGGCGCCCAGGGCTATCAACTCGCCCTCGAATTCGCCCTCGCCCGTCTGCGCGCAGCTCGCGCCTAAACACAAGACATCGGCGGGCCGGCCTTGCTGCCGGCCGCTTCACATATCAAGGGGAATACTATGGATCTTCGCAAGCTCAAGAAATTGATCGACCTGGTCCAGGAGTCCGGCATCTCCGAGCTGGAAGTCACTGAAGGCGAGGAAAAGGTCCGCATCGCCAAGCACGCCTCCGGCCCCGCGCCGGTCAGCTACGTGGCCCAGGCCCCCGCCGCACCGATCGCCGTCAGCGCCCCTGTTGCCGCTGCACCGGCCGCCCCTGCTGCCGCTGCCGAAGCGGCCCTGCCGGACGGCCACGTGGTCAAGTCGCCGATGGTCGGCACCTTCTACCGCGCCTCCGCTCCGGGCGCCAAGCCCCTCGTCGAAGTCGGCCAGAGCGTTGCCGTTGGCGACGTGCTGTGCATCATCGAAGCCATGAAGTTGATGAACGAGATCGAGGCCGAAGTGGCCGGCACCGTGAAGGCCATTCTGGTCGAGAACGGCGAGCCGCTGGAATACGGCGAACCCCTCTTCGTCATCGGCTAAATCATGGCGATGTTCGAAAAAATCCTGATCGCCAACCGGGGCGAGATCGCGCTGCGCATACTGCGCGCGTGCCGTGAGCTGGGCATCAAGACCGTCGCGGTCCATTCCGAGCCGGATGCCGAGGCCAAGTACGTCAAACTGGCCGACGAATCCGTGTGCATCGGCCCCGCTTCGTCGGCCCTCAGCTACCTCAACATCCCGGCACTGATCTCCGCCGCCGAGGTCACCGACGCCGAAGCCATCCACCCGGGCTACGGCTTCCTGTCCGAGAACGCCGACTTCGCCGAGCGGGTCGAGCAATCCGGCTTCGTCTTCATCGGCCCCCGCGCCGAAACCATCCGCCTGATGGGCGACAAGGTCTCGGCCAAGGACGCCATGAAGGCTGCGGGCGTGCCCTGTGTGCCCGGCTCCGACGGCGCGCTGCCCGAAGACCCGAAGGAGATCGTCAAGATCGCCCGCGCCATCGGCTACCCGGTGATCATCAAGGCCGCCGGCGGCGGCGGCGGTCGCGGCATGCGCGTGGTGCACACCGAGGCCGCGCTGCTCAATGCCGTCACCACCACCCGCTCCGAGGCTGGCGCGTTCTTCGGCAACCCGACGGTTTACATGGAGAAGTTCCTGGAGAACCCGCGCCACGTGGAAATCCAGGTGCTGGCCGACCAGCACGGCAACGCCATCTACCTGGGCGAGCGCGATTGCTCCATGCAGCGCCGCCACCAGAAAGTCATCGAGGAAGCCCCCGCGCCGGGCATCGAGCGGCGCCATATCACCCGTATCGGCGAGCGCTGCGCCGAAGCCTGCCGCAAGATCGGCTACCGGGGCGCCGGCACCTTCGAATTCCTGTACGAGAACGGCGAGTTCTACTTCATCGAGATGAACACCCGCGTGCAGGTCGAACACCCGGTCACCGAGCTGATCACCGGCGTGGACATCGTGCAGGAACAGATCCGCGTCGCCGCCGGCCAGAAGCTCAGCTACCGGCAGAAGGACATCGAGTTCCGCGGCCACGCCATCGAATGCCGGATCAACGCGGAAGATCCGTTCAAGTTCACGCCCTGCCCCGGCAAGATCAGCAACTGGCACGTTCCAGGTGGCCCCGGCATCCGCGTCGACTCCCATGTGTACAACGGCTACACCGTGCCGCAGCACTACGATTCGATGATCGGCAAGCTGATCGCCTACGGCGACACCCGCGACCAGGCGATCCGCCGCATGCGCATCGCCCTGTCCGAGATGCTGGTCGAAGGCATCAAGACCAACATCCCGCTGCACCAGGAACTGATGCTCGACGCGCGCTTCGTCGAAGGCGGCACCAGCATCCATTACCTGGAGCACAAGCTGGCCGGGCGTAACGAAGTAAAGAAGGTCTGAGATGTGGATTTCGGTCATCCTGCAGGCTGATGCAACCCGCGCCGAGGCCTTGTCCGAGGCGCTGATGGAGCATGGCGCGCTGTCGGTCAGCATCGACGACGCGGACGCCGGCACCGACGCGGAGAAGCCCCAGTTCGGCGAGCCGGGCATGCACCCGGCCAGCCTGTGGGACCACAGCCGCGTCGTCGCGCTGTTCGACACCGACACCGACCTGGCTGCGGCGCTGGCCATCGCATCGGCGGCGGTCGGGCTCGACGCCGTACCGCCCTTCACCATCGAAGAGGTCGAGGAACAGAACTGGGTACAACTCACCCAGAGCCAGTTCGACCCGATCCGCATCACCGACCGGCTGTGGATCGTGCCGTCCTGGCACGAATCCCCGGATGCCAATGCAATCAACCTGGTGCTGGATCCGGGCATGGCCTTCGGTACCGGCTCGCACCCGACCACCCGCCTTTGCCTCGAGTGGCTGACCGCGGAGGTCCCGGCGGGCGTCAGCGTCCTCGACTACGGCTGCGGCTCCGGCATCCTCGCCATTGCCGCCGCCAAGCTGGGCGCGGGTGACGTCACCGGCGTGGACATCGACGAGAAGGCCGTCGAGACCGCCGCCGACAATGCCGCCAACAACGGCGTCAGCCTGCACCTGCAGGTGTCGGCCAAGCCCCTCGACGGCACCTTCCAGCGGGTCGTGGCCAACATCCTGACCAATCCGCTCAAGATGCTGGCGCCGCTGCTCGCCGCCCGCGTCGCGCCCGGCGGCAAGCTGGCCCTGTCCGGCGTGCTGGAGGCCCAGGCCGACGACGTCATCGAAGCCTACGCCCCCTTCATCGCCCTGCGCGTGGGCGCCACCCTGGACGGCTGGGTCCGCCTCGAGGGCGAACGGCCGACGTCGGCGCAGTCATGATCCTCGCGCGCTGCCCGGCGTGCTCAACCACCTTCCGGGTGCAGCCCGAGCAATTGAACGCCCGTCACGGGCGGGTCCGCTGTGGCCAGTGCAAGCACGCCTTCAACGCCCTGGAAAACCAGGTCGAGGAAGAGGCGCTGGTGGACGATCTGCTGCCACCCGACCCCACCAGCCCGCCCATCGCCGAGCAGGCCGACGCCCCCCTGTTCGTCCTGCAGGAGATACCTTCCGAGGCACCGGCACTGTCAATGGAGGACGGCGAGGACACCGCAACGCCCGCGGACGGCCCGAGCACGCTCTCCTCCAGCCCTGCTGACACGGAAATCATCCCCGACGATTTGCTGGCCGGGGAGGACGTCACGCCCGCCGATACCGCCCCGGCTGACCAGCCGGCCATTCCCGACGATCTGGATTTCCTCGCTCTCGACGATACTGACGCGCAGCCCCCACTGCCGGAAGCCGGCGACGAGCGTATCGAACCCAGCGGCGAGATCCTGCCCGAAAGCTTCGACGCCTGGTCAGTGCCGGATGAAGCCGGCGCCGCCGCGCCGGCAGAGCCCATGCTGGATGAACAGGCGCTGGACGACGACGCGCCGCTGGAGGACCACGACGAAGAAGCCGGGCCTTCCACCATCCCGCCCTTCCCCTTCAAGCCCGACTGGCCGGATGCGTCCGAACTCGACCTGAAGAACCCGCCCGACGCCTCCCTCATCGAGGAAAGCCCCCTCGACTTCGATTCGCTGCTTCACAAGCAGGTCGTGGACGACACCCCCGGCACGCCCGTGCAGGCGCTGGACCAGGACCTCCCCACCGCTGCGGCCGCAGACGCACCACAAGCCGTCGTCGGACTGCCGATAGAGGCGCCCCCTGCGCCGGCCGACACAAGCGAACCAACAGACAACGAACAGGACGAGCCGGAGGCTTTCGCAGAAGAAGCCGCGGAAGAAGCCGCGGAAGAACCGGCGGGCCCCTCTGCCCTGCAGCAGGCCGCCTGGGCGGCCGGCGCCACGTTGCTGGTATTGACCCTGCTGGCGCAGGGCGTACTCGTCTTCCGCAGCGACATCGCAGCGGCGTCGCCGCAGATGCGCCTGTTCATGGAAAGCGTATGCGCCGGCATGGGCTGCGACCTGCCGCTGCCCCGCGAATCCGCCTCGATCACCATCGAGAGCTCAGACATCCAGCCCGATGCCAACCGCGAAGCCTTCTTCACCCTGCACGCAACCCTGCGCAACCGCGCCGAGTTCGCACAGGCCTGGCCGCACCTGGAAATCACCCTGACCGACGCCCGCGACAAGGCCCTGGTCCGGCGCGTGCTGGATCCCAAGCAGTGGCTGCCCGCCGACATGCCGCCGGACGCCTTCCCGGCACGCAAGGAAGTCGCCGCCCGGGTCCGCTTCGAGGCGCCCGGTGTGGCTGCGGCCGGCTACCGGGTCTACGCCTTCTACCCCTGACGGGCCGGGCTGCCGGGTAACATCCGGCAACATTCGTCCGCGCCGGCCCCGCCAGGGCGGACCCTATAATCAATTTGCCTACATCCTGCCGACGCCATGTCCACCCTCATCTGCGGTTCCATCGCCTTCGATTCGATCATGGTCTTCCAGGACCATTTCAAGAATCACATCCTGCCCGAGCAGATCCACATCCTGAACGTCTCCTTCCTGGTGCCTGAAATGCGCCGGGAATTCGGCGGTTGCGCTGGCAACATCGCCTACAACCTCAAGCTGCTCGGCGGCGATCCGCTGATCATGGCCACCGTCGGCGACGATGCCGGCCCCTACCTGGAACGCCTGGACAGCCTCGGCCTGTCGCGCGCCCACGTCACCCACGTCCCCGGCACCTACACGGCCCAGGCCTTCATCACCACCGACCTGGACGACAACCAGATCACCGCCTTCCACCCAGGTGCCATGGTCCATTCCCACCTCAACAAGGTGGAACACAGCACGGGCGTCACCCTCGGCATCGTCGCCCCGGACGGCCGCGACGGCATGCTGGAACACTCGCGCCAGTTCGCAGAGGCCGGCATTCCCTTCGTCTTTGACCCGGGCCAGGGGCTGCCGATGTTCAACGGTGAAGAGTTGCTGTCCTGCCTGCAACTGGCCGCTTACTGCACGGTCAATGACTACGAGGCGCGCCTGCTCAGCGAGCGCACCGGACGCAGCATCGAGACCCTGGCCAACGAAGTCGAAGCGCTGGTCGTCACACGTGGCGGCGAAGGCTCCGAAATCTACACCGGCGGCCGCCGCATCGACATTCCCTGTGCACGCGCCGCGGCGCTCGAAGACCCCACCGGCTGTGGCGACGCCTACCGCGCCGGCCTGCTGTATGGGATCGAGAACGGCCTGGACTGGGAGCAGACCGGACGCCTGGCCTCGTTGATGGGCGCCCTCAAGATTGCCTGTCGCGGCGGGCAGAACCACGCACCCAGCCGCGACCAAATTGCCGACGCCTACCGCGCGGCTTTCGGCTCAACCCTGTGGTGAAAGGACACCCCATGCGTACCCTTACCCTGACCCTCGCCCTGCTGGCCACCGTCAACCTGGTCGGCTGCGCCTCCGGCCTCGGCGGCGGCGACTATGAACGGACCGAAACCCGTCGCGTGATGAGCGTGCGCATGGGCGTCATCGAAAGCGTCCGCCCGGTGAAGCTGGAAGGTACCAATACGCCCCTCGGCACGGTCGCCGGTGCGGCGATCGGCGGCGTGGCCGGCAGCACCGTCGGCTCCGGCAAGGGTGCTGCGATCGCCGCCGTGGTCGGCGCCGTCGCCGGTGGCATCGCTGGAGCTGCAGCAGAAGAAGGCTTCACCCGCAAACAGGGCGTGGAAGTCACCCTCAAGATGGACAACGGCGAACTGCTGGCCATCGTGCAGGAAGACGGCGGCGAGAACTTCAAGCCCGGCGAGCGCGTGCGTCTGCTCCAGGACGGCCGCAACACCCGCGTCAGCCGCTGAGGTGCTGAGGTGCTGAGGTGCTGAGGTGCTGACGCCAAGGAGCCTACGAAAAGATCCTGTGGGGGCGAATTCATTCGCCCATCACGCGTGATGCAAGCACCGCGGGCGAATGAATTCGCCCCCACAAGCACAGCCCCCACCAGAGCTGCGCTCGCGGCCCCCTCCCCCTGTCGGGAGGGCCAGTCAGGCTGCGGCGCGCATCAATCGCCCCCGGTCACACGCCCGTAACGCCCCCTTCACGGCGCCGCAATGCAGCATTTTCACAATGCGCGGAAACCCAATGAGGATTCCGTCAATGCTGCACAAGGAACAACACGTCGCCCAACGCCCCGGTCGCAACCTGCACGTCGGTCTGGCCAGCTGCTCCACCGAGATTCTGGAAGCCCAGAAGCTGCGTTACCGCGTGTTCGCCGAGGAAATGGGCGCCCGCCTGGCCAGCCGCACGCCGGGCGTCGATCGCGATCTGTACGACGCCTTTTGCGACCACCTCATCGTGCGCGACGAAGATGCCGGACGGATCGTCGGAACCTATCGCATCCTGTCGCCGTCGGCAGCCCGCGAGGTCGGCAACTATTATTCCGAGAGCGAATTCGACCTGACCCGCCTGCGCCATCTGCGCGGCCGCATGGTGGAGATCGGCCGCTCCTGCATCGATCCGGACTACCGCTCCGGCGCCGTCATCACCCTGCTGTGGGCCGGCCTCGCCCGCTACATGCTGGAGAACAACCACGACTACCTGATCGGCTGCGCGTCGATCAGCATGGCCGACGGCGGGCATGCCGCGGCCAGCCTGTATAATCGCCTCAAGGACGAGCATCTGTGCCCCCTCGAATACCGGGTCTTCCCCCGCACCCCGCTGCCAATCCAGGCCCTGCGCCAGGATCTGGACGCCGATACGCCGCCGCTGATCAAGGGCTACCTGCGCGCGGGGGCCTGGATCTGCGGCGATCCGGCCTGGGACCCGGACTTCAACACGGCCGACCTGCCGATCCTGCTGCCGGTTTCCCGGCTCGACGCCCGCTACGCCAAACACTTCATGGGACGCAAGGACTGAAACCCGCCAGCCCCACCCCACGCCTGATCCGCGTTCTCCGCGCCGCCCACCTGACGGTCCACCTGCTGCAAGGCCTGCTGCTGGCGGCGTTCGCCTTTCCCTTCCTGTCCGTACACAAGCGCCTGCACCTGCGCCAGCGCTGGTCGGCCCGACTGCTGAACGTCCTCGGAATCCGCCTGCAGACCGACGAGCCCTTCGTCGTCCCGGGCAGCCTGCTGGTGGCCAACCATGTGTCGTGGATCGATGTCTTCGTGATCAACGCGGCCTACCCGGCCGCCTTCGTATCCAAGGCCGAGGTACGCCAGTGGCCGCTGATCGGCTGGCTCGCTGCCAAGAATGAAACGGTCTTCCTGCGCCGCGGCAGCCGCGGCCACGCGAAGATCGTGAATGGGGAAATCGGCGGACTGCTCGGCCGCGGCCGCCATGTGGCGATCTTTCCGGAGGGCACCACGACCGACGGCAGCCACGTGCTGGGCTTCCACGCCGCGCTGCTGCAGCCGGCCATCGAAGCCGGCGCGCCGATCCAGCCGCTGGCCATCGCCTACCGCCTGCCGGACGGCCGCTATACCCGCGCGCCGGCCTACGACGGGGAGATCAGCCTGCTCGACTGCATCAAGGCGATCATCGCAGAGCCCGAGATCGTTGCCCGGGTGCGCGTCGCTCCGGCCATCCAGCCCGGCGAACTGCCCGACCGCAAGGCTATCGCCCGCGCGGCACGGGACGCCATCGCCGCGCGCATCACCGACTAAGCGCTCAGGAGGGCTTGGGCTTGCCGTGAGCCAGCCCCGGGCAGGCCACCTGGAAGACGGCCCGGTCCTCCAGCCTCACGGCGGTCAGCTCGCGCCCCCACAAACAGCCGGAATCCAGCGCCAGCAGGTTCGGCTCGACGCGCAGCCCCAGCGCCGACCAGTGGCCGAAGACCACGGTGGTATCGGCGCTCTTGCGCCCCGCCACCTCGAACCACGGCAGATAGCCCTTCGGCGCCTTGGCGACCTCGCCCTTGACCTTGAAGTCCATCACGCCGTCCTCGGTACAGAAGCGCATGCGCGTCATCGCATTGACGATCACCCGCATCCGTTCGTAGTCACGCAGATCATCGTGCCAGGCAGCCGGTTCGCTGCCCCACATGTTATGCAGCAGATCCGCATGGTAGGGCCCGGCCAGCGCGCCTTCCACCTCGCGGGCCAGCGCCCGCGCCTGCGGCACCGTCCAGCCCGGCAGCAGCCCGGCGTGGACCATCGCAAAACCGTTCTCTACGTGCATCAGCGGGCGTGTACGCAGCCACGCCAGCAAGGCGTCCCGGTCAGGCGCTTCAAGCACCGCCTGAATGGTGTCGTCCTTGCCACGATTCCGGATGGCGCCACAAGCCACCATCAGCAGATAGAGGTCGTGATTGCCCAGCACGGTGACTGCCGCCGCTCCCAGTTCGCGCACGAAACGCAGCGTCTGCAGGGAGTCCGGCCCACGGTTGACCAGATCGCCAACCAGCCACAGGCGATCCCGGGATGGATCGAAGGAAACCCGGTGGAGCAGCGCCGTCAGGGACTGGAAGCAGCCCTGGATGTCGCCAATTGCATAAGTTGCCATGCTTCAGTTTCCTGCCGACGCTTTCGCGATCGGGCGCAGATGCGGTGCGGTGATATTGGCCGGGGTGTATTCGGGTACCCAGCGGCGCAGTTCGCGGCGGACCTCCGGCCCATCCACCGGGCGGCGCTGGCGCAGCCACAGCAGCAGCGCGTCGAGCCAGCCATCCTCGACCGCCAGGGCGCGCGCAATACGCAGCTTCGGGTGATGGGTGGCGCGGGTTTCCTCCGCGTCGGCCAAGACTTCCTCGTACAGTTTTTCGCCGGGGCGCAAGCCGGTAAACACGATGCGGATCTCTTCCTCACTGCGCCCGGACAGGCGGATCATGTCCTGGGCCAGCTCGGCAATCTTCACCGGCTCCCCCATGTCGAGCACGAAGATCTCGCCGCCCTTGCCCATCGAGCCCGCCTGCAGCACCAGTTGGGCCGCCTCGGGGATCGACATGAAATAGCGGGTGATCTCCGGGTGGGTCACGGTCACCGGCCCGCCGGCGGCGATCTGCTCCTGGAACTTGGGGATCACGCTGCCCGCGCTGCCGAGCACATTGCCGAAACGGACGATCTCGAATTGGGTACGCCCATGGGTCGCCAGGGCCTGGCACACCTGCTCCGCCAGGCGCTTGGTAGCACCCATCACATTGACGGGATTGACGGCCTTGTCAGTGGATACCAGCACGAAACGCGGGATGCCGAAAGCCACCGCGCTGCGCGCCACCTGCCAGGTCCCCAAGGCATTGTTGCGCACCGCCTGCCAGGCATTGTCATCCTCCATCAGCGGCACGTGCTTGTAGGCCGCGGCATGGAAGATCACGTGCGGACGGTAGCGGCCCAGCACCTCGTCCACCCGGACCGCATCCTTCACATCACCGGCCAGCGGCACCAGCTGCACATTCGGAAAATAGGCGTGAAATTCCTCGCACAGGCGGTACAGCGCGAACTCCGACAGTTCGAAGCAGACCAGCACCGACGGCTCGAAGCGGGCGATCTGACGGCACAGCTCGGAGCCGATGGAACCGCCCGCCCCGGTCACCATCACCGTCTTGCCGCGTAGGTATTCCTTCACCTCGGCAGCATTGATGCGCACCGGGTCACGCCCCAGCAGGTCTTCCACATCCACCTGGCGGACATCGCCGACCTTCACGCGGCCCAGCATCACGTCCTCGATGGCCGGTACGGTCAGCGCCTTCACGCCAGCCCGCACGCAGATGCTAGTCACGCTGCGGCGCAACTCATGGCGCTCCTGGGGCAACGCGATGATGGCATGGCCGACGCGGTGTTCCGCAGCCACCCGGGCCAGATCGGTAAAGGCGCCGAGCACCTTGCAACCGTAAATTTCCCGCCCCTCGCTCTCCCGCGTCTTGTCGAGCAGGCCGACGACCCGCCACTCGGAAGAACGGGACAACTCGCGGATCAGCCCGACCGCGGCCTCGCCGGCCCCCATCACGATGACCGGCTGTCCCTGGGCGCGCAACGCGCCATACAGCCGGAACTCCTTCCAGGTCCGGTAGAGGGCCCGCGTGCCCCCCATGTACATGACGAGCAGCAAGGGCTGCAGGATGTAGATCAGGCGCGGCACCGTCGGGTGGTAACGCACCGCGACGACCAGCACCAGCGGCGTCACCAGGGTGGCAACCCCCACCGCCCGCAGGATGCGCAGCAGATCGGGCAGGCTGGCGAAGACCCAGATCCCGCGATACAAGCCGAAGGCCCGCAGCAGCACGCCCTGCAGCAGCAGCACGATGGGCAGCGCCACGCCGAAAGCCGGCATGAACTCAGCGGGAATGTCGGTATTGAAACGGATCAGGTAGGCCAGCCACCAGGTCAGCGCGACCCCGAACAGGTCCGACAGGAACACCAGCAATGACCGGGACATAGCTTCCTTCACAGCCTGGCAGCGTCAGCGGCTTCGAAACGCCGCCAGCGGTGGTCCACCCACACGCCCACCGCCAGAAAGGCAATGGCCCACATTGTAAGCGTGATGCACTGCAGCGAAAACCCTGAGGGCAGGACCAGCACCGCCGAAATGCCCGTTCCAAGCATCAGTGCATAGGCACGCAGGGCCGTGCCCCGGTGGCCCAGGCCCATCCGCACCATGCGCTGGTAATAGTGGCTGCGATGCGCCTGCCAGACCTTTTCGCCGCGCAGGGCACGTCTCAGCAAGGTGACGCTGGCATCCAGCACGAATGGCGCGAAAACCAGCAGCGGGAACCACAGCGGCCACGCGCCGCCCCCCCACCCCACCAGACCGAGGGCGCCCGCCAGGAAGCCGAGGGGCACCGAACCCACGTCGCCCATGAAGATGCGCGCCGGATGGAAGTTGAACAACAGGAAGCCGGCCGCCCCCGCCGCGATGGACGCGCTTGCCAGGGCCAGGCCGAAACGCCCTCCCAGGTAGGCCGCTACCGCGTAGGCCGCGAAGCCGAATAGGGCCATCCCCCCGGCCAGCCCGTCGGAGCCGTCCATGAAGTTGTAGAGATTGGCCAGCCACACCAGGGATACCAGCAACAGCACCGCCATCGCCCACCCCAGCGGGAAGCTCGCGCCATACAGGAAACCTGCGGCCACCAGCACCTGCACCAGAAAGCGCAAGCGCGCCGGCAGCGTATGGCGGTCGTCGAGCAAGCCGAGCAGGGCCAGCACCCCGGCGCCACCGAAGGCCAGCAGCACATTCGCCGGCAACCAGCCGGACGCCGCCGTCAGCCCCACCCCGACCAAGCTGCCTGCCATGACCCCGACGCCGCCGGTGCGCGGGATGGGCTGCGAATGCAGGGAACGCTCGTTAGGGTGATCGAGAAAATACAGCCGGCTCGCGGGGTGGCAGCACGCCCGCGTAGTCAGCCAAGCCGCCAGCCATGCCATCGGCACAGCCAGCCAGCGCAATGTATCGGACATGCTTGCCTGTCAGCAGAAAAACGGGATTCTGCCGCAGTATCCGGCAACAGCCTTTCCCGCCGCAACCATAGTAGGCAAGCAAAAAGTTCATATAGGAAAATCCGTGGTATATTGTCCTATATGAACTTTTCCGTGCACATTCCCCTCGACGTCCAGCCCGAGCAGCGGGAGCGCCTGGCCGCCCTGCAGCAGGCGGTGGCGGAAGTGTGCAACGCGCTGGCACCCATCGTGCGGGACACCCGCTGCTGGAACCGGGTCGGCCTGCACCACCTGGCCTACCGCAACCTGCGCGAACGCTTCCCGCAGGTCGGCTCGCAGATGATCTGCAATGCGATCTACTCCGTGTCGCGCACCTGCCGCCTGCTCTTCCAGCACCCGCAAAGCCCCTTCAACGTCGCCCGCCACCCGGACAAGCCGCTGCCGCTGCTGCAGTTCCAGCCCAGCCTGCCGGTGTATTTCGACCGCCACACGCTCAGCGTCAAGGTCGGCCAGCTGTCCATGTACACCCTCGACGGGCGCATGAAGTTCCAGCTCAACCTCACCGACGCCGACGTGCAGCGCTTCAAGGAAAACAAGCTGCGCGAGATCGTGCTGACCCAGACCCAGGAAGGCTACCGCCTGTCCTTCACCTTCGCCGATCCCCAGGCCAGCGACACCGAGAGCGCCGACAGCAGCCTCGACGACAGCGGCGATCTCCCCGAATACGTGCTCGTCTCCGAAGACGGCCTCCCCTCCCATCCGACTGCGGCAGTGCCCCAGCCGGCATCCGTCTAAGCCCCTTTTCAGGTAACAGCCATGAAACCCGGCGAAAAACTCTCCGCGCTGCGCGAAGCATTGCTGCAGCAGAAACCCGCCTTCCACAAGGTGATCTTCTTCAGCTTCTTCATCAACCTGCTGGTCATGGCACCCACGGTGTACATGCTGCAGGTCTATGACCGGGTGGTGAACAGCCGCAGCCTGACCACGCTGGGCATGCTGACCCTGCTGATCGTGGTGCTCTACGTCGTCATGGAAGCGCTGGAATGGGTGCGCAACGGCATCCTCCACCAGATCGCGCTGAAGTTCGACGCGCACATCAACGAGCGGGTCTTCAACACCGTCTTCGAGGCCAACCTGCGCCGCATCCCCGGAGCCACCGCCCAGGTGCTGCAGGATCTGCGCACGGTGCGCGACTTCATCTCCAGCCACGCGCTGACCGCGATCATCGACGTGCCCCTGTCGATGCTCTACATCTTCGCGATCTTCTACATCAACCCGGAGATGGGCTGGATGTCCATCGTCGGTGCGTTGATCCAGGTCGGCCTGGCCTGGCTCACCGAACGGGACACCCAGGCGCCCCTCGCCGCGGCCAATCGCTCCGCCATCGCCGCGCAGAACTACGCCGCCAACAGCCTGCGCAACGCCCAGGTCATCGAGGCGATGGGCATGCAGGGCGGCATCCACAAGCGCTGGCTCAAGCGCCAGAACGAAACCCTGCGCCAGCAGGCCCTGGCCTCCGACAAGGCCGGTGCCTACTCGGCCCTGTCCAAGTTCGTGCAGCAGTCCCAGTCCTCCCTGCTGCTCGGCGCTGGCTGCTGGTTCATCATCGCCGGCCTGTTCCCCCACGGCGGCGGCATGGTCATCGTCGCCTCGACCCTCGGCGGCAAGCTGCTGTCGCCGATCGTGCAGGTCATCGGCTCATGGAAGCAGGTGGTGGCGGCGCGGGAAGCCTATGCGCGCCTCAACACCCTCCTCAACAACGTCGCCTTGCGCGAACCCGGCATGCCGCTGCCCGCCCCCAAGGGCCAGCTGTCGGTCGAAGGCGTGGTGGCCGGTGCCCCCGGTGCCCCGGCGGCCATCCTGCGCGGCGTGACCTTCGGCGTTGCCCCCGGCACCGTGGTCGGCCTGATCGGCCCATCCGCCTCCGGCAAATCCACTCTGGCCCGCCTGCTGGTCGGCGTGTGGCCCGCCGCCAGCGGCAAGGTGCGCCTCGACGGGGTGGACATCTACCCGTGGAGCAAGGCCGAACTGGGCCCGCACCTCGGCTACCTGCCGCAGGAAGTCGAGCTCTTCGACGGCGCACTGGCCGAGAACATCGCCCGCTTTGGCGAGGTGGACATGGCCAAGGTAGAGGCCGCCGCCCGCGCCGTCGGCATCCACGACATGATCATGTCCCTGCCCGACGGCTACCAGACCAACATCGGCGACGACGGCTGCCGCCTGTCCGGCGGCCAGCGCCAGCGCATCGGCCTGGCCCGGGCGATCTACGACAACCCGCGCTTCATCGTCCTCGACGAACCCAACTCCAGCCTCGACGAAGCCGGCGAGCGCTCCCTGGTGCAGATGCTGCTGAGCCTCAAGGCCCAGGGCTCGACGATCATCGTAGTCACCCACCGCACCAGCGTGCTGGTGGCCGTGGACAACCTGCTGCTGCTGACCGACGGCCAGGTGAAGGCCTACGGCCCACGTGACGAAGTCCTCGCTGCCCTGCAGCGCGGCGCCCAGCAGGCCGTGGCGGCGCCCCAGCCGGCCGCCGCCTGATCCCCACATCCAGCCCATCGAATCCTGATGAAGACTCCTTCCTCCTTCCGGCACAGCGAGCTGCGCACCGTCCTGTGGGCCTTCCGCCGCGAGTTCGCGGTATGCCTGCTGTTCTCGGTGCTGATCAACATCCTGATGTTGACCCCGACGATGTACATGCTGCAGCTGTTCGACCGGGTCATGCTCAGCCAGAACCTGGTCACACTGACCGTACTGACCATCGTCATGCTGTTCTGCTTCGCCGCGGTGGCCTTTGCCGAATGGTCCCGCTCGCGGGTGCTGGTCCGCCTCGGCGTCAAGCTCGACCAGCAACTCAACTCCCGCGTCTTCGCCGCCAGCTTCGAGGCAGCGCTGCGCCAGCAGGGCAAGAACCCCACCCAGGGCTTTGGCGATCTGGCCAACGTCCGCCAGTTCCTCACCGGCAACGGGCTGTTCGCGCTGATGGACGCCCCGTGGACACCGATCTACCTGGCCGTGCTGTTCCTGCTGCACCCGTGGCTGGGCATTCTGGGCATCGTCTTCTCGCTGATTCTCGCCGGCATGGCCTGGGTCTCCCACCGTCTGTCCCATGCCTCCATCGAGGCCGCCCAGGAAGCCGGTGGCCAGGTCGGCGGCTACATCCACAGCAAGCTGCGCAACGCCGAAGTCATCGAGGCGATGGGCATGCTCGACAACTTGCGCGCCCGCTGGAAGACCCGCCAGCAGCACTACCTGGAACTCAACCGGCAGGCCAGCGACGTGTCCGAGCGGGTCAAGGCGATGACCAAGTTCGTGCGCTACACCCAGCAATCCCTGGCCCTGGCCGCCGGCGCGGTGCTGGTGATCCGCGGCGAGCTGAGCCCGGGCGCGATGATCGCCGCCAACGTGCTGCTCGGCCGCACCACCCAGCCGGTGGACATGATCGTGATGACCTGGAAGTCCTTCCTGTCCGCCCGCAAGGCCTTCCTGCGCCTCGAAGAAACCCTGGCCCAGAATCCGCCGCGGGACACCACCCTGGTCCATCCCGAACCCAAGGGGCAGCTGAGCCTGAAGAACGTGATCGCCACCGCGCCGTCCCGCCCGCAGGCCATCCTCAAGGACTTGAGCATCGATTTCCCGGCCGGCGAAGTGATCGGGGTGGTCGGCCCGTCCGGCTCCGGCAAGTCCACCCTGGCCCGCACCCTGGTCGGCATCTGGCCCTACACCGACGGCCGCGTGCTGCTCGACGGCGTGCCGCTGGAGCGCTGGGAACGGGATGAGCTGGGCCCGCACCTGGGCTACCTGCCCCAGGACATCGAGCTGTTCGAGGGCACGATCGCCGAGAACATCGCCCGCTTCGGCGAGGTCGAGCCCGACAAGGTCATCCGCGCCTGCCAGCGTGCCGGCGTACACGACATGATCCTGCGCTTCCCCCAGGGCTACGACACCGAGATGGGCCAGGCCGGCGGTCTGCTGTCCGGCGGCCAACGCCAGCGCATCGCCCTGGCCCGCGCCATGTACGGCGACCCCAAGCTGCTGGTCCTCGACGAACCCAATTCCAACCTCGACGACGTCGGTGAGAACGCCCTGCTGAAGGCCGTCCAGGACCTCAGGCAGCAGGGCAGCACCGTCTTCGTGATTACCCACCGGCCCAGCGTGCTCAGCGTGGCCGACCGCCTGCTGGTGCTCAACGACGGCCGCATCGCCCTGTACGGCCCCCGTGCCGACGTCATCGCCACGCTGCAGGCCCAGGCTGCCGCCCAGCAGAACCCCGGCGCCGTGGCCCAGCCCGCCTGAACACAGTAATCGCCCAATTTTCCAGAGAAGCCCTCATGGTCAATCAAACCGCTCCCAACTCCGGCGACCTGCCCGTCACCGCCAAGCAGCTCCAGGACAGCGAAGCGCTGCTGCCCACCGACACCAGCCGCCCCGCCCGCATCGGCCTGTGGGTGCTCGGCCTCGGCTTCGGCGGCTTCCTGCTGTGGTCCTCGCTGGCGCCCCTCGATGAAGGCGTCCCGACCTCCGGCATCGTCACCATCGACACCAAGCGCAAGACCATCCAGCACCTCAGCGGCGGCATCGTCAAAGAGATCTTCGTCAAGGAAGGCGAATTCGTGAAGGCCGGCACGCCGCTGGTACGCATCGACGACGCCACCACCCAGGCCAATTTCGAGTCGGTCCGCCAGCACTACCTGACCGTCCGCGCGATGGAAGGCCGGCTGGTGACCGAGCAGACCGGGCAAG
This sequence comes from Pseudomonadota bacterium, assembly GCA_018241665.1. GTDB lineage: Bacteria > Pseudomonadota > Gammaproteobacteria > Burkholderiales > Rhodocyclaceae > Zoogloea. Next base: position 102,533 of record JAFEDK010000019.1, read on the forward strand.
GGAAGATCACCTTCCACCCCGACCTGCAGAAGGAAAGCGGCGACCCGCTGGTCCGCCAGACCATGGACACCCAGCAGAGCCTGTTCCAGTCCCGCCGCAGCGCGCTGGCGGCCGACCTGCAGGCCTATGAAGAGAACATCCGCGGCCTGGAAGCCTCGATCCAGGGCTACCAGGGCGTGCTGGCCAGCCGCAAGGCCCAGCACGACAACCTGCAGGAAGAGCTCGCCGGCATTCGCGACCTGGTCAAGGAAGGCTACGCCCCGCGCAACAAGCAGCTCGAACTGGAACGCATGCTGGCCGATGCCACCGCTGCGATGGCCGACCTGCAGGGCAACATCCTGCGTGCCCGCCAGGGCATCGCCGAGGCCCGCGCCCGCGCCCGCGCCCGCCAGGAGGAATACCGCAAGGAAGTGGACGGCCAGCTCGCCGACGTGCGCCGGGAAGTCCAGGCCGACGCCGACAAGCTGAAGGCCTCCGGCGACGAACTGACCCGCACCACCATCCGCTCCCCGGTCGACGGCCAGGTCGTCGGCTTGGCCACCCAGACCGTCGGCGGCGTCATCGGACCGGGCCAGAAGCTGATGGACGTGGTCCCGCGCCACGAATCCCTGCTGCTCGAAGCCCACGTGCCGCCGCACCTGATCGACCGCCTCAAGCCCGGCCAGGAGACCGACGTGCGCTTCTCGACCTTCGCCCACTCGCCGGCGCTGGTCGTCGAGGGCAAGGTCGATTCGATCTCCACCGACCTGATCACCGAGCCGGCCAGCGGCAACGCCCCCGCCAGCGCTTACTACCTGGCCCGTATCTCCCTCACCGACAAGGGGCTGACGGAGCTCGGCAATCGCCAGATGCAGGCCGGCATGCCCGCCGAGGTCGTCATCAAGACTGGCGAGCGCACCGTCCTGAACTACCTGCTGCACCCGCTGCTCAAGCGCCTCGCCGCGTCGATGAAAGAGGAATAAGCCGTGTCCGCGATCCGCAAGCTCACCCGTTTCCTGCCGGCTTCCGGCCCGTCGCGCCTGGCCGCCGCGCTCAGCCTGGCGCTGGCCGCCGCGCCGGCCGGCGCCATCGACCTGATGCAGGCCTACGAGCGCGCCCTCAGCCAGGACGCCGCCTTCCAGGCGGCCCGCGCCGACACCGAGGCACGCCGCGAAGCCGTGCCCCAGGCCCGCGCCCAGCTGATGCCCAACATCTCGAGCAACCTGTACCGCAGCAAGGCCAACACCGACCAGCGTTCGATGAGCATCCTCGGCACGCCGGTCAAGCAGAGCTACGACTACTTCAGCAGCAACTACGGCATCAGCCTGCGCCAGCCGCTGTTCCGCAAGTACAACTTCGCGCTGTACCGGCAGGCCAAGTCCGACGTGGAAAGCGCCGAAGCCAACCTCGACAAGAGCCAGCAGGATCTCGTCGTGCGCATGGCCGGCGCCTACTTCGAAGCCCTGATGGCCAAGGCCCAGTACGCGCTGATCCTGGCCCAGAAAGAGGCCTACGGCTTCCAGCTGGAAGCCGCCAAGCAGAGCTTCGCCAAGGGCCAGGGCACCGTCATCGACGTGGACGACGCCCAGGCCCGCTACGACATGACCATCGCCCAGGAGCTGGAAGCCCGCCAGAACCTCAGCTACACGCGCCGCGCGCTGCAGGTCATCGTCAATGAGCCGGTGGAATCCCTCGCCGATCTGGTACCCGCTCGCCTGGAACTGACCCCGCCCTTCCCGACCGACGTGGAAGAGTGGATCGGCCGCGCCGAAGAAACCAACCCCGAGCTGCGGGCGATGCGCGCCAACATCGAATCCGCCAACCAGGAACTCGCCAAGGCCCGCGCCGGCCATTACCCGACCGCCGACCTGGTGGTCCAGCGCAGCATGAGCGAGAGCGAGAACAACGTGTCGATCAACAGCCGCTACCTGACCTCCCAGGCCGGCGTGCAGGTGACCATCCCGCTGTTCGCCGGCGGCTACGTGTCCTCGCAGATGCGCCAGGCCCGCGCCAACATCGAGAAGTTCGAGCAGCAGTACGAAGGCCGGCGCCGGGAGATCAGCCTGCAGGTGCGCAAGGAATACCAGAACATCACCGAAGGCATCGCCAAGATCCAGGCCCTGCAGCAGGCCGAACGCTCCGCCGAGCGGGCCCTGGACTCCAACCAGAAGGGCTTCCCGGCTGGCACCCGCAGCCGCGTGGACATCCTCAACGCCCAGCAGCAGCTGATCAACACCAAGCGCGACCTGGCCCAGGCCCGCCTCACTTACATCCTGGCCCGCGTGCGCCTGCAAGGGCTGGTGAGTTCCCTCAACGAAGCCGAAATCCAAACCATCAACGCCTGGCTGGAAGCGCCGCGAGGCTGAAGCCGGGGTGGGCAGGGTGTGGGGCTCCATTGAGGCCCCCACCACCGATCACCTCACCGGAAGCCTGGGCAGCCATCCGGTGGGGGCGAATTCCATTCGCCCTTCCGGTACATCGAAACGCCTCTGCGGGCGAATGAATTCGCCCCTACAAGAGGCCTCCCCACAAGAAGATACCCCTCCTACAGCAGCGACAGAATTTCCTGCAGGTCGCTGCGCAGTTCGGCAGCGCCAAGCGCTGACGGCGGCTGCGTGGCGGCAAGCCCTTCGACCCACGCCAGCTGCTGCGGAAGGCAGACCGTCCGGGCGTCGTGATGGGTACGCACGAACTCGCGGGCCTGCAGGCCGAGGCGCTCCCGCTCGGCGGGGTCGTCGAGCAGGCGGTAGGCCGCATCGGCCAGGGCCTGGCTGTCGGGGTAATCCACCAGCAGCCCGCTCTCGCCGTCCCGGATCGCCGCTTCCAGCGGCGCCGTCCGGCTGCCAACGATGGCGCAACCGACGCTCATCGCCTCCAGCAGGCCCGCCGAGGCCAGAGTGGGATCGCCAAGTTGCACGTGGACGGTGGACAACTGCAGCAACCCGACCCACTGGGGCCCGGCCAGCGGGCCAACGAAATGCACCCGCGCCCATTCCCCCGGCGTGAGCTGCGACTGCACCTCGACGGCCAGCGCCTCGCGCCAGCTCCGCTGGCCCGGTGCCGGTGCCGCCGGCCCGTCGCCACCAGCGATCAGCACATGCAGCGCCGGCCGCCGCCGCAGGATGTCCGGCAAGGCGCGCATCAGCACGTGAAAGCCGGCCTGCGGCCCCAGCTCGCGGCAGGCAAAGGTGAGCACCTCGTCCTGGCGGCTCAGGGCCAGTTGCCCGTTGAGGGTCAGGCTGATATCCGCCTTCGGTCCCAGGGCTTCGGTATCGACCCCGTCCGGCACGACGCTCAGGCGATCGCGCCAGGGCCTGGGGAAGGAATCCGCCTGCCAGCGGGTCGGCACCATACCCTGGTCGGCCTGCTCGAACTGCAGGCGCTGAGCCAGTTGCTGCATCCGCAGGCCTGCCGCCTCGGCGCCGGAGCCCCCACCTGCTGTATGTCGGAAGTGGTCGCAGCAGATCCCCAGCCGCGCCTCTGGCCACACGTCCTTGATGAACAGGGCCTCGCCCCAGCCCGAATGGGCCACGATTACATCAGGCATGAAGCCTTCGGCCTTGAGCCCGAGGGCCGCGTTCAGACAGGCTTCGGCGACGCAGGTCTTGCCCTCCAGGTCGGTAAGCCACGGATGTACGCCCGGCGTACCGCCGCGCTGCAGCGCAAACGGCACGAGGCGGACGCCCTCCCATTCCGGGGCGCTCACCGCCTGCATCGTCAGCGCGACGACGGCATGCCCCGCCTGGACCAGCGCAGGAGCCAGGTGGACGAACTGGCCGGGAAAATGGGGATGAATGATCAGGATGTTCATGGAGATACGATTTCAGGAAACACGGGACCAGGGCGATCCCGTGGGGGCGAATTCACTCGCCCGGAAAGACTGGAAAGGGAAGCGGTATTGGGCGAATGAATTCGCCCCCACAGTAACCATAAGAAAACCCATCACGGGGAAGCAGGATCACGCGACAGCTCCGCCGTCGTCATTGACGATGGTCCGTACCGCGGTCAGCTGGACCACACCATCGCCGAAGCTGCCACCAACGGGGTGGGTGACGTCGAGATAGAAGTTCTCGTCGGGCTCCGGCGTGGTGTCGCCGATGATCTCGACGGGGATCACCGCCTGGTTCTCGCCGGGGTAGAGCTTCAGCGTGCCGTGAGCCGCCACATAATCCTGGCCGGCCGTTGCCGTGCCGTCACGGGTGGCGAAATCCACGCTGAGAATTTCATTCGGGTCGCTGCGCACACCGGTGAACTGCAGCAGGAAGTACGCGTGCGTAGTGCCACTGCTACCTTCCGGCACTGCCTTCTTGACCTCCTCCGGCTTGGTCGGCGCATCGGGGTAATGGGCGCGCAGGTTCTGGTCGATCCACTGCTGGTAATAGCTGACCCGCTGCCAGGCGGCGATCTCGCCGAAGCTGCTGTTGAGCTCGGAGTCGATATCCGGATGGGTGCTGCCTTCGTACAGGCTGGCCGTGTAGGTGGCGATACCCGCCAGCTTGCCGTTGATGAAGGCCGGCCCGCCGCTGTCGCCCGGCGCAATCAGCCCTTCGTCCACGCCCAGCCCGGCGTCGAAGCGGTTGATCAGCATCCCCAGCGCGTCATGGCCGACGGTGCCATCATCGAAATCCGCCAGCAGCTGGGACCCGGCCGGCGCCGACCAGGACAGGCTGTTCCACAGGCCGCTCTGCAGGGTGCCGAAATCCACGTCCATCCGGTTCTCGGCCTTCAGGCGCAGATCGCCGGCGGAATAGCCGCTCAGCGCCCCGGTTGCGCCCGAGCCCGGCAGACCATAACCGACCAGGGTTGCCACCTGGCCGATGTCGTCGCCATCCCGGTACAGGGTGTAGCGTTCGGCCGTCAGCGGCGCGCTCTGCCCCAGCCACACCAACGCCAGATCGCTGCTCCCGTTCTGGTTGTAGAGCGGATGCACCAGCACGCTGGAAGCACTGACCGTCTGGATGCCGCTGCTCGTCTCGAAGCGTACGCTGGCCGACAGGCTGCCATGGTCGAACAGGTGGGCCGCCGTCAGCACCGCTTGCCCGTCGTAGAGCAGTACGCCCGTGCCGTAATACCCCCCCGAGGAGACACGCACGACCCCGTCGTAGCCCTCGCCAGGCAGGGCGCGGTTACGGAGATCGGTAAAGGAAGTGACGGTGGTGACCATGGAGCGGGCGCTACGCAGCGCTACGGTGGTGAGTCAGGGCTACACCCCGCATTATCCTTGATCGCGACGCCGCCCGCGCGTCAATGCAGCATCTGTGCGGGCGGAGCGACACCCGCAATGGGCCCGATCAGCCAGGACGGCCAAGCCTCCAGCGGCCATTCAGCCACTCCGCACTGTGCATGCAGGATCCCCAGCCATTGCCGTAGGGCCTGTGGCTGCAAAGTCAACGCCACCCGCGCGTCCTCTGTCCCCCGGAAAACCAGGCGCAGCGACTCCCCCCCGGCGGCCACATCCACCGCATGAACCAGCCAGTTGCGCCGCGCCGTCTCCGGCTGCACTGGCGCTTGCGGCGACAGCGCCTGCAGCGCATCAGCCACGCCGGAACTCTCCGGCACCGCGCCCAACCCGCCCTGCTTCTCCAGCCAGGCACAGAGATGGGGAACGAGCCGACCGATCAAGCGCCGGGTCAGCCACAGCAGCTCGGCCTCCCCCGGCGCCGTCTCGCCGCTCAGGCGGATACGGTCCTCCAGATCCACGTACTCGGTGGTGAAACGCTGCAATTCGCTCATCGAAGTTCAGCCGGACTCACACCAGCAGCAGGGTCATGGCGCCCTCCTGCGCATCCTGTGGCACACCCACGATGCTGATGACGGTCACGTCCGTTCCCGGCCGCTCCGCGACGTGGAGATAGGCATCGCCCCCCAGCGGCCACCAGCCGATGGATTCCGCCTCGATGGCGCGCAGCTCCTGCGCCTCGTCCACGCTCGTGCCCACCTCCGCGGATACCGGGTGGCTCGCATCGGGCACGGGCGTTGCGCCGCTGATAATAAGGATGTCGTTCATGGCGCCCGCAGTTTCGCGGCAGAGCGGGACAAGTGCAAGCGCGGCGTACGGGATCGGCAAGACCAGCCGCCTGGCCTGCACTGGGCGGAAGTACGGACCCAACGGCAATAGCCTCATCCCACTCGCCCCGTCGCGGGATCAGACGCATCCTGCTGCCTGGCTACTTGCTTAATCTTGTCCTGTGACGCGTGGGTGAAGGGAGCTCGCCAAGAAGACCGTCACTTCGTGTCCCGCGCAACATCCCAAAAAAGTTTCACCGGTCCTGCATCCTTTGTAATGGTCCTTCGTCTTCCATAGTGGGAAGATACAAGACGGAGGTGCAGGCCAAAGGTATTCACGCTTGAGGCGCGTCGGCCCGACTTCTGGTGAAGGCAACTCGTACTTACGGTTCGTGAGTAAGGTCGTAGAGGACGGGCCGAGTTAGCTGGGAGTCGGACATGGACTGGGTCGTAACCGCGCTTCAAGGAGGCTTCGATAGTCTGGCCTCTTACTTGGCAGCTCACGTCCTGCTTTGCCTGGTCCCCGCGTTCTTCATCGCCGGGGCGTTGTCCGCCTTAGTTCCGCAGCAATCCATCATCCGCTTTCTCGGGCCTGACGCACCCAAGTGGGTTTCCTACTCTGCCGCCGCAGGTGCAGGAAGTCTTCTTGCCGTCTGCTCTTGCACCATTCAACCTTTGTTCGCGGGTATCTACAAGAAAGGCGCGGGCCTTGGCCCTGCAATTACTTTCCTGTTCTTCGCGCCGGCGGCCAACATCCTCGCACTCTCTTACACAGGCGTCGCGCTGGGCGCAGATTTTGCGATTGCCCGTATTGTGTTGGCACTCTCTTTCGGCATCGGTATCGGGATGATTATGGCGGTGCTCTTCCGAGACAGTGATGTCGCACGACTCGCGGACAGCCCCGAGTTCGCATCGAGTGAATCAATCTCCGGAAAGGCTCTCCTTTTCTTGGGAACACTGGTCGCTCTCCTCATTGCAGGTACCCTGAAGCTGGATTTCCTGAAGACGGTGCTGGTGAGCGTATCTCTCCCCTGGCACAACGCAATGGAAGTTCAGCAGTTGCTGGACAGCTGGGTGCCGGTCAATGAGACAACCGGGGCTGAAGGCCTGAGCGTGCAGGGTGCCGCACTCATCGTGGCCCTCGCCTTGATCGGTGGCGCCGCTTGGCATGGTTTGGGCAAGGTGGATGAAGGAATCAACCGGCTGACCACAATCACCTTGGCTTTGGTGGTTGCGACCCTGGTGTTTGCCGCGACCGGTATTCAGGTGGGTGGAAAGGGCATCACCTTGGTTATCACCGGCCGCACCTTGGCCGTCACCGTAACCAGCCTTGCGCTAATACCCCAAGCCCGGCGGTTCGAAGAATGGGACATCCAGCAATGGCTTTGGGAAACCTGGCGATTCGTAAAGATGATTTTTCCATTACTCATTGTCGGCGTCTTTCTGGTCGGAGTGATTCGCGTCTTCATACGACCAGAGTGGGTACAGGCCATTGCCGGAACCAATTCCGTTCTGGCCAACGTCGCCGGGGTGGTCTTCGGAGTGTTTATGTACTTCCCGACGCTGGTCGAAGTTCCCATCGCCAAGATGTTCCTGTCACTCGGCATGCATCCTGGTCCGCTCATCGCCTACTTGATGGCCGACCCCGAACTGTCGCTGCAAAGCATCCTGATAACCGCCGCCATCATCGGCAAGCTGCGGGCTTGGACCTACGTAGGCCTGGTGGCGCTGTTCTCCACGTTAGCGGGTTTGACTTACGGCGCCTGGGTAGATGGTGGTTCAGCACTGACCCTGGGCCTCGCCGTCGCAGGATTTGTGCTCGCGCTGAGCGCGATGCTTTATCTCATCGAAACCCGCCACAACGCGCTTACTTGAAGGAGCTCATGATGCTAATCAAGGTTCTTGGCCCCGGGTGTGCCAAGTGCAAACGGGTCGAGCAACTCACGCGCGAAGCTCTCGCTGAATTAGGACTTGCAGCCGACTTCGAGCACGTCACACAGCTTGAGCAAATCATGGCGTATCCCATCATGACAACGCCGGCATTAGTGGTCGACGAGGTCGTGAAGTGCTCTGGGCGCATTCCTAGTAAAGACGAAATTCTGGCTTGGCTGAAACAGTAGTCATCTCGTCCTGGCTAGGTCGAAGGCCGCAATGCTCAACGCGTGATTGAGTATAAGTGGTTGAATTTCTAAACATGGAGGTCTGCCATGAATGCCGCAGCAGCCCCGGCACCCCTGCCACAAGCCAAAGAGTGCTGTCCGACTTCAACCCGTAAGCGCATTGAATTCAAGCATGCGTTACTGGTTGACGTCCGTGAAAAGGACGAGCTCGAGAAACTAGCTCTCGATGTGCCAGATTTGTTGAATATCCCGCTAAGTGACTTCGAACGCAGGTTCAAGGAAATCCCGCGAGACCGCCAGGTCATCATGGTCAGTGCCGACGGTCATGATAGTTTGCGAGCCACGTATTACTTGATGCGCGAAGGTTACGAGGATGTATTGAACATGACTGACGGTATCGCCAAATGGATACTTCGCGGTTTCCCTGTCAAGGGAGATTGCAGTGGATTCAAGCTCGACGTGAACGCGGGTGGTTGTTGCTCTGCCTCCTGAGCCACCAAATGTACATTTCAGGAGCTCGTCTGGGCACATGGAAAAGACCTGATGAAGACCTTGCCAATACTCTGGCAGAGACTTGTCTCTAATGGGCTAACCTGTCCTCGATGCGCGCAGACAACAGCCTGGTCTTCACCAGCCGCAGCTACACAGCCTTGGTCAAAAGCTACGACCTGAAGCAGGAATTCATCCCCCTGCACCCCGCAGCAGAATGGGCTGGTGGCGCGGATGATCCGCACACTGAGGGAGCAGTGCATCCACCGCCACCGCTTCGAAACCCTGCAGCACACCGGCCGCGTGATCGGTGACTGGATCCAGTTCTACAACCACCAGCAGCCCCATCAGGCGCTGGAGATGAAGACGCCTGCTGAGGCATTCGCTTTAGTGGCGAGATCTGCGCAGGATTCGCTGGGTCAATACACTGGGCCGATCTGCCAAAGTTCGGTTTTAATTTAGTGGAAATAGCAAAAGGGGCCTTCCGGCCCCTTTTGCTTACTTAGACTCCGACCAACTTTATTCGGTGGTCTCAAAGTGACTGGAGAAAATAAAGTTGGTCGAGAGCGTCACTGTCAAGCCATTGATCCATAAGACGTTAGGCCGCACGCGAAAGTCTGTCGGACGTAGTCCGTTTGTCGTCTCAAGTTTCACATCGACAAACAAAGTCAGTCGGTGCAAGGGCCAGTCCAACCAAACCAGCAGCCCGGTTCGGCATAGATCGTGCGGGGGTATTCAACGAGGGCTACGTTACTCAGCACGCCGGTGACGCACCTGATACACCTGACCGGGCGTCAGAGCATGAGTCGGCGCCAGGCAGGATAAGGTACCGGATCCGGTCAAATTCAGTCTCACGGTCGAACGGCCCGACCATTCATGTTGGGCATCCTGCCGGCTTGACGATGTTGCTCTGGCTCTCAATGTGTTCACGAGCCCATTGAGAGGACACATCCCCATAGAGCGCGCGCATCAGCACGGCCATGGCATCAGCCCAGCCCAACCGCTCCTGCTCCATCCGAATACGAGGCCCCCAAGCGCTGGCTCTCAGGTTTTCATAAACCGACTGCTCCTCCGCCGTCAAAGCGTCAAGAGGAACGTTGGGACACTGGGCCGCCTCCTCAACCCACAACGAGCGGTGCGACAGCAGCGTCTCCTCGTCCATGAGGACCGAGCGGAGATGCGGAACGGCGCGACGTGCGCGATTCAGGATGGCGAAACCGTGGGTGTCAATATCACCCCAGTACAACACCGCCTCTGCCCCAACCAGCCACGGAAATGCTCCCACCGCACCAACGGCGTTTCCGAGCCCCATGACGACCATCGTGTCGGGCAAGTCAGGTAGCGCCAGGCCGGTCTCCAGGTTCTCGACAACGACAACGGCCCTGGGTGAAATCGGCAACGCCGCTATTTCTGCCACCGGCGCTTCGATGTCGCATAGACCACCTATGGCCTGTCGCAAGGCAGGGCAAAGGGCCCGAATCCGTACCCGATGCGCCGGCTTCCTCAGCCCAAAGAGGCGATAGAAGTCACTTTCCTCTTCGCTAAGCTCACGCAGCGACCGAAGCAGGCCCGCGACCAGGCCCGTGCGCTTCTCAAGCCACTTCGTATCCACCCCTTCCACCGGTATCTGACGAAGATACAAGCCTGATGCGCGGTTCGCGTTCAACCAGGCCAAGAGGGACACTAGCCGTTCGAAGTCCACGGCGGAATAGTCCGCGAGCACATCGAACCGTGTTGCGAGTGCACGCACCCCCATGTCTGGCCACCGCTCCCGCATCTGCTGACAGCGTTGCGTAGCAATTTCCCAGCGCCGCAACTGCCCTACGCAAGCAGCGACAGCCGCCGCATCCGGCAAGGTCAAGCTGACCGGCAGCCGATGCCGGCCCAGCCGGGCAAACTGGCGCTCCTCGAACATAAGCTCACCTGGCCCCGTCCTCGACAGCCAGGCTGATGCCCAAGCCCTGACTGCTGCCACGTCGTCCGTGATGTCCTTTTCGGTCGGGACACCCAAATTGACCTTCAGCGGCCACGCACCCTCGCCTGCCAACCAGTTCTGGTGCTGGTTGTTGAAGCGCCGAACTAGGAAGTCCCGAGCGGCGTCAGGAGATAGCAGCTTCTTCGGCATTGCGAACATCCTGGGTCAGCTTCAAGCGTTGAGCGCCACGGTCGTACTCGATGGGAATGACAGCAGACTTCTTGCGATCCTTGATATGCACGAAGCAGGCGCCGCCGATGAACGGCTCCAGCGTCATCACCGACTTGAGCGGCGTCGCCACAATCATCTGGAAGCCAAAGGTCTTGAAGATATTCATCGCCATCGCCGTGAACTCGGCATCAGCTTTGTCGAAAGCCTCGTCAAGCACCACGGTGGAGTAGCTCGGCAACGCCCTGTCCTGACCACCGAGTTGATAGCGCAGTGCTGCAGCCAAGCAGGTCGCCGCCAGCTTCTGGCGCTGCCCACCCGATTTGCCGGCTCCGCTGCGGTAGACCTCCACCTCGATGTCGTCGCCGTCAAGCTCACGAGCGACAAACTCCACGTGTTGCCTGACATCAAGCACCAGGTTGCGCCAGTTCTTGTCCACGGTCTCCTGGCTCGCAAGACGCTTGACCAAGGCCGCCAAGGTCTTGAAACGCTCCTCGGCCAGATCGCGGTCATTCGAGAACGAGTGGCTGAGCGACTCTTTCAAGCTCGCGCGAAACAGCCGCACGTCCTCGAGAGACTTGTCCATCGTCTCGATGACCAAGTGGGTCCCCGGGTTGAACGGCGCGGCTTTCAAGCTCTCGTTAACCAGTTCCATGCGGGAGCGGATAGCCGAGCGCTCTTCGTCCAGCTTGGTCGCCAGCAGCGTGAGGTTCTGGTCGCTCTGTTCGCGTAGCAGGCTGAAGAAGCGGTCCTCATAGGCAGGCAAGTTATCGTCTTCGAGACGCTCGAGCTTGGCCAAGTAGTCGTCCGCACTTTCCAGCGTTGCGTCTAGACCGCCAGCGACTGCAGGCCACAAGCGGTTGAATTCGACGAACCGCTGAACGATGGAACCTTTCAACTCCGTCAAGCGAGACTCCAGCACTCGCAACTCGTTGCTGAGCCCTCGGTCGACCTGCGCATGCACTTGGTCGAGACTCTCAAGAGTGACTTCCTTGCCAACGGCCTCGTACCTGGCTGCAATCTGGTCTGCGAACGCCGGCGCGCGATCAGAAGTCGGCCACAGACGCGCCAGCTCGGCGAGTTTGCCGTTCAGCTTTTCGAGATCCTTGGCGAGGCCTCGGCCTTTCGCGTCCTCGTCATTCTTCTTGCCGACAGCCTTGGAATGCACCGTCTCCTGCGTCTTGATACGGTCGTCCAGAACGGCCAGGTCTGGCCGTGCATCCCGTTCCGCCTTCAGACGCATCGTCAAGTCGCCGATGCGAGCCAGGAGAGCGCCAACGTCGACATCATTCCAGGTCAGGTTCGACAGGTTCTGGCAGTGCAGAAGCTGCTCTTGCTGGAGGTCCTCTTCGTCGCCAATTTTCTCCAGCGCTGTTTGCAGTTCGGAGATACGCCCACCTAGCTCTGCCGCGCGGCTCTTGTAGAGCGCCAGCTTCTCCTTGTTGTCGAAGCCCAGGACCCACTGGCTGCGGTCGTTGACGTTGTGTCGGTCGTTCTTCTCGTGCCGGGTCGCGCTGTGCTTGACCAAGCCTTCCCTCGTGACCGCGCGTGGCGCATTCCGGAAGGTCTGCATGGTGTCTGCGCACTCGAGGTCAAACGCGTGCTTCAGCTCCTCGCGAACCCAATCACCGAAGGGCCCTGGCGCCAAGTTCAGTTTGCGCACCAGCGAGTTCGGACCGGGGGTACGCCCAGAGGTCTGTTGGATGGTCCGGAAGTACACCAGGCGCTCGCCGATGTTGCACTCGTTCAAGTAGCCGGAGACTGCGGAGTAGTTCCTGTCATCGACGAGGATGGCTCGCGCGAAGCCGCCGAGAACACGTTCGATGGCACCTTGCCATTCGGCCGAGTCGGAACGCACTTCCACCAGCTCTCCAACGAAGGGCAGCTTCTCTTCCGGGATCGAAAGGTCGTGCGCCATGCGCTCTCGCAGGTCCACCAGCCGCGCCGGAAGGTTCGATTTCTGGCGCTCAAGCGCCCTTACCTCGGCCACCGTCTTGGCGAAGCCATCACTCGCTTGCCGATGGTCAGTCTTGAGCTGATCCTTGCGGCATTCGAGTTCCTTCTTCAGGTCGCGGGACTTCAGAACACGCTGCTTGGCAGCGTCCACCCGCTGAACGAACCAAACGACGCCGTCGGGCACAGCCCAGCCCATGGCCTGGCAGGCCGCAGCCGCTTGGTCGCGCTTTGCCATCCGGACTGGCTTTTCAGCTTCGGCCGCCTTGATATCTTCTGCCAGACGGTCAAGAACTTCAGCGCCCATGTTGAGCTTCTGTCGCTGCAAATCCGTCAGCTTCTCGAACTCGGTGTCGGCAATCTGGGATAGCCGCTGAACCTCTTGGCGAGACGCCTCCTTGTCCACTTCCAGTTCCGCAACCCGCTCATCGAGGAGAGCCTTGCGACGAAACTCTCGGTACTGGTCAGTAGCGGTCTGGATGGCCTGCAAGCCGTCGTGCTCGTTGTTACCTCGCCCCAACTCCATGTGCTCATCACGCGCCGGCTTGAGCGTCTGGATTTGCTTGCGAGCCGCCACCACCTCCTGGTGCGCCTCGTTGAGCTCCCCGAACTCGTTGACCAGGCTGGTAGCGATGCCGAAGGTCTCGGGCTCATCGAGCATGAAGTCCCGCAGGAACACGTTCAGATCGCCGAGGTTCTTCGCCGATTGCGTCTTGTGCAGGAGCCGAAGCGCACGCTCGTTATCGATACCCAGCAAGCGGCGGAAGCGCTCCTGGTAGGCGCTGAACTCGGTATGCACCTTGGCATCAGGCAGGTCGTGCTTGAAGCGCCGCGTGTCGAACTCGCTCTTGGCAAAGAACTCCAGCTCCTGCACGTCAAACTCGCGCTCCAGGGTCAGATACAAGCGCTTGGCGTCCCCTGAGGACGTCGAGTTTCCCTTGACCCATAGAACCTGGGCGAGAACGACCACATGGCCCTGCTCGTTGCAGTAGGTCTCAGCGATGGCTGACCAAGTCGTGCCGCTGCGCAGGTACTGCGAGACGTACTCACCGCCATCGCCCGTCTGCTGCGCCCAAGCGCCCCGAAGGTAGGTCATAACGCTGCGGTCACGCCCATGTCGCTCGGCCTCGCGCGCAGCGACGTTGAAGTCCACCCACTTCGGTGGTGTCAGCAATGCCGCATGAGCGTCCAAGACCGTCGACTTGCCCGAGCCGGATGGGCCGACAAAGAGATAGCCCTCTTTAGGGATTGGGAAGTCGAAGATGTTGGAGAACGTGCCCCAGTTGAACGTCTGGATACGAGTGAGCCGAAACTGGTCATCGGCGCCTTCGAACAGGGAAGTTTGGCCAAAGGGGTTCACAGCGCGTCTTCCTCATCTTCAGGGTTATCCAACTGTCCGTCGCCTTCGATACCATCCTCGTGAGCCGCCGCTGGCGCAGATGCCAACGAGGCGTACGTTCTCGCCAAGTCCTGAATTTCCTCGGCAGAGAACAACAACTTCAGCGTCGGCGCCACCTCGTAGCGCTCGCCAGAGCCGCGGATGAACTGCAGCAGGCTCAGCTTCTTGGCCTTGTCAACGGCGTTGACAATCTGCCGTTCGAACCTCGCGTGGTCGGGATTGCTGTCCCGCTCAAACACCGACAAGTGCTGCTGCATGTCGTCGAAGGACACGACCGCGCGCTCGCCCTGAGCATCGGCCTGGGTCAAGCGCTGGCGCAGAAACAGCAGCAACGCCGTCTCCAAGAAGGTCAGCGATGCCTTGCGCAGTAGGATAGGCACGTCGAACTCTTCGGAGACGACCTGCCGCGTGAACGCGACGCGCTGCTCGTGGTCGATGACGACTTCCAAGAACAGGTCGTGCATGCGCGACCGAATGACGGCTTCGTCGCGCAGCAGCACTGGCCAGAGTTTGGACTGGCGCCGAGCATCCACCGAAGGGCCCAGAAGCAACTGCACGAGCACCCGCCGAGTGTCGACGGGAAGTCCACCCGTGTCGCCGCGGAAGATTGTCGCTTCTGCGGTCGGCGCGTCCGGTGCCTGCTCCTCGGCAAGAGGCTCGTCCGTCGAATCAGTCAACGAGTTCAAGATAGCGCTCCCTCATGAAATAGATGGTCGGCACCTTGGCGCGACGCTGCATCGCGTCGTCACCGGCCCACGAAACGACTTCGGATTCGTCCGTGACTTCGCCATGCTTGGCACCCAGGGCCACGTACCCAACGACGCTGCCAAGCCCCTGCTCTGCCGGGAACTCCGTAAGGACCTGGCCGATGGTGACCTGCGACTGGCGTTCGAGAATGGAGCGCAGATGCGCCTTGAGCGTCCGGAAGTCGATTTCAGACTGGCGGACAAGTTCGCTCACCGCGTCGAGGTCCAGCTCTGAAGGCTCGGCGGCAAGCATCGACGAGTCGGTCACACGCTGCGCCGGGTCATACAGAGCCCATTGAGATACCGACCGGATGCGGCTGCTGGATTGCATGAGTTCGAAGCCGACCTGCTCGTTAGGGCGCACCAAGTCCTTGGCACTCAGTGCCGCCTGTGTTGCCTCTTTCAGCAAGCTGTGCAACCGACGGTGCTCGAGGAACTCCCGGCTCTGGACGAAGCTTTTCAGGCTGCGCGCGAAGTGCTGCAGTACGTCGTGCACGCCACGGCCCTCGTTGAGCAGCGCGCCTGTCAGCCCCAGCAGGAACTTCCGTTCGTGTGATTCAAGCTGCCGGGCGAAGGGGCGCCCCGTTACTTCATCTAATGACTCCCGCAGAGTGGTGGCTTGCTCGCTGTCGGTCAGCAACCGCCAGAAGGCATTGAAGGTCCGGCCAGCATCGCTCTCGCCGATGAGGTCCACGCCTGCGAAGAGCTGCTCCAGCACGTCGCCGCGGCTGCCGTAGTTCTCCATGAGGCTCTGCCGCAGCCCGCGGTTCAGGCGTTCAAACTCGTCGCGAACGCTCCGGAAATCGGCAGCCAGTTCCTGCGCCAGGGCAATGACCTCTCGCGCGCGCTCCAGCGCTCGGTCAGGTGCGAGTGTCTTAACGCCTCCACGTTCGACCTCTTCGATGGCTCTGTCGATGCGGTCGCGCTCAGCGCGTAGCGCTGCCATACGAGCTTCAGGGCTGGTGTTCGTCTCCTCGGCCAGGCGTGACAGCTGGTGGATGACGACTGACAGCCGGCTCTCGGTCGCGGTAGTCCTTGGCTTCAACAGGCCGGTGACGAAGCGCAGCGCGGTCAGAGCCTCAGCCGACAGCTCGTACTCCTCCTCGGGAGCGCCGGTCGGAAACCGCCGCGTCAGCCATCCCTGGTTGAGCCATTCGGCGACATAGGCCTGAGGCGCCTGCGGCAGGTCTTCGCCTGCGGAGCGAAGCGCATCGACGTCACGAGCAAGGCGTTCCAGGAGCACCGAGCCCGGTAGAGCTTTGTCAGCCTCCATGAACAATGCCTGCAGCAGCGCAATCACCACTGGGGCCTTGGCGGCCGCAAGCAGTTTCCACAGCGGCTGCTCCCGCAGATTGCGGAAGGCTGCAGCACCGCGAAGCGCCTTCATGCAACACCTCCGTCGATTTGACTGCCGTTCGCGACTCGCACCTTGAACCTCCAAGCGGAACTGTCTCTCAAATATACGACTACTTTTTATACTCGTCTAGTTTTTGTTCTTATGGCAAAATCTTCAACATGAAGGAACATAGCAGCCCCACATCGGACACCGCCAAGGCGGCCGGACGCCCGGCCGGCAGATGGAGCCAAGAACGACGGCTGGAATTCATCGACTTCCGCTTGCGATGGGACGGCCGACTCAATAGAGGCGACCTGGTGGACTTCTTCGGCATCTCCGTGCCGCAAGCGTCTCTGGACATATCCCGGTACACCGAGCTGGCGCCAGGCAACCTTGTGTACGACCGAAGCTCGCGGGCTTACCTCGCCTCGGACGGCTTCAGCCCTCTTTACGCCTCGAGCAACGCAAGCCGCTACCTCAACGAGCTGCTTGATCAAGTCGCCGGCGTTGACTCCGGGCCCAACAGCTTCCTCGCATGGGCTCCCACGGTGGCGACCGTCCCTAGCCCCGGACGAACGTTTCGCATTGATGTCCTTGTCGCGTTGTTGAAGGCAATCCGTGAGGGCACGGCCTTGCGTGTCCTCTATCAGTCGATGACACGACCGCAGCCGACCTCGAGAACGCTGTCTCCCCATGCGCTAGCCCATGACGGATTTCGCTGGCACGCGCGCGGCTACTGTCACACGCGCAAGGAGTTCCGCGATTTCGTGATTGCCCGCATGCTCGAGGTCAACGGTCCAGAGCCCGCAGCGACGGCCAGCGCTGAAGACGACCAGGAGTGGCACACCATCGTACCCCTGGTGCTTGTTCCACATCCGAATTTATCTGAATCTCATAGGCGAGCGATAGAGCTCGACTTCGGGATGAAGGACGGCCAGGTCGAGTTTCAGTGCCGTCAGGCGTTCCTCTTCTATGCTTTGAGACACCTACGGCTCGATCTTGACCAGTCCGCCAGGCCAGAAGCGCAGCAGATTTCTTTGAAGAACCGAGCATTCATCGAGACAGTTATGACTGGACGACGCACTTCCGGTGAAAAGGCAAAGAACGAGATCACCTGAATCCTCCTGAACCTGGCTTCTTGGCAAGGCTGCTTCGGTCCCGAGATCCCTTGTTTCGTCTGACTACTTTATCCCCACCCAAGAACTGAGTTCTGGATAGACCCGGCCTAGTAGGCGCTGCTCGTGAACAGCCTTAAGAGCTTTGGAACGCAGGTCCGAGATTGAGGTCATCAGCTCTTCGTCTTCCACTCCCATGTCTTTGAAAGCCCTCTCCACATAGTCGTAGGTGCAATGCAACTTTGGGGGCGTGCGTTTAAGCCAAGCTTTGGCGATGTTCACTAGGTTGGAAACGAGCTCCGCCGACAGACTTTCGTCAGCCCCCTCCGCCGCAAAGTTTCGGACAGTCAGGATGGACTTAAAGAGCGCGTAGTCCGGCTGCAAGAGCGACAAAAAATCGTTCAAACGGTTGTTCGGGATCCATTGAGCCGCCTCTTGAAACGAATCAAGAGCCGAAGGAGCAATTTCAGCCATCCGCGACAACCATCCAGTTTTGATATCCTCTGGAACGGGCAAGCCAAACAGTGCGCTCCAAACTTCTGGCAGAAATTCACCGTTGGTCCGACGCTTCCGCTCCAGGACGAGCCCGGCTACACGATCGGCATGGGACGGCTCGAGACTGAGGACCCCCTGAACCATCTCTTCCACCGCACCATCCGTCATCAGCCATTCCCACGCGGCCTCAAACATTTCATGCTCCGGCGTCACAGCGATCTCAGACAGGATCACCCTCCAAGCCGTGTTCCTGCAGCCGTGTGCGCCGACGTAATAGATGATGGGATGGTTCCCAGTAAACACGTCGATGCAGGCGCCTAAGAGCTTGGGATCCATCCGAGCAATCACATCTCGCGCCGGCCGATCAAGCCTCGCGTCCTCAGGTAGCAGATGCGCCTGTATGTCCATTGGCACAGTGGTTCGAGTCAACGCTGTAGCTTGGACCCATACCTCGTCTGGCGCGCCTGCGACCAAGTGATCAAGCAGTTTGCTCCGCTCCACATCGGACAGATCGCCCCAGCACCTCACGAAGTCAGCCACCACGCGAATCCGAGCAGCAGTTCCAGGCAAACCGAGAAGGCGATCTATCCGCTTGAGGCGATCAACGGATCCTAACGGAAGCCCGGAAACGACGATGTCACTAACGCCGAGCATGTAGTCACTGGGAACTCCTCCAGAACCGGCAATTTTAATCACCAGTCCCAGCCATTGATCGACGATGGCTGTTAGCGCCTCGTCCGGAATTTTCCCGATCGCGTTAGCGACGACTTCGTACAGACGCTCATCCCTAATGGACGCACCCAGCGGCAGTTCCCTCAGCACCACTGGCATCAAAACTTCGAATATTCGCCATGGTGTTGAGATACCGCCACACTCCTTGCGAGAGATCAGCACGAGATCCCCGACAAGTGCCGCCGCCGTGACAGGTGAGGCCGCCATCTTCTGCAGGCCATCAAGAAGCTGCTTCCGCCGATCTTCGTCGCAGTCCGGCCATGCCAGCAGCACACCCTTAAAAGCCGCCTGCGCAACTGCCGGTTGGTCTTCCGAGAAAATCCGTTCCAGGACTTCTGCGTCATCCACGCGCGGCAGACGCAACCAAGCCTTCGCCGCCGGCGCCCGAATCAGTGCGACATCGAAGCTGAGCAGCCGGGCCGTCATCTGTGTCGTCATCGCATCTGGGTTCTCCGCCAAGAACTGAGTAGCTCTGGCTGCCGCTTGCGTTGATACTTTGTCGGCGCAGTCGCTGTTTAAGAGCTCCAATGCCCCTTCGACTTCCGACCTCTTCACTCGCTCAGGGAACGGGTCCACCTCAAGGGCTCCCGCCATGGTCGCGGGAGGTATCCGAGGCTCATCGTTGCTCCAAACCACATAGGACAAGCGTGGCCAAGTGACATTCTGCACCCAGTCCGAGACTTCACCTTGCTCGTCCTGTGGCAACATCGGAAGCCGCTTCAAAAGGAAGTTGAAGCAAAGCTCTCTTACCGCGGGAAAGATCGATTGCAGGCCCGACTTGGCGACCGCAATCACATCTGAACCGCCACCGTGCCCGCACAGGTTCTGGTAAATCCAGTCGAGATTGGTCGCTGCCGCTTTGGCGGCGGATGGCTCCACTGTGAAGATCGCCCTCTCAAGTTGCAAGACCGCAGCATCCCTAGCCCTCCTCGTCGCCGCATCCAAAAGCGATTCGGCACTGGCTCGATAGAACGGATGATTGAACGTGTACGACCGGTGTACCTCGGAAACCATCCGACGCAGCTCCAGCGTTTCCAACCTATCCATGTCCGATGCTTCAAGCTGGGGGAGCTGCTCGTACATCGGCTCCACCACTACGGACACCTCAGCCCTCGAATCGGCTCCTGCGCCCATGGATACCATAATTGAATCCACGTTTGACTTGCCAGGGCGATCCACTCGCGACGGGTCCAAGATGAAGGCCAACTCGGTCTCGCCGACCCTGAGCTTTGGCGTCGATGCAACCGCCAGCGCGGTCATCAAAGGAGCCAGCTTCTCCACCCTAAGCGCAATCCCGAGAGCCTTTGCATCCTGACGAGCTATACGAACCACGTCGTCTAGCTGCGCCCCAGCCGCGACCTGATGATGTCTACTGGCAAGGTGCACGAGACACCCTGGCTCAAGCTCCAATCGCCCCGCTAGCAATTCATGGGAGATCTGCTCTGCGAGGACCGGCGAGACCTGATGCAACTGCGCAGCCTCTCGCCAGACCTGGTTGAGAAACGTCGGAGTACCAGGTCCAAGAACCACCCATGCCTGTCCCGCAGTGAGAAGACCTTGAACCGAAGGCTCGCGTGTGACCTCGAGAAGGCGATCTTGAGCTTGCGCAACGATCAACCGCCGCCGACTTCCAAGCCGTGGGATGAGTTGCTCGAGCTGGCTTAGCTCACGGCCAGCATTCTCGGAGGCGTGGGAACCACCAAGCGGGTCGTCGACGAGTGCCGCGCGAAATTCAACGACCGGTTCGAGAAGGTACCGCGAGGCCTCCTCAACACTACCGCAAACCTGCACCCTAAAGGACTGACGCTGGAGGCTGGCCGCAAGACTTCTTGCGAGGAAACTCTTCCCAACCCTTGGGACACCGGTAATCAGGACTGCCTTGTTCTCGGAGATTTGCCCTCGGAGGAGAACTTCCTCATGTCGATCCACGTGAGTGGGCGAGCTCAACGGATCCGTCGCTTGCCCTGATCTGATGACTTTGGCAATTTCCGGAAGCACATTCACCTGAGTCCGCTTCTCTCGAACGATGATTTCCTCAATCTCGCGCGCAACCCTGTCAGCATGGTCAGGGACGACTCGGTGGGTGCCTTGGAGCACATCGCGAATTCTTCTCACGAGATCATCGTCCCCCAGTTGCTCAACGAGCATCACGCGCTGGAGGGCCGACTTCAGCTCCGACGCCTTGACCTTTGGGATGGTGGTCCCGATGTGAACGCGACGCCTCTTATCGATCTCACCATCCGCACTCGACACAACTGCGGCATAGGAAATTAGCTCGCTCCGCACCGTGGCTTCAGTTACGTCCTTCACCTTGCCATGCTCAAGCGAGGTGCGATCCACGCTGATCGGCACAAGATGAGACGCGGTCGCATCGGTGCAGCGCCCGCTTGCTACGAACAGGACGGACCTTAAGCTTTCGGACACGAGGTTCTCGAGCAGGGAATCTTCAGCCTTGCGACTTGGGAAGTGCGCCAACCAGTCGACCAGTCGGCCTACGCCGATGTCTCCCTGCTCACGCTTGGCTTGAACCTCGACCACATGGCGAGCCCCCTGCTTCATCACTACCAGTCGTGCGTCCTCTCCACCGGCGGGCTCGATGAACAGTTGAATGGCTGCATCCTCGGCTGCCAGGGCTGCCAATAGAACGCAGACGCGATCCTGGAATTCGTAGGCCTTTGGGCCGGTAATCTCGATGGACATTTGACTCTTGATATCTTGGGCCATTGAGCTCGACCTCGACAAAGCTGGTCCGTCCTCGGCGATGAGTTCTACATCAAACGGGGCTCATGTAGTAGTCAACCGGACCGCAAAGTGGGCGACGCTCGGAGGCCGAGTTCTCCTGCGTCTGCCCTCTTGCAGTGATGAGCCTATTTGAGGTTTCTCAACTTTTTTGTTGACTGGGTCAGCAACGTCTGCACGTCGAGACCATGCTGGTTGACGAGCTTTTGAATGTGCGTGACAGACAGGTCGCGGAAATTCAACAATTCAAAGCTCTTGAAGAAATCGCGCAGCCGCTTGACGAATTGTTTCAGCTCTTGTTCACGCATCGCCTCGACATCGTGGGTGAACGATGCTGCGCTCGCGACCGTGTGGGTTGGGTGGATGAGAATGCGCTTCACCTGCAGGCCGGGGTAGTGCTTGGAGAACCAGGCGCTGGACCGATTCATCTGTTCCGCCTCGCGCTTGTTAATTTCCGAGCGATTGATCTCGACCTCGTCCTTGCACTCCCAGAGGATGTATTGCGAGTCATCCAGAGCCCAGAGGTTGTCCGGCCCCTCTTTCCATTCCTTGTCCGGCCGCTCACCTGCAAAGCCGATGCCCCAACTGATCTCGTCGAGGGCTTGCTCGAACTTGTCCGCCTTGACTCCGAAAGCCAACCGGCCAAGGATTTCCGACACGGCAATGTCTAACTGCTCATAGTTGTCAAACTTGCTGACCCAGGTGACGATGCGCTCAATTCGGCCTTGGCTCACGACCGTCAGCTTGGCGACGGTGACGCCCTCTGGCGGCTTCAGCAGCAGACGGTTAGCCTTGTGGGCGGCGAGTTGCAGGCGCCGGGATTCGGTACGGTTGCCTCGGTACTGGTAGCGGGCGATCTCCTGCAAATACCAGCCTTGGTCCTGCTTATCGACCTGCTTGTCATCTAGAGCCTTCTGCAGCATCTCGGCCGCACTGGCGTAATCGCCGTCGAGGTAGGTCTGCTCCGCCGCCGCCTCCGCGGCGTACATGCGCAGCATTTTCTCGTTGGCGCCGGACGGCTTGACCTTCTCCATTTGCTCGACGTAAAAGGCTTTCCAGTCTTCATCTCGGCTGAGGCATTGGCGAACCAGCGCTTGGAAGGCTACGGACGGCGTGTCACCGCTTTCAATGTCCTGCTTCGCCATTTCGGCGATCTCGAGGCCGATCTCAATCTGCCTCGACATCTGCGACGAAAGAAAAGTCCGCGACGCCTTATCGCGGACGAGTCGCGTCAGATCAGGCCCGATGATCACGACAACCGAATAGTCCTTCTCGCCACGCACGCTGCGGCCCATGCCCTGTTCTACCGTGCGCACGGTACGCATCAGCGTGGCCACACTGTCAGGTCGACAAGCCTCTTCGTAGAGATCGACCAAGCTTTCTGAATACGGCTTGCCGTCGAAGATCAGGATGCGGCAGGTATCGTCAGGCAAATCGATCCCGTCGTAGCGGTTGACAAGGACGACGGTCTTCTCGTACTCACCATCACGCAGGCCCTCGATGACCTCGCTCACGGAGTCCTTGTCCGCGACCGTGGCGCCATATGACTGCCAGTCTTTCACTCGGGCAAACGCCGTCGCCAGCGCGACTACGCCAAACTGGCGCTTGGGATTAGGGGCAGCGTAGCCCTTCACTATCCGCTCGCGGTCCAACTCTTCATGGATCAATGAGGGCAGCAGGACCATCTTCTCGCCCGACCAGCTTTCCTTGGCGTACGTCAGGGGATGAAGGATGGTTTCCGGTTTGAGCTGCAGTCCTTTGATGAGGAAGGCGTCGTCTGTCACCGTGGCAGACATGAAAATGCGGTGCGCTGCATTAGCGTAGCTGCCGAAGGCAGTCAGGGGCGGAATTCGCGGCTCGATCTCGATGGCCACGCCGGATACAACGCATCGGCAGAATTCCAAGATGTCCTTGAGCAATGGCCAGACGAATTTGACCGACTTACGCTCCGTGTGCGCGGCGAGAATGTTGGCGACATCGGACGCGCGCTCGATCCAGGCCCAGTAGGGCACTTGGAGCAGCGCGTCGCGCTTGCCATTGCTGACATCCGCAAACGTTCCCACGCCCTGTTGTTCCAGGTCACTGGCGAACAGCGTCTTGATAGCGTCGTAAGCGGGCTCATCCTTCGGGATTCGAATCCGGCAGGCCTCGCGAATCGTGTCGGCACAGGCATGGGCGTCGTCCATAAGCATCGTGCCCACGGCAACGGACTTGTGATGCAGCCCGAACTTGGTGAGCCCATTGAACAGCTTCTGGACTGACGTAATCAGAATCTTGTCGCTGTTCAAGAACTCATCGGACAGCTCAGGGTCGGCCTGGCAGGTGGGAATGCCGAATTGCTTGGCCTGCTCAATCGTCTGCTCGATCAGGAAGTTGTCCGGGCACAGGTACAGGGCAGGACCTTTGCCGTTGTTGAGTTGGGACTGCAGCATCAGTAGGCCAATCAGCGTCTTGCCCTGCCCCGTGTGCAGCTTGACGATTACGTCCTGCTGTTCGCGATGACTCGTGAACCAATCATGCAACACTGCGGCCTGGGCGGGACGCAATGGCCCCTTGTCATGCGCACGATCCAGGGTGTCATACAGCTTAACTGGATCGGTCGGGCGCTCGGCCTTCTTTCCGGCCAGCCGCTTCTTGAAGTCAACCAACTCTGCCTCCCATTTTGGTTCTTTGCTCGCGCATTACTCGGTAGCTTCAACTTTAGCCTCGATCTCCACTTCGGAGTAAGCCTGAAGCTCGGCTAGCACATAAGGTGAAGTTTCTTCATCTCCGAAGCATATCGGAGCTTGAGACTCAAGGATTCACATCGTACTCGATTGTCGTAGAAGCGGAGATTGAAGTCGCCCCCTTTCCGAAGACACCTCACTAGAACTGGTCAAACGCCACACCTTGCAGCCGAGCGACCTGCGCTGAGTAGCTGTCATGCACTCACCGAGCAGCTCGATCTCGAGCCTCGTTTAACCACATATCTCGGTCGTACCGATAACCTGGAAAAGCCTCCTCGACCGTCACCTCCCGCTTGGCTAGCCTCCTCGCCAGAGAGGCTAGGCGGCGCACACCATCCACACCACATACTTCCAGGGGGGCACACAACTCCATCCCGACTCCCCAGCGGTAACGCCTCATCGTCATACTCACATCAACGCTGTAGTCGATCCCTTCGAGCATCAATCGCTGCTCAATCGCATTGACCTGGTCGAAGTACGCTCTCAGCGCTTCCGAGGACCATTGGGTTCTGTGCACTACGACCTGCTTTCTCGAACGACCGACGCGCTTCCACTGTCGTTCTTCGTCACGGAACAGCAGCTCATCTGGCATCACCCCTGCCTCTTGTTGTGCCCGCTTGGCGATCTCATCGCTGAACTTTGAACGCGGATGCTGCCACCAGGCCATCACGCGACGTCCGTTCAAGATGAAGCCGACATCGTCCCACCACGACAGTGAACGTGGCTCCGTGTAGGCGTGAGGAATGAACAACCCGTCGTGCAGTCGCCACGGATGGTGGCGATGAAAGTCCCGCATCTTTGTGCGCAACAGTTCGAAATATCGATTCTTCATCAGTCGTCTCCGTTGTTATCCGCTCGATAGCAGTCCATACCGTTCCGCGCCAACGCCAGTCTGCCACGAGACTTACGTTGACGAACCACCATGCATTAATGCATCTTTGCGCATATGCCATCACCCGTACCCGAAGCCGCCATCGCATTGGCCGCTCTTCGTATCAAGAAGTTCTGCATCACCCAAGAAGAGATATCCAAAGCCATCGGTGCCAGCCAGTCCCAGATCAGCCGGATTTTGTCCGGCAGGACGTCCGCTTCGTCAAAGCTCGCCCTTGATTTATGCACTTATGTATCACTGGCAGTCGGCGGCGTGTCTCGCGAAGCCGTTGCAAGCAACGATGAGCTGATGGACGCGCTGAAGGATGTCTGGGATGGAACGCCCACACACGCCCGAGCGCTGGCTACAGTCATTCGAAGCCTCGGTTTGTTCAAATCTCCCCCGCAGCCAGACCGGAGTACGTCGTGATTCAAAATCTGCCGATTCCCCTCGACGATGAACTGGCCATAGGCGTGCTTGGCCGATTTGCACGCCTCAACGCAATCCCGTCCATCACCTGGGCCACCCAGTCGATCAGGAAGGCGTTCCCGAGCGATGACAATGTCCCTGCCCTTTGGCTGGTCGCTCAGGCTTGCGGCGCACACATAGCTGACTTCACGGCCAAGCACTCGATGATCCCCGTTCTGTACCCGGTGTCCCCTCACGCGGGCTCCGAGCGTGAAGCAAATCATCGACGGCATTTGGCTAATATCTACGGCCTCGGTGCCTCTGCGGGCGGGCGCCGGTGGTGCCCGAGATGCGCCCAAATTGACCATGGCGACCATGGTTTTGCCTACTGGCGGCGGCGACACCAGATCAATGGCATCGACTGGTGTCCAACCCACCATATCCCCCTTGGCATTCTGGCGGATGAATCGGTGATATCGGAGCCCAAGCGCCAGCCGGCCCTTAGTCACCTGACAGTCTCCGAGATCGACCTTCAGGACGAACTGGCGTCGTCTGCGATTCACCGTCTGCAGGGCATCTTGCTCGGATGGCTTCACCGACCAGAGCCCGTTCACGTGCGAGCCTGGAGCGACGTTGTTCGCGAACGCTGCCACGCCCTCGACTTGCGGATAGGAGAAGTGGGGAAGCGCCCTGTCACCAGCGACCTGATCCTGGAACACTTCCCGCAAAGTTGGCTGAAGCGGCATATGCCGGAGGTGGCATCCAAGCAGGCACTGGCATACATCAGGAAGATCGACGGTGCCTGCATAGATCGGCACGTCGCTTACCCAGCCCTGGCTTGCGCTGCCATCCTGGCCGTACTGTTCGACAGTGCAGAAGAGGCGTTGGCCACCTTGGACCTGGCACATCGGCGGATTGCCGCCTACGGCAATGCTGTCGATGCGGCCAGCCAGGCTCTCGGCGCCTTTCTTGCTGGAGCTGGGCTCCAACAGGCCTGCAGAACGTTCGGTGCCGACATGGAGGACGTTGAGCGCCTGCTGCGAAACAGGTGCAGAGCAACCCGGGAACTGAGGTCGCCCGACGTGCTCACCGATCGGCTTGTTCATCTACACCTTCTTGATTCAGAAGCGGATGCGCGGGCCTATGACAACGTAAGCTGACCGTCAGCGCCTCAACGGTCAGAGGCCATTGTTCCGGGCTGTGGATGGCCTTGCGTAGTGCAGGGAGTGCCCGTTTCAATTCGTCAAGCAACCGTCGCGGAGCTTCCCTGCTGCAGGACAGAGCTACGTTGCACAGCGCATCGGCCATCCGCGCATCCGATCGCTCCATCCGCACAGCGGCGTGATTCGCTCTGTGAGCGGTTGCCACACGCTCAAGCGATGCCTTGAGCCAATCGTGATCGTTGCGGTAGAGCCACGCGTAAACAGCCGGCTCAAGCCGCCGGAGCCTCTTGACGCCAAGATGAAGGTTTAGCGCCGCCACCTTCGCCCAGGCGGCCCTGGCCGCCATCCGGCGACTTTCTTGACGGACGCGATGCCATTCATCCTGAAGCCCCGGAACCGTGCGCAGAATCCTGGTCACGGTCAGTACCGACACCTTGGCAGCGTCTGCAACAGCCTGCTTCTCGGCGCCATTCCTGAGCATTCCAAGTGCCAGGCTCCACGACGGGGCATCAAGTTTCTTGGGCCGTCTTGGCGGCTCAATCGCGACACGACATGCCCATGCGGCGAGCGTCGCATAGCTGACCCCCAACTGCCGCGCGGCCGCAGTCATACTAAGGTTACCGTCCCGAAGGGCTGTCAGGATCTCCTCCGGAACCGGCCCCTGGGTCGCCGCATCGCAGGTCGCCCGACGGGAGGCTGCGGTTGCCCATGTTTGGTCTGTGACCATCCCGCTGCTCTCGTAGGCTTGTTCGAAATCGTCGATCCCGTCAAACCAAGCGGCGATCCAAGTCAGATATCGCAGAGGATGTGCCAGGGAGCGTGCAGACAGAAGACGGGCGAGTTGTCCCTGAAGCAAGCCCAAGTCGGCATCCTGACGTGCCTCGGGAAGACAAGCCAGTTTCGTTGCCAACTGGAGCAACCGAGGCTCGACCTCGCGCCAGCGGACACGGCCGCTGGCGTGGAGCATTCCGATACCCTCCATGCGAAGCCGGAAGGCTTGAGCAATCCGAACGGGGTCTGCAAAGCGCCCTGGGCTCATCCCTACAAGCGCGAGGCCCTGGGCTGCCAGCTGGCGTAACCAGTCGCCTTGGGTAGATTTGTCAGCGGCGTTATCCAGACACACGACTTCTTGGCCGCACGCAGGTACAGGAAGCGTCCAGGCAAATCGCGCCACTTGATCCAGCTTCAGGTGGGATACCCGCAGAGGAATGCCGTGGCTGGGACACACCCATACACCAGGGAGCTGATGGGCCCGGCGCCAGTACGCCCAACCATGCCCCTCCAGATCGGCCTGCATACATTCAGGGCAGCTCTTCAAGGGATGCGCAGCTCCGAGCCCACTGGTCAGCAGACCTAGCCGGTATTTCAGATGCGCAATGCCATTGCCCCTCATGGCTGCTACGGATTGCCTTGCCAGATCCGAAGGCTTGAAAGGCCAGTAGAAAGGCAACAACGTCCGATCTCGGATAACTTGCTCAGCGGTTCCCAAGGATCCTTTGCTTCGAGCCACCAGCGCATCGATCCGGCCCGGAAAGTCATGAGCCGAGCCAATGCGCGCATGCCCGAAGAGTTGGAGACAAGTCGTGCGATCAAGTCCATTGGCAGCCAGCCGGTGGTAGCGGCTGCACCAGCTGAACAGCGTCTCGTCGGGCAATGGCGCCAGGCCAACCTTCGACTCAAAAATCTCAGCTTGTCTCGACACGATCCCGTCCCGTTGGGGGTTCGCTGGAAGGTGACGACCTCTTGGCCGAGGACGGTTTGGACTTTGCCAAGGTACCCCGCAACAGCTCCGCGCCTTCGCGCAAGGTCTGAGCGGATATGGTGGAACGACGGGGCAAGGGCGTCACCTTGGCCGCATCGTTTGGCCGTAGGGGATGGTCGGCTGCCTGACGTAATACCCGGAGGGTCTTCTGTGCGTCGATACTCAGGGTGCTTTCCAGCATCGCCACCGGGGGGATGGTGCCGGTTTCTACGTTACCGGCCGCTCGGCCATGGAGCATCGGTCGCTGGAGCCCTCTGACCGGCGCAAAGGGGCACACCAGATCGGCACGCTGCTGGGCGATCAAGCCGGACACGGCCAGGGACGCCAAGTCTTCCACATCCTTGCGATGGCTACTGAATGCAGCGCTACGATAGGCCTGCCTGACGTCATCCATGGTGACGGCGCGCGCACTCCGCCCGACGGCCACCCGATAGGCCTCCAGAAGGAGTTGCCGCAAGATTCTGAACAGTCCGGCGGTAAGCCGGTGCAGCTCGTGGGCGTGAGCAGACACCTCCAGATGAAAGTGCTCGGGTGCAACAGCAAGGTACTCACCAACCGCCGTGCGCCAAATCTCCGAGTCGGCATCCGGTGGCTCAAGCACGATCGGATGCGCGAGAAGACGATCTTTCTCCTCATGGGGACGTTCGAGCAGCTTCTTGACCAAGGAGTAGTTGGCTGCATAAACAAGCGGAATGCCAGGACTCGCCAGGGTCATGATGAGCTGCGCCGTCTTGGTGCTTGCCTTGCCGCTTTGCGTGTAGAACTGCATCTCATCGACGATGAGCAACGCAGTACCCGTCGCCTGAAACCAGTCCCGGACGTGTGCGAGCAGGACACTCACATCGACCATCGTGCGGCCGGCGACCGCCACAGGATTCGAGAGGCTCTTGAGCAGCGCCCGCACCGAGAGATGCGCCTGCACGGAAATGCGTCGAGCCGGATGGACCGTCAGCCGTTGCGAGTCCGTAACGAATTGGCTATCTGGGGTGACCTGGCAGATACGGACGAGTGCCTGCATGAGGGAAGACTTGCTGACACCGGCCAGGCCGGTCAGGCAGCGAATCGGGTAGGGCTTCCGAACTGTCTCGATCTCCCCGCTGCGCCGCCGGTTGTAATCCCTCAGCGTCGGATACATCGACTGGGAGTATTCCTTCGCTTGGTCCACCAGCATGCGCAAGATTTCGATGTGGCGAGGTCCGGGGACGAAGACCTCGCTCCATGCAGCGTCCAAAGCGCTGCAGGCCCTCTCGACGGGCAAGGCCTGTAGATCTTTGACCGGCGTCACCGCGCGGTATGCCGCCCTCCGAATCGCATCGTCGGTATCCAGCCGATCAAACCAATGCAGCCACCCGTCTGCAGTAGAAGCAGCGCTCATCGCTTTCCTCCTTCCGCTCGCAGGTATTGCATGATCTGCCTGCGTTCCTCCACTGAAGCGGCCTTCGATCTCTTGTTCCTTCCCCCCTTGACGACACCCTGGTCGAACGGCTGGCCTGCATGCTGCTCGAATGCAGCCTCGTACTCGGCTCGCGCAGCAAGCCGGTGGGATTGGAGCTCCAGTTTCCCATCGCGCCGCAGGCGCTCAAGCTGCTCCAGCTCCACCACCGAGATGTAGAGTTGTTCCTCCCCATCCCGGATGGCCAGCATCGCATCCACCTCGATCAGATCCGCTCCCACCTCCACCCACAGGTGGCGCACGCAGATATCCAACATGTAGCCACCCAGCCGATACGTTCCGCAGGTGTGTGCCTTCTGCAACGCGCCCGACCGCTGTAGCGCCGCGGAGTCAAAGCGCATTTCCTTGAAGTACACCGCATCGTCCTGAACGGTCAGCTCAATGGGTGTCAGGTATGCCCGGACGGCCTCTTCGAAGCGCATTGAAACGGCGTGGTTGCGTCCTCGGCGATCCAGGTAGTTCCAGAAAGCAACAGGGATCGGAAACACACCGGCTTCGACTGCATCGTTGTTGAGCCGGTCCGTCACATCGATGCTGTGGTTATCGGCGATCGTCCTGATGATCTCCTGGGCCGCCAATTGGGCTATCGAGAGACGCGTCTCCACATAGTGGGGCTTACCTTCGAGCTTGACCGCCTTCGGGTGGGTCGTTTCGATGGACGCCTTGGATTGCCCTGCGTAACTGGGCGCCGACTCCTTGATGACGGGCCGCAGAGCAGGCTCCGTCGATTCGGCCTTGGCTGTAGCGCCAGGACCTCGGTCATGGATCACATGGGGTGACACCCCGACGCTCGGCCAGTCGCCCTCCCGGATCTGCAAGCCGAACAGGCTGCAGAACTTCACCTTATCGATGGCTTCGCAGAACTTGGCCAGGCGATACGCTGACGCCGCCTCTCCCCCTATGGAGAATCCAATCCCGACAATCATCCCGGATGCGATGCAGCGCGTGCGCACAACCCAGAGTGTCGGCTGGTGGCTGCCGGGCAAGTAACCTTTGGCCACCTGATCACAACAATAGGCATCCTGCTCGGTCCGTTCCATGAGGTTGCCCACGCTCTCAGCAAAGCGACCAAGCGAATGCTGTAACCGGGTCCTGACCCGGGTATGGCCATACTTGTAGACTTGGCGCACCTCCAGTGGAAAGGCTTGGCCGACCCGGTAGGCGAACTGACCAAAGGTTGGAAAGGCCCTGCCGGCGGGGTGTACGAAGGACTTTCTACCCTGGGGGTCGGTTTGCACCACACAGCCGAACACGGTGCGCAGGGTCCGGCGATAGATCGCGCGCAGGTGCTGCCCTGGGCCGGCATACTTGCGGTACCCCTCCAGAATCCGATCAATCATCTCCTGGTCGTTGGAACCGTGGCCATGATGGGCGCCCTTCAGCCTTGATGGACGGCCAAACTTCCGCTCGCGCCCCATCCGATCCCAATGACCAATGTGATGAACCGGATAGTGCAGGGCCCACCGACTGCAACCGAAGCACACGTAGGCATAGAACGCGGTCCGAAAGCGCGTTTCATGCTGTGGCGGCTTACACGCCCTCGCGTGCGCATTGATGAGGGTATCGGGAGACTCGGCGCCCAGAATCTGGTCCAGGTTCTGCACCAGCGGCCATAGATGCGCCAGGGTCTGGTCGATACGCGCAGCGTGGCTGCGCTTCTGGCCCACCCGTAGTTCGGCGTACGCTTGGAGTTCTACGACGGTCACGCCGGATAGCCAAGGGGGAAGCTCATCCTGGGTTTCGCACGCGAAAATCAGCCCACGCTCCAAGGCCTGCTCGAATCGATGTCGAGACAGGAAATGGAGAACAGGCCTGTAGCTGGCATATGTTGTTCCGCCCGCGCCCTGATCAGCGACACCCGGATGCCCCCCGGATGCGCCTCCTCTGGAGCTGATTTCGGCACTCCTTTGGCCTTCACCACCGCGCTGGCGTTTGCGCTGAAATTCCACCAGCAACACGCGCTGTCGGGCCGGGTCGCTGCGGAGCAGGTGATAACGTACGCCCTTGCAAAGGGCATCAAAGCCCTCTGGGGCACATAACTGAGTACCGGTTCGCATGGTCGCACCTCATGCCTGCTGCCGCGCAAACCAACTCGCGTAGACCTGGAGCGGATCGCGGCGCTCCGGCCGTAAAGGGCGGTCAACGAAGATGACCTCCTCCATCAACTCCGGGCGTACGTCGCGACGCCAAAGCGCACGGAAAAACAGGGCTTTGGCCGTCTCCAAGTCCAGATCGTGTCGATGAATGACGGAGAGCAGGATTTCGAGAGGGGGCTGCTCCGTCTGCAACGACGCCCGCAAGCGATCGCAGACCTCTTCATAGATCGATGCATCGACGCCAGCGGCCCGGTGTTGCACCAGAATGAGGCTTCGGAGGTTCTGCGCAAACAGCTCGGGGATATCGGAGTCCACGATACGGACAGTGGGGATGCCCGCGTCCAGGTAGTAGCGC
This sequence comes from Pseudomonadota bacterium, assembly GCA_018241665.1. Classification (GTDB taxonomy): domain Bacteria; phylum Pseudomonadota; class Gammaproteobacteria; order Burkholderiales; family Rhodocyclaceae; genus Zoogloea. Next base: position 134,619 of record JAFEDK010000019.1, read on the forward strand.
TCCTCGATGGCGTGCCGGGCACGCACCGCCGCCTCTTGCACCTCGGCACGGCGGGCCGGGCGGCGACCCAACGGGCGACGCTGAAACTCCTCCTCCGAAGCCTTGACCGTCCAGTTCACGCAATAGGGGCCATGATCGTCCGTCAGGAACAACAGGAAATCGCCTATGAATGGCGCTGGCACAGGAACCCGGTCGGTACCATCCGGGTGGTCAATGAAAATCCACGGGAGCCGATCGATCATGTCCAGGCGTTCGCACACATCAATCGTGCCACGCAGACCCGGTAGTTCAAGACCCGTGGCCAGACTGTGGCCTGCCAGCGGATGTGGCTTTGATTCCGTGGCGAGCATCCGCTGCTCCTGGAGCTCAAACAACTGTGGATTGAACAGCGCCAGTAACAGCACCTTCTGCTCGACCAAGGACAAGGTATGGCAGTAGCGATCCAAGCGTTCCGACCAGACTTGTGCTGGCCGACTTCTGGAGGGGGCTTCCTCCCGCGTAGCGCGAATCGCGGGGTCGTACTGCTTGCCCCATTGGGGTGGATCCTGACGACGCAGGATTTCCTTCAGACGCGCCAGAGTCAGTTTGATGGCTTTGGGCATGCCAGTTCCTTTCCGACCGGGATCTCCGGCCTGAAAAACCGATAGGGAAAGGAAGGCCCTTGACGCGCGCAGAGTGCGCGAGTAGATTTCAACCACCAAGCGAAATCTGAGGGTCTTCCTCAGTACGAAACGCCGCCAGCCTGCCAGCCGGCGGCGTTTTTGTTTTTTCGGGGCGTCAAGTCGTCATGAATGCCTCCCGCCGCTTGCCATTGCCGCAGCCAAACCCTCCGGCGACCTCGCTGCGGTGTCCGCTCCACTTATCGCCAGCGAGGGAGGTCTTGACGATTTGAGGCCAAGCGCCACGGCAATCCGATGGCTTTCTCCGCGGCTCGCTCGACTGCGCCCCGACAGCACGCTATAGACCAAATGGACGTCAAACCCGCGCTGACGGGCCCAGTCCACGACCGACACTCCCTCCTCGTAGAACTGCCGCTTGACGGCATCCAGCTCGGACTGGCTTGGCGCTATTGACATGGGTTTGATCAAAATTGAATTAAAATAACTATTGACGGTCAATAGTTTCTATAAATATACTAATCTCAGAATATGAGAAACCTCGAAATCCGTCAACAAATCGGGGAGCGGTTGCTTGAGGAACGGCAACGCCTCCGTCTCAGCCAGCAAGCTCTTGCTGACCTGATAGGGGGCGTTCGGCTCAGCATCGTCAAGTACGAAAGCGGACGCAGCTCACCCGCAGCAGAGACCCTGGCAGCAATGGAGGCGATCGGAATCGACGTGCGGTACGTGCTCACAGGCTTTCGAACATCACCCTCCGGCATCGACCGTGAACGCTTCAAGGTCGCATTCGCCGAAGTCCAGCGCCAAGCAAAATCCAAGCAAGAAAAGCTATCCCTTGAGGCAAGCCTTGACTTAGCCTGGCGCTTCTACGATTCCTTCGCCACATTGCAGGCTGCTAGACCTCTCGCGATCTAGCAGAACGATGAAGAACACAGCGAACGAACTCACCACCCGCCCCGCCCGTCAGCGGAGCGCAATTTGCTGCAGCCGGCTGCGGACTCTGGAAGCGTCGAACCAGCAGACCCACTCACAGTAAGCGGTACGCCAAACATGCTGCAGCCACCATCATCAGCCCACGAAAAAATTACAGTTTTCTGTATTTTAAGTACAATTTAACTTGTTTATTACACAGAATATCGTGCCTCATATACAAGAAACGTTAGGCCACATCATGCGGCGACTCCAGGTCTCTCAGAACCGCCGCTTAACTTATCGCGACCTGGCAAAGATGGCCGGGACCAGCGAACGAACGATGGCCGAGTGGATGCGCGGTGCCACTTCGCCTATGGCGATGAACGGGCTGCTCAATTTGATGGCCGCCTTGAAGGCGGACGACGTGATACAGGTGTTGGCGCTGTGGCGCGAGACAGCACCGCAAGACCCCACCAGTGCCGACAGGACGCAGGAGATTCATAAATGACTAAGATCGAAACCGAAATCGAGCTAACAGAAGTGCGCTTCTACCGTGCAAGCGAGAAGCCGTACGGCGCCTTCAGCAACCTGTACCGGCGCGAGATCGAGTTCGAGGGTGAAAAGTTCGCGACCTCGGAGCACGCTTACCAAGCCGGCAAGGCTCGCAAACCAGAAGTTCGGAAATGGCTGATGGAGGCCCCCTCTCCCGCGCTGTTGGCCATGGCTGCCCATGGTCTCTATGTGTGGGACATCAATCCGGACTGGTCGAAAATCAAGTTTGACCGGATGAAGCGTGTATTGCAGGCAAAGTTCTCGCAGCATGAGGACCTTAAGCAACTACTCCTGAGCACCGGCACAGCACGCTTAGTGGAGTCAGCCACTGTCGACAACGCCGTAAACCGCCTTTGGGGCGAGGTTAATGGCGTCGGCAAGAACAAGTTGGGCGAGTTGCTCATGGAAGTACGTGCCGAACTCGCTGGAACCGAAGCGCCCACGACGATCAAGGGCAAGGAGGAACCGAAGGTTCCGCCCAAGAGTCGGGCCGTGCAGCCTAACTCGACAGCCAGTAATGCTGGCCGTTCAAGGCGACGGTCAGCAGCCGAGCCCATCTCAGCGTAAGACGGCATCAGGCATATCGGGCGTACGGTGCGATGTGCCGGCCAGCAACGCTCCGCCGTTGCGAGTAGCGGCGCCGGCCCACAAACTGGAACTTCAATCGACTAGGCACATGGGCAAACGATTCATCGACGAGCTCCAACAACTTCCCACGACCATGCAGTGGGCAGCCGAACAGGATGTCGCGTTATTGCGCCGAGCAGTTCAGCTATACGGCGATCGAGGCCTCCTAGCAGTGGGTTCTGGCGGCTCCTTCACTGCGGCAGCCTATGCGGCGGATCAACATTTCCGATGGTACGGCCGCCCGTCGCAGGCCATCACGCCACTCGAGGTCTTTCAGGTACCCACCAACGCGGCAGCGAATGCCGCGGGGTTGCTGCTGTCCGCAGAAGGCAAGAACTACGACATCCTGGCCGCAGCGAAGCAACTTCGGCTGCGTGCCTGCCCGACTATCGGTCTGACGCTGCGTTCAACGAGCCCGTTGGTTGAGCTGACTGATGAGACTGGCGCGGCATCTCTAGCGGCCTACGACATGCCTTGGGGCAAGGACGGCTATCTTGCAACGAACTCGCTTATCGCCACGCTGATCCTGCTCTGGAGAACGTATGAAGCAGATGCCACCGTCGAGGCCGAGTTACCACTTCTGGTGAACTGGTTCCTACAGTTCAATCGCCGCCTCGAGGAGACTGGCAGTCTGAAGCGTTCAAAGCGTGCGTTGATCTTGTATGGCACCGTCGGCCGTATCGGGGCCATTGACCTCGAATCTAAGCTGGCAGAGGGAGCGCTAGCGTTCGGCCAAGTCTGCAACTTTAGGCAGTTCGCACATGGCCGGCATCTGCAATTGTCCCGGCTCAGCGAGCCAGTAACCGTGGTGAGCCTCAGTACTGAAGGCGACCCGCTTGCCGCCGAGACCATCCGACTGTTGCCGACGGAGGTCGGACCTGTCCTTAACGTGGCTCTGCCTCGCATCAGCGACGCGGGCGCTGAGATCGCAGGCGTTTTGGCTGCTATGGTGATCACGCGGGCATGGGCTGGCGAGTACATCGATCCTGGCCAGCCGGCCGTCCCCCAATTCGGCCGTGATCTTCACGCCTTGGACGTGTCAACCCTCGTCCCACATGCGTTGCCGCCCACACCGACCATGCTGAGAAAGCAAGTCTCCGGCGACCCGCCCGAGATGCTCATCCAGAATGCTCGACGCTACATTGAACGCCTGCGGTCTGCACGACTACGTCTCCTTGTATGTGACTTCGACGGCACGTTCTGCGATACGGTCAAGCGTTTCGAGGGCCTCGATTCAAAGATTGCACCTGAGCTGACGCGATTGGCACGCAGCGGTGTCCACTTGGCCTTCGCCACCGGACGAGGACTGAAGCTCAGAAAGGTCTTACAAGACAAGCTGCCCGCGGATATTTGGCCCATGGTGACGATGGGATGCTACAGCGGCTCCTTCATCTTCAGCCTGGCTGACATACATGCCGCCGCCCCCCCCGCCGACCCGCGCCTCTCAGATCTGGCTCAGTGGCTGAGCAACACACGCGCACTATCGACACATGTGGATCCATGCGCAGATGCTGGGCAACTGAGCCTTCGCGGCATATCCAGCAACGAGAAGGTGCAATTGATCGCAGCGATCAACGAGTGGGTCGCTCAGCACGGCTACGAAGGATGGCGAGCGTTCAGTTCTGGCCATTCGGTGGACGTTGTGACCGAGAGGTCAGGCAAGCTGCTCGTCGTGCAGGACGCATGCCATCGGCTAGGGCTGGACCCACTGACGCAAGTTCTTCGTGTCGGAGACGGGGGCGATTTCGGCGGAAACGACTATGAACTGCTGTCGGAGGGGCTTGCGCTGAGCGTCGATGCTGTTCCTCCAGGGGTTGAGCAATGCTGGAACTTTCTGCCGCGTATGCTGAGTGGCGTTCGTGGCACTGAGTACTACCTGCGACACCTTGAAGCCGCCGACGGCGAGGCCAGATTTTCAATCGGGTTCTCAGAGCAAGCGGCCGCCGCAGTATGCGATACCCTCAGCCGCAGCTAACCCGGCAAAAAGAAAAACGGAGATTGTTGCATGAAGGAGACGCTGGCAAAGCGATTGGTAGCCGACCTGATGGACTGGAAACTCGAACGCGCAACAAGCGAGTTTGCCTGGCTAGACCTGATGGTGAACTACAAGTTCGACAGCTACCAACAGTATGGGCCTGGTCACCGGTTTTATGTCCATCTGCTGCGGTGGCTATCGCAGTACGAAATGGCGGATCGCGAGCGCATTTGGAAGCTTCTTCGCGAGCATCTGGTCTACATCAGTCAAGACGAAATGCATCACCTCGTTAGCCTCACAGGTCCGGTAATTGAGCGCGAGATGCGCACAGCCGTCGCCAAACAACTTGGTCTGCCGGTGTACCGCGTCAACGATGACCCTAAAGCTAGTCGCCGTCTAGCGGAGATGCAGTGCCGTACGCTCTACGTCGGTGTCAGCGATGGAGCTCGAATCGACGTTTTTCGCCGATACAACGAAGGCACAGTTAACAACGAGCAGGTCGTCGCCATGATCGAGATCTCGGAACTCAAGCAGGCCGGACTGAAAGAAAAGCTGCGGGAGCGACTGGACGCAATCAAATCAACCGCTCCGGCCACATTCGAGTGGGTCTGCCTGATAGACGACTTCACCGCATCCGGCACGACATCAATCCGGGAAGAGGGTAACGGCAAGTGGGGTGGCAAGGTGCAACGCTTTATCAAAGAGGTCGACAAGACACGCGAGAATGCGCCTCTGATCACTGACGATGCCCATATTCAAGTCCACCACTACTTGGCGTCCAAAGCAGCCAGTATCAAGGTTTCTGGTCTGCTTGAGCGCTTTCAGGCTCAGTCTTCTGGAATGCGCTTCATTCCATCGTTCTCGTATGTGCTTCCGAACGACGTCGTGGTTACGTCGGCAACCCATCCAGATCTAGCGGAGCTCCTGGAGAAGAGCTATGACCCGGGGATCGAAACCACCCATACGGGTTCGGACATCGCGCTAGGCTATAAGCAGTGCGGCCTGCCGCTTGTGCTCGACCACAACACGCCCAACAATTCAGTGGCCACACTCTGGGCGCGGAGCGATCCCAAGGCCGAAAAATACGAGAAACACAACCACATGTCGCCTCTCTTCCCCCGCCGTCAACGCCATTCGGATGTGCGCTCATGAATCCTTGGCACAAACGGGCGAACGAGTTTATCCGCGACGCGAACGAGCTCCTTCCACTTATAAGCCCTCAGCCCATCAAGCGCTTCTTCCAGCGCGAGTCGACGCGACTTTTTGATCGACTGGTTGTGGTGGTCGGTTCACCAGGCTCGGGCAAGACAACTCTCGCTCGCCTGCTTGAGCTTCGCACACTTGCGGCAGTGCCAGACTTCAAGGGCAACACTGACGTTCGAGAACTATTGGCGTCATTGGCAAAGGCTGATGTCCTTGACGATCTCGAACCTGCCATTCTCGCTTTGCGGCTTCCAGCTGGTGGCCAGCTTCGATCGATCTGGGACCTGCCCTACGATGTTCGCCTTAGGCACCGCCTACTGCGCGCCATGATTGAGGCAAAGACCGTGCTGGGATGGCTCCGAGCAATGGAGGATGTCGGCATTAACCTAGAGCAAGTCCGCATCATCACCACGCCCAATGCAGAGGCTGCGCGGGACGCGGTGAATGCTGATGATTTGAGTGCATTCCGCGAGCGTGCGCGCGTTACAGAGCGCGCAATCTTCAAGCTCATCAATGCGCTGGTCGCGCCCGCAGAAGACGAACTGGGGGGACATCTGATTGACGTGGCATACGCACCATTTGCCATCATCGAGTGGATCGAAATCTCTGCCGCATGGCGCGGCAGGGCATTGCGTCTCAAGCCCATGGTTATCATCGATGATGCACACGAGTTGCACCCTACCCAGTTAGAAGACGTTGACCTCTGGCTCAGGGATCGGGAGATCAAGATTGCGCGCTGGATGCTGACACGCATCGACTCACTGAACCTAGAGGATTTCAGGCGCGTCCTGCGTGATGAAGAAACCGTCTCGCCCGGTACCAACCCTGGCCGTGACCGCGTGCGCATCCTGCTTCAAGATACCGAGAACCGGAACCGTCAGGCTTTCCGCGCAATTGCTGAGGACGTAGCTCGTCGCTACCTGCAGCCCCTGGCGGCCTTTCATCGTCGCGGCAGCTTTCTGAGCCTCAAGACCATACTGAACACGGCCCGCCCCCCCGTGCTGTCGGATACCGACTTGCATATCCTCCGGGCTGAAAATGCCCGCCTCGTTGAAGAAAATCAGCTAACCCGCGAAAGGGTTGAGGCCATGGAGGCGGCGTATCCGGCAGACATCGCGCCTGACGTGAAGGCCGCAGTGACCCACATAATGCTAGAAAGGGAATTGAAGCGAACGCCGCAACGATCATTGTTCGGTGCGCCCGCAGAGGATTCGTCTGAGGAAGAAGTATCGAAGGTGCCGCGTCCCGTCATCACTGGTGCGGAACTCCAGATGCTCCATCGCTTTGAGCGCCCCTTCTATTTCGGATTTGAGAGACTAGCCGATGCTGCCAACGAAAACATCGAGCAGTTCGTAACGCTGGCCAGCGTGTTAGTGGATCGCTTGGAGACACAAGCTATTCGAGGTAGGCCGCTAGCACTGGATGCGCGTCAGCAGCACAAAGCTGTGCGCGAGCAGGCTGGGGACTTGATTGACCAGTGGGATTTTCCGTACGCCCCGCAGGTACGCAAACTGGTTGATTTCATCGGCGGCAGATGTGAAGAACTAACCCTCAGGCCCAATGCCCCGCTATCCGACGGCGCAAATGCCTACGGCATTTTGCGTTCCGACTTAGAAAATCTGGATTCAAACGACGAGCTCGCTCGCGTGCTTCATTACGCGCTCGCCTACCAAGCCCTCGTTCTCATTGAGCCCTATGAGTGCAAAGGCAAGACTTGGGCGTTGTTCGAGCTCGGTGGTGTAGCCATCATCGCTAAGGGTTTGACGCACAGCCGCGGAGGGTTTGTTGAGGGAACGCTTCACCAACTCAAGACTTCGGTAGGGAGTGCCGCGTGATTCGTGTGCCCAACCTCTCCCTTGACGATGTCGACGAGTTCATTAGCGACTATTTCCCGACCGCTGGAGCCACCCTGTTGATCGGTAACGTGGGGTTCAGCCCCGAGGTTCTGTATTTCCCAGAGCGCCTGGGGCCGCTTTCCAACGTTGACATGCGCTTTTTCCACGAGAGGCGCCCAGCAGTTCCCGCAGTGATCACGCACTTAGCTTCTGAGCGCGAGCAACAACTCCGCGGGCTCTCAGCATGTCCCATGCAGGTTGTCGACATCGCAATCCTTGCCGAAGATGGCGCACCTATAGGGGGCCGAAATGCTTGTATGCAGGTACACCAGTGGCTGAACGCAAAAGCCTATACGGACGTTGTGGTCGACGCCACGGGCATGTCGCGATGCACAGCCTTTCCGATAGTAAAGCAGCTCTACCAGCTATCACGAGACACTCCGATTCGTGTTCATCTGCTGGTGGCCGACAGTACCCAAGCCTTCTCAAATGTCGAGTCGGTGTCCAACGACCGCGGTGGCTGGATGCACGGATTTCCCGGTGAAACGGAGACCGACGAATTTGCAAAAGCGCTCAAGCTGTGGGTAGTGCAACTATCCGAGAAGGCCGGCACATCGCTGCAAACAATGTATCGTGAGCTGGACTCACCGGAAGAGGTCTGCCCAGTCCTGCCTTTCCCAGCGCAGAACCCGCGCCGCGCCGACGAGCTGTTGTTCGAACATCGCGAGTACTGGCAGCGGGAGTGGTTCGAATCACCACTTAACTTCATCCGGGCGCACGAGACAGATCCCATGGATGTTTTCCATTCGATAGCGCGTCTCCATACAACCCGCGTGGAAGCCCTGACCGGCTCCGGTCTGATATCACAAACCGTGTTGTCCCCAGTCGGGCGTAGGCTCCCCGGCATAGGTATGCTTCTTGCCGCGCTCTCCTACGAATTACCAATTTTCTATCTGGAGACAGTCGGCTATGATGTTCATGGAGACTTGGTTTCTGGCGCCCGAGGCATCCCTACTCACAGATGGCATTTCCGTGTTGATAAGCTCACCCCGACTCACGACTGAAAGGCCGCGCTCCCGTGTATCGGGAGCGGGCTTCATCACGCTGGATGTGATGCTGGGCACGGAGTCTCAACTGGTTTACACAGGCATCGGCGGGTCCACAGGCAACGTGCTTTCGATCCTCGCTTTCCTGGGTTGGGAAAGCCTTCCGCTCGTAAACCTTGGGCGCGACCACGTTGGAGCAACCATCCACCGAGAATTCACGAAACTCGGTGCAAACATGCGCCACGTGCGACTGAACCGTGGGCTCTTGAGCCCTCTGCTCTATCAGTTTGCTGGCGAACCTTCCGACGCACCTCGCTACAGCTTCGCCTGCCCTGTTTGCGGTCAGGCACGCCGCTTCCACGAAAACCTCGTGGACAGCGGCGGTGATGAGTTCGTACGCTGCGCCGCTGAGTCCAACGTGTTCTTCTTCGACCGAATCACCGATGGCACGGTACGCATGGCTAAAGCCGCTCGTGCTGGTGGCGCCTTCGTTTTCTTCGAACCATCGTCTATCTCTGCAGACCGAGGCCTGTTTGAAGCTGCGCTGAACTGCGCGCACGTGGTGAAGTACTCGGTCGACCGGATTACTGAGCCCTTAGATCATCGTCTGTCTTCGGGCTTCGTCGAGATCCAAACACTGGGTGTGCGGGGCCTACGTTTCCGAAAGCACTCTCTTGCGCCAGACTGGATCGAACTGCCGGCGCTTCACACAAGTTCGGTCGCCGACACATCAGGGGCCGGAGACTGGTGCACGGCTGGCTTTCTACATGCATTGTTTGCGAATCGTGGAGCCAACGAGCTCAGCCACCTAAGCTACAACGACATCTATCGTTCTTTGCGGCTAGGGCAGTCTATCGCAGCTTTGAGCGTGAGCCACGTCGGCGCGCGCGGAATGATGCGTGCGTGGCAACCGTCGGACGCCTTGGAAATGGCTCAGCGGGTCCTAGACGGTGTCAAAGCACCGGAGTGGACTGGCCCGGCTCGCGCTCATCGGCAGCTCGATTCGGTTTGCTGCACGGATCTGACGTCCGCTACCCCGCAGCCTGGGCGACTGTCGACGTTCTTCTGACTCCTCCTCTTCTGATTCCTCGATTAGGCTGCTCCACCTTCGCATACCGTGCTTGTGCAGTCACCAACACGGAGTTGTGTAAAGCCGATTCGGCAGCAGGAACTCAGCCACAACCCGCCACACAGCGACGTCCAGCGCAACCACTGAACAGCTCAGTAGCTTCTAAGCACCCTGACCACTTGAACTAAATGGCCAGGGCTAGTCTTTAGCGGTCGGGACGATGGCAAACTCACGAGCCTCGTCGCCACGAACCCCCTTATCCGAATATCAAAACGCCTAGGGCTATGGGGTCGTTGCAGAAATCAATCCTTCCTGCCCAACCGACCGACTTTATTTTTCACCGACAGACTTTATTTGCTCCAGTCAAAAGACGGGCGCGCCCCTTATTCCACCGTCACGGACTTGGCCAGGTTGCGCGGCTTGTCCACGTCGGTCCCCTTCACCAGCGCGGCGTGATAGCTGAGCAGTTGCAGCGGCACGACGTGAAGGATGGGGGACAACAGTCCGTAGTGTTCCGGCATGTGCAGGATGTGCACGCCCTCCGACTCGGCGATCTCGCAGCCGACGTCTGCAAACACGTAGAGCTCGCCGCCGCGGGCGCGGACTTCCTGCAGGTTGGACTTGAGCTTTTCGAGCAGGCTGTCGTTGGGAGCCACAGCGATGACCGGCATCTCCTTGTCCACCAGCGCCAGCGGGCCGTGCTTGAGCTCACCGGCCGGGTAGGCTTCGGCGTGGATGTAGGAGATTTCCTTGAGCTTGAGGGCCCCTTCCAGCGCGATCGGGTAGTGCATGCCGCGGCCAAGGAAGAGCGCGTGGTTCTTGCCGGCGAAGCGCTGGGCCCAGCGCTCGATTTCCGGTTCCAGCTCGACGACCTTCGCTACGGCTACCGGCAGGTGGCGCAGCAGGGCCAGGTGGCTGGCCTCGTCGGCTTCGGAGAGGCGGTTGTTGACCTTGGCGAGGGCCAGCGTGAGCAGGGCCAGCGCCGCCAGCTGGGTGGTGAAGGCCTTGGTGGAGGCGACGCCGATCTCGGGGCCGGCGCGGGTAATGAAGCGCAGCGCGGCCTCCCGCACGATGGCGGACTCCGGCACGTTGCAGATCGCCAGGGTCTTGGTCATGCCCAGGCCCTTGGCAAACTTGAGGGCGGCCAGGGTATCGGCCGTCTCGCCGGACTGGGAGATGACGACCACCAGGGTTTCGGGGTCGGGCACGGATTCGCGGTAACGGTACTCGCTGGCGATCTCGACCGAGCACGGCAGCTTGGCGATGGCCTCGAGCCAGTAACGGGCCACCAGGCCGGCGTGGTAACTGGTACCGCAGGCGAGGATCAGCACCCGGCGGGTGGCGGCGAAGACATCCACCGCATCGCTGCCGAACAGCTGCGGCGAAACGCTGCCGCCGCCGGCGATGATCTCCAGCGTGTTGGCCAGCGCCTGGGGCTGCTCGAAGATTTCCTTCTGCATGTAGTGGCGGTACTTGCCGAGCTCGACCGCGTCGGCGGACAGGCTGGAGATATGTACCGGACGCTCCACCGGCGTGCCGTCCTGGCGGGTCACGCGGTAGCCGTCGAGGGTCAGCTCGGCCACGTCGCCGTCTTCGAGATAGACCACCTTGCGGGTGACCTGCAACAGCGCGGCGGTGTCGGAGGCGGCGTAATGACCGTCCTCGCCAATGCCCAGCAGCAGCGGCGAACCCTTGCGGGCGACGATGGCGCGGCCCTGGTCGATCTCGCTGACCACGCCGATGGCGTAGGCGCCGACCAGATCGGCCAGCGTGGCCCGCACCGCGTCGAACAGATCGGGGATGGTCTTCAGTTTGTCGTGCAGCAGGTGGGCGATGGCTTCGGTGTCGGTCTCGGAGGTGAAGGCGTAGCCCTTGGCACGCAGGGCGTCGCGCAGTTCCTCGAAGTTCTCGATGATGCCGTTATGCACCACCGCCAGGCCGCCGGAAATGTGCGGGTGGGCGTTGCGCTCGCTGGGCACGCCATGGGTGGCCCAACGGGTGTGGGCGATGCCAAGCTCGGCGGTCAGGCCGGTGGCATCGGCCTGGGCCGCCAGTTCGGCGACCCGGCCGACCGCGCGCAGGCGCTGCAGGGTCGGCTTGCCGTTCTGCTTGAGGACGGCCAGACCGGCCGAATCATAGCCCCGGTATTCCAGCTTGCGCAGGCCTTCGAGCAGCACAGGAACGATGTTGCGACGGGCGATGGCGGTGACGATGCCACACATGATCGAAAACCTTTCAGAGACGCCCGGTCTGCATGGCCGGGCCGGAAATGGTGAACGGCCTCAGGCCTTCTTGATCTTGACCGGGCGCTTCCAGCCCGGGATCGACAGCTGCTTGGCACGCGACACGGTGAGCTGCTCGGCCGGCGCATCCTTCGACAGGGTGGTGCCGGCACCGAGGGTGGCGCCGCGGCCGACGCGGACCGGCGCGACCAGCTGGGTGTCGGAGCCGATGAAGACGTCGTCCTCGATGATGGTGCGGAACTTGTTGGCACCGTCGTAATTGCAGGTAATGGTACCGGCACCCACGTTGACCCGCTGCCCGATGTCCGCGTCGCCGATGTAGGCCAGGTGGTTGGCCTTGGAGTGGTCGGCGATCACGCTGTTCTTGACCTCGACGAAGTTGCCGAGGTGCACGTCCTTGCCGAGCACGGTGCCGGGGCGGGTGCGCGCGTAGGGGCCGATGATGCATGCCTCGCCCATCGCGGTGTCCTCGATCTGGGAGAAGGCGGCGATCTTCGTGCCGGCGCCGATCTTCGCGTTCCTGACGACACAGTTGGCACCGATGCGCACGCCGTCGCCAAGCTCGACGCGGCCTTCGAAGATGCAGTTGATGTCGATTTCCACATCGCGGCCACAGATCAACTCGCCGCGCACGTCGAGGCGGGCCGGGTCGATGATGGTCACGCCGGCGTCGGTCAGGCGGCGGGCGATGGCGCGCTGGTGGATGCGCTCCAGCTCGGCGAGCTGGGTCTTGTTATTGACGCCGAGGGTTTCCTCGAAGGCGTCGGGCTGGGTGGTGACGACCTCGAGGCCGTCGGCGACCGCCATCGCGATGATGTCGGTGAGGTAGTACTCGCCCTGGGCGTTGTCGTTCTTGAGAGCTGCCAGCCAGTGGCGCAGGCGCGCGACGGGAGCGACCAGGATGCCGGTGTTCACTTCGCGGACGGTACGCTCCTCGGGCGTGGCGTCCTTCTCCTCGACAATGCGGGTGACCTGCCCGGCCGCGTTGCGCAGGATGCGGCCGTAGCCGGTGGGATCGTCCATCGTGACGGTGAGCAGGGCCAGGCGTTCGGCGCCGGCGGCCTGGAGCAGACGCTGCAGCGTCGGCACGCCGATCAGCGGCACGTCGCCGTAGAGGATCAGGGCCACGTCGCCGTCTTCAACCAGCGGCATCGCCTGCTGCACCGCATGGCCGGTACCCTGCGGCGGGTCCTGGCGGGCCCAGGCCAGGTCGGGGGCATCCAGCGCCTCGCGCACCACCTCTCCACCGTGGCCATACACCACCACGATGCGCCGCGCCGCCAGTGCCCGCGCGGTATCCAGCACATGAGCCAGCAAGGGCTTGGCAGCCAGCGGCTGCAGCACCTTGGGCAGCACCGAACGCATGCGCTTGCCTTGTCCGGCGGCGAGAACGATCACTTCCATGGAGTTTCCTGATGCAGTTTGAATGTAAGCTGGAGCGGATTCTAGCATGCGCAAAAATGCGACTTCGCGGCGCAGTTCTCGGATGCGTCACCGCTGCCCGGTGTGCGCTCTGACGCAATGCAACACTCCTTTGATCTAATACTAAAGTTCCGTGATGCGCATTCGTTAGAATCAGGACGCTGCAACGCAAAAAAACAGGATATCGCCATGATCGACGCTCGTGATTTCATCCAGAACCGGACGTTTGACGAAATTGCCGTGGGCGATTCCGCCCAGCTGGTACGTACGCTGCGCCCGCAGGACATCCACCTCTTCGCGGTGATGTCGGGGGACGTGAACCCCACCCATGTAGACCCCGAGTTCGCCCGCTCCAGCCAGTTCCGCGAGGTGGTCGGGCATTCCATGTGGGGCAGCGTGCTGATCTCGTCCATCCTCGGCACCGAGTTCCCCGGCCCCGGCACCGTGTACGTGGCCCAGACCCTCAAATTCTGGCGGCCGATCACCATCGGCGACACGCTGACCGTGACCATCACCTGTACCCAGCGCTTCGAGCACAACCACCACCTGCTGCTCGACTGCCAGTGTGTCAACCAGGACGGATTGAAGGTCATCGACGGCACCGCCGAGGTGATGGCCCCGACCGAGAAAATCAAGCGCCCGCGCATGGCCATGCCGGAGATCACCATCTCTGACCGCCAGCAACGCTACCTGCACCTGCTCGAGCTGACCAAGGGCATGGAGCCGATCCCCATCGCGGTGGCCCATCCCTGTGACACCGAATCCCTGCGCGGCCCGCTGCAGGCCCGCGACGCCGGTCTTGTGATCCCGGTGCTGGTCGGCCCCGAAAGCAAGATCCGCGAAGTGGCCGAGCAGGAAGGCCTCGACCTGCGCGGCGTGCGCATCGTCGACGCGCCGCACAGCCACGCCTCCGCCGAGATCGCCGTGCGCCTGGCGCGCTGCGGCGAGGTCGAGGCGCTGATGAAGGGCTCCCTGCACACCGACGAGCTGATGGGTGCGGTGGTCGCCAAGGACAGCGGCCTACGCACCTCCCGGCGCATCTCCCACGTCTTCATGGCCGACGTGCCGACCTACCCGCACCCGCTGCTGATCACCGACGCGGCGATCAACATCGAGCCGAGCCTCGACGACAAGGTGCACATCATCCAGAACGCCATCGAGCTGGCGATCATGATGGGCGTGCCGGAACCCAAGGTGGCGATCCTGTCCGCCGTCGAGACCGTGAACGTGAAGATCCGCTCCACCCTCGACGCCGCCGCCCTGTGCAAGATGGCCGACCGCGGCCAGATCAAGGGCGGCCTGCTCGACGGCCCGCTGGCCTTCGACAACGCCGTTTCGCTGGTCGCCGCCAAGACCAAGGGCATCCGCTCCGCGGTGGCCGGCCAGGCCGACATCCTGGTGGTGCCCGACCTGGAATCCGGCAACATGATGGCCAAGCAGCTCGAATACCTCGCCGACGCCCTGATGGCTGGCGTGGTGCTTGGCGCCCGCGTACCCATCGTACTGACCAGCCGCGCCGATACCGCCGAAACCCGAACCGCCTCCTGCGCCATCGCGCAGCTGATGGCCCATAAACGCCGCCAGGGAGTCCGCCTGTGAAAGCCATCCTGATCCTCAATGCCGGCTCGTCGAGCCTGAAGTTCGCCCTCTTCCCGATGATCCCCGAGCTGGCCGACCGGCCGCGCCTGGCCGGCCAGGTGGAAGGCATCGGCGCCGAACCGCTGATGCATGCGGTGGACAGCAGTACCGGCGAACGCTTCGCCGAGGGCCTGACGGTGCCGGACGGCACCGACCAGAACGGCCAGCATCGGCTGGCCCTGGAATTCCTGTTCGAGTGGATAAACCGCCATACGCCCGGCGTGGACATCATCGCCGCCGGCCACCGCATCGTGCATGGCGGCGACCATTACGGTGCGCCGGTCGTGCTGACCCCGGAAGTGGTCAGCGAGCTGGAAACCCTGATTCCTCTCGCTCCGCTGCACCAGCCGCACAACCTGCGGGCCATCAAGTCGCTGTTCACGCTGATGCCCAATGTGCGCCAGGTCGGCTGCTTCGATACCGCCTTCCACCGCACGCGCCTGCCAGTGGCCTCGCGCTTCCCGCTGCCCCGCTCCTTCTACAACGAAGGGGTAAAGCGCTACGGCTTCCACGGCCTGTCCTACGAGTTCGTATCCCGTCAGCTGCCCGACCTCCTTGGCGAGGAAAAGGCCTGCGGCCCGATCCTCGTCGCCCACCTGGGCAACGGCGCCAGCATGTGCGCGCTGCGCGACGGCGTCAGCCGCGACACCAGCATGGGCTTCACCGCAGTGGACGGCTTGATGATGGGCACCCGCACCGGCTCCCTCGACCCCGGCGTGATCCTGCACCTCATCGAACAGAAGGGCATGGACGCCAAGGCCCTCAGCAACCTGTTCTACAAGCAGTCCGGCCTGCTCGGCGTGTCCGGCCTCAGCCAGGACATGCGCGCCCTGCTCGACTCCGACGAGGAAGCCGCCAAGGAAGCGGTCGAGCTGTTCTGCTACCGCGCCGCTTGCATGATCGGCCACCTGTCGATGGCCGCCGGCGGGCTGGATGCATTGGTGTTCACCGGCGGCATCGGCGAACACGCCGCGCCGGTGCGCGCGCGCATCGCCGAATGGCTGGAATGGACCGGCCTGCGCCTCTACCCCGCCGCCAACCAGCGCCACGCCACGCGCATCCACGCCAAGGACAGCAAGGTGGAAGTGCTGGTGGTACCGACCAACGAAGAATGGATGATCGGCCACCATACGGTGAATCTGCTGGGGCTGAACTGAAACAGCAGGAATATCGGGGCGGGGAGCCCATCAGCAGGGCTCTCTCCCTTCCCATGTGGGGGCGAATTCATTCGCCCACGGACGCTGGTTAACCGACTGCGGGCGAATGAATTCGCCTCCACAGACACGTTTTCTCCAGTGGGGAAATCCTACCCAGAAACGCAAAAAGCCCGGGTCACCCCGGGCTTTTTGCTTGATGCCTTACAGATGGATCAGCGCGGCAGGACGCTGCTGCCCATCAGGAAGGTGTCGACCTCGCGGGCGGCCTGGCGGCCTTCGCGGATCGCCCACACGACCAGGGACTGGCCACGGCGCACGTCGCCGGCGGCGAAGACCTTCGGCACGTTGGTGGCGTAGCAGCCGTCACCGTCGGTGGTGGCCTTGGCGTTGCCACGGCCGTCCTTGTCGACGCCGAAGGCTTCGAGCAGGGATGCCACCGGGTTGGTGAAGCCCATCGCGAACAGCACCAGGTCGGCGGGCAGCTCGCGCTCGGAACCCGGCACTTCGGTCGGCTTGCCGTTCTTCCATTCGAGTTCGACGGTCTTGAGGGCCTTGACCTTGCCGTTCTCGCCGATGAACTCCTTGGTGGACACGGCGAACTCGCGGGAGCAGCCTTCCTCGTGGGAGGAAGAGGTACGCAGCTTGATCGGCCAGTACGGCCAGGTCAGCGGACGGTTCTCTTCCTTCGGCGGCTCGGGCATCACTTCGAACTGGGTCACGGACACGGCGCCGTGACGGTTGGAGGTGCCGACGCAGTCGGAACCGGTGTCGCCACCGCCGATCACGATGACGTTCTTGCCGGTCGCGGAGATCGGGTTCTTGTCGTCGCCCGCGACTTCCTTGTTCTGCGGAATCAGGAATTCCAGCGCGAAGTGGACGCCAGCCAGCTCGCGGCCCGGGACCGGCAGATCGCGCGGCACTTCGGAACCGGCGGCAAGGATCACCGCGTCGAACTCGGACTTGAGCTGCTCGGCGGACACCACTTCGACGGCGTCATCGTTGATGCCGGTGACGCCCGGCTTCACGCCGACGCAGACCTTGGTGCGGAAGGTGACGCCTTCGGCTTCCAGTTGCTCGACGCGACGGTCGATGGTGGTCTTGTCCAGCTTGAAGTCGGGGATGCCGTAGCGCAGCAGGCCGCCGATGCGGGAACTCTTCTCGAAGACGGTCACGTCGTGGCCAACGCGGGCCAGCTGCTGGGCAGCCGCCAGGCCGGCGGGGCCGGAACCGACGACGGCGACCTTCTTGCCGGTCTTGGTGGCGGCGGGCTGGGCCGTGACCCAGCCATTCTCCCAGGCCTTGTCGATGATCGCGTGCTCGATCGACTTGATGCCCACCGCTTCCGTGTTGATGTTCAGCGTACAGGCCGCCTCGCAGGGTGCGGGGCAGATCCGGCCGGTGAAATCCGGGAAGTTGTTGGTGGAGTGCAGGACTTCGATCGCTTCCTTCCAGTTGCCGCGATAAACCAGGTCATTCCAGTCGGGAATGATGTTGTTCACCGGGCAGCCGTTGTTGCAGAACGGAATACCGCAATCCATGCAGCGTGCGCCCTGCTTGGCCGCATCTTCGTCGCTCAGGTGGTCGACGAATTCCTTGTAGTGCTTGAGACGCTGCTCGACCGGGGCGTAGGCCTCGGAAAGACGCTGGTACTCGAGAAATCCAGTTGGCTTGCCCATTGTTACGCGGCCTCCAGTTCTTTCTGTTGTTGCGCGGCCATCTCGGCCAACGCGCGACGGTATTCGTGCGGCATCACCTTGACGAACTTGCAGCGGTAGGCCGCCCAGTCGGCCAGGATGGCCTTGGCGCGCTCGCTGCCAGTGTAGGTGGCGTGACGTTCGATCAGCATCTTGAGCAGGGCTTCGTCAGCCATGCCCAGGTGACGCACGTCGACGCGGCCGTGGCCTTCGAGGTCGTCACCGGCCTCGGAGCCCTGACGGGCGGCGAATTCCTCCTCGACCGGCTCCAGGGCCACCTGGGCCATGTTGCAACGGCCTTCGAAAGTGCCGTCCTCGTCGAACACGTAGGCCACGCCGCCGGACATGCCCGCAGCGAAGTTGCGGCCGGTCATGCCGAGCACCACGACGGTACCGCCGGTCATGTATTCGCAGCCGTGGTCGCCCACGCCTTCGACGACCGTGGTCGCACCGGAGTTACGCACCGCGAAACGCTCACCGCCGACACCGGCAAAGTAGGCCTCGCCTTCGGTCGCACCGTACAGCACGGTGTTGCCGATGATGATGTTGCTCGGCGTGTCGCACTTGAAGCCAGGCGCCGGGCGCACGATGATGCGGCCACCGGACAGGCCCTTGCCGACGTAGTCGTTGCCCTCACCCACCAGCTCGAGGGTCAGGCCGCGGGACAGGAAGGCTGCGAAACTCTGGCCGGCGGTGCCGTTGAGGCGGATATGCACGGTGTCGTCCGGCAGGCCGGCGTGACCGTACTTGGCCGCGAAGCGGCCGGACAGCATGGCGCCGACGGTACGGTTGATGTTGCGCACCGGGACTTCGAAGGAGACCTTCTCGCCGTTCTCGAGGGCCGGCTTGGCCAGCTCGATGAGCTGGTTGTCGAGGGCCTTGACCAGGTTGTGGTCCTGGACTTCGGTGTGCAGGCGCGGCACTTCGGCGGGCACGTTCGGCAGGTGGAAGATGCGGCTGTAATCCAGGCCGCGGGCCTTCCAGTGCTCGATGCCGGCACGCATGTCGAGCAGGTCGGCACGGCCAATCAGGTCGTCGAACTTGCGGATACCCATCTGGGCCATCAGCTCGCGCACTTCCTCGGCAACGAAGAAGAAGTAGTTGACCACGTGCTCCGGCTGGCCGGAGAAACGCTTGCGCAGCGTCGGATCCTGCGTGGCCACGCCCACCGGACAGGTGTTCAGGTGGCACTTGCGCATCATGATGCAGCCTTCGACGACCAGCGGCGCGGTGGCGAAGCCGAATTCATCGGCGCCCAGCAGCGCACCGATGACGACGTCACGACCGGTCTTGATCTGGCCATCCACCTGCACGCGGATACGGCTGCGCAGGCGGTTGAGGACCAGGGTCTGCTGGGTTTCAGCCAGCCCCAGCTCCCACGGCGAACCGGCGTACTTGATGGAGGACAGCGGCGACGCACCGGTACCACCGTCGTGACCAGCGATCACCACGTGGTCGGCCTTGGCCTTGGCCACACCGGCCGCCACGGTACCGACGCCCACTTCGGACACCAGCTTGACGGAAATGTCGGCCACCGGGTTGGTGTTCTTCAGATCGTGGATCAGCTGGGCCAGATCCTCGATGGAGTAGATGTCGTGGTGCGGCGGGGGCGAGATCAGACCGACGCCCGGCACGGAGTGACGCAGGAAGCCGATGTACTCGGAGACCTTGTGACCGGGCAGCTGGCCACCTTCACCGGGCTTGGCGCCCTGGGCCATCTTGATCTGGATCTGGTCGGCATTGACCAGGTACTCGGTGGTCACGCCGAAACGGCCGGAGGCGACCTGCTTGATCGAGGAACGCAGGCTGTCGCCGACCTTCAGCTCGATGTCGCGCTCGATGCGGCTCGCACCGATCAGCTCGGACAGCTTGGTGGGCTTGGAGATCGGGATGAAGCGCTTCGGATCCTCACCGCCTTCGCCGGTGTTCGACTTGCCGCCGATGCGGTTCATGGCGATCGCCAGCGTCGTGTGGGCTTCGGTGGAGATGGAGCCGAGGGACATGGCGCCGGTGGCGAAGCGCTTGACGATTTCCTTGGCGGATTCGACCTCTTCCAGCGGCACCGGGGCACCGACGGGCTTGAGTTCGAACAGGCCGCGCAGGGTCATGTGACGCTTGCCCTGATCGTTGATGATCTTGGCGTATTCCTTGTAGGTGTCGAACTGGCCGCTGCGGGTGGAGTGCTGCAGCTTGGCGATCGCGTCCGGCGTCCACATGTGCTCGTCGCCACGGATGCGGAAGGCGTATTCGCCGCCGGCATCGAGGGCATTGGCCAGCACCGGGTCGGCGCTGAAGGCGGCCTGATGCAGGCGGATGGCTTCGTCCATCACCTCGAACACGCCGATGCCTTCCACCTGGGAAGCGGTGCCGGTGAAGTACTTCTCGACCAGCGTCTTCTTGAGGCCGATGGCTTCGAAGATCTGGGCGCCGGTGTAGGACATGAAGGTGGAGATGCCCATCTTGGACATGACCTTCATGAGGCCCTTGCCGACGGCCTTGATGAAGTGCTTGACGTACTTCTCGGCGGTCTCGGCGTCACCGTGGGCCATCTCGGTGAGGGTCTCGAGGGCCAGGTAGGGGTGCACCGCCTCGGCGCCATAACCGGCCAGCACGGCGAAGTGGTGGGTTTCGCGGGCGGAGCCGGTTTCAACCACCAGGCCGGTGCGGGTACGCAGGCCCTTGGTCACCAGGTGCTGGTGAATGGCGGAGGTGGCCAGCAGGGCCGGGATCGCGACCTGTTCGGCGCTGACCTTGCGGTCGGACACGATCAGGATGTTGGAGCCCTCCAGCACCGCGTTCTCGGCTTCCGCGCACAGCGAGGCCAGGCGCGCTTCGACGCCTTCCTTGCCCCAGGCCAGCGGATAGCAGATGTCCAGTTCGGCGGAGCGGAACTTGTTCTCGGTGTAACGGGCGATCTCGCGCAGCTTCGCCATGTCGGCGAAGGTCAGCACCGGCTGGGTGACTTCCAGGCGGTACGGGGGGTTGATCTCGTTGATGCCGAGCAGGTTCGGGCGCGGGCCGACGAAGCTGACCAGGGACATGACCAGTTGTTCGCGGATCGGGTCGATCGGCGGGTTGGTCACCTGAGCGAAGAGCTGACGGAAGTAGCTGAAGATCGGCTTGGCCTTGGCGGACAGCACGGCCAGCGGGCTGTCGTTGCCCATCGAGCCGGTGCCCTCTTCGCCGGTCTTGGCCATCGGCTCGAGGATGAACTTGACGTCTTCCTGGGTGAAACCGAAAGCCTGCTGGCGGTCCAGCAGGGACGCGGCGCACTCGGGTGCGGCGACGCTGGCGGGCGCGGCACAGGTGTCGAGCTTGATGTTGATGCGGGACAGCCATTCCTGGTAGGGCTTGGCGGCGGCAAGGGATTCCTTGATTTCCTTGTCGTCGATGATGCGGCCCTGCTCCATGTCGATCAGGAACATCTTGCCCGGCTGCAGACGCCACTTCTTGACGATCTTCTCGTCGGGAATCGGCAGCACGCCGGATTCGGAGGCCATCACGACGTAATCGTCGTCGGTCACCAGGTAACGGGCGGGACGCAGGCCGTTACGGTCGAGGGTAGCGCCGATCTGGCGGCCGTCGGTGAAGGCCACCGCGGCGGGGCCGTCCCACGGCTCCATCATCGCAGCGTGGTATTCGTAGAAGGCACGGCGCTTCTGGTCCATCAGCGTGTGGGATTCCCAGGCTTCGGGAATCATCATCATCATCGCGTGGGCCAGGGAATAGCCGCTCATCACCAGCAGTTCGAGCGCGTTGTCGAAGGCGGCGGAGTCGGACTGACCCGGGTAGATCAGCGGCCACAGCTTCTGCAGGTCTTCGCCGAGCAGCGGGGACTGGGTACCCTTCTCGCGGGCACGCATCCAGTTGTAGTTGCCGCGCACCGTGTTGATTTCGCCGTTGTGGGCGATGTAACGGAACGGGTGGGCCAGGTGCCAGGTCGGGAAGGTGTTGGTCGAGAAGCGCTGGTGCACCAGGGCCAGCGCGGAGACGCAGCGCGCATCCTGCAGATCGGAGTAGTACTGGCCTACCTGGTCGGCGAGCAGCAGACCCTTGTAGTTGATCGTACGCGCCGACATAGACGGCGTGTAGAACTCCTTGGAGTGCTTCAGCTTGAGGGCTGCGATGGCGTTGGCGGCACGGCGACGGATCACGTACAGCTTGCGCTCGAGGGCGTCGGTGACCATGACGTCGGGACCGCGGCCGATGAAGACCTGGCGGATCACCGGTTCCTTGGCCTTGACGGTCGGGGACATCGGCATGTTCGGGTCGGTCGGCACATCACGCCAACCGAGCACGACCTGGCCTTCGGCGCGGGTGGCGCGCTCGATTTCGTCCTCACAGGCGAGACGGGAGGCGTGCTCCTTCGGCAGGAAGACCATGCCGACACCGTAGTCGCCGGCCTGCGGCAGGGTGACGCCCTGCTTGGCCATTTCTTCGCGGAACAGCGTATCCGGAATCTGGATCAGGATACCGGCGCCATCGCCCTGCAGCGGGTCGGCACCCACGGCACCCCGGTGATCCAGATTCTTCAGAATTTCGAGACCCTGATTTACGATCTCATGCGTCTTGTTGCCCTTGATATGTGCAATGAAGCCGACACCACAGGCGTCATGTTCGTTGGCGGGGTCGTAAAGACCCTGCTCCAGGGGAAGATCCATCTTGTTTTTCCTCGACACAACACACACCGGCGCCGCTTACAGACCGCGCCGGACCTTCAAACTGCGGGAAATCGCCCCGTCCGAACCGTGAAAAAGCCGGCGACACGCGGCCAGCCGGCTACGCTCGATCCCGACGAGGAGACCGTTCAAACACATTGGGCGAGGGTCGAATATACCGCTCCGAGAGCCCTGTTTTCAAGGATTTTTTTGCGGCGCGACAAGCCTTTGCAAGGCTCAGTGGATCTCGCCGACCGCAAACAGGCGCCGGTGTTCACGCATCGCATACCTGTCCGTCATTCCAGCGACATAATCGGCGATGGCCCGCGCCTTGTCGGCACGGGCCATCTGCTGATACTGCGGCGGCAGCAGGCGGGGGTCGTTCATGAACGCCCCGAAGAGGTCCTGGATGATGCGCCGGGCCTTGTCGGTCATGCGCAACACCTGGAAGTGGTGATAAAGACTCTCGCGCAGGAAGGTCTTCAGGACGCGCAACTCGGGCAGCAGGGCCTCGCTGTAGGCCACCAGCCGCGGCGCGGCATGCACGTCGGCCAGCGACGCCACACCCGCCGCCGCGATGTTGGCGCGGGTCTGCTCGATCAGATCCACGGCCATCATGTTGATCATGCGGCGGATGGTTTCATGGATCAGGCGCCGCCCGGCCAGCCCCGGGTAAGCGGCCTCGACCGCCAGCCGGTTGCGGCGGAAGACCGGCACTGCGTCGAGCTGCTCGAGGGTGATCAACCCCGACCGAAGACCATCGTCCACGTCGTGATTGTTGTAGGCGATCTCGTCAGCCAGGTTGGCCAGCTGCGCCTCCAGCGAGGGCTGGCGCCCCTCGAGGAAACGCCGCCCGATTTCGCCGAGCTGTGCGGCATTTTTCGGCGAACAGTGCTTGAGGATCCCTTCGCGGGTCTCATGCATCAGATTGAGACCATTGAAATCAGCGTAGCTTTCTTCGAGCACATCCACTGTCCGCAGGGACTGCAGATTGTGCTCGAAGCCACCGAAGTCCTTCATGCAGGCGTGCAGCGCATCCTGGCCGGCGTGACCGAAGGGGGTGTGCCCCAGGTCATGGGCGAGCGCCACGGCTTCGGCCAGGTCCTCGTTGAGGTGCAGCGCCCGGGCGATCGAGCGGGTGATCTGGGCGACTTCGATGCTATGGGTCAGGCGGGTCCGGAACAGGTCGCCCTCGTGATTGACGAAGACCTGGGTCTTGTACTCCAGGCGCCGGAAGGCCGTGCAGTGGACGATGCGGTCGCGATCGCGCTGAAACTCGCCGCGCGCCACCGGCGGCGGCTCGGCAATCTGACGGCCACGGGAGTTGGCCTCGACAACGGCGTAAGGCGCCAGCTCGGCCATCGGCGGGGCGCTCAGCAGCAGGCCTCGATGGTGGCGCGAATATCGGCCTGGCTCGCCTCGGCAGTCACCACCGCCGAACCGAGCGCCTTCAGCAGCACCAGCCGCAAGGTGCCATCCGCCACCTTCTTGTCGTGGGACATCAACTCGAGATAACGCTCCGCGCCCAGCGGCGCCCCCTTGACGGGCAGGCCTGCCCTCTCGTGAATGCGCTTGACCCGCTCGACGTCCGCGTCGGACAGCCAGCCGAGGCGCCGCGACAGATCGGCGGCCATGATCGCCCCGGCGGCAACGGCTTCGCCATGCAGCCAGACGCCGTAGCCCAGCCCGGTTTCGATGGCATGGCCGAAAGTGTGCCCCAGATTGAGGGTGGCGCGCACGCCCTGCTCGGTCTCGTCCGCCGCAACGACTTCCGCCTTGTTGCTGCAGGAGCGCTCGACCGCCTCGGCCAGCGCATCGGCATCGCGGGCAAGCAGGCGCTCGACGTTCGCCTCGATCCATTCCAGGAAGGGCAGGTCGCGGATCAAGCCGTACTTGATAACCTCTGCCAAACCCGCCTTAAGCTCCCGGTCGGGCAACGTATTGAGGGCCGAGGTATCGGCAAGCACCAGTCGCGGCTGGTAGAAGGCGCCGATCATATTCTTGCCGAGGGGGTGGTTGATAGCGGTCTTTCCCCCAACGGAGGAGTCCACCTGGGACAACAGCGTGGTCGGCACCTGGATGAACGGCACACCACGCTGGTAGGTGGCAGCGGCAAAGCCAACCATGTCACCGACAACGCCGCCGCCAAGGGCGATCAGGGTCGTACCGCGATCGCAGCGGCTGGACAGCAGACCATCGAAGATCGCGTTGAGGGTTTCCCAATCCTTGTGTGCCTCTCCGTCCGGCAGCACGATCTCGGTGACGGTCAACCCGCGAGCCTTCAGGCCGTCCACGAAGCCGCGCAGGTAAAGCGGTCCCACCACATCATTGGTGATCACCGCCACGCGGCGTGACTTCACATAGGGCAAGACCAGATCGGGATCGGTCAACAGGCCCGCCCCGATCCGGATCGGGTAGCTGCGTTCAGCCAGTTCGACGTTCAGTGTGCGCATAAGTCCTGCAATTCCTTTTCGATCAGACGCACCATCGCGTGCGGCGTTCCACGCCCGCCTTCGACGACGATGTGGGCCACCTCGCGATACAGCGGGTCACGGGTGACGTACAGCTGCTGCAGCCTCCCCTTCGGGTCCGGCACCTGCAGCAGGGGACGCGTCTTGTCGTGACGGGTGCGCTCCCACAGGACGTGGGGTGGAACATTGAGATAAACGACAACGCCCCGCTCGGACAGCAGGGCGCGATTGATGGGATTGATGACGGCCCCGCCGCCAGTCGCCAGCACCATCCCCGACTCGATGGTCAGCTCGTCAAGGGTCTGGGTTTCCCGGCGGCGGAAACCCTCTTCGCCCTCGATCTCGAAGATGGTCGGGATCTTGACCCCCGTCCGGGCTTCGATTTCGTGGTCGCTATCGACGAAACGAAGGCCGAGACGCTTGGCAAGCTCCCGGCCGACGGTGGTCTTACCGGAGCCGGGCATGCCAATCAGGACAACACAACGTGGAAAATCCATTCCCTTCCTTTGCAGTCGGGGAAAGGCTTTTACTCCCCAAGACGCATATCAATTGATCGTGATGGTCCGGCTACTCGCATTGCCGCTCGGCGACGTCACGGTAAGAGTAACGGTTCCAGTCGGCTTCGTCTGGCACTTCGTACCTTCCACCGTAAAGCTATGGAAGGTTCCACCCGCAGCGCTGGTGTTCGAAACCGTTGCGGAAGTCGAGGACACCGCAACCGAAGCCTTGACTGTGTCGCCCGAGTCATTTCGGTAAGTCACAGCCGAATCCATGGACAGCGTAGCGCCAGCGGGCAACGGATTGTTGTTTTCGTCGGACAGCCGGAAAGTAAAGGAGCCCGTGCAAGTCGGCAAGGCCGGCATGGTGAAAGTGGAAGGCGCAACCGTACCGATCACATGGCTGGACAGGATGACAAGATTGACCCGGCGCACATGCGCCTGCCCCCAGACACCATCGCAGGTTCCCGCACTATAGGGCGCATTGGCATAGCGCCCGTCAGCAGGATAGGCCGGACACGTGCCCGACTTGCCAAAGGCGATCTCGGACTCTCCCGCCTCCCTCGTCCGGTTCTCATTGTTATCGACAAAGGCATTACCAAGATCACGGAACGCCTCACCCGCATCGTAAATGTTGTTGGCGTTGCCGTCGTCAAAACTCTCCTCGCCCATTGCGTAAGCGAGGATGGTCACACGCCCGTTCGTTACGGAAGCTGAAGGCTCCGAATCGTTGCGCGGCCGATACTCTCCGCTGGTAAAGGTCGAGGAACACGATGCAGCTACTGTCGTACACGATGCACCGATACCCGCGCCCTCACTGATGAAGTTGATGACCGTACCGTCCGGCACAGGGTTACCCAGCCGATCAAACGCATAGACAGTTGCTTTAGTGCTCGTCCCATCCCGACGCCACCCCTCGATATTGAAGGTCTCAACCGCCAACGAGAAACGGTCCTGGGTCGGACGCCCCGTAGAGATCGTCAGATTGGGCGACTGACTCTTGATCGCCGAGTTCTCGGCCAACACGGCAGTCACCCATACTGGCGTCGGCACAGTACCTGCAGTCACGGTCACGCTGACAGTACCATCGGCACCAGTAGTGCCTTGCACAACCCCACTGGACTGGCCATTCAGCTTGATACCGCCAACACGGGTCGACAAGTCGAAATTGACCGCCTTACCGGCAATCGGACTATTAGTGCTATCGACCAGCTTGAAGGTCACGATGGAGTCGGACGACAAACCTGCTCCGCCTGTCCCTGCCAACACGATGGACGCCGGTGACGAGGATACGAAGCTGACGTTCGATGCCTGGGGCGCGGCCACTTGCAGGGAAATCGAACTCGACGTCCCCTGCACGGACGCCGTAATCGCGTCAGTACCCGCACACCCCTTATCGGTATAGGTGGCGGTTGCCACACCATTCACCGAAGAGACGCTATGGGAGATGGATGCCTTGCCTGCCGTGTCACAAGCAGACGAAAAACTCACGGTCTGAGCGGACGTCGCCGGGGCCCCATTCACCAGCACCTGCACCGAAACGGAGGTGCTCCCATACGCGCTCAATGAAGTGGTGTTCGCAGCCAGATTGGTGAGCGTAACCGTGCCAGGACTAACGGCATACCCGATGGTCTGGGATACAGATTTACCGGAAAAACTCGCAGACGCCGTTACCTCGGCCGCCCCACTGGACGCAAGACTGGCTGCCTGCAGATTGATGGAGGCAATACCGCTGCTGTTGGTCAGGGCCGTACCGGAGGCCGGATCGAATACGCCAAGGGTAGCGTCCGTGGTAAAACTCACTACAGCATTGGGAACAACCGCGCCATTGGCATCCTTCACCAAGACCTTGACGGTCAAAGGCTTACCGGCTGCCAGGGTATTACTACTGGCCCCCGTACCTGCATCAGCCAAGGTGAGAGTAAGCGTCCCATCAGTCGCCGAAGAGCCACTACCACTTGATGAGCAAGTGATGAAGCCACCGGGACAAGCTGCACTGCCACTCGAACCGCCGCCACCGCCACCACATCCGGCAATGGCCAGCGCGATCACGCTCAAGGTAAACAACCGACCTTGTGATGACAGACCACCCAGGGCACTGAGGTTATGCATAGAAATTCCCGTATTAATGAAGGTCAGCGCAGACCAAGCTGATCGTTAATGATGCGAGGCGTAATGAAGACGAGCAATTCCGTCTTGTTGTCCTTACGCTCGGTATTTCTGAAGAGATACCCGAGCACGGGTACGTCTCCCAGCAATGGGATCTTGGTCGTGTTGTTCCCGACTTCCTGGATGTAGATCCCGCCAATCACGACGGTGCCGCCATTCTCGACCACCACGTCGGTCTTCACGTGCTTGGTGTCGATCGGTACGTTGTTACCGGCAACGGGCTGGTCGTAGCGAGGTTGGTCCTTGTTGACTTCCAGCGACATCATCACCTTGCCATCAGGCGTGATCTGCGGCTTCACCTTGAGCGCCAGGTTGGCCTTCTTGAAGCTGACGGTCGGGAAGGCGGTACCGCCAGACTGCGTCTGATAGGGTACTTCCGTACCCTGCTCGATCAGGGCCTCCGCCTTGTCGGCGGTCATGACGCGCGGCCGCGAGACCACCTTGCCGCGGCCATCTGCCTCCAGAGCCGAAACCTCAAGATCGATGTAACGGGTCGCGGCGCTGTTCCAGAGGGCAAACGAGAACGCACCGACCGACTTGTTGTTGATCTGCGAGGCCGGCAGATTGACGCCGAGGCTGTTGTTGAAGTCCGGGATCGTAGAGATCTGGCCGGCCTGGTAGCCCGTCGAAGACAGGTTTCCGCTGCCAATGGTGTTGCGGAAGATCGGCACGCCACCAGACGTGGTGCCGATCTGCCCGCCAGTCTTGGCACCAAAACCAAGGCGCATGCCCAGGTTGCTGGCAAAGGTGTCGGTGGCCTCGACGATCTGCGCCTCGATCAGGACCTGCCTGACCTCCACATCCACCTCGGTGATCAGGCGCCGGATCTCCTCGAGCCGGGACGGCACGTCGCTGACGAAGATCTTGTTGCTGCGCTCGTCAAAGGAGGCGCTGCCGCGCTTGGAGAGCACGGACTGATCCTTGCTCTTCAGGAATTCCGCAACGCTCTTCGCCTTGTGGTAGTTGATCTGGAAACTCTCGGTCCGCAATGGCTCCAGATCACCGACCTGGGCCTTGGCTTCCAGATCGAGCTTTTCACGCGCGGCCAGTTCGTCCCGCGGGGCGATCCAGATCACGTTGCCGTTCTTGCGCATGTCCAGGCCACGGGCCTGCAGGATGATGTCGAGGGCCTGATCCCAGGGCACGTCCTTGAGGCGCAACGTCAGGTTGCCCTGCACGGAGTCGCTGGTGATGATGTTGAAGTTCGTGAAGTCGGCGATCACCTGCAGCACGGAACGCACATCGATGTTCTGGAAATTGAGGGACAGCTTCTCGCCGGAGAAGCGCTCCTTGCCGGGCCCTTGGGTCAGCTTGTTGGGATCTTCCTTGACCGGCTTGACCTCGAGAACGAACTGGTTGTCGCTCTGGTAGGCATTATGTTCCCATAGCCCCCGCGGCGTCACCGTCATGCGGACATTGCCACCCTGGGTCTGGGTCAGCACCGACGAGACCGGCGTGCCGAAATCCAGCACATCGAGCTTGCGGCGCAGCTGCTCGGGCACATCGGTCTTCAGGAAATCGACGATCAGGCTTTCACCGCGCTGGCGGATGTCGATGCCGGCATTCGGATCGGACAGATCGACCACCAGCCGCCCCTCGCCATTGGCACCGCGGCGGAAGTTGATGTCGCGGATGGCGTGTTTTTCCTCGCGCCCCACGGCAGCCGGCGCAAACTGGGTGGTCTGCTGCGCCAGCGAACTGGTGGCCTCGCGAATCTGCCCGGTGGCCAGGGTGATCAGGAGGTCATTGCCCTCCTGACGGGTCTCGTAGGGGTAGACGCGGGACAGGTTCAGGACCAGGCGGGTGCGGTCTCCGACCTGCACGACGTTGACGCTGCGCAGATCACCGGCATTGAGCGTCTGGCTGTTACGCCCGAGCGCATTCGCAGTGTCCGGAAAGTCGAACGCGATGCGTGCCGGATTCGCGACACTGAAACTCGCCGGCATGGCGGCCAGAGGTTTGGCGAGCGTGAGCTTGAGAACGACGCTGCCCCCCTGCTCCACAGCCATGATCTTCTCGATCCGGTTGCCCGCCGGTACGACATCCACGGCCTGACCGCTCTGCGCAAATACAGCCTGCGCGGGCAGAAGACCACCGAGACACGCCGCAACCGCCAACGCACCAAAGCTGAGCCCACATGGTCTCATTTTCATTTCTTCGCCTCCTGGGGCGCCTGCTCCTGCAACTGGAGCGTGCTGATGCGCTCGGTCCATTCACCGCTCGCGTCCTCGACAAGTTCCTTCAAGCTCACGTCGGATTCAGTGATGGCCGTGATCTTCCCGTAGTTCTGCCCGAGATAATTGCCAACCTTGACCTGGTGGAGCGTTTTGTCCACTGCGATGATTGCGTGGACCTGCCCCTTCTTCATCATCACGCCGACCATCCGGAGCGACTCGAGCGGATAGGCCTCGAGGGGCTCCCGGCGCCGGTTGGCGTCGGGGGTGAACAGGGCCGACTTCTTGTCCGGCTCCAGCTTTGCCGGCTTGAACGGATCGATCAGGCCGCTCCCCTGATACGTCACCACAGAAGCCTGGCGAATCGGCGGCAAGGGCTTGAGGCTGGGCTTCAGGTCTTTCGATGCCTCTGCCATCCAGTCGCGCAAGTCCTGCTGCTGGTCGCTACACCCCGCGAGCAGCACCGAAGCCAACAGAGGCACCATCAGAGTCAGTCGCATGATCGTCACTTGCGCGCCTTTTCCTTGGCTTTTTCCCTGCGCAAGGCGGCGACTTCCTCGTCATCCAGGTAACGATAGGTCACCGCCGTCGCGTCGAACTTCAGGTTGCCTTCCTTGAGCGTTTCGATGGCGATGTCGTTCAGGGTCACGATGCGCGGCATCTGCGCCACATCGCTGACGAACTCGCCGAGGTCGTGGTAATTGCCCGTCACCCGCACGGCGATCGGCAATTCCGCGTAAAAGTCCTTCAGGCCCTCTGAGCCCGGCTTGAACAGCTCGAACTGCAAACCACGCCCCAGACCGGCCTGGTTGATGTCGGCCAGCAGGGATTCGATCTCGGAACGGTTAGGCAACTGCTTCAGCAAGGCGCCGAACTGCCGGTCGATCTCGGCCAGTTGCCGCCGGTACTCGGGCAGATTGACGGCCTGGCGCTTCTTGGACAGCCATTCGTCCTTCAGCGTGATCTCTTCCTTTTCCTTGGAGTCCAAGGCGGTCAGCTGGTCACTCCAGTCGAACCACCAGCCCCCGGCGACAATGGCCAGGAAAATCGCAAGCAGTGTCGCAGTCCGGGGAAGCAGGGGCCACTGACCGGGATCGTTGGGATCCAGGCCCTGGAACTCCCTCGCCAGGGTCTGGACGTCCATCGTCCGGAGCTTTTCGATCGACTCCTTGAGACTCATTGCGGCTTGCCTCCCGCAGCAGCACTCCCACCAGCCTTGGGCTTGCCGGCATCCTCCACCTTGGCCCGCTCGATGCTCACATTGAGATTGAACTCACTGACCCGGCGATTGTTCAGGATGGCCGCCTTGACCTCGACCAGGTCGGCATGTTCGAGGGAGGGCGATGCCTCCAGGTTGCGCATCAGGGTGGAAACCCGCGCGTTCGACTGGGCGTAACCGGTGAGGTTGATCTTGAGCCCGGCCTGCTTGAGGGTCTTGAGATAGACACCTTCCGGCATCTGGCGAACCAGTTCGTTGAACAGTTGCACGGTTTCCGTACGATTGGTCTGCAGCGACTCGATGACCTGCTTGCGGGACAGCAACGCCTCTGCCTGCTCCCGCAAGCCCTTGATCTCGACAATCTCCTTGTCGAGCGCGGCGATTTCCTGCTTGAGGAATGCGTTCTTCGCATCCTGATTGTCCACGTAGCCGGCCAGGACCGAATGCCCGATGAACCACACCACCAGACCGGCGATGGCCACCAAGGCGGCAAACAGCGCAAACTGCTGCCGGCGCGCCTTGCGCTTCTCTTCCCGATGGGGAAGCAGGTTGATACGGATCACGAATCGAACCTCCGCAGGGCCAGACCACAGGCGACCAGCAAGGCCGGGGCATCTGCGGCAAGATTCTTGGGCCGCACCTTGGATCCGAGGCTCATGTTCGCAAACGGATTGGCCACCAGGGTATCCACCTGGGTACGCCCGGCAACGGTCTCGGCAAGCCCCGGAATGACCGCACAGCCACCGGCGAGGACGATATGGTCCACCTGGTTGAACTGGGTGGAGGTGAAGAAGAACTGCAAGGCCCGCGACACTTCCAGGGCCATCGCGTCCATGAAGGGGCGCAGCAGATCGGACTCGTAGCTCTCCGGCAAGGAGCCGGTACGCTTGCCGCTCTCAGCCTCCTCGAGGGACATGCCGAAATGGCGCATGATGTCCTGGGTCAGCAGGAAGCCGCCGAAAGCCTGCTCCCGGGCATACACCTGGTTGCCATTGCGCAGCACCGACACGTTCATGACATTGGCACCTGCATCGACCAGCGCAATGATCTTGTCCTCGCCCCGGTCGGGCAACTGCTCCTGAACCAGTTCAAAGGCTGCCAGGGATGCGTAGGACTCGACGTCCATCACCAGCGCCTTGAGGCCGGCGGCCTCCGCCGCAGCCACCCGGTCCTCGACCTTTTCCTTGCGGGACGCGGCGATCAGTACCTCGTCCTCGTCTGCATTGGAGGCAGCCGGACCGATGACCTGGAAATCGAGATTCACCTCGTCCAGGGCGAAGGGGATGTACTGGTTGGCCTCCGACTCGACCTGCACTTCCAGTTCCTGGTCGCGCAAGCCTGCCGGCAGGATGATCTTTTTGGTGATGACCGCCGATGCAGGCAAGGCCAGCGCCACGAAGCGGGTCGCTGTCCCGAGCCGGCGCCAGCCGCGCCGGATGGCATCGGAGACCGCTTCGAGATTGACGATGTTGCCATCGGAAACCGCCTCCCGCGGAAGCGCTTCAATGGCGTACCGCTCGACCCGATAGCCGCCGCCCGAGACGGTGGACAATTCCACCATCTTGACCGAGGACGACGAAATGTCGACTCCGATCAAAGGGCGCGCCCGAGGGCTCAAAAAGGAGAGGTCAATCACAAAAAGTCCTGAATTTTCTTTATGTTAGACGCAATACCAACAAACTACTTGAGATCCTAACAACAACCATGACAAGTGTAAAGGTAAGGCCCGGCAGGATAGCCGATTGCATATCAGGCGACAAACTGGCCCTCCTCGTATAATGCGACACTTTCTTCCGCTCGCCGCCCCCGTATGCGCTGGGTACTCTACCCCTTCATCGCGATCATCGGCCTGTTGGCCATCGGCCTCGCCATCCTTGCCCTGGCCGTGGCCTTTGCCTGGCCAACCCTCCCCTCGCTGGAGGCCCTGACCGACTATCACCCCAAGATTCCGCTGCGTGTATATACCGCCGACGGCGCCCTGATCGGCGAATACGGCGAGGAACGCCGCGCCTTCATCCGCATCCAGGATGTCCCCGCCGTCCTCAAGCACGCCATCCTGGCCGCTGAGGACGACCGCTTCTACCAGCACTCCGGCGTCGACTTCGTCGGCGTTCTGCGTGCCGCCGGCGCCAACCTCGCCACCGGCAGCAAGCGCCAGGGCTCGTCAACGATCACCATGCAGGTGGCGCGCAACTTCTTCCTGACCCGCGAGAAGACTTACTCCCGCAAGCTCTACGAGATCCTGCTGGCGTTCAAGATCGAACAGAACCTCAGCAAGGACCAGATCCTCGAGGTCTATATCAACCAGATTTACCTGGGCCGCCGCGCTTACGGCTTCGCTGTCGCCTCCCAGACCTATTTCGGCAAATCCATCCACGACCTTAATGTTCCGGAGGCGGCAATGCTCGCCGGCCTGCCGAAAGCGCCGTCCGCCTACAACCCGGTGGTCAATCCGAAGCGCGCGGCCCTGCGCCAGCAGTACGTACTGCGCCGCATGACCGAGCTGGGCTTCATCTCCGAGACGGAACACCAGCAGGCCGTCAATGCGCCCCTGAAAGTCGTCACTGGCCCGGCCGACTTCGGCGGCAGCGCCGACTACGTGGCGGAAATGGCCCGCCAGATCGCCTTCGAGCAGTTCAAGGAAGACGCCTACACACGCGGCATCAAGGTCATCACGACGATAAACAAGGCCGAACAGGATGCCGCCTACCGAGCACTGCGCCGCGGCGTCATGGACTACGACCGCCGCCACGGCTACCGGGGCGCCGAGGGCTACGTGGACCCAACCCGGACCAGCACTGAGCAGACCGAGGCAATGGACGAAGTCCTGGCCGAGACGCCGGACTACGACGATCTGCAGGCCGCCATCGTGACCCAGGCAGGCAACGGCACCGTCACCGCCTACCGCTATGGCGAGACGATCCGCATCAGCGGCGAAGGCCTGCGCTTTGCAGCCGCGATGCTCAGCGACAAGGCCCCCCCCAACAAGCGTATCCGGCCGGGCGCCATCATTCGCGTGGTACACGCGGAGACCCGCTGGGAAATCAGCCAGCTGCCGGAAGTCGAAGGGGCCCTGAGCGCCGCCGACCCCCGTACCGGCGCGATCCGTGCGCTGGTCGGCGGCTTCGACTTCAACCGCAACAAATTCAACCACGTCACCCAGGCCTGGCGCCAACCGGGCTCCAGCTTCAAGCCCTTCATCTATTCGGCAGCCTTCGAGAAGGGCTACGGCCCCAACAGCGTGGTCGACGACTCGCCGATCTCCTTCCCCGCCGGAGAAACCGGCAGCCAGGCCTGGGAGCCGAAGAACTACGACGGCAAGTACGACGGGCCGATGTCCCTACGCTCGGCACTGGCCCGCTCGAAGAACATGGTGTCGATCCGCCTGCTGAAGTCCATCGGACCGCGCTATGCCCAGGACTACGTCACCAAGTTCGGCTTCGATGCCGAACGCCACCCGGCCTACCTGACCATGGCCCTCGGCGCAGGCTCCGTCACGCCATGGCAGATGCTGCGCGGCTACTCGGCATTTGCCAACGGCGGCTATCGGGTCGAGCCCTATCTGGTGAAGGAGATCCAGGACGAGACCGGCAAGGTGCTGGCCCGCGTCGACCCACCGGTAGCCGGCGAGACCGCAGAGCGGGCCATCGACGAGCGCAATGCCTACCTGATGGATTCGATGCTGAAAGACGTGGTCCGCCGCGGCACCGCCGCCAAGGCCCTGGTCCTCAAGCGCGGCGACCTGGCCGGCAAGACCGGCACCACCAACGAGTATGTGGACGCCTGGTTCTGCGGTTACCAACCGACCGTCGTCGCGGTGGCCTGGATCGGCTTCGACCAACCGCGCAAGCTCGGCAGCGGCGAGACCGGCGGCACAGCGGCCCTGCCGATGTGGATCAACTACATGCGCAAGGCCCTCGACGGCGTACCCGAGAGCTATCCGACCCCGCCGGACGGCCTGATCCGCATCCAGCCGGAAGGCAGCGCCACCGAAGAGCTGATCTACAAGGAGAACCTGCCGGCGGCACCGACGGAGACGCCGCAGGAGCCGACCAGCCCGCCGGCGGAAGAAGCCCCGCGCAACTAGCGGGGCTCGGAGCCGGTCAGCCTTTCAGGCTGACCGGCTCGCCGGCCTGCTCGGTCATGCAGCGGGACAGCACGGCATAGAAATCCGCTCCGTCCCGCGTGCCGAGCCAGCGCCCGCCGTCCGGGCGAAAATGGAAGCCACCCGACTTGGCAGCCAGCCAGATTTCCCGCGCGGCGCTGTGCCGGTTGACGATGATCTTGGTGCCATTATCGAACTCCAGCTCGAACACCCCGCCCGGCTTCACCTCATAGTCGAAATCCAGCTCGCAGGCATCCAGCAGGCCCTCCAGGCGCTCCAGTTCGGCATCCGCCAAGGCATTGAAATCCGCTTCGTCCATCGACCCCTCCGTTGTTCTGTTAACATTCCCGTTTTTGCGCGGAACCCATGCGAACCATCGCCATTGCCGCCGCGACCTGCGGCCTGCTCGTTCTAGCCGGCTGCGGCATCAAGGGGCCGCTGTACCTCCCGCAAGCACCCAAGCCTGCCGCCAAGCCGGCGCCGCAGCCCGCCGACGCCACCCCCGCGCAGGGCGGCGATCATAACAAACCCGCTCCCCAGGATTCAGCCAAATGACCACCGCACTGCCCGTGCCGACGCTCGCCGCCGGCCCCGCCGGCCTGACCCTCGAAGGGGTCGCCCTTGCCGACATCGCCGAGCGCTTCGGCACCCCGACCTACGTGTACTCCCGCGCCGCGCTGACCGCCGCCTTCGAGGCCTACCAACAGGCTCTCGGCCTGCGCAAGGCCCTCGTCTGCTACGCGGTCAAGGCCAACTCCAGCCTAGGCATCCTGTCGGTGTTTGCCAAGCTGGGCGCCGGCTTCGACATCGTCTCGGGCGGCGAGCTGGCCCGCGTCCTCGCCGCCGGCGGCGACCCCGGCAAGGTGATCTTCTCCGGCGTCGGCAAGAGCGTCGCCGAAATGCGCTATGCGCTGGAATCCGGCATCGGCTGTTTCAACGTCGAATCCGCCGCCGAACTGGACCGCCTCAACGAAGTCGCCACCAGCCTCGGCAAGCGCGCGCCAATCGCCTTCCGCGTCAATCCGGACGTCAATCCGAACACCCACCCATACATCTCCACCGGCCTGCGCAGCAACAAGTTCGGCGTGGCCTTCACCGAAGCCCTCGACCTCTACCGCAAGGCGGCCACGCTGCCGAACATCGAGATCAGCGGCATCGACTGCCACATCGGCTCCCAGCTCCTCGACCCCGCGCCGATGGCCGAAGCGGCCGACAAGATCCTCGGCCTGGTGGACCAGCTCGCCCGCGAAGGCATCAAGCTCGACCACATCGACCTGGGCGGCGGCCTCGGCATCCGCTACCGTGACGAGGAGCCCCCGACGCCGACCGAATACCTCAAGCCCCTGCTGGAGCGCTTCGCCGGCCGCGACGAAGCGCTGTGCTTCGAGCCGGGCCGCTCGCTGGTCGGCAACGCCGGCCTGCTGCTGACCCGCATCGAATACCTGAAGCCCGGGGTCGAGAAGAGTTTCGCGATCATCGATGCGGCAATGAACGACCTGGCCCGCCCCGCGCTGTACGACGCCTACCACGAGATCGTCGCGGTGGCGCCCCGCGCGGTGCCCGCCACCCGCTACGAAGTGGTCGGCCCGATCTGCGAGAGCGGCGACTTCCTCGGTCACGACCGCGACCTGTCGGTGGAGACCGGCGACCTGCTGGCGATCCTGTCGGCCGGTGCCTACGGCATGACGATGAGCTCCAACTACAACACCCGCCCCCGCGCCGCCGAGATCCTGGTGGACGGCGACACGGTGCACGTCATCCGCGACCGGGAAACCCTCGCCCACCTGCTCGCCGGCGAACGCCCCCTGCCATGAACCATGGCAGCTCTTCAGCCCCATTCATGAGGCTGAAGAGCTGTTGGAGCGAATTCATTCGCCCGCCACCGCGCAACAGGGCTTCGGACAGGGAATGATGGATTGACTGAAAAAGTGCCGACTACCGAGAGCCCGCACGGCTCATCTGCGCCGGCAATAGCGGAGACCTGCTCTCAGCCCAGCGGCATCACCGCCGCCCGCCCCGCTGGCGTTTCCAGCCAGCGGACGAGGATACGGTAGATATCGGGGTCGAAACGGCGTTCCGGCAGAGCTTCAAGCAAACCTTCCAAGGCTGCCTCGTCATCGACACTGCCGAGCAGGCACCACCGGTCCACCACGTGCGCCGCACTGCGCCCGGTATCGGCGTGATGCTCCCGCACCACCACCGCTCCCGGCCACGGCCAACGCCTGAGGCGCAGGCTTTCGAGCACCTTCAGCAGCCGTTCGTCATGCTGGGCATGGCTTTCCTTGCCGGCACAGACACCCGCGCATCGACGCGCCTGGTGCGCCAGGCACGCCCCTTCGCTCCAGGGCTCGAGACCGATCCGGCGCGGGCACAGTTTGTAGAGGCTCGCCAGTTCCCGCAATGCGTTGTCGGCCTCCTTCCGGGTCCGGAAGGTACCGTAGAGGTGCTCCCAGCCGGCCGGATCACCACCGCTCAGCACCTCCCGCTGCAACACCGGGCCACGCCGGCGCGCCGGGTCGAAACGCAGGCCGAACACCGCGGACGAATCCGCCGGCTGGCGGTTCTCGGCCGGTTTTTCGGTACGGACGAGATGCGCCTCGAGCAGCAGGGCGCCCAGTTCTCCGGCGGTCACCCGCCAGTCCACGCGACGGACCTGCTGGACGATCTTGGCTTCACGCCCCTTCAGCTTGTCGCCCGAAAAATGGCTCATCACCCGCGAGCGCAGGCTGACGCTACGTCCGACGAACAGCGGCGCATCGCCCTCAGCGTAGAAGAGATAGACCCCAGGCCCCTCGGGCAGGCCTTCGAGGACCCCCTCGGGCAGACCGGCAGGCCGATTCGGCGCCTTCATGGCCTTGATGATCGCCGCATCGAGCACGCCGCGCTCGAAGCTCCCCGCCACCTGGCTGACGAACTGGAACAAGGCCTCGGTGTCCCCGAGAGCCCGGTGCCGGGCGGTGCACACCAGCCCGTGGCGCTCGATCAGGGCGTCGAGACCATGGCGGTGATGCTGGGGATAGAGGGCACGGGACAGCTTCACGGTGCACAGCACCGGCGCCTCGAAGGTCTGGCCCAGGCGCTGGAACTCGTTCTTGATGAAGCCGTAGTCGAAGCGCGCGTTGTGGGCAACGAAGATGCAGTCCGCAAACAGCGCGCGAACCCGATCGGCCACCTCGGCGAAAGGCGGCGCGTCTGCCACCATGTCGTCGGTGATGCCGACCAGGCTTTGGATGTTCGGCGGAATGGCCCGCCCGGGATTGACCAGGGTGGACCACCGCTCGACCAGTTCACCCTCTTCGATCCGCAGGATCGCGATTTCGGTGACCCGGTCTTCCACCGGGTTGGCCCCGGTGGTTTCTACGTCGATGAAAGCAAGCTTGGGAGCGAGCAAAGCCCGCTCAGCTTTCGGTCGAGTAGGGGTAAGGCTTCTGGGCGACGCGGCCGTCTGCGTACTGGCGCTGGGTTTCCAGGTCCTGCGGCTTGTCCCACCACAGGGCACGGCCCTTCTTCTGCTCCTCGACCTGCTCCGGATGCTTCTCCATCCATTCGCGCATGAACTTGGTGTGCTCGGATTCGTAACCTGCCATGTGGATCTCCCTTTATAAGCGGCGTGGATTCTAGCAGCCTCAGCTGCCCTTCTGGTCGCCCTTGAGGCGGTTGATGCGAACCACCTCCGGGATGTTGCGGATCCCGCGGATGACCTTGGCGAGATGCAGGCGATGGGTCACCTGCACCGTGATGTAGATGGTGGAATAGGCGCCCTGCTCGCCGTCTGTGCTGACGTTCTGGATGTTGCAGTCCTGCTCGGCGATCGCATTGGCGACCTTGGCCAGCACCCCGCGCACGTTCTGGGTGAGCAGGCGCAGGGTCACGTCGAACAGGCGGTCGGTGGCCGCCTCCCATTCCACGTCGATCCAGCGGTCCCGCTCGCTGCGTAGCTTGCGGGCCTGCGGACAGTCGTGCATGTGCACCTCGAGCCCCTGCCCCTTGCGGATGATGCCGACAATCGGATCGCCCGGAATCGGCCGGCAGCAGCGCGCCAACTGGACGGCAACGCCTTCGGTGCCACGGATCAGGATCGCTCCGGCGGGCTTGGGCTTGACCACGTCGGCGCGGCCGGACTCCATGTCCTGGATCTCGGCGATGCGCCGCGCGACGATAGCTGGCAGCCGCCGCCCGAGGCCGATGTCGGTCATCAGCTCCTTCCGGGTGTTCAGCGTGAATTCCTTCAGGAAGCGCTCCCACGCGAAGGTGCTGACCTGGCCAAGGGTCAGGCCGTGCAGGCGCAGGGCCTGGTTGAGCAGGCGCTCGCCAAGGGTCGAGGCTTCCTCTTGCTGGGCATTCTTGAGGAAGTGGCGGATCTGCGCGCGTGCCTTGCCGGTCCGCACATAGGACAGCCAGGCCGGGTTGGGGCTGGCGTGGGCGGCGGTGATGATCTCGATCTGGTCGCCATTGTGCAGCTCGGTGCGCAGCGGCATCAGCTCGCCGTTGATGCGCCCCGCCACGCAGCGGTTGCCGACGTCGGTGTGCACCGCGTAGGCGAAGTCCACCACGGTGGCGCCACGCGGCAGCGCGAAGATCTTGCCCTTCGGCGTGAAGGCATACACCTCGCCCGGGAACAGATCGACCTTCACGTGTTCCAGAAACTCGCTGGAGTCACCGGACGTGGATTGCAGTTCGAGCAGCGACTGCAGCCAGCTGTGGGTCTTGTGCTGCAGCTCGGTGAGGGTCTTCTCGTCTTCCTTGTACAGCCAGTGGGAGGCCACGCCGCTCTCGGCGATGTGGTTCATCTCCTGGGTACGGATCTGCACCTCCACCGGCGTACCAAAGGGGCCGATCAGGGTGGTGTGCAGCGACTGGTAGCCGTTCGCCTTGGGAATGGCGATGTAGTCCTTGAACTTGCCGGGCACCGGCTTGTACAGCGCGTGCAGCGCACCGAGGGCGCGGTAACAGGTCTGCACGTCGGGCACGATGACGCGGAAACCGTAGATGTCGAGCACCTGGGAGAAGGTCAGGCGCTTCTCCGCCATCTTGCGGTAGATGCTGTAGAGGTGCTTCTCGCGGCCACGCACGTCGGCCTGGATGTCCCACTGGGGCAGGCGCTCCTCGATCGCCGCGAGGATCTTGCCGACCACTTCGCGCCGGTTGCCGCGGGCCGCCAGGATGGCCTTCGACAACACCCGGTAGCGCATCGGGTAGCGATGCTTGAAAGCCAGCTCCTGCAGCTCCCGGTACAGGCTGTTGAGGCCCAGCCGGTTGGCGATGGGGGCGTGGATTTCCTGGGTTTCGCGGGCGATGCGGCGCCGCTTGTCGGGGCGCACGCAGTCGAGCGTGCGCATGTTGTGCAGACGGTCGGCCAGCTTGATGAGGATCACCCGCAGGTCGCTGGCCATGGCCAGCAACATCTTGCGGAAGTTTTCCGCCTGGGCTTCCTCGTGGGACTGGAACTCGATCTTGTCGAGCTTGGAGACCCCGTCCACCAGTTCCGCCGTGGTCCGCCCGAAACGCTCGGCGATCTCGGCCTTGGTGATGTGGGTGTCCTCCATCACATCGTGGAGGAGGGCCGCGCACAGGGCCTGGGCATCCAGGTTCCAGCCGGCGAGGATCTCGGCGACCGCAACCGGGTGGGAAATATAGGGTTCGCCGCTGATCCGCATCTGCCCTTCATGGGCGTCGGCGGAAAAGTGATAGGCAGCCTCGATGCGCCCCACGTCCTCGGGACGCAGGTAGGTACTGACGATATTCTTCAGCCTGCCGAAATCGAGAGGCAGGACGCAGGAAGCGGGGGGCTGGAAAACGCCGCTACCACTGACCGGGGTTGGCGCGGCGGATTCCATGGCATTGCTCTCTCGCGGAAAGGCGCTCAGGCCTGGCCGCGGTTGAGGACTTCGGTGCCGACCTTGCCGGCGGCGATTTCACGCAGCGCGATCACGGTGGGCTTGTCCTTGTCGTGGCGGTCCAGGTCCACCTGCGGGGTGGCGCCGGCCGTCAGCTGACGGGCACGGTAAGTCGCCGCCAGGGTCAGCTGGAAGCGGTTGGGGATTCTTTTCAGACAGTCATCGACGGTAACGCGGGCCATATCAATCCTGTTCCAGGTAATGGAAAAACTCCGGCTTGCGTGCCTCCTGGTTGGCGTAACGCAGCCGCGACGCTCGCACCACGGCCACCAGATCATCCAGGGCCGCAGTCAATTCTTCGTTGATTATAACGTAGTCGAACTCCGCCACATGGCGCATCTCGCCGCGGGCGGCCAGCACCCGGCGGGCGATCACCTCTTCGCTGTCCGTTCCGCGTCCGCGCAGGCGGCGCTCCAGTTCGTCCACCGACGGCGGCAGAATGAACACCCCGACCGCCTTCGGGAACACCTTGCGGACCTGCTGGGCCCCCTGCCAGTCGATCTCCAGCAGGATGTCCTTGCCGGAGCTGATCTGGGATTCGAGCCAGGTCTTGGAGGTCGCGTAATAGTTACTGTGCACCTCGGCCCACTCGAGGAACTCGCCCTTGTCGCGCAGCGCGCGGAAGGTCGGCACATCGACGAAATTGTAGTGCTGGCCATTCACCTCGCCGGTACGCGGCGCACGGGTGGCGTAGGACACCGACAGGCTGACCAGCGGGTCACGCTCCAGCAAGCCGCTGACGAGGGTGGTCTTGCCGGCGCCGGACGGCGCGGTGACGATGAACAGGGTACCGGGCATGCTCGTTCCTTACTCGATGTTCTGCACCTGCTCGCGCATCTGCTCGATGGCCAGCTTGAGCTCGACGGCAATCGCGGTCATGTCGGCGGCCATCGCCTTGGAGCCGAGGGTGTTGGCCTCGCGGTTGAGTTCCTGCATCAGGAAGTCCAGGCGCTTGCCGGCCGCGCCACCGGCCTTGAGGATGCGTTCGACTTCATCCAGGTGGGTGGACAGGCGGGACAGCTCTTCGGCCACATCGACGCGCTGGGCGAACAGGCCGACCTCCAGGCGGATGCGGTCGTCGTCGAGGGTCGCGGCGGCATCGCGCAGGCGGGTGGCAAGCTTTTCCTGGTACTCGGCGACCAGTGCCGGCACCCGCGGCTGCACCGTGGCAACCAGGCCACGCATGTGGGCGATGCGCCCGCGGATCATCTCGGCCAGCTTCTCGCCCTCGCGCTGGCGGGTGGCGATCAGTTCGTCCAGCGCCGCAGCGATGGTCGCCGCGATCTCCGGCTGCAGGGACTCGAAAGTCACGCTGTCATCGGCCAGCATGCCGGGCCAGCGCAACACCTCGGCCACCGACAGCGGCGCGGCCTGCGGCAACTCGGCCTGCACGGCAGCCTGGGCGGACTTCAGCTGGGTCAGCAGCGCGCCATTGATCGCAAGGTCACGAGGTGCGCTATCCTTCGCCTGCAAATTGAAACGGCATTCGACCTTGCCCCGCTTCAGCTTCGCGGTGATGGCTTCGCGCAGCATGGGCTCGGCCTGCCGCAGGTCGTCGTTGATCCGGAAAGCCAGGTCGAGGTAACGGGAATTGACGCTGCGCAATTCCAGGTGCAGGGCGACGCGGCCCAGGTCGCGGGCCTGGACGGCATAACCCGTCATGCTGTGGATCATCGTGTTTTTCCCGAGATAGCGTGGCGAAGCGAAGCTAAACTAGCGCCTTCGACCGCCACAAAAGACGAAGTGTAGCGCCCTGCCCGATGGCCACTCAACAAAACTGCGCCCTGCCGTCCGGATTCCAGCTCGACCACTACCGGGTCGAGCGACAGCTGTCGCTGGGCGGTTTCTCCATTGTGTACCTGGCCTACGACCAGGACGGGACGCCGGTCGCCATCAAGGAATACCTGCCCAACTCCCTCGCCCTGCGCGCCGAGGGCGAAGTCACGCCGCACGTCACCGAAGCCCACCAGGGCGCCTTCCGCTACGGCATGAAATGCTTCTTCGAGGAAGGCCGCGCACTGGCCAAGCTGGTGCACCCCAACGTGGTGCGGGTGCTCAACTTCTTCCGTGCCAACGGCACTGTCTACATGGTGATGCAGTTCGAGCGCGGGCGGACCCTCCACGACTACGTGCAGAAGAACAAGGGCAACATCCGCGAGCGCTTCATCCGCGGCGTGTTCACGCGCATGCTCAACGGCCTGCGCGAAGTCCACGCCCACAAGCTGCTGCACCTGGACATCAAGCCGTCCAACATCTATCTGCGCGCCGACGGCACGCCGGTGCTGCTCGATTTCGGCGCCGCCCGCCAGACCCTGATGTCCGACACGCCGATCCTCAAGCCGATGTACACGCCCGGCTTCGCGTCGCCGGAGCAATTCACCAACCGGGACGCCCTCGGTCCGTGGAGCGACATCTACAGCGTCGGCGCCAGCATGTACGCCTGCCTGGCCGGCACCTCGCCGCAACGCTCCGACGAGCGTCTCAAG
Organism: Pseudomonadota bacterium; assembly: GCA_018241665.1. Taxonomy (GTDB): domain Bacteria; phylum Pseudomonadota; class Gammaproteobacteria; order Burkholderiales; family Rhodocyclaceae; genus Zoogloea. The sequence continues at coordinate 178,288 of JAFEDK010000019.1, forward strand.
CACGACACCGTGGTGCCAGCCACCAAGGCCTGGGCCGGGCAGTATTCACCGCATTTCCTGGCCACCATCGACTGGTGCCTGCAGCTCGACCCGCTGAAACGTCCGCAGAGCTGTTTCGCCCTGCAGAAGGTGCTCGCCCAGCGCCACCGGGAAGCGCCACCGCAACAGAAATCCTGGCTCGAAGGGCTGGGGACAAGACTAAGAACAATGATAGGCCGCTCATGAGATTCACGATTTTCCAGGAGAGCCGGGTCGGCAAGCGCCGCACCAACCAGGACCGGGTCGCCTACTCCTATACCCGCGACGCGCTGCTGATGCTGCTCGCCGACGGCATGGGCGGCCATCTTTACGGCGAAGTGGCGGCGCAAATCTCCGTCCAGTTCATCGCCCAGTCCTTCCAGCAGGAAGCCAAGCCCAAGGTCACCGACCCGGTGCTGTTCCTGTCGCGGGTACTCAGCAATGCCCACCACGCGATCCTCGACTACGCCTTCGACAAGCACTTGTCGGACATCCCGCGTACGACCATCGTGGCCTGCCTGATCCAGGACGGCATCGCCCACTGGGCCCATGCCGGTGATTCCCGCCTGTACCTGATCCGCAAGGGCCGCCTGCTCACTCAGACCCGCGACCATTCCCGCGTCCAGCTGATGCTCGACCAGGGCCTCCTCGACGCCGAGAGCGCCGCCGTGCATCCGGGCCGCAACCGCATCTTCTCCTGCCTGGGCGGCAGCCATCCTCCGCAGATCGAGTTCTCCCGCGGCTTCCCCCTTGGCAACGGGGACGTGGTCGCGATGTGCTCCGACGGCGTATGGGGCCCCCTCGACGCCGATACGCTGGTCAAGGGACTCGCCGACGGCAAGGTCATGGAAAGCGTACCGCGCGTCATGAACGTGGCCGAGGAGCTCGGCGGCGCCCAGTGCGACAACATGTCCCTGATCGCCATGACCTGGCACGACGACCACCAGGGCGACATTCCCGACACGGTATCCACTCGCACCATGCCCTTCGACGCCGTCACCACCCAGATGGAGGGCTTCGGACGCGGCAAGCGCGACCAGGAAGACCTCAGCGAAGACGAAATCGAACGCGCCATCCGCGAAATCAACGCAGCCATTCACAAGTTCAAATGACCACCACCTCCGACACCTTCGCCCGCCCCAGCGGCCGGGCTCCCGCAGCCCTTCGTCCGATCCGCATCACCCGTGGCTTTACCCGCCATGCCGAAGGCTCGGTGCTGATCGAGTTCGGCGACACCCGCGTGCTGTGCACCGCCAGCGTCGAGGAGAGCGTGCCGCCCTTCCTGCGCGGCAAGGGCCAGGGCTGGCTGACCGCCGAGTACGGCATGCTTCCCCGCTCCACCCACACGCGCAGCCCGCGGGAAGCCGCCAAGGGCAAGCAGACCGGCCGCACCCAGGAAATCCAGCGCCTGATCGGCCGCAGCCTGCGTGCGGTGGTGGACATGGAAGCCCTCGGCGAACGCCAGATCACCATCGACTGCGACGTGCTGCAGGCCGACGGCGGCACCCGCACGGCGTCCATCACCGGCGCCTGCATCGCCGTCCATGACGCCCTCGAAGGCCTGGTCAAGGCCGGCAAGCTGCCCGCCAACCCGATGCGCGACTTCGTCGCCGCCATCTCCGTCGGCATCTACAAGGGCGTGCCGGTGCTCGACCTGGATTACCCGGAAGACTCCGGCTGCGACACCGACATGAACGTGGTGATGACCGGCAGCGGCGGCTTCGTCGAGGTGCAGGGCACCGCCGAAGGCACGCCCTTCTCCCGCGCCGAACTGGACAGCCTGCTGGAACTCGCCGCCGCCGGCGTGGCCCAACTGGTCGTCGAACAGAAGAAGGCGCTCGGTCTCGGCGCCTGAAGCCCACGGAGGATCTGGCGCCATGAAACAACTCGTCCTGGCCAGCGGCAACGCCGGCAAACTGAAGGAACTCTCGGCCCTGCTCGCCCCGCTCGGCATCGAAGTGCTGCCCCAGTCGGCCTTCAATGTCAGCGAGGCAGAGGAACCGCATCCGAGCTTCGTCGAGAACGCCCTCGCCAAGGCCCGCCACGCTTCGCGCGCCACCGGCCTGCCGGCCCTCGCCGACGACTCCGGCCTGTGCGTGGACGTGCTGGGCGGTGCCCCCGGCGTTCTGTCGGCGCGCTTTGCCGGCGAACCCAAGTCCGACGAGCGCAACAACGCGCTGCTGCTCGAGCGCCTGACCGGCCAGGCCGACCGCCGGGCGCGCTTCTACTGCGCGCTGGCGCTCGTCCGCCACGCCGACGACCCGCAGCCCCTGATCGCCTGCGGCGAATGGCATGGCGAGATCCTGCCCGCGCCACGCGGCAAGGGCGGCTTCGGCTACGACCCGCTGTTCCTCGTCACCGACCTGGAGCAGACCGCCGCCGAGATCCCCCACGAACTCAAGAACGTCCTGTCCCACCGGGGCTCCGCCTTCCGCCAGTTGCTCGACAAGCTGCGCGCCGAACAGAGCTGACCCCCCGCTTCACGCACTACGCTCCATGCCCGAAAACCGGATCATCCCGATCACTCCCAAGGCCGCCGCGCCGAAATCCGCCGACGGCCGCTGGGAATCCCGCCTCACCGCCTCGCCGCCCCTGTCCCTGTACGTGCACTTCCCGTGGTGCGTGCGCAAGTGCCCCTACTGCGACTTCAACTCCCACGCGGTCAAGGACGAAGGCATTCCCGAGCAGGCCTACATCGCGGCCCTGGTAGCCGACCTGGAGAGCGCGCTGCCGCAAATCTGGGGCCGCCGCGTGCACACCATCTTCATCGGCGGCGGCACACCCAGCCTGATCACCCCCGACGGGCTGGATGAACTGCTCACCGCGATCCGCATGCGCGTGCAACTCGACCCGCAGGCCGAGATCACGCTGGAAGCCAACCCGGGCACCGTCGATTCCGGCCGTTTCCGGGCCTTCCGCCAGGCCGGCGTCAATCGCCTGTCGGTCGGCATCCAGAGCTTCGACGAGCGGCACCTGCAAGCCCTCGGGCGCATCCACGGCCGCACCGACGCCATCGCCGCGGCCGAAGCGGCGCTGACCCACTTCGAGGCGGTCAACCTCGACCTGATGTACGCGCTGCCCGGCCAGAGCCTCGCCGAGGCGGAGGCCGACCTCGCCACCGCGCTGGCCCTCGGCCCCCAGCATCTGTCCTGCTACCACCTGACGCTGGAACCCAACACCGCTTTCGCCGCCAACCCGCCGGAAGTGCCCGATCCCGACCAGTCTGCCGACATGCAGGATCACATCGAAGCGCGCCTGGCCGAAGCCGGCTACGGCCACTACGAGACCTCGGCCTTCGCCAAGCCCCACCGTGAGTGCCGCCACAACCTCAACTACTGGACCTTCGGCGACTACCTGGGCATTGGCGCCGGCGCCCACGGCAAGCTGTCCTCCCACGAAGGCATCGTGCGCGAAACCCGCCCCAAGCATCCGGCCGCCTACCTGGCGGCCCGCGACAGCGGCGCCTTCGTGCAGGAACGCCGCAGCATCGGCACCGACGAACTGCCCTTCGAATTCATGATGAACGCGCTGCGCCTCAACAAGGGCGTACCGCTGCGGCTGTTCTCCGAGCGCACCGGCCTGCCCTTCGAGGCCGCCGAGGAAGGCCTGCTGAAGGCCCGCCAGCGAGGCCTGATCGAGATCGACGACGAAACCCTGCGCCCGTCCGCCAAGGGCCGCCACTTCCTCAACGAACTGCTGATGCTGTTCCTCGCTGCCTGAACCGCTCGTGCCTGCCAAGCCCGGCCCCAAGCCCCTCACTCCGACCGCCGTCGACCTGCCGACCCCCGAGGCCCTCGGCCAGGTGTTCACGCCCGAGAAGGTCGTGCGCGCGATGCTGCGCCTGCGCCAGAACGCCGGCCGCGTGCTCGAGCCCTCCTGCGGCGACGGCGCCTTCCTGCACCACCTGCACAACGCGGTGGGCATCGAGTTCGACCCCCGCCAGTGCCCGCCCAATGCGCGCAACGAGGACTTCTTCGCCTATCCGGAGGATGAGAAGTTCGAGACCGTAATCGGCAACCCGCCCTACGTGCGCTACCAGGACATCGGCCGCAATACGCGCGCGCTGCTGCGCCAGGACGGCCTCGACGGACGCAGCAACCTCTACCTGTTCTTCATCGAGAAGTGCCTGCGCCACCTGCAGCCGGGCGGCGAGCTGATCTTCATCACACCGCGTGACTTCCTCAAGGCCACCAGCGCCCGCCCCCTCAACCGCTGGCTGTTCGAGCACGGCACCATCACCCACGCCATCGACCTGGGCGACGCGCGCGTGTTTTCCGGCGCGGTGCCCAACTGCCTGATCTGGCGCTACGAACTCGGCAACCTGTCGCGCCGCACCGCCTGGGCGCAGATCGGCCAGGGCGACGACCTCGCCCGCAGCCTCGAACAGCCGCCCTGGCAGGCCCGCCACTTCTTCGAATGCGCCGGCCACCTGCTGTTCTCCCGTGGCGAATACCCCCTCAGCCTGGCCAACGTGGCCAGCGTCAAGGTCGGCGCAGTCTCCGGGGCCGATGACATCTATGCCAGCGACACGGCCGGCACCCGGGACTTCGTCAGCTCCCGCACCGCCCGCAGCGGCGAGACCCGCCGCATGATCTGGTGCGAGCCTGGTGCCGAGCCGCCCGGCGTGCTGCTGCCGCACCGGGAACGCCTGCTCGCCCGGCGCATCCGCCCCTTCGACGAAAACAACTGGTGGCAGTGGGGGCGCGGCTATCCACAGACCGACGCGCCACGGATCTACGTCAACACCAAGACACGCCAGCCGAACCCGTTCTTCCTGCACCCCTGCAACAACTTCGACGGGGCGATCCTCGGCATCTTCCCGCTCTGCCGCGACGCCGACCTGGCCGCCTTCCGCGACGCTCTCAACGGGGTGGACTGGGCCGACCTGGGCTTCGTCTGCGACGGGCGCTACCTGTTCTCCCAGCGCAGCCTGGAAAACGCACCGCTGCCCGACAGCTTCCGGGCCTTCCTGCCGCCGGCCGCCGAGTCCATCCCACCCGCCGGACAGCCGGAGTCGATGGTGTAACATCAGGCGAACAAATACGGGCCACGCAGGTCGACGACGCACGCGCATCCGTCGGACACCCGACGCATCGCCCCCAGAGAACAGTCCGCGAGGCCCCATGGTTCCCCATCTCACCACCGCCCTCACCGGCCCGCTGCTGGAGCTGGAGCGCCACTTCCTCGACAAGGCCTGCGCCATCGAGCACTGGATGCGTACCCAATGCCAGGAACACCTGCCGCCCTTCTATGCTTCGACCGACCTGCGCAACGCCGGCTTCAAGCTGGCGCCGGTAGACCTCAACCTATTTCCCGGCGGCTTCAACAACCTCCACGACGCCTTTTTGCCGCTGTGCGTGCAGGCCGCCCAGGCCGCCATCGAGCGCATCTGCGTCGACGCCCGGTCGATCCTGCTGATCCCCGAGAACCACACCCGCAACCAGTTCTACCTGCAGAACGTCGCCAAGCTGGTATCCATCCTGCGCCTCACCGGCCTGGAAGTGCGCCTCGGCAGCCTGCTGCCGGAGATCGGCGCCGCAACCGTGGTCGAGTTGTCCAATGGCGCCAGCCTCACGCTGGAACCGCTGGAGCGCCACGGCCGTCGCCTCGGCCTGAAGGACTTCGACCCCTGCGCGGTGCTGCTCAACAACGATCTTTCGGCCGGCATCCCGGCCCAACTCGCTAACCTCCACGAGCAGTGGGTGATCCCGCCGCTGCATGCCGGCTGGCACACCCGCCGCAAGTCCCGGCACGCCGCCGCCTACGACCACGTGACGCAGGAATTCGGCACCGCCATCGGCATCGACCCGTGGCGCCTCAACCCGGCCTGGGACAGCTGCAGCGGACTGGATTTCCATGCCCGCAGCGGTGAGCAGGAACTCGCCGACAAGGTTGCTGCGATGCTCGACGGCATCCGTGCGAAGTACAAGGACTACGAGATTGGCGAGGAGCCCTTCGTCGTCGTCAAGGCCGACGCCGGCACCTACGGCATGGGCATCATGACGGTCCGCGACGCCTCCGAACTGATCGGCCTCAACCGCAAGCAGCGCAACAAGATGAGCGTCGTCAAGGAGGGCCTGGCGGTCCACGACGTGATCATCCAGGAGGGCGTTCCGACCGTCGAAACCGTCCACCGCGCCACCGCCGAGCCGGTGGTGTACATGATGGATCACTACGTGGTGGGCGGCTTCTACCGGGTGCATGGCCAGCGCGGCCGCGACGAGAACCTCAACGCCCCCGGCATGCAGTTCGAACACCTCGCCTTCGAGGCCCCCTGCAGCCTGCCCGACTGTAGCCTGGGGCCGGATGCCCCGCCGAACCGCTTCTACGCTTACGGCGTGGTGGCCCGCCTGGCCCTGCTCGCCGCCGCCCTCGAGATCGAAGCCACCGAACCCGCCATCTTGGCCGCAGAAGCGGCCTGAGCCTCCCGACAAGAACACACACCAATACCGACACGACCATGAAATTCGCCTTCATCCTCGACCCCCTCGACAAACTCAAGGCCTACAAGGACTCCAGCATCGCGATGATGCGCGCCGCCGCCCGCCGCGGCCATCAGGTCTACGCCATCCAGCGCGAACACCTGGTGTGGGAGGCCGGCACCGTCAGCGCCCGCGCACTGGCCCTGACGCTCACCGACGACGACGAAGCCTGGTACGTGGCGGGCACCGAGGAAAGCCTGCCGCTCACCGCCTACGACGCGGTACTGATGCGTCAGGACCCGCCCTTCGACTTCGAATACGTCACCGCCACCTGGCTGCTCGAGAGCGCCGCCAGGGCCGGCGCACGGATCTTCAACAACCCGGAATCGATCCGCGACCACTCCGAGAAGCTGGCGATCCTCGAATTCCCCCAGTTCATCCCGCCGACCCGCGTGGCCCGCGCCGCGGCCGACGTCAATGCCTTCATCGACGCCCACGGTGACACCATCCTCAAGCCCCTCGACGGCATGGGCGGCAGCCAGATCTTCCGCGTGCGTGCCGACGACCCCAACCGCAACGTGATCATCGAGACGCTCACCCAGGAAGAGCGCCGCACGATCATGGCCCAGGCTTACCTGCCGGCCATCTCCGGTGGTGACAAGCGGGTGCTGATCATCGGCGGCAAGGTCATCCCGTATTCCCTCGCCCGCATCCCCAAGGCCGGCGAGACCCGAGGCAACCTGGCCGCCGGCGGGCGCGGCGTAGCCATGCCTCTGACCGACGGCGAGCGCGCCATCGCCGAATACCTGGCGCCCATCCTGTGGGCGCGCGGGCTGCTCATCGTCGGCCTCGACGTGATCGGCGACCGCCTCACCGAGATCAACGTCACCAGCCCCACCTGCATGGTCGAGATCACCGCCCAGATGGGCTTCGACGTGCCCGGCGCGGTCATCGACGCGCTGGAGGCCGCATGCGCGTGAAACGGCGTATCGCCGGCTGGATAGCGGTCCTCGCCTGCACCGCGGGCCTGCTGGCCGGCTGCAGCCGGGAGCGCATCCACCAGCAGGAGTCCTACGTCTTCGGCACCCGCGTCGAGGTTCTGACCTGGGATGCGTCCGAAGAACATTCCCGCGCCGCGGTGAGCGAGGTGCTACGCGAGTTCGACCGCCTGCACCGGGCCTACCACGCCTGGGAACCGTCCGAACTCACCGCTCTCAACAGCGCCATCGCCGCAGGCCAGCAGAACATCCCGGTATCGCCCGAGCTGGCCACCATGCTCAGCGATGCCAAGGCCATCGCCGCCAAGGGCGATGAGCTGTTCGACCCGGCCCTCGGCGACCTGATCGCCCTGTGGGGCTTCCACACCGACACCTTCGTACCAACCCATCCCGATCCAGCCAAACTGGCCGCCATCACCAAGGCCCACCCGCAGATGGCGGACCTGACCATCGTCGACAACAAGGTCAGCAGCCGCAACCGGGCGGTCCAGCTCGACCTGGGCGGCTACGGCAAGGGCTACGCGCTCGACCGGGCGGCGGCGATCCTGCGCGCCCACGGCGTCAATAACGCCCTCATCAACATCGGCGGCAACGTGCTGGCCCTCGGCAGCAAGGGCGATCAACCCTGGCGGGTCGGCATCCAGCACCCCCGCGAACCGCGTCCGCTGGCCTCCCTGCCACTGCGCGACGGCGAGGCGATCGGCACCTCCGGCGACTACCAGCGCTTCTTCGAACTGGACGGCGTGCGCTACTGCCACCTGCTCGATCCGCGCACTGGCATGCCGGCCCGCGGCACCCAGGCGGTTACCGTGCTGATCACGCCCCGTGCCAATGCCGGCACCCTGTCCGATGCGGCCAGCAAGCCGGTCTACCTGGGTGGCGAGCGCTGGCGCGAATACGCCAAGCGCTTCGGCATCGACCACGCGCTGCGGGTGGACGCCGACGGTAGGGTGGAAGTCACCCGCGCCCTCAACGACCGCCTGCAGTACGGCGACAAGATCAAGGCCGCGAAGATCGTCGACTGAGACACAACTTCTTTGATCTGACGCAGCATCCGGCCGGATTGCGGCTTGCCCCTCGGGTCCCTTCGGATAGAATGGCCTGAATGATCGGAATCCTCCTCATAACCCATGGCAGCCTGGGTGAAGCGCTCATCCAGTGCACCTGTCATGTATTGAACCGCCGCCCGCCCCAGCTGCTGCAACTCGGCGTATCCGGACAGGACGATCCTCTCGACGCCCTGCCCCTCGCCCGCCGCCTGCTGAACATGGTCGATAGCGGCGATGGGGCGTTGATCCTGACCGACATTCTCGGCGCCACCCCCGCCAATACCGCCGCCAAGCTCCTCGAGCCCGGCCGCATCGAGGGCGTGGCCGGCGTCAACCTGCCCATGTTGCTGCGGACCATCACCTACCGGGAACGCAACATGGAAGTGCTGGTCAAGAAAGCCGTGGCCGGCGCCTGCGAGGGCGTCGTGCATATGAAGTAAAAGGCCCCCACAACAAGAGCCCAAAACCACATCGAGGAAGAAGAAAGACATGCCACGCCAGGAAGCCGAAATCATCAACAAGCTGGGCCTGCACGCCCGCGCCTCCGCCAAGCTGACCCAGACCGCCAGCGCCTATGAAAGCGACGTCTGGCTCGAACGCAACGGCAGGCGGGTCAACGCCAAGAGCATCATGGGCGTCATGATGCTGGCCGCCGCCAAAGGCAGCACGATCACCATCGATACTGACGGCCGCGATGCCGATCAGGCCATGTCCGCCCTCGTCGCCCTCATCGCCGACAAGTTCGGGGAAGGCGAATGACAAGCCACGCCACCTCCATCAGCCCCCGTCCGGTAAGTCTGTCGTCTGCCGAACGGGTGCCGGGATGAGCTTCACCGTACACGGACTCGCGGTCTCCCAGGGCATCGCCATCGGCCATGCCCATCTGGTTTCCCACGCGCTGCTGGAAGTCGCCCATTTCACGATTGCCCCCAAGCATGTGGAGGCCGAAGTCGCGCGCTTGCTCGAGGCCACCGCAACGGTCAAGACGGAGCTGGCCAGTCTGAAGGCTTCCACCAGCAGCGGCGCAGCCCCGTCTGAGGTGGACGCCTTCATCGGCATGCACATCATGATCCTGCAGGATCCGATGCTCGTCGATGCGGCCGCCAACCTGATCCGCACCCGTCGCGCCAACGCCGAATGGGCGATGGTCCAGCAGATGGAACAGTTGGTGGAGCAGTTCGAGGCCATCGAAGACGCCTACCTGCGCGAGCGCAAGGCCGACGTGGTGCAGGTTGTGGAGCGGGTCGTCAAAGTCCTGCTCGGCCATCCGGGCCACCTGCCGCCCAAGCGCAAGGATGGGCTGGGCACCATCGTCGTCGCCCACGACCTGTCGCCGACCGACACCATCGGCTTCAAGGACCACGCCGTCGCCGGCTTCATCACCGACGCGGGCGGCCCCACTGGCCATACCGCCATCGTCGCCCGCAGCCTGTCGATCCCGGCGGTGGTGGCGCTGCGCCACATCCGCCACGTGGTCAAGGACGACGAGCTGATCATCATCGACGGGACCCGCGGCGTCGTCATCGTCGATCCGGACGACCGGGTCCTCGAGGAATACCGCCTGCGCAAGGCCGAGGTGGAGCTCGAACGCTCCAAGCTCAAGCGCCTCAAGTCGATGCGCGCGGCCACCCTCGACGGCGAGGAAGTGCAGATCCTCGCCAACATCGAGCTGCCGCCGGACGCCACCCAGGCCAAGAACGTGGAAGCCGACGGCGTCGGCCTGTTCCGCACCGAATTCCTGTTCATGAGCCGGGACACATGGCCGGACGAGGACGAACAGTTCGAAGCCTACAAGACGGTGGTAAAGACAATGGCCGGCAGGCCGGTCACCGTGCGCACCCTCGACGTGGGCGCCGACAAGGAACTCGAGGGCGCCACCCGCCCGGAGGACAACCCGGCCCTCGGCCTGCGGGCGATCCGCTACTGCCTGGCCGAACCGAAGATGTTCCTCACCCAGCTGCGTGCGCTGCTGCGGGCCAGCCACTTCGGCAAGTTAAAGATCCTGATCCCGATGCTGGCCAGCAGCAACGAGATCGACCAGACCCTGATCCTGCTCGAAAAGGCCAAGACCCAGCTGCGCGAGCGCAAGATCAAGTTCGACGAGGCCGTGCCGGTCGGCGGCATGATCGAGGTTCCGGCCGCCGCACTGTGCCTGGGCGCCTTCACCAAGCGCCTGCAGTTCCTGTCTATCGGCACCAACGACCTAATCCAGTACACGCTGGCCATCGACCGTGGCAACGAGGCCGTCGCCCACCTCTACAACCCGCTGCACCCGGCGGTGCTACGCCTGATCCACCAGACCATCCAGGCCGGCGTGAAGGCCGGCATCCCGGTGTCTGTGTGTGGCGAGATGGCCGGCGATCCGGACTGCGCCCGCCTGTTGATCGGCATGGGCCTGCGCCAGTTCTCGATGCATCCGGCGCAGATCCTCGAGGTCAAGCAGGCCATCCTGCGCGCCGACGCCGCCGACCTCACCGCCAAGGTGCAACGCCTGCTCAAGCTGGACGACCCCGACCGGGTCCGCGAGGCGGTCGAGAAGCTGTAAGGCCGGTGGCGGGGAAGGCACAGGCACACTGCCTGTGGGGCTTCTGTGGGGCTTCTGTGGGGCTTCTGTGGGGCTTCTGTGGGGCTTCTGTGGGGGCGAATTCATTCGCCCGCGGACTTCGCTCAAGCGGCTGCGGGCGAATGAATTCGCCCCCACAGTCTTCCCCCCACAGTCTCCTACCCCCTCACAATCCTGCTCCCCACTCCCCTGCCTCTGCGCCCGTCGCCCTCTCTTTCACCACCGGTCGAGAAGCTTTGACGCGGCGGCGACCGGCGGCCGGTTTGACTTGCCGCCGGCCATCGCGCTACTCTTCACCCCACAGCGCCGATTTGAATCCTTCAGCTTGCGGGCGCTTTACAAGTACGGCTAAAGCGACGGCAGCCCAGTCCGCGACCGTTCGCCGGCTGGGTTTTTCGTTTCCGGGACGAAACTGAGATGACACAAGAACAATCCGTCGGAATCGTGGTGCCGCAGACGGCCCACTTCAGCACACCCCTGCCCCTCAAGAGCGGCGGCACCCTCGCCGAGTACGACCTGGTCTATGAGACCTACGGCACCCTCAACGCCGCACGCAGCAACGCGGTGCTGGTCTGCCACGCGCTGTCCGGCTCCCACCACGTGGCCGGCCGGTACGCCGATGGCACCCTCGGCTGGTGGGACAACCTGGTTGGCCCCGGCAAGCCCCTCGACACCGAGCGCTTCTTCGTGATCGGGGTGAACAACCTCGGCGGCTGTTACGGCAGCTCCGGCCCCAACTCGATCAACCCGGCCACCGGCAAGCCCTGGGGCGCCGACTTCCCCTTCGTCACCGTCGAAGACTGGGTCGATGCCCAGGCCCGTCTGGCCGACCAGCTCGGCATCGAGCGCTTCGCCGCGGTGGTCGGCGGCAGCCTCGGCGGCATGCAGGCGCTGTCATGGACGCTGCAGTATCCAGACCGGGTCGCCCACGCGCTGGTGATCGCCTCCGCCCCCAAGCTCACCGCCCAGAACATCGCCTTCAACGAAGTGGCGCGCCAGGCCATCCTGAAGGACCCCGAGTTCCACGGCGGCCACTACTACGAGCACGGCGTGGTACCGACCCGTGGCCTGGCGCTGGCGCGCATGGTCGGCCACATCACCTACCTGTCGGACGACGCGATGGGCCAGAAATTCGGCCGCACGCTGCGCCACGAAAAGCCGGTGTTCAGCTATGACGTGGAATTCGAGATCGAGTCCTACCTGCGCTACCAGGGCGACAAGTTCGCCGGTTTCTTCGACGCCAACACCTACCTGCTGACCACCAAGGCCCTCGACTACTACGACCCGGCCTTCGACTACGACGGCGACCTGGTGGCCGCCCTCGGCCGCGCCAAGGCCGACTACCTGGTGGTGTCCTTCAGCACCGACTGGCGCTTCGCCCCGTCGCGCAGCCGGGAGATCGTCTACGCGCTGATGCACAGCGACCGGCGGGTCAGCTACGCCGAGATCGACTGTCCGGCCGGGCACGACTCCTTCCTCCTCGACGATGCCCAGTACCACGCGGTGCTGCGTGCCTACATCGACAACATCAAGCTGTGAGGTGACGGCCCCCGCCGACCTGCCGCTCCGCGCCAGGCCCCCCCGAGGGGGGTCAAGAAAACTCGGGGCGGCCCTTCGTTTTCTTGAGAGAGCACGAAAATGAGTTTCCAGCGTTACGACTACGATGTGATCTCCAACTGGATCGAGCCCGGCGAGCGGATCCTCGATCTCGGTTGCGGCGACGGCAGCCTGCTGCGCTACCTGAAGGAGCGCCGCCAGGTTCGCGGCTACGGTGTCGAGAACGACCCCGAGCGGGTCCTGGCCTGCGCGCGCAACGGCATCAACGTGATCCAGATCGACCTCGAGCAAGGCCTTGCCGGCTTCGACGACGGCTTCTTCGACCACGTCATCATGAGCCTGTCGCTGCAGGCCATGCGCAACACCCAGGGCATCCTCAAGGAGATGCTGCGGGTCGGCCACGAGGCGGTGGTGAGCTTCCCCAACTTCGCCTACTGGCGCCATCGCCAGGCCATCCTCAACGGCCACATGCCGGTTTCCAAGAACCTGCCCTACCAGTGGTACGACACGCCCAACGTGCGCTTCTTCACCATTGCCGACTTCGAAACCCTGTGCGAACAGGAAGGCATCGCGATCCATGAACGGCTGGCCTTCGACGAGGACAAGGTGATCGTCGAGGAGCCCAACTTCCTGGCCAGCGTGGCCCTCTACCGCCTCGGCCGCAATGGCTCTGTAGCCGGCTGACGGCCCGGCGGGGATTGCTCTATCATCGCCGGCGAAACGAACAATACCCGGAGAGAATCATGAGCACCCCGCAAGCCGGCATCCTGCAGCCGCTGCCGCCCCTCGCCCGCTACCTGTCCTTTTCCCTCCAGCCCGACAGCGACGTATCCGCCGGCCTCGCGGCCCTGCAGGCCGTCGTGGACGGCGAGCGCACCGTGGCCGGCATCGGCCTGGCTCCGGTCACGGCCCTCGGCAAAAAGGTCGCCGGCCTCAAGCCCTTCCCGCCGCTCAACGGCCCCGGCGTGGAACTGCCCTCGACGCCCTTCGCGCTGTGGCTGTGGCTGCGCGGCGAGGACCGCGGCGAACTGCTGCACCGGGCCCGCCATCTCGAGGAAGCCCTGGCCCCGGTGTTCCAGCTGGAAGAATCCTGGGACGCCTTCAAGCATGACGGCGGCCGCGACCTCAGCGGCTACGAGGATGGCACCGAGAACCCCACCGACGAAGCCGCTATTGAGGCCGCAATCGCTGCCGACGGCTCCAGCTTCGTCGCCGTGCAGCGCTGGATCCACGATTTCCGCCGCCTCGAAGCGATGGCGCCGGAGGAGCGCGACGACTGCATCGGCCGCCGCCGTTCCGACAACGAGGAACTCGACGACGCCCCCGCATCGGCCCACGTGAAGCGCACCGCCCAGGAGAGCTTCAGCCCGGAGGCCTTCGTGCTGCGCCGCTCGCTGCCGTGGGTGGAAGGCCGCGACGCCGGCCTGATGTTCGTCGCCTTCGGCCACACGCTGGACGCCTTCCAGGCCCAGATGCGCCGCATGGTCGGCCTGGAGGACGGCATCGTGGACGCGCTGTTCCGCTTCACGCGGCCGCTGTCCGGCAGCTATTTCTGGTGTCCGCCGATAAAGGACGGCAAGCTGGACCTGTCCCGCCTGCAGGCGTAAGAACAGCCGGACGGCCCTGTCCGCTCAATCCCCGCCCAGTTCCTCGAGTCGGGCAGCCTCCTGGCGAGCCCGCCGTTCGGCATCTTCATCCTTCGCCGCGTCAATGACCTGCATGACTTCATCCAGGTCCACGTCCCGCACCGCCTCCTCGAAACGGCCCGTCAGAAGGCTTTCCGGGTGAAGCGCACCGGTCTCGTAAAGGGACCAGATCTCAGGGCCGTAGCGGGTCTCCAGCAACACCGGAGCGAACTGGCCGAAGTAGCTGGCCAGGTTGTCCACGTCCCGCTCCAGCATCCGCCTGGCGTTGTTGTTGGCCGCGGCATCCACCGCCTGGGGCAGGTCGATGATGACCGGGCCGTTTGCATCCACCAGCACGTTGTACTCGGACAGGTCGCCGTGCACGATGCCGGCGCACAGCATGCGCACCACCTCGCGGATCAGGGCCGCGTGGTAGGCAAGCGCCTCCTCCTCGCTCAACGCCAGGTCATTGAGGCGCGGCGCCGGCTCGCCATCCTCGTCGGCCACCAGTTCCATCAGCAGCACGCCCTCATGGAACTGGTAGGGCTCGGGCACCCGCACGCCCGCCGCAGCGAGGCGGCGCAGCGCATCCACCTCGGCGTGCTGCCAGGCGGCCTCCTGCTCCTCGCGGCCGTAGCGGGAACGCTTGGCCATCGCTCGGGCCTGGCGGCTGTTCTTCACCTTGCGGCCCTCGGTGTAATCCACCGCGGTGTGGAAGCCACGCTTGTTGGCCTCCTTGTACACCTTGGCACAACGGATCTCTTCGCCGCACTGGACGACGTAGACCATGGCCTCCTTGCCACTCATCAACTGACGCAGCACGCCGTCCACTAGCCCGTCGGCGACCAGCGGTTCGATTCGGCTCGGTGTCTTCATACGCGCCTCTCCGGGTGCGGCCTGGCGCCGGCCTCCAGCAACCGGGTGACGATGGAGGATTCGATGGGGGCATCCTTGCCGGGGATGGAGCTTTGGAATTGCATGGGGTGATCCTGCGGGATGCTGCGTGAAAAAGGCTGCCGACAGTGCCACCGGATGAACGACCGGCACATGCGGGAAGAGACAGGGGAAAAACGGCGGGGCACAGCGAAAGCATGCAGCGCCCGAATAAAGCGCGAGGCGGCGATTATCCCGCATCCGGCCCTATTCGACACGCCCCCGGCCAGCCTTGACGGCACTACGGCGTGCCTTGCCCTCCAGCCGGCGGGTCACCGACCCACGGGTCGGCCTGGTCGCACGCCGCGCCTTCGGCACCACGGCGACACTATCGACCAGCGCCTGCAGGCGGCCCAGGGCCTCGGCGCGGTTCTTGTCGAGGCTGCGGTACTCCTGGGCCTTGATGATGACCACCCCACTCTTGCTGATGCGCTGGTCACCCAACTGGAGCAGACGCTCCTTGAAGGCGTCAGGGAGCGACGAAGCGACAATGTCGAAACGCAGATGCACCGCCGTCGACACCTTGTTGACGTTTTGCCCACCGGCCCCCTGGGCACGGATGGCGGTGAATTCGACTTCGTCGTCGGACACGTGGAAAGAGGGGCACATCGCTGCCACTTTACCCGATGCGCGGCCCCCGGCGCCCCGTCACGACGCCACGGTCACCATCCACAGCACCCCGAAACGGTCCGTCACCATGCCGAAACAGGGTGACCAGAAAGTCTTGCCGAGCGGCATCTGCACCTGCCCGCCCTCCGCCAGGGCCGTAAAGAATTTCTCGGCCACCGCGGGATCGGCTGGCGCGACGGACAAGGCGAAGCCCTGGAACGGCGTACTGCCCTGGCAGCGCCCGTCGGAGGCCATCACCAGAGCGTCGCCGATGCGGAAACTGCAGTGCAGAACCTTGTCTTCCGAACCCGGCGGCAGCATGCCCGGCGGCGGCGGTTCGGGGTTGTCCCGGTTGCGCATCAGCATGTCCACCTGGGCACCGAGAGCGTGCTGGTAGAACTGGACGGCCTCTTCGCAGCGGCCATCGAAGAACAGGTAGGGATTCACTTGCATCGCAAGCCTCCTTGTCAGGGCTTGGGCCGGAGGCCCAATGGTCAAGGTGTAGGCGATAGCGGCGCCGACGTCCACCGAGAGAGCGCTCATCATGGTCGATGCGGATGCCGCGGTATCGACCCAGTTGCTATCATTCGCCCCCTCATGCGTATCGAACACCTCCGCCAGCGCCTTGCCGATCTGGGCGCCAAACCCGTGCATATCCAGCGCGTACTACGCGCGTGGACGCACGCCCTGCCCCTCGACACCGGCCCCTCGCGGCGCGGACCAATGCTGCCGCAGGCTGTCGTGGACGCCCTGCCAGCCCTCACCGCAGAGCTCGCCAGCCTGGCCCAGGTACGCTCGGAACACCCCGGCGACGACGGCTCGGCGCGCCTGCTGGTGCAGCTTGCCGACAAGCAGACGGTGGAGAGCGTGCTGCTGCCGCGAGACGGCCTGTGCGTGTCCAGCCAGGTGGGCTGTGCGGTGGGCTGCCGCTTCTGCATGACCGGCCGCGACGGCCTGCTGCGCCAGGTCGGCAGCGCCGAGATCGTCGCACAGGTGGTGCTGGCCCGCGCCCGCCGGCACGTGAAGAAGGTCGTCTTCATGGGCATGGGTGAGCCGGCCCACAACCTGGACAACGTGCTCGAAGCGATCCAGCTTCTCGGCACCGAGGGCGGCATCGGCCACAAGAACCTGGTGTTCTCGACGGTGGGCGATCCGCGGGTCTTCGAACGCCTGCCGGAAGGCCCGGTGAAACCGGCGCTGGCCCTGTCCCTGCACACCACCCGCGCCGACCTGCGGGCAGACCTGCTGCCGAAGGCGCCACCGCTGACGCCGGACGAGATCGTCGAACTCGGCGAAGCCTATGCCCGCGCCACCGGCTACCCGATCCAGTACCAATGGACGCTGATCGACGGCCTCAACGACACGCCGGAAGAACTCGACGGCATCGTGCGCCTGCTGGCCGGCAAGTACGCGATCATGAACATGATCCCCTACAACGCGGTGCCCGACCTGCCCTACCGCCGTCCGGACTGGGACAAGGCTGCTGACATCGCGCGCCAGCTCCACCGCCGCGGCATCCTCACCAAGCTGCGCAACTCCGCCGGCCAGGACGTGGACGGCGGCTGCGGGCAACTGCGCGCCCGCGTCATCGCCGGTGAGACACCGGTACGCGTGGTACGCCGCCCGAGCGCCTGAGCCTTTCCCTCCCGCCCCCGCTCTGTCGGGGCGAATTCATTCGCCCGCGGACTTCGGATCACCGACGGCGGGCATATTCATTCGCCCTCGAACATCCCGCCCCCAACGCTCCTTAGCCTCCCGCCGGCTCATCTCTGCGGGCGAATGAATTCGCCCCTACATCCCCCGGTCGATCCACGACCGCATTCCCCCAAATGGCAGGCAGCGAATACAGTTGCGAATGATAATAACTATCACTTACAATTCTTTCCTGAGTTTTACCGTTTTTGATAAAATCCGGGCTTTCAGCCAGCCAACGCGTCCTTGTCGTCCATCCGATACGCGCCCAGCCAGCCACGCCGGTTCTCTACTCAAGGCTTCGAAGGAAACGACATGGCACTGCAACGACGCCCGCTGGCGCTGGCAATCTCTCTCCTGTGCAGCTCCGGCGCATGGGCCCAGCAATCTACCGAAGCCGATGGCGGTCCGACCTTGTCCGCGGTCAAGGTCAGCGGCGGTCGTGAGCTGCCGCCGACCTACAACCCGCCCACCGCCACCAGCGCCACCAAGATCGACGCGCCGCTGCGCGACATCCCGCAGACCGTCAATGTCGTCCCCCAGAGCCTGCTGCGCGACCAGGCCGTGCATTCGCTGCAGGATGTGCTCAAGTCGGTGCCCGGTGTCGGCCTGTCCACCGGCGACGGCCAGCGTGACCAGGTGACGATCCGCGGCTTCTCGGCGATCGCCGACCAGTTCATCGACGGCCTGCGCGACGACGCGATGTACTTCCGCGACCTGTCCAACGTCGAGCAGGTGGAAGTCGTCAAAGGGCCGGCATCGGTGCTGTACGGGCGCGGCTCGTCGGGCGGCCTGATCAACCGCATCACCAAGAAGCCCGGCATGGACCGCAGCGAAGTCAGCCTTCAGGTTGGCAGCTGGAACCAGCGCCGCGGCGAGGTGGATCTGGCCCGCAAGTTCGACGACAGCGGCGTGGCCTTTCGCGTCACCGGCGCCATCGAGCGCAGCGACAGCTACCGCGACATGCAGTTTCTGGAACGCGAGGCCTTCGCGCCGTCGCTGTCCTTCCAGCTCGGCAGCCAGACCAGGCTGCTGATCCAGGCCGAATACCTGTCCGACCGCCGCCTGACCGACTTCGGCATTCCGGCCTACCAGGGCCGGCCGGTGAACGTACCCGCCAGCACCTACTACGGCGCCGCCAACGCCCGCGACGCGGACTACACGCAGACCCGCGTGTCGGCCATCGGCTTCACGCTGGACCACCGCTTCGACGAAGCCTGGTCGGTACGCAACGCCTTCCGTTATTACGACTACACGCTGGACCGCAACAACACCCTGGTCGGCGCCGTCAATGAGAAGGCCCTGACCGCCTCCCTCAACCGCAGCAACGTGCGGCGCCAGGAAGACGGCTACTTCAACCAGACCGAACTGGTCCAGAAGACCACGCTGGCCGGCATGCCCCATCAGCTGCTGTACGGCGTCGAGGTCAGCCAGCAGACCAAGGACCAGCTGTTCCGCACCCAGAACAACATCGCCACGGTGTCGCTGTTCAACCCGGTGCTGCCGGTGCTGCCCTTCAACGTGAGCGCCGCACCGTCCACCAACAACGTCGGCATCATGTCGGTGAGCAGCGCCTACATCCAGGACCTGGCCACCCTGTCCCAGAACTGGAAGGCCCTCGCCGGCCTGCGCTACGACCGCTTCCAGCAGACGACCCGCGAGCGCCGGGCCGGCCAGTCCAACCTGGAGCGCACCGACAGCGCGCTGAGCCCGCGCGCCGGCCTGGTCTATCAGCCGACCCAGGACCGTTCCTACTACGCGTCCTGGAGCAAATCCTTCCAGCCGTCGGGCGAGAGCTTCCCGCTGGCCGCCAACAACGCCAGCATCGCGCCGGAGGAAACCACCAACCAGGAGATCGGCGCCAAGTTCGACTTCTTCAACGGCCTTGCGTCCGCCACCGCATCGGCTTTCCGGCTCGAGCGCACCAACATCAAGACCACCGATCCGACCACCAACGTCCTGATGCCCCTCGGCGTGCAGCGCACCAACGGCATCGAGCTGAGCTTCTCCGGCGATCTGCCCCACGGCTGGCAGCTGTGGTCCGGCTACGCCTGGCTGGATGCGCGCATGGTGTCGTCGATCGCCATGGACGCCGGCCAGGCGGTGCAGGGCAAGCGCCCGACGCTGACGCCGGAACACAGCGCCAACCTGTGGCTGACCAAGGCCCTCGGCAGCGGCTTTGGCGCCGGCGCCGGCCTGAACTACGTCGGCGACCGCTTCGCCAACCCGGGCAACACCGTCACGCTGCCGTCCTACACGACCGTCGATGCGATGGCCTATTACCGCGTCAAGGGCCTCGACCTGCAGCTCAACCTGACCAACCTGTTCGACCGCAAGTACATCGTCGCCGGCCACGGCAGCAATGCCAACCTGAACCTGCCGGGCGCCCCGCGCGCCGTGCAGCTGACCGCCCGCTACGCCTTCTGAGGACTGCCCGATGCCTTCCAGCGACACCGCTGTCCTCGACGGCAAGCCTTCTGCCGCCACGCCACACGCCGCCGGAGCCCGCCCGCGGCGCCGCAGCCGGCGCGCGGTGTTCCTCGGCTGGCTGCGCAAGATCCATCTCTACGTCGGGCTGTGGGGTGCCGCGCTGGGGCTGCTGTTCGGCGCCACCGGCATCCTGCTCAACCACCGGGCAGTGCTCAAGATCCCGGTGGAGAAGACTGTACAGACGACGGTCCAGCTGCAGCTGCCGCGGGCTTTCGGCAGCCCCGACGAACTCGCCGGCTGGCTGCGTGATGAGCTGGGTTTCAGCGCGGGGCAGGTCACCCAGGTGAAGACCCAGCCAGCCCGCTCGGTGGTCTGGGCCGACCGGGACGTGGCCCAGCCGGAGCGCTGGAGCGTCGGCCTGCAGACGCCGACCCGCGGGGTCAGCGCCGAGTATTTCGTCGGCAACCGCTTCGTGAAGCTGGACCAGTCGGACGCCACGCCGATCGGCACCCTCACGCGGCTGCACATGGCGGTCGGCGCCAGCGCCTTCTGGGTGCTGCTGTCCGACACCATCGCCGGAAGCCTGATCCTGCTGTCGATCACCGGCCTGCTGCTGTGGACGCAGTTCCACCCGCTGCGCACCACCGCCGTACTGACCAGCCTCGGCGCGCTTGCCGCCGCCAGCTGGTTCATGTGGTCGGTGTGACACGGACCACCGGGGACGCCAGCCCAGTCCAGGTCACGACCTTGTGGGGGCTCCCGTTGGGGCGAATTCATTCGCCCACGGCTTTCGTTCAACCGACTGCGGGCGAATGAATTCGCCCCAACGCCGCCTTACTCCTCCAGCAGCAGCTTCTTGAGGCTCTCCGGCACGTTGGTCAGCACCAGCGTGTTGCTGGCCTTGTCGTACTGCACCGCGCCAGAGCGCAGGCCGCTGCGCTCGAACTCCAGCTTCCAGTCTTCGGCGCTGGCCCGGAAGCGGATCAGGGGCTTCAGGGCGCGCTTGTCCGGCACGAAGCCACTGGCCAGGTCGAGGGCTTCGTCCTGCAGGGTTTCGCTGAGTTTCTGCGGCGCGTCGGGGAAGATCTGGCTCGCCACCGACTGCAGGTCGAGGGCCGCGCCGCTCTCGCCCATCTCCTCCAGCACCAGGTGGGCGCGTTCGAGCAGTTCGTCGCGCTCGCGGGTTTCCAGCTGCTGGGTGTCGGCAAAATGGCTCAGGGTCTCGACCAGCTTCTTGGTCTCCTTGAGCGCGATCACCACGTCGGTACAGCCGAGGAAGCGCTTGAACCAGCCGGCCAGGTCGCCGCGTCCCTTCAGGAAGGCGATGTAGCGCTCGGCGCCGTTCTGCCAGGCCGTGATGTCGATGCGCCCGGCCACCTGCAGCGCACCGAAGTCCAGGTGCGGGCTGTCGTGGATGCTCAGGCCGTCGCCGATCACCGTGCCGAGGGTCTCCTGCAGCAGGGCGACGTACAGGCAGTCGGCGCCGAAGATGGTGGCGCGGGCGATCAGCACGTAGCCGCCGTCGTCCACCTTGTCCTCGTCGAGGCGCTGCTGCAGGTGGGTCACCATCTCGCGGGACAGGGTCGCGAAATCCATGCTGCCGTCCACCGCGTGCTCGCGCACCAGGCGCGGCATCGGAAAGGCCCGCTCGTCCTTCTCGAACCAGCCGTAGCCCTTGCCCGGCCGCTCGGCGAAGTGCCGGCACAGCCGCTCCATCAGGCGCGCGGCGGGTTCGTCGACGGGATTGGAGGCCGGCCGCAGCTCGACCGTGGACGCGCCTTCGGCGGCCCGGATCAGGCGATGGATGACGAGGTCGGCAATGGCCTGGGTGGACTCGGACATGGAGGGCTCCGGAAACAGGGGAGCGAATTCTCTCACGCCGGGCAGAGGATCACGGCCCGTGGGGGCGAATTCATTCGCCCTCGGCTGCCTGGATGAAATCCGCGGGCGAATGAATTCGCCCCCACGGGGAAGAGGTTCAGAAACGCATCTTTCGGCGATTGCCGGGGAGCTGGCGCAACTGGTCACGACGCAGCTGGCCGACGGAAACAGGCTTGGCAGGCGCAGGGCTCTGCTGTGCCGCCAGCTCCGGCGGGATGTTGGCACCCACGCCACGCGGGCAGAAGCCGGTAGTGGCGCAGGTGCAATTGACGCAGGGCTTCTTGCCGGACGCATTATTCATGAGGGTATTTCCTGCTTAGCCGAACAGCACCAGCCCCCACACTGCAAGCACATTCAGCAGCGCCACGAAAACCGCCGCACTACCGATGTCCTTGGCACGCTTGGCCAGATGGTGATGTTCGAGGGAGATGCGGTCCACCGTCGCCTCGAGGCCGGAATTGATCAGCTCGACGATGATCACCAGCAGCACGCTGGCGATCATCAGCGCCTTGCCAATACCGCTGGCGGGCAGGAACAGGGCCAGCGGGATCAGCACGACGGCCAGCCAGACTTCCTGGCGGAAGGCGTCCTCGTTGCGGTAGGCCGCGCCGAGCCCGGCCATCGAATAGTGGAAGGCGTTCCACACGCGGGTCAGGCCGGTCTTGCCTTTGAAGGGGCTTTCTTCCATGGCGGGCAAAATGTCCAAGCCTAGCGGCTGCCAGTGACAGGCAGGTTATCAAGGCCGGTGATGAAGCCACGGACTTCGGCGGCAAAGGTTTCCGGTTCCTCGAAAGGCGCCATGTGTCCGGCGTCGAGCTCCCGGTACGTGGCCAGCGGCAGGCGCTCGGCCATGCGGCGCACCACCTGCGGCGTGGATACGGTGTCGTGCGTGCCGGCCAGCACCAGCGCCGGCATGCCCAGCGTCGGCAATGCCGCCCGCTGGTCGAAACGGACCAGCGCATGCATCGCCGCCCGGTAGCTGTCGGGCGGGATCTGCGCCATCAGGTCAACCGCATCATGGACGACCTCGGGCTCGCTACCAGGGCCGACCATCGTCGGAATCACCTCGATGGCGAGCTCGCGCATGCTGGCCCCATCGTCCAGCGCCCCCAGGCGGCGGTCGAGAAAGGTCTTTTGCAGGGCGCCCGACGCGGCCCCGAAGGCCGGCGTGCAGCAGACCAGCACCAGGCCGGCAACCCGTTCCGGAAAACGCACCGCGGTCTGCAGCGCAATCATGCCGCCCATGCTGTGGCCGACCAGCACCACGCTGTCGAGGCCGGCCGCATCGAGCAGATCCACCACCGCGCCGGCCAACGTGTCGAAGCTCAAGGGCTCAAGCGGCGCGCTGAAGCCATAACCCGGCATGTCCCAGGCCAAGCCTCGCCAACCCGGCGGCGTCATCCGCGGCAGGATATCGAGGGCGCCAGCCGCGCCGCCGCTGACCCCGTGCAGGAAAAGCAGCCCGCTGGGCCCGCTGCCGGTCTCGATCCAGCGCGGCGCGTCCATCGATCAGGCCAGGCGGCGGTAGGCGCCACCCTGGAAGACCAGCGGCGTCTTGTCGATCTGCCGGTCGAAGCGTGCCACCTCGCCGATGAAGACCACATGGTCGCCGCCTTCGTGGCGGGAGAACTGGCGACATTCGAACCAGGCCACGCAGCCCGGCAGCAGCGGCACGCCGTCCAGGCCTTCGGTGAAGGGCAGCCCGGCGAACTTGTCATCGCTGCGGCTGGCGAAGCGCTGGGAAATATCCTGCTGATCATCGGCAAGGATGTTGATCGCGTACACTGCGGCGTTTTCGAAGATGGGCACGCTCGGCAGGTGCTTCGACAGGCTCCACACGACCAGCGGCGGCGTCAGGGACACCGAGTTGAAGGAGCTCACGGTGAGGCCGATGGGTTCGCCACTCGGCGCGCGGGCGGTAATCACCGTCACGCCGGTGGGAAACATGCCCAGCGTGTCGCGAAAGGCGCGTACCGCCGGATCGTTCTTGGGAGAGGTCATATGAAATCGGGTTGTCCGCGCGCCATCACGGCGGACAGGAATCCAGTTGGGGGGGCTGAAATTATCGCCGCCCAGCGGGTCAGCGTCGAGAGGTAACGAAATTGAGTACGTTTGCAGAAACCCTGATCGCCTGGCAGCGCCAGCACGGCCGCCACGACCTGCCCTGGCAGACCAGCGAAGCCTACCGGGTGTGGCTGTCGGAAATCATGCTGCAGCAGACCCAGGTGGAAACCGTCATACCCTATTACACGCGCTTCCTGGAGCGCTTTCCCGATCTGCCCAGCCTCGCCACTGCGCCGGTTGAGGACGTGCTGACCCTGTGGAGCGGCCTCGGCTACTACGCCCGCGCGCGCAACCTGCACAAGTGCGCGCAGGCCCTGATGGCCCGCCACGGCGGCGTGTTTCCGGCCGATCCGGCCCAGCTCGCCGAGCTGCCGGGCATCGGACGCTCGACGGCGGCGGCGATCAGCGCCTTCGCCTACGGCACCCGGGCGGCGATCCTCGACGGCAACGTGAAGCGGGTGCTGACCCGCGCCTTCGGCATCGACGGTTTTCCCGGCACCAAAACCGTGGAAAACCGCCTGTGGGAACTGGCGGAAAGCCTGCTGCCGGAACGGGAGGTGGGCGTGTATACCCAGGCCCAGATGGACCTCGGCGCCACCATCTGCACCCGCAGCCGCCCCGCCTGCGCCCGCTGCCCGCTGGCCGAAAGCTGCGTGGCGCTGCGCGACGGCCGTGTCGCCGAGCTGCCGACCCCACGCCCGCGCAAGGAAAGCCCCCAGCGCAGCGGCCGCTTCGCCGCCATCCTCGCCAATGGTGCCGTGCTGCTGGAACGCCGGCCGCCGAGCGGCATCTGGGGCGGCCTGCTGAGCCTGCCGGAACTGCCGGAAGACGCCGACAGCACGGAATGGGTCGCCCACCACTACGGCCTGGACGTCCGCAAGCGCACGCCGCTGACGCCCTTCCGCCACGTGTTTACCCATTTCACGCTGACCCTGCAGCCCGAAGCACTCGAAGTCACCCCGCCCGCCCCGGCCGTCGCCGAAGGCGGCCACCTGTGGCAGCCCCTCGACCGCCTCACCGACGCCGCCCTGCCGGCGCCGATCCGCAAACTGCTCGAACAGCTGGTGCAGGACGACCTGTTCAGCCGACACTGACCCGGAGCCGGAGCGGTAGCTCTACTCCTGTGGGGGCTGGCTGCTGTGGGGGCGAATTTATTCGCCCGCAGTGGTCAATCCACGCACAGAGGGCGAATGAATTCGCCCCCACAGGCGCAGATCCCTCCCACCACAGCCCTCCCATAGCAGAACCGCACCCAGGCGTGCCCCCGGAGCCGACCTCTCCGGACCTCAGGAGCAGCCGTCGATCAGCTGGTGCTGCTGCAGGTAGGCGTGGATGATCTCCAGACGGGAGATCGAGTCGTTCAGTTCGAGCAGGCGCTGGCGGGCCTTCACCGGGATGGGGAGAATCTCGGCGAGGCGGTAGCCGACCCAGCTGGCATCGTCGAAGCGGTGCGGCGGCGGGAACATCTCATCGCCGGCGTCGGCCACGATGGCCCGCAACAACGGCAGCAGGCCGTGCAAGTCGTCCGGCACCGCCTCCACCGCCGGCTCGGCAACGACCTCCACATGGGCCGTCTGCAGGCGGTCGGAATGGATGTCCCGCGACACGATGCGGAAACGCTCCCCGCCCCGGCAGGTGATGAACAACAGGCCGGGCTGGGACATGTCCCAGTCGGCAATGCGCGCCACGGTGCCGGTCTCGAAGGGGACCGCCGGATTACCGACCTCGCCGCCCTCCTGGATCAGGCACACCCCGAAAGGCGCATTGGCCCGCATGCAGCGGGCCGCCATGTCGAGATAGCGGGCTTCGAACAGCTTGAGGGACAGCACCCCGTCGGGAAACAGCACCGTATGCAGGGGGAAGAGAGGAATCTCGACGGTGTCATGCATGGTGTGTCATGTCTCCCCGTGAGGGCGAATTCATTCGCCCTTGATCGGTTCTGCGGTGATCCGCGGGCGGATGAATTCGCCCCTACGCTTCACTCTCTCCCCAGCGGGGCATCAGTTCGTGGGGCACCGCGAGCTGGTCGAGGATGCGGGCGACGACGAAGTCCACCAACTCACCGACGGTCTGCGGCCGGTGATAAAAACCGGGGTTGGCAGGCAGGATCACCACCCCCATGCGCGCCAGACGCAGCATGTTCTCCAGATGCAGCTGCGAAAACGGAGTCTCCCGCGGCACCAAGATCAGCTTGCGCCCTTCCTTAATCGCCACGTCGGCGGCCCGCTCGATGAGGTTGCTGGCCAGGCCGGCGGCGATCGACGCCAGCGAGCCCATCGAACAGGGGCACACGACCATCGCATCCGGCGGATTGGAACCCGAGGCCGGTGGTGCGAACCATTCCTCCCGGCCGAACACCCGCAACTGCCCGGCCGCGGCGCCGAAGCGCTCCCCCAGCAGGGCCTCGACCTCGGCCGGACGGGCTGGCAGGCCCAGGTCCATCTCCTGCCGCGCGACGATCTGCGCCACCTGAGAATACAGCAACCACACCCGGCAGCCAGCGGCCAGCAGGCATTCCACCAGGCGCAGCCCGTAGGGCATGCCGGACGCCCCGGTGAGGGCGACGGCGACAGTCTTCGGCGATGGCGAGACAGGAGTCAAAGGAAAGAATCCTCAGGATAGGGCGGAACGCCTAGGAGAGACGACGGAAAGCGTGCAAGGTTCCAGGCCGGAACGGCGGATGCCCTATCATCTACGTCAGGACGAATTCCGTGGGGGCGAATTCATTCGCCCACGGAGGGATCGAAGTACACAGGGCGAATGAATTCGCCCCTACGGGACATGCTTGTGCACCACGCCGATGCCCTCGTGGGCAATACCGTGGGGTTCGGCCGCGTAGTGGCCTTGCAGCAGGCGGTCATGCACATGGATGTCGTGGTGGACCAGCTGCTTCACCAGCGAACCCACCACCATCCCCACCGCACTGGCGACGAGACCGGCCAGCTGGGCCGGCACGAAGGGGTCGTCGCCGCCGGCCAGATGTACCGCCAGCCACACGCCGATGCCGCAGAAGACGGCCGCCAGCGCCCCCTGGTTGGTCGCCCGCCGCCAGTACAGGCCGCACAGCAGCGGCACGAAGGCCGACACCAGCGTTATCTGGTAGGCGTTCTCGACCATCTTGAAGATGCTGGCCTTGGAATACATCGCGTAGAGCGTCACCACCACGGTGAAACTGAAGGTCACCACCCGCATCCAGAACAGCAGCTTGCGGTCGGTGAGATGCGGCAGTGCCGGCTTGAGGATGTTCTCGGTGAAGGTCACCGACGGCGCCAGCAGGGTGGCCGACGCACAGCTCTTGATCGCCGACAGCAGCGCACCGAAGAACATGATCTGGGCCACCAGCGGCGCCTTGGTCAGCACCAGTTCGGGCAGGATCATCTGCGAATCGGAAGAGATCAGGCGCCCCACCATGTCCGGATCGATCAGCGTCGCCGAGTAGGCCAGGAACATCGGCACGAAGGCGAACACGAAATACAGGCTGCCGCCGAGCACCGAGCCCCACACCGCGATCTTCTCGGACTTGGCCGACTGCACGCGCTGGAACACGTCCTGCTGCGGGATGGAGCCGAACATCATGGTCACCGCGGCGGCGAGAAAGGCGATCATCTCCTTCGGCTCGGCCGGCGGCAGGAAGGCGAACTTGCCTTCGCTGAAAGCGTGATTCACCACCGCCCCGACGCCACCCGCCATGCTACTGACCTCACCGCCGATCCACAGCATGCCGATGACGATGATGATCATCTGCAGGAAGTCGGTGACCGCCACCGCCCACATGCCGCCGAACAGCGTGTAGATGAGGATCGTGCCGGAGCCGATCCACATGCCGGCCAGGCGGCTCACCTCACCGCCCGACACCACGTTGAAGACCAGCCCGAGGGCGGTGATCTGGGCGCCGACCCAGCCCAGGTAGGAGATCACGATGGCCAGCGTGGTCAGCACCTCCACCGTGCGGCCGTAGCGCCGCTTGTAGAAGTCGCCGATGGTCAGCAAATTCATCCGGTACAGCGGTGCCGCGAAGAACAGGCCGACCAGGATCAGGCACATGGACGAGCCGAAGGGGTCGGCGACGACCCCGTGCAGGCCTTCGTTGAGGAAGGTCGCCGGGATGCCGAGCACCGTTTCCGAACCGAACCAGGTGGCGAACACCGTGGCGGTGACCATGTAAAACGGCAGATGGCGGCCGGCGACGGCGAAGTCCTTGGTGTTGTGGACCCGCGTGGCGGCGATGAGGCCGATGGCCACCGAGATCAGCCAGTAGGCGATGACGAACCAGAACAGCATCGGTAAAAACGGAAAAAGCGTTGGCGAATCCGCGGATTATAGGGATGAGCAGGGTCCGCGGGGGAGCGAAGAAGGAGTAGCCGCGCCGCCTTATGCCAAACGCTCGGTGAAGCGTTCCGCCGGCTCCGCCTTGCCGAAGTGCCAGCCCTGCAGGGAGTCGCAACCCAGATCGAGCAGCGTGTCGGCCACCGCCGCACTTTCGACGCCTTCCGCCACCAGGCCGAGGCCCAGATTGTGGCCGAGCCCGACGATGGCGGCGACGATCGCCCGGTCTTCCGGGCCGGCATTGATAGCCCGCACGAAGGACTGGTCGATCTTCAGTTTGTCGAGGGGGAAACGCCGCAGGTAGGCCAGGCTTGAGTAACCGGTGCCGAAATCGTCGATGGCGATCGACAGGCCCAGCGCCTTCAGCTCGGCCAGCTGATGGGCGGCCTGCTCCACGTCGGCCATCACCATGCTCTCGGTGACTTCCAGCGTCAGCAGCCCGGACGGCACCCCATGACGCTGCAAGGCCGCCGCCACGATGGCGACGAAGTCGGCGCGGCGGAACTGCAAGGGCGAGATGTTGGCCGCCACCGGCACCATGCGCCGGCCCTCGGCGCGCCATTCGGCCAACTGGCGGCACAGGGTGTCGAGCACCCATGCGCCGATCGGCAGGATCAGGCCGCTCTCCTCCGCCAGCGGGATGAAGCGGGCCGGCGGCACGTTGCCGAGTTCCGGGTGGGTCCAGCGCAGCAGCGCCTCGGCGGCGATCAAGGTTCCGTCGGAGGCCACCACCGGCTGGTAGTGCAGCGCCAGCTCGCCCCGCTCCAGCGCGCGGCGCAGCGCGTGCTCGAGGGACAGGCGCTCGCTGGTGGCAGTGGCCATGCTCTCGGTGAAGAACTGCACGCCGTTGCGCCCTTCCTCCTTGGCCTTGTACATGGCCATGTCGGCCCGGTCGAGCAAGGTCTCCGCGTCCTTGCCGTCATCCGGGTAGACCGCCACACCGACACTGGTGGACAGGCTGAACTCGCAGCCCGCCAGCTGGAACGGCTCGTCGAGAGCCGCCAGCAGGCGCTCGGCGGATGCCTGCAGGTCCGTCAGGCTGCCCTGCTCGGGCACCACCACGACGAACTCGTCGCCGCCGTGGCGCAGCACACTCTCCCCGTCCCGCAGTACCGACTGCAGGCGCCCGGCCACTTCCACCAGCAACTCGTCGCCGACGTGGTGACCGAGGGTGTCGTTGATGTTCTTGAAGCGGTCGAGGTCCAGGAAGCACAAGCCGACCCGTCGTCCGTCCCGGCTGGCGGCCTCCACGGCCCGCTCCACGGTCGGCTGCAGCGCGGCCCGCGACGGCAGGCCGGTGAGGAAATCGTGGTTGGCGAGGAAGCGGATGCGCGCCTCGTCGGCCTTGCGCCGGCTGATGTCGGAGAACACACCGACGTAATGGAAGGCCGGACCTTCGGGCGCCCCCACGACACTGATCGACATGTCGGCGGGGAAGCTCTCGCCGCTGGCCCGGCGTATCCATACCTCGCCCTGCCACAGCCCATCCCGCAGCGCCACGGCGCGGGCATGGCTGGCAAAGCCGCGCGGATGGGCCTGCGGGTCGAACAGCTCCAGCGGCCGCCCCCGCACGTCGTCCTCGGCAAAGCCGGTCAGCGTGGTGAAAGCCCGATTGGTCATCGCCACCCGGCGCCCGGAATCGATGATGACGATGCCTTCCGAATTGTTCTCGAAGACCTTGGCTGCCAGCCGCAGGGCCTCGTCGCGGCGGTAATTGCGCAGCGCGAAGCCGATGTCGGCACTCATTTCTTCCAGCAGGGCCACCGTCTGCGCATCGAAGAAGTCCGTCTCCGCCTTGCGCAGCACCAGCGCCCCGTCGAGGCCGGCACCATCGCGGATCGGGAACAGCGCAAACGAGCCTGCACTGTCCTGCCCCGCACAGCCGGGACACAGCTGCGCCGCGCCCGGCTGCGCCAGATCGTTGACGATCAACGCCTCGGCCGGCACCTGGCTGGCGGGCTGGCACCACAGCGCCACGCCGCCATCGTCACAGCCGCCATGCATGGCCACCGGCCTGAGCGGCCCGCCGGCCGCCTCCGGAAAGCCGATCCAGGCCAGATCCAGCTCGCCACACTCCACCGCGA
The DNA here is from genome assembly GCA_018241665.1 of Pseudomonadota bacterium. Lineage (GTDB taxonomy): Bacteria > Pseudomonadota > Gammaproteobacteria > Burkholderiales > Rhodocyclaceae > Zoogloea. The sequence continues at coordinate 208,539 of JAFEDK010000019.1, forward strand.
TACGGCACACCTCGGGTAACAGGGCCTCCGCGGCACGGGCGTGCACGATGGCCTTGTTGGTTGCCGACAGGGCGTGATGGAGGTGCTTCATGCGTTCGATGTCGCGATTGCGGGCGTTCAGCGCCGACAAGGTTTCATCGAGGGTTTCGGCGAGTTCGCCGAGTTCGTCGCGGCGCGCCACCGGCACGCGGACCGCCTCCCCGGCCCCCGCCTGGCGCCGCCCGAGGGCCTCGCGGATGGCCTCGGCCGGACGCAGCACATAGCGGGACAGCAGCAGGTAGACCAGGCCGGCCACCAGGCTGAGCACTGCGCCGAGCCCGGCGGCAAGGTGAATCGCCGTTTCCTCGGCGGCCTGCCACAGGCTGCCCGCATCGAGGCGCAGGAACAGCACACCGTCGTCCGGGCGGCCGCTTGTACCTCCACCCCCGACCAGCAACACCGGCTCCAGCACGGCGAAGCTGCGGCTGGCGGCATCCAGCATGCGCTCGCCGTGCCGGGAGCTCTGGACGCTGCCCAGGCTGGCGGCCAGCGCCCGGTCAGGCAGCGCCGTCAGCGGAAGGTCGTGCCAGCCGTGGTCGTTGGCGGCGATGACCCGGGCAGGTTCGCCAGCCACCAGCACCACGCGGGTCACGTCCCGCGCCGCCCCCAGTGCCGACACGAAACGGCGCAGGTCGGCCGGGTCGCGGGCATTTTCCGCCGCTGCATAGACCGCCGACACGATGGCCTCGGCACGCTGCTCGACAAGAGCCTGGAAACGCTCGACGATCCCCGCGTAAAGCACGCTGACGAGCAGGCCCATGCCGGTCGCCCACAGGGCCAGCAAAGGCCCGAGCAGACGCCAGCGCAAGGACAGGAAGCCACTGCCGTTCATCGGCACATCTCCTCCGGTGGCCGCCTCATGCCAAGCCGCCATGCCAGGCAATCAATTCCCGGGCGATCAGGAAGTCCTTCAGGGTACGGCGCTGGCGCAGCTGGGCGAGGTCCATCATGGCCCCCTGCAGGCGATCCAGGGCACGCTCCACCGGCCCGTCGGCAGCCAGCAGTTCGCGCTGCTCGCCGTGCCTGACATAACGCAGCCCGGCCAGCGTCTCCTGCAGCTCGGCGACGCTGACATTCTCCCGGAGGGCCATGATGCGCAGCGCCTCATCGGCATGCCGGGCCAGGAAGTCCATGGCCTTGTAGTAGGCACCGACGAAAGCCTCCACCTCGGCGCCGCGGCGGGCCACGAAGCCTCCGTCGAAGACCAGCGTATCGACCACCTCACCAGGCACCTGGCCGCTATGGAAGAGGACCTTGCCACCCAGCTCCTGCAACCGGCGGGACTCGGGCGGGAAGCACACGGCAGCCGTCACCTGCCCCTCCGCGAAGGCCTCCGGCATCGCGTTCTGCGGCATCGTCACCAGGCTCACGTCGCGGATGCCGAGGCCGACGCTGGCCAGGGCCAGCGCCAGCAGCTGGATGTGCAGGGTGCCCGGCTCGATGGCCACCCGGCGGCCGCGCAGATCGGCCGGGCCGGACATGGCGGGCGTGCTGATCAGCACATCGGCGCCGTTCGAATAGTCCACCACCGCCGCGATCTGCGGGCGCAGCCCCGCCTGGTCAGCCGCCAGCAGGATTTCCACCAGCGTCGCCCCACAGCCGTCCACCTGGCCGCGCTCGAAGGCGCGCCGGGCGGCGCCGATGGAAGTGAGATCGACCAGGCTCACATCAAGCCCGGCATCGCGGAAGAACCCCTGGTCCCGCGCGACGTAGAGGGGATCGAAACCCGGCCAGGGATTGGTGGCGAATCTGAGCGGCGCGCGCCGGACACCATTGCAACCCTGCGCCAGCACGGCGGCACCGACGGCGGCGGACAGGAAGCGACGGCGCGACACGGGCACGGACACACTCATAAGCCGAATCGATAAATTGCTTTTGCGGCAAGTATGCACTGGAGTTTTAAAAATGCCCATGTCCCGAAACCGGCCGACACATTCGGCCGCCACCGGCCCCACCCACGCCCCCGTTGACCCCGGTCAAGGCCCACCCGGCGGGGCGCGCCTATAGTCCGCCGGCGTCATTTTTCGCCGCCCGGAACCCATGACTCCCCCGCATCCGATCGAACTGGTCTGCCCCGCCGGCAGCCTGCCCGCCCTCAAGACCGCCATCGACAACGGCGCCGACTGCGTCTATCTCGGCTTCAAGGACGCCACCAACGCCCGCAACTTCACCGGCCTCAACTTCGACGACAAATCGATGGCCGACGGCGTGCGCTACGCCCATGACCGCGGCCGCAAGGTGCTGCTGGCCCTCAACACCTACCCGCAGACCGACAACTGGCCCAGCTGGACCCGCGCCATCGACCGCGCCGCCGACTGCGGCATCGACGCGCTGATCCTCGCCGACCCCGGCCTGATGGCCTACGCCCGCAAGACCCACCCGCAGCTGCGCCTGCACCTGTCGGTGCAGGGCTCGGCCACCAGCTACGACGCCATCAATTTCTACTACGAACGTTTCGGCATTTCGCGCGCGGTGCTGCCGCGAGTGCTGTCCCTGGCCCAGGTTGAGCACGTGATCGCCAACACCCCGGTGGAGATCGAGGTATTCGGCTTCGGCGGCCTGTGCGTGATGGTCGAGGGGCGCTGTGCGCTGTCGGCCTACGCCACCGGCGAATCCCCCAACTGCAACGGCGCCTGCTCGCCGGGCAAGCACGTGCGCTGGGAGCAGACCCCGAAGGGCATGGAAACCCGCCTCAACGGCATCCTCATCGATCGCTTCGCCGACGGCGAGCGGGCCGGCTACCCGACCCTCTGCAAGGGCCGCTTCGACGTGAACGGCGAGACCTACTACGCCATCGAGGAGCCCACCAGCCTCAACACGCTGGAGTTGCTGCCCGAGCTGGCCCGCGTCGGCGTGCGCGCCATCAAGATCGAAGGCCGCCAGCGCAGCCCCGCCTACGTGACCCAGGTCACCAAGGTATGGCGCGCCGCCATCGACCGGCTGCAGGCCGACCCCGCCCCCTTCCGCGTCGAGGCGGCGTGGATGGCCGAACTCAACAAGGTGTCCGAAGGCCAGAGCCACACCCTCGGCGCCTACTACCGCCCCTGGAAGTAAGCTCCCCAAACCTGCCGCTCCGTGCGTCGGGCCCCGGGCAGGGGCCGATGAAACCCGGGGCGGCCCATCGTTCTACTGGAACCCGATGAAACTCGCCCTCGGTCCCCTGCTCTACTACTGGCCCCGCCAGGCCACGCTGGCCTTCTACGCCGACATGGCCGACGCGCCGGTGGATATCGTCTATCTCGGCGAGACGGTGTGCTCCCGCCGCCACGAACTGCGCCTCAGCGACTGGCTCGAAGTGGCCGACATCCTCGCTGCCGCCGGCAAGGAAGTCGTGCTGTCCAGCCAGGTGCTGGTGGAATCGGAATCCGACCTCAAGACCCTGCGCCGCATCGTCACGAATGGCCGCTTCCGCGTCGAGGCCAACGACATGGGCGCGGTACGCCTGCTCACCGGTGGCGACGAACCGGTGGCGGACTGGATCGCCGGCCCCACGCTGAACATCTTCAACCCGGCCACCCTCGGCATGTTCGCCGAGCTCGGTGCCAACCGCTGGGTCGCCCCGCCGGAGATGTCGCGCCAGCAGATCGCCGAACTGCGCGGCGGCCTCGGCCGACCGATGGAAGTCGAGGTCTTCGCCCACGGCCGCCTGCCGCTGGCCTTCTCGGCGCGCTGCTTCACCGCCCGCCACTACAACCTGCAGAAGGACACCTGCGAGTTCCGCTGCCTGCAGTTCGCCGACGGCATTCCGCTGAAGACCCGCGAAGGCGAACCCTTCCTGACCCTCAACGGCATCCAGACCCAGTCCGCCCACGTACACACCCTGCTCGGCGACCTGCCCGCGGTGCAGGCCGACGGCCTCGACATCCTGCGCATCAGCCCGCAGGGCGAGCACACCGCCGAGGTCATCGACCTGTTCCGCCAGGCCCTGGCCGGCACGCTTCCGCCCGCCGAGGCCCTGCGCAACGCCCGCCCGCTGCTGCCGGAAGCCCCATGCAACGGCTTCTGGCACGGCCGGCCCGGCGTCGAACAACTCGTCACCGCCTGATCTTCCGGAGCGCCCGACCATGAAACTGCCCGCCTTCACCCTGCCCAAGCCGGTCGCCAGCATCGGTGCCCGCCTGCCCCAGCTGCCGCCGACACTGGCGCTGGTCGGCGGCCTCAACCTGACCCTCGACCGCATCCTGCCCCGCGACACCCTGGAACCGCTGACCGGCAAGCGCCTGCTGCTCAAGGTCACCGACGCCGGCCTGGCGCTGCGCTTCACCTTCACGGCGCGGGGCTTCCGCCCGCTGTTCGACCCGCGCCAGCCGGACCTGACCATCTCCGCCACCACCCGCGACTACCTGGCCCTGGCCCTGCGCGAGGAAGACCCGGACACCCTGTTCTTCAGCCGCCGCCTGCTGATGGAAGGCGAGACCGACCTCGGCCTGCTGGTCAAGAACACCCTGGACGCGGTGGACTGGGATGCGCTGATGGCCCGGCTGCGGATATTCCGGCCACCTGTGGGAGCGAGCTGAGCGGGCTGGAGCCGACGGCGGGCGAATGAATTCGCCCCTACAGTTGGACGCCGGCCTGCCCCGTACCCATACAGTTGGACGCAGGTCTGCCCGGTACCTCGCCAACCGGGGGATCAGTGGAGGCTGATTGCAGGCCGCGGGGCTTTCAACGTGCCACGCGCCCTATCCAGGAGCCCCTTGCCCTGCGGGAGCGGACGCCCTGGTGGGGGCGAATTCATTCGCCCGCCCCTGCCGATTCACGCCCCGCCCCCAAAACCTCCCGCCCCGCACTGCATCATCCCCGCCCCGACATGGCTAGAATGAGGCCTGACGCGCTCTTCCAGCCAGCCCGATGCCCTCGCCACGCCACAGTTCTCCGCTCGCCGCCTACTTCGCCGCCGCCATCGGGATACTGATCGTCTACGCCTGCCTGCATCCGTTCACCGGCTGGCGGGACCCCGGCCTGCCGATCTTCGACTTCCTGTCCGCCCCGTGGCCGCGCTATTACAGCTGGGTGGACCTGGTGGTGAACGTCATCGGCATCGTGCCCTTCAGCTTCGCGCTGGTGCCGGCGCTCGGCCGCCTGCCCCGCATATTGGCAGTGCTGCTGGCGATCCTGCTCACTGCCAGCCTGAGCCTGTCGGTGGAGACCCTGCAGAATTTCCTGCCCAGCCGCGTCCCGTCCAACGTGGACGTGGGCTGCAACACCATCGGCGGCATCCTCGGCGCGCTGGCCGGCGCCCGCTGGGGCAACGGCCTGTTCGCCCCCAGCAGCGGCCTGACCCGATGGCGCCAGCGGCGCATCGTGCCTGGCCATCCGGGCGAGATCGGACTGGTGTTGATGGGCCTGTGGCTGCTCACCCTGCTGACCCCCGAGAGCCTGTTGTTCGCCACCGGCGACCTGCGCCGCCTGTTCGATCTGCCGACCCCACTGCAATTCAACCCGACCCGCTTCGTCAAGGTGGAGGCGGCCATCACCACCAGCCAGCTGCTCGCCGTCGGCCTCACCGCCAGCTGCATCATGCGCCGCTTCAGCCCCTGGCCGCTGGCCGCGCTGGTGCTCCTCGGGCTCGGCGCCAAGACCCTCGCCGCCGCGGCCTTCTTCTCCCCCGGCGATCCCTTCCACTGGATGACCCCCGGCGGGCAGATCGGCCTCGCCGCCGGCGCGGCACTGCTCGGCGTGTGCCTGCTGCTGCCCAAGCGCAGCCACGGCATGCTGGCCGGCATGGCCCTGCTGGTCGGCACCGCGCTGGTCAACCTGGCCCCGGAAAACCCCTTCCTGCCCAGCGACGTGGAACTGATCCGCCACGGCAACTTCCTCAATTTCCACGGTCTGACCCAGCTCACGGCCAGCCTGTGGCCCTTCGCGGCCTTTGCCTACCTGGGCCTGACGGGCCCCAACGCGCCGGAAGACAAAGGCCGCCGGCCCTGATTCCGGACTTCACCCGACTCCCGCACACGGGGCGATTGGCCGATAATCGCGACACATTCCAACAATCAGAACCGCTCCCCCGGAGACCGTCCATGAGCTACTTCAAGCACCACGTCTTCTTCTGCTGCAACCAGCGCGGCCCCGGCGAGACCTGTTGCGCCGCCCGCGGCGCCGTCGAGCTGCAGACCTACGCCAAGGACCGCATCGCCGCGCTGGGCCTGAAGGGCAAGGGCAAGGTGCGCATCAACAAGGCCGGCTGCCTCGACCGCTGCGACGAAGGCCCGGTGCTGGTGGTGTACCCCGACAACGTCTGGTACACCTTCGTGGACAAATCCGATGTGGATGAAATCATCAGCGAGCACCTGCAACACGGCCGCATCGTCGAACGCCTGAAGATCTGATCATGCCCGCCACCGAAACCGCCCTCATCAACGGCCCCGACGGCCCGATCGAACTGATCATCGACACCCCGGACCAGGTCCGCGGCATCGCGCTGGTGTGCCACCCGCACCCGCTGTTCCACGGCGCCAACACCAACAAGGTCGCCCACACCCTGGCACGGGTCTTCCGCGACATGGGCTACGCGGCGCTGCGCCCCAACTTCCGTGGCGTCGGCAAGAGCGTCGGCAGCCACGACAACGGCGGCGCCGAGACCGAGGACATGCTGTCCGTCATCGCCTGGGCCCAGAGCCGCTGGGGCGGCCTGCCGCTGGCCCTCGGCGGCTTCTCCTTCGGCGCCTACGTGCAGACCCGCGTCGCCGCCCGCCTGGCCGACAGCATCACGCCGCCCGGCCGCATCGTGCTGGTCGGCACCGCCGCCGGCGAAGTCACCGGCGCGCGCAGCTACACCACGCTGCCAGTGCCCAAGGACAGCCTGATCATCCACGGCGAGCGGGACGAGACTGTCGCCCTCGGCAACGTAATGGAGTGGGCCGAACCCCAGGAGCTGCCGGTCGTCGTCGTCCCCGGCGCCGACCACTTTTTCCACGGCAAGCTGCACATCATCCGCAGCATCATCGAACGGGCGTGGCGCCCTCTCTGAGCGCAGAAAAGCAATGAAACTCGTCGTCTCCCTCACCAGCCCCTACGCACGCAAGATCCGCGTCGTGCTGGCCGAAAAGGCCCTGCCCTTCACGCAGGAAGTGGACATCCCGTGGGTCGCCGAAACCCGCGTGCCCGACTACAACCCCCTCGGCAAGGTGCCGGCGCTGGTCGCCGACGACGGCCAGGTGTGGTTCGACTCGCCGGTCATCGCCGAATACCTCGAGACCCTCGGCGGCCCCGAGCTGATTCCCGCCGAGCGCCTGGCCGCGCTGCCGGTGCGCCAGAGCGAGGCCCTCGCCGACGGCATCACCGACGCCGCCGTGGCGGCCTTCCTGGAAAGCCGCCGCCCGCTGCCCAAGCAGGACTACGCCAACATCCAGCGCCAGCTCGACAAGATCCGCCGCGGCCTCGCCGCGCTGGAGGAACGCCTTGAACAGCGCCTGGGCCTTGGCAACGAGGCTCTGAGCATTGCCGACATCGCCGCCGGCTGCGCCCTCGGCTACCTGGACCTGCGCCTCGCCGAGTTCAACTGGCGCTCCCGCCATACCGCGCTGGCCGCCTGGGCCGAGCAGATCCTCGCCCGGCCGTCCTTCGTATCCACCACGCCACCGCCGAACTGATGCCCCTCGAGATCAGCGGACTCGTCAAGCGCTTCGGCGAAGGCAGCGAAGCCAAGGAAGTGGTGCGTGGGCTCAACCTCAGCCTGCGTCCCGGTGAGTGCTTCGCGCTGCTCGGCCCCAACGGTGCCGGCAAGACCACCACGCTGCGCTGCGCGCTGGGCCTCACCGCCCCCACGGCCGGAGAGATCCGCCTGTGCGGCCTGCCGGTGCCCGAGCAGGCCCGCGAGGCCCGCATGCGGGTCGGCGTGGTGCCGCAGCTCGACAGCCTCGACCCGGACTTCACCTGCGCCGAGAACCTGATCGTCTTTGCCGGCTACTTCGGCATCCATGAGAGCGCAATCCGCCCGCGCATCCCAGAGCTGCTGGCCTTCGCCGGCCTGGAGGGCAAGGACAACGCACGCATCCAGTCCCTGTCCGGCGGCATGAAGCGGCGCCTCACCCTGGCCCGCGCGCTGGTCAACAAGCCCGAGCTGCTGATCCTCGACGAGCCCACCACCGGCCTCGACCCCCAGGCCCGCCACCTGATCTGGGAGCGCCTGCGCCGCCTTACCGCGGAAGGCACGACGATCCTGCTGACCACCCACTTCATGGACGAGGCCGAGCGCCTCGCCCACCGGCTGGCCATCCTCGACGCCGGGCGCCTCCTCGCCCAGGGCAGCCCGCGGGAAGTCATCGCCGCCCACATCGAACCCCAGGTGGTGGAAGTATTCGGCGAATGGACCGGCAACGGCCAGACGGCCGGGCCCGACTCCGGTGCTGCCGCATGGGCCGCGCGGTACGCCGCCGGCTTCAGCAAGCGCTGCGAGATCAGCGGCGAGACCGCCTTCTGCTACACCGACGACGCCGCCCCGCTGCTGGCCCACCTGGCCCACCAGCCCGGCCTGCGCACCCTCCACCGCCCGGCCAACCTGGAGGACGTGTTCCTCAAGCTCACCGGCCGAGAACTGCGCGACTGAACGCCCATGGATAAATCGTCCGGCCGCCGCGGCCACTTTGCTCCACCACGCCTGTCCCTGCGCTTCGCCGCGGTGTGGCGGCGCAACTTCCTGGTCTGGAAGAAGCTCGCCCTGCCGTCCGTCGTCGGCAACCTGGCCGACCCGGTGATCTACATGCTGGGTCTCGGCTACGGCCTCGGCATGCTGGTGCCGCAGATCGAAGGCGTGTCCTACATCGCCTTCCTGGCCGGCGGCACGCTGTGCTATTCCACGATGAACGCCGCCACCTTCGAGGCGCTGTACTCCGGCTTCTCGCGCATGCACGTGCAGAAGACCTGGGAAGCCATCATGAACGCCCCGATCGCCCTCGACGACATCGTCGCCGCCGAACTGGTGTGGGCCGCCAGCAAGGCCACGCTGGCCGGCACGGCGATCCTCGCGGTGATCGCCGCCTTCGGCTTCACCGCCTCGCCGCTGGCCCTGGCGGCGATCCCGGTGATCTTCCTCACCGGCCTGTGCTTCGCCGCCCTCGGCCTGATCATGACCGCGCTGGCACCGAGCTACGACTTCTTCATGTATTACTTCACCCTCTTCATCACGCCGATGACCCTGCTGTCCGGCGTGTTCTTCCCGCAGAGCCAGTTGCCCGACGTGGTGCGCCACATCGCCGACGCACTACCCCTGAGCCACGCGGTCAGCCTCGCCCGCCCGCTGCTGCTCGGCCAGATGCCGCACAACATCGCGCTGCACGCCGGCGTGCTGGCCGCCGTCACCGTCGCCGCTTTCTGGCTGGCCCTGGCGCTGACCCGGCGGCGACTGCTGACGTGAGCCGGAAAACCACGCTCTGTTTTGTGGGGGCCCCCCTCATCCGTGGGGGCGAATTCATTCGCCCGCGAACCGATGATCAACCCCTCTGGGCGAATGAATTCGCCCCCACAGCAAGCCGCCCCCCTTACGCTCAACCATGACCACCTCCGACGAGACCCTGCTGGTGTTCACCAACCTGCCCGACGCCGACGCGGCCAACACCCTCGCCGCGCTGCTGATCGAGCGCCGCTTGGCTGCCTGCGTCAACATCCTGGCGCCATGCACCTCGGTCTATCGCTGGCAGGGTGCCGTCGAGACGGCCAGCGAAGTGCCGCTGCTGATCAAGACCACCCGCGCCCGCTACGCCGAGTTGCAGGCCGCCGTGCAGGAAGCCCATCCCTACGAACTTCCCGAGCTGATCGCAGTCCCTGTCACTGACGGCCTGCCTGGCTACCTGGCCTGGGTCGCCGCCGAAACGAAGCCCGCCGCCTGAACGCTCCGGGCATTCCAAGCGCCATTTCTTGATCCATTCGCGGGGCGGCCCGGCCGCGCTGCCCCTACACTGCCGGCCATGATCCGAATCCGTACCCTCCTGCTGCCCCTGCTGTTGTTCGCCTTGTCCCTGCTCGGCAGCCTCGCCCACGCCGAGGAGCCGCTGCCGGTCGAACAGGCCTTCCGCGTATCCGCCCGCGCGGTCGACGATCACACCGTCGAAGTGCGCTTCCAGATCGCCGACGGCTACTACCTGTACCGCCACCGCTTCAAGTTCCAGGCCGAGGGCGTCACCTTCGGCGAAGCCGCCATCCCGCCCGGCAAACCGAAGAAGGACGACGCCTTCGGCCAGGTGGAGATCTACCGCCACGAGCTGGTCATCCCCGTCCCCATCGTCGCCGGCAAGCCGCCCTTCGAGCTGGAGGTCAGCAGCCAGGGCTGCGCCGACATGGGCATCTGCTACCCGCCGCAGAAGCAGAGCTTCACCATCGCCGCAGCCGGTGCCGACGGCGGGTCCGGCGGCTTCCTGGCCCGCGCGCTGGGCAAGGGCGACGCGCCCGCCGCCAGCGCGGCGCCGGCCTCTGCCACGACAGGCGACGACAGCCACGACGAATCCGGCCGCGTCGCCCGCCTGCTGTCCGGCGGCAGCATCGCCACCATCCTGCTCAGCTTCTTCGGCTTCGGCCTGCTGCTGGCGCTGACGCCTTGCGTCTTCCCGATGATCCCGATCCTGTCCGGCATCATCGTCGGCCACGGCCATGCGATCACCAAGAGCCGCGCCTTCGGTCTGTCCACCCTGTACGTGCTGGGCATGGCCCTCACCTACGCAGCCGCCGGCGTCGCCGCCGGGCTGTCCGGCACGCTGCTGTCCGCCGCGCTGCAGAACCCCTGGGTTCTTGGCGCCTTCTCGCTGATCTTCATCGTGCTGGCCGGCTCGATGTTCGGCTTCTACGAGCTGCAGCTACCCATCGCACTGCAAAGCCGCCTGTCCGACACCGTCAACCACCAGGGCGGCTCGCCCGGCGGCATCCTGCTGATGGGCGCCCTGTCGGCACTGATCGTCGGCCCCTGCGTCGCCGCGCCGCTGGCCGGCGCCCTGCTCTACATCGCCAAGACCGGCAACGCCGCGCTCGGTGGCGCTGCGCTGTTCATCATGGCCTTGGGCATGGGTGCCCCGCTGCTGCTCGTCGGCGTGCTGGCGCGCAGCGCGCTGCCCAAGCCCGGCCCGTGGATGGAAGGGGTCAAGCGCGCCTTTGGCGTGATGCTGCTGGGCGTCGCCATCTGGCTGGTCACGCCGGTGCTGCCGAGTGTCGTGCCGATGCTGGCCTGGGCCGGCCTGCTGGTGTTCTCGGCGATCTACCTGCACGCCCTCGACCCGTTGCCACCCCACGCCAGCGGCTGGCAGCGTTTCTGGAAGGGCTTCGGCGTGCTCGCGCTGATCGCCGGCGCCGCGCTGTTCATCGGCGCGATGGCCGGCTCACGCGACCCGCTGCAACCCCTCGCCATCCTGCGCGCGCAGGCCGCCGGGGCCCCCGCCGCGGCCGAAACCAAGTTCCAGCGCGTCGCGTCGGTGGAAGAACTCGACCAACTCATCAAGACCTCCACCCGCCCGGTGATGCTCGACTTCTATGCGGACTGGTGCATCTCCTGCAAGGAGATGGAGCGCTTCACCTTCGCCGACCCCGCCGTGGCCAAGCGCCTGGCCGGCTTCCAGCTCGTGCAGGCCGACGTCACCGCCAACAACGACGCCGACAAGGCCCTGCTCAAGCGCTTCAACCTGTTCGGACCGCCGGGCATCATCTTCTTCAAGGCCGGCGGCGAAGAACGCCAGGACCTGCGCGTGATCGGCTTCCAGGAAGCGGAAGTCTTCGGCAAGGTCCTCGACGCCGCCCTGTAGGGGCGATGCATTCGCCCGCCATTGGCGGATCGAAGTCTGCGGGCGAATGAATTCGCCCCTACGGCATGGCACCTCCTGATCTCCTTGTGGGGGCGAATTCATTCGCCCGCGGAAGCGGATCGGCGAACCGAAGGTGCATGGCCCACCTGGGGCGCTTCACGATGCGCGGCAAAATTCTCAAGAAAATCAGCGTCGATCCGCTATAATTCGCGACCTGAATCGAGGAGCGCTGCAAGACTGCCGGGTGCAAGGCCCGCCGTCCCAGGCTCGATGTCGGTGCCGCGAGGCTTTTCTCCGCGTCACCTGCAACCGCGCTCACCCGTCCATGCTTGTTTGCAAACCCGTGCCGGGCACGGGGAGACGCGGTGAGCCTTCATACCGAGCCACGCGTAGTCCCTTCCCGGCCACATGTTCGAGGAGTTCTCATGAACGCTGTGGCTGAAAAGTTCACCGATTTCGTTGTTGCCGACCTGTCCCTGGCGGACTGGGGTCGCAAGGAAATCCGCATCGCCGAAACCGAAATGCCGGGCCTGATGGCCATCCGCGAGGAGTTCGCCGCCAAGCAACCGCTGAAGGGCGCGCGCATCACCGGCTCCCTGCACATGACCATCCAGACCGCGGTGCTGATCGAGACGCTGACCGCCCTCGGCGCCGAAGTGCGCTGGGCCTCGTGCAACATCTTCTCGACCCAGGACCACGCCGCCGCCGCGATCGCCGAAAAGGGCATCCCGGTGTTCGCCGTGAAGGGCGAATCCCTCACCGACTACTGGGACTACACCCACCGCATCTTCGAGTGGGCCGACGGCGGCTACTCCAACATGATCCTCGACGACGGCGGCGACGCGACCCTGCTGCTGCACCTGGGCGCCCGCGCCGAGCAGGATCTGTCGGTGCTGGACAACCCGGACAGCGAAGAAGCCGTGGTGCTGTTCGCCTCCATCAAGGCCAAGCTGAAGACCGACCCGACCTGGTACTCCACCCGCCTGGCGCAGGTGAAGGGCGTCACCGAGGAAACCACCACCGGCGTGCACCGCCTGTACCAGATGCACGCCAAGGGCGAGCTGAAGTTCCCGGCCATCAACGTCAATGACTCGGTCACCAAGTCCAAGTTCGACAACCTCTACGGCTGCCGCGAATCGCTGGTGGACGGCATCAAGCGCGCCACCGACGTGATGATCGCCGGCAAGATCGGCGTGGTGCTCGGCTACGGCGACGTAGGCAAGGGCTGTGCGCAATCCCTGCGCGGCCTCGGCGCCACCGTGTGGGTCACCGAAATCGACCCGATCTGCGCACTGCAGGCGGCGATGGAAGGTTTCCGCGTGGTCACGATGGAAGACGCCGCCTCCATGGGCGACATCTTCGTCACCACCACCGGCAACGTGGGCGTCATCACCCATGACCACATGAAGGCGATGAAGAACAACGCCATCGTCTGCAACATCGGCCACTTCGACTCCGAGATCGAGGTTGCCAGCCTGCGCCAGTACGAGTGGGAGAACATCAAGCCCCAGGTCGACCACATCATCTTCCCGGACGGCAAGCGGATCATCCTGCTGGCCGAAGGCCGCCTGGTTAACCTCGGCTGCGCCACCGGCCACCCGAGCTTCGTGATGAGCAACTCCTTCGCCAACCAGACCCTGGCCCAGATCGAGCTGTTCACCAAGATCGAGCAGTACCCGGTCGGCGTCTACGTGCTGCCCAAGCAGCTCGACGAGATGGTGGCCCGCCTGCACCTGAAGAAGATCGGCGCCAATCTGACCGTTCTCTCCCAGGCCCAGGCCGACTACATCGGCGTGCCCGTCGCCGGCCCCTACAAGGCCGAGCACTACCGCTACTAAGAGCTGGCCCATGCCCGCCGGTACGCCGGCGGGCCCGCGAGGAAATCCCGTGCCGAACAAGACTCCCTTCTCCATCGAATTCTTCCCGCCGCAGACGCTGGAAGGCGTCGAGAAACTGCGCGCCACCCGTGCCCAGCTGGCCGTGCTGAAGCCCGAGTTCTTCTCGGTCACCTTCGGTGCTGGCGGCTCCACCCAGGCCCGCACCTTCGAAACGGTGTTCGAGATCCAGCGCGAAGGCCACCAGGCCGCGCCGCACCTGTCGTGCATCGGCTCCACCCGCGAGCACATCCGCGAGATCCTGCTGCGCTACAAGGACGAGGGCATCCGCCGCATCGTCGCCCTGCGCGGCGACCTGCCCTCCGGCGTCGGCGACCCGGGCGAGCTGCGCTACGCCAACGAGCTGGTGGAATTCATCCGCGCCGAAACCGGCGATCACTTCCACATCGAAGTCGCCGCCTACCCGGAATACCACCCCCAGGCGCGCAGCCCGAAGGACGACCTGCTGGCCTTCAAGCGCAAGGTGGATGCCGGCGCCAACTCGGCGATCACCCAGTACTTCTACAATCTCGACGCCTACCTGCACTTCCGCACCGAATGCGAGCGCCTCGGCGTCCACGTGCCGATCGTGCCGGGCATCATGCCGATCGTCTCGTTCTCCAAGCTGGCGCGCTTCTCCGACGCCTGCGGCGCCGAGATCCCGCGCTGGATGCGCCGCAAGTTCGAAGCCTTCGGCGACGACTCCGACTCCATCAAGGCCTTCGGCCTCGACGTGGTCAGCGAGCTGTGCGCCAAGCTGCTCGAAGCCGGCGCACCGGGCCTGCACTTCTACAGCATGAACCAGGCCGCTCCCACCATCGCCCTGTGCGAACGGCTGGGCATCGGCCAGCAGGGCTGAACGCCATGCGCGACCCCTACGAAGTCCTCGGCGTCGCCCCGAGCGCCTCGGCGGAAGTCATCAAGACCGCCTACCGCAAGGCGGCGCGCCTCTACCACCCGGACCGCAACCCCGATCCGGGCGCCGCGGCGCGCTTCCGCGACATCCAGGCGGCCTATGATCTGCTCTCCGACGAGGCCAAGCGGCGCGACTACGACGCCCTGCGCCAGCGCAACCTCATCGACGACCCGCTGCAGGAGGCCACGTCCCTGTGGGCCTCGTACATTGAAAAGGTAATTTCTTGACCTCGTTTTACTTCGAAGACATTTTCGAGCGCTACGCCAGTGAAATCGACGACCTGCGCACCGACTCGGAAGGCAAGGATGTGCTCAAGAAGCGCGTCCGCGAGAAGCACAGCGAATTCCCCTTCCTGCTCTCGATGATCGACAGCGCCCCCGAGATGGTGGCCTCCGCGCTGCATGGCGCCTTCCGCTTTACCGCGCCCAAGGCCCTGCACGCCGCCTCGCACACCGAGCCGGGCGACGGCAGCTTCCCCAGCTGGGACGAACTCACCGAATCCCTCGAAATCGCCCCGTGGGCCCAGCCGCTCATCGCCCAGAGCCTCAAGCAGGACGGCGGCGCCGACTTTCTCGTCACCGCCGCGGTGCTCGAGTGGATGCTCGGCAGCGGTGCCATCGCCCGCGCCGCCGCCCCCAGCGCCAGCGATGAGGACGAAGACAGCGATGACCTCGGCGAAGCCGGGGAAGAGTGGCTGTCCGAACAGGGCTTCGACGCCGTCGACCGTTAATCGAAAGGTTTTCTCTCCATGTCTGAGCTTGTCATCAAGCAAACCCACGCCTTGATCCAGGCCGGCGAAATCGCCGAAGCCGAAGCCAACCTCGCCGTCATCGCCGAGCAGGAAGGCGACCACGCCCTGGTGGCGGTGCTCGACGAGATGGCCCCCAAGGACGTGCTGGCCGTCATGCGCGAGTTCGACGCCAGCAAGGAATCGGTCATCAACCTGCTGGTCAGCCCCGAGCAGTTCGTCCAGGCCATCCTCCTCGAACGCCAGTACGGCGAGCCCCTCGAGAAGTACGTGCCGCGCCTGCGCAACACCATGAACGCCGTCATGCACCGCACCGGCCCGTCCTGCGCCGAGGTGCTGGAATGCCTCGCCGAGCACGACGAAGGCGTGCGCCTGCTGGCCGACTACTTCATCGACCACTACGACTCCCTGCTCGCCCTCGCCTTCCACGGCGTGTTCGAACAGGAGATCGACGCCGAGAAGGCCTTCGCGCCCAAGTCCGCCATCACCTGGGACGCCGAGCGCGTGGACGAGCTCGACCAGGGCCTCGAGATCGGCGACGCGGTCGAGATGGTGCGGGTACGCATGTCCCGCTCCGAAGTGGCCGATGGCGACTGGATGGAAACCGCCTGGGTGCTGCGCCACGAGTTCCAGGACACCTTCGAGCTGCTCGTCATCGAGATCCAGGACCGCCTCCAGCGTGCCGCCGAAGCCGCCCGCCTGCCCGCCGAAACCGAACCGGGCGTGCCGCGCCTGGAAGAGGACGACGAAGAATCCGCGATCTGATCCGACGCCCATGTCCATCGATACCGCACTCGCCACCGTCGACACCAGCCCCTATTTCGAACGGGTGCTGCGTCACGCGCTGAAGAACCACCACGTGGATGCCGCCCGCCTGGACGGCATCCGCAAGGAAGGCGCCAAGGGCATCGTGCAGCTGGCCGCCTACTTCGGCACCGCCAACCTGCGCCCCGAGCTGGAAGCCGCCCGCAACCGGCTGGTGACCCTCGTCGGCCTGGCCCTCGAAGCGGAATCCGGTGGACGCATGGACGTCGCCACCCAGTTGCTGCGCGACAAGACGCTGCTGGCCCTCTCCAAGGCCGGCGCCGACCGCCTGCGCAAGCTCCACGCGCTGCCCAGCGAGCGCCTGCTGGCCGGCCCCGAGGTGCTGCGCGAGAACGAGAAGGACTTTCTCGACAAGCACACCTCGGTCACGCCGATCACCTTCTCCCGCTACCTCGCCGAGCGACGCGTGCGCGAGCAGAACCAGCACCACATCGAGCTGGCCTACTGGCTGGCCGGCAAGTTCGGCGTGGGCCGCGACGACGCCACCGAATGGCATGTGTTCTGCGAATCGGTGGTCAACAGCGCGCTGCTGGTCCTCCTCAACGAACGCAAGCCCGCCGGCTTCTTCAGCGTCGACCGCTTCATGAAGCTGCACGAAGCCGCCCTCAAGAAACGCAGCCCCGCCTTCCCGACCCTCGACACCTGGCTGGAGGATGCCCCCGCCCACCTGCGCAGCCTGATGGAGAAAGAGAAGGAACGCTTCATCACCAAGGTGCTGCCGGTGGTCCGCGAGGTGCCCGCCACCGAGCTCTACCGCAACCAGGACCGCTTCTCCGGCCTGTTCTTCTTCGACACCAGCTCGGTCGACGAGATCACCCACCACGACAAGGCCCGCGCCGAGGAATGGCTGCGCATCACCGGCCGCCAGGGCGACCACACCGACGTGCAGTGCGGCGTGCTGCTGATGATCGCCACCGGCGTGTCCCCCGCCCGCAGCCTGCGCAAGAAGGACGCCCTGCAGATCTGGGACAACTTCCGCGACAAAGGCTTCGACGAGGACGCCGTCGCCCACTTCATCGAGAACGTCGTCCCCTTCGAATACCAGGCCGACGTGCGCCGCATGTGGCTCGAAGACCTCGGCCCCGAAGCCCGCATGCAGCTCGACCAGCACGACGAAGGCGACGTCCTCGACTACCTGCAGGACACCTGCCGCGCCAGCTGGAAAAAACGCGGCTGACCCCCGGCATTACGCCAACCCAATGACAGCCCCATATCCGCAAGGCATCCCTTGCGGATAAACTCGCGCCTCCAACAACCGAGAGCTGGCAACAGACCGGCTCCGTCACCTTGTCCATGGAGACTGTCATGGGATTTTCCGCCCGGGGCCTTGGCGCCCTGACCACCTTGCTCGGCGGCCTGCTGCTCGCCAGCTCCCCGCTGCACGCTGCCCCCGCAGCCCCCGCTGCAAACGACACCATCCGCATCGGCCAGAGCGCCGCCCTCAGCGGCCCCCTCGCCGAACTCGGCACCGAACTGCGCGACGGCGCCCAGGCCTACCTCAAGTGGATCAACAGCAAGGGCGGCATCCACGGCAAGAAGATCGAACTCGTCAGCGACGACGACGCCTACGTGCCCGAACGCGCGGTAAACAACGTCAAGAAGCAGCTCGACGACGACAAGGTGCTGGCCTTCCTCGGCATCATGGGCACCGCCAACTACTGGGCCGTGATGCCCCTGCTCGACGAACGCAAGGTCCCCTCCGTCGCCCCCTACACCGGCTCTGACGACCTGCGGACCCAGACTTCCCCCTACACCTTCTGGGTGCGCGCCAGCTACGGCGACGAAGCCGAGAAGATCGTCCGCCAGCTCACCACCACCGGCGTCACCCGCATCGCCGTCTTCTACCAGGACGACACCCTCGGCATCTCCGGCGTGGACGGCGTCACCAAGGCCCTGCGCAAGCGCAACCTGACCATCGCCGCCAAAGGCGCCTTCGACAAGAACACCCAGGACGTCGGCTCCGCCGTGCAACGCATCGCCGCCGCCAACCCGCAGGCGGTGATCATGTTCAGCACCTACAAGGCCACCGCCAGCTTCGTCCGCAAGCTCAAGCAGAGCGGCAGCGCCGCCCAGCTGTTCGCCGTTTCCGTCGTCGGTGTCCATGCCCTCACCAACGAACTCGGCCCCGACGCCACCGGCATCGCCATCTCCCAGGTCATGCCCTACCCGGGCAACGCCGCGCTGCCGCTGGTGCGCGAATTCGAAGCCCTCCCCAAGGCCCTGCAACCGAAGGCCGGCCTCACCTACACCACGCTGGAAGGCTTCATCTCCGCCAAAGTCCTCGTCGAAGGCCTGCGCCGCGCCGGCCCCCAACCCACCCGCGAAAAACTCACCACCGCCCTCGAAAGCCTGCGCAACTACGACACCGGCGGCTACACCATCGACTTCGGCCCCGGCAAACGCCAAGGCTCCCACTTCGCCGAAGTCACCATCATCGGCAGCGGCGGCAAACTGATGCACTAAGCGCCCCGCACACCTCAGGGATGTTCGGAGGGCCAGTTGCCCTGGATCCGCCGAGCATCCCTGGAACAAAAGCCAGGCGTAACGTCACAATTACGAAACAAAGCTATTGCAGAATCCCGACCAGGCATGGTAGGGTGCGCCACCAATTCAGCAAGAAGCCCACCACCAACCGGGGCTTCTCATGAATTTCAATAGCGCATATCGCGCGAGTAGCGGTACCTCTCCCATCCAGACGCAGCGTCCCGAATTTGCCCATGACGGCAAGGGAACGCCCGGATGCGAAGCCTTCCTCTTCTTGAAAATAAACCGGCAGACGAGCCATCACGCGTCATCGCGTTTGGCACCGGCAAGCACTGCGTACCCACGACATCACAAGCATTCCGATTTGCTTTGTCGTAACGCCGCGCTTTCCGGGTACGCCTTTGAACTCGGCAGGTCTTGTCCTGTCGAATCCATACTGCATGGCACAGGCCATCTCACAAAATAAAACTATGCACAACAACACACCTATCACCGTGGGCCGCTTTCGCGTCTCCCCCATGACCAAACCGGACTCCGACGGCAGCTTCGCTGCATCGGTGTCCATCCACTCGGGCAGGGGCACATCCACCACGACCCGGATCATGCGTTTCAAACCCCGTTTCACGAGTCAAACCGCGGCCCTGCATTACGCCTCGACCGAAGGCGTCGCCTGGGCCCTTCAGCACTGACAGCAACGCTCTGGTAATACTCTTCGTCATGCCTCGGCCCGTAGAGGTCGATCATGCGTCCCCCCATCCTTACCCTGCTCATCACCCAGGCGCTAGGCTTTGACACGGACAAACGGATCTGGTTGATCACCAGCAAACCGCCAGGCCTTGAGCCACACAAGCGCGAAGTCATATCTGCGCCACGCGAAATGACTTTGGCCAGCATCTAAAAGCATTCTGAGTCCTCCGAAAAAACTTCGGAGCTCCCGGAATACTTATCGCATACCACCGAATCCTCTTCGCCGCCTCGCGAACCCTCTTCGCGATCTCGCGAATCATCTTCTCCCCTCCGCGAAGTCCAATCGCCGGCCACTGAACTCGTTCCCGGTCGCCCGAGTGCGTCACGTCACAGCCCATAATGCATAAGCCATCGTAGTGTAGCGAGCATAGACAACGTCTCCAGCCCATTGCCTCCCGCACACACGCCATGGCCAACCCGAACAAAGCCCGCATGTCGCCGCAACACCTCAAGGCCGACGAAGACACCTACCGCGCCCTCAAGGGCATCCCCCACTACCAGCCCTACAAGGACGACTACAGCTTCCCCGCCGTCAGCGCGGCATACCACAAGCTGAACGCCGCCCACGAAGCCGAACTCCACGCCCGCCACACCCACGCCGCCACCCGCGACGCCCTCATCGCCGCCCAGCACGACTTCCACGAACTGATCCTCGGCGTGAAAAGCCAGGTCAGGGCGATATACGGTCCGGATTCGGATGAACTGGCGGCGCTGGGGTTGAAGAAGAAGTCGGAGCGGAAGGGGCGAGGGAAGGCAACGGGCAAATCCGGGGGCAAATCGTCGGATGGAACGGCGGCATGAGCAGTCATCTGGATCGTCAGCAGATACGCCATGGATTTTGAACACATAGATCAATTACCCAAGTTCGGCTTCTGCGGTGGCATTCCGATAGCCGAATTACAGAGCTCATGCAAGGATGTGCCCCAAAAGCAAGGCGTGTATTTGGTCGTCCGGAAAAACGAACAACCGGTCAGCTTCCTGGAAACGAGTAGCGGGGGTCACTTCAAGAATCGAGACCCCTCAGTTTCAGTCTTGACTCTTGAAGCCCGGTGGCTTGCCCTTCCTAAAGTTGTGTACGTCGGAAAAGCCGGGGGCAAGACCCATTTCGCAACGCTCCAAGACCGTTTGCACGCATATATGCAGTTTGGTATCGGCCGCCGTTATGCGCATTGGGGCGGTCGGTACATTTGGCAACTTTCCGACGCAGGAGAACTTCTGATTTTCTGGAAAGAAACCATGAAAGAAGAACCACGGCTCGTCGAGAAGCAACTTCTCTGCGAGTTTTTTCAGACATATGAACAACTTCCCTTTGCCAATCTAAGGAAGTAGCGGTGGCGCTCGATGAATTAAAGCGCTTACGTAAAACGACTATTCTTATCAAGTAAAACAAATACATAGACTCTAATAACCAGCCTGTTTGAACTGATCTTCATCATTCGCCAACCTCCTGCAACCTGATCATAGCCACACCCACAACAATGAAGCTCTGCACCTATAACCTAAGATCCGGCGGGCACAAGAACCCCGGCAATCACTGGCAGCGTGCGTTGATGGATCTGGGAGCCGACGTCATTTGCGCCCAGGAGTCCGAAGCGCCGAGCCGATATATTGCCCCTGAGGAATTTTCCGGTATCAAAGGTTGCATCCATGCGAACGTTGCTCATGGGAAGTGGGGCAGCGCCATCCTGTCAAAGGATCATGTCCTTGAGCCGATCGAGGTTTCAGGCTTCGATGGCTGGGTGATGGGCGCGAGAATAAAGGAAGTCAGAATTGCCGGGGTCGCACAAACAATTACGGTTTTTTCCATTCACGCGCCTTCTCCGGGGCCTTATGAACCCAGCGTCAATCGCATTTTGGACGAAATCGAAAAGCATCAGGATGGCACGCCACTACTGATTGCCGGCGACTTTAACCTCACGACGGCTGTTCGCCATGCCTCGGAGGAGGGCATGAAAAATACGGCTGGAGAGCGACGTATTCACGATCGGCTACGGCGCGAATTTGGCGTGATGAATGCATGGCAAGCTCTTCACCCCAATATGAATCTGCCCCAGACCCTTCGCTGGAACAGGGCACCAGACAAGCCATACCACTGTGATGCGATTTTCGTCAGCCACAGCCTGCTACCGCATCTCGTCAGCGCAACAGTCATTCAGGACGGGGAATTTGCATCCTTGAGCGACCACAATCCAATTCTTGTAGAGCTTGCTTGAGCCTCAGCAACGCATGAAGTCCATTCCCTCCGTCATCCAAAGCCCGCTTTACGACCAGCCTCCCTCTACGATCTCGATCCGCGAAGCCCAGCCGACGGATGCCGGACACATTGGCACCCTGTATCTACAACTAGTGAACAACCCCGCCGTTACCGTGCTACCGGAACGGCTCGCCGAATTGCAGGAGGATGCCAACACGGCCCTGTTTGTCGCCGAGGAAGATGGCTGCGTGCAGGCGACGGCGCTGGTCTCCCTGTGTGCGGATGCAATGTTCGGCCGCCAGCCCTTTGCCGTCGTGGAGAACGTAGTCGTGGATGCCCAGTGCCGCAACAGAGGCATCGGCACGCGCCTGTTTGCCCACATCGAGGCGTTTTGCCTGGCCCAGGACTGTTCCAAGATCATGCTGATGAGCAGCCTGCACCGTCAGGACGCGCACCGCTTCTTCGAACACAGCGGTTTCATCGGTTCCACGAAACGCGGGTTTGTGAAGTACCGCAGTGCATTCAGGCGCTCGGGGCCGCGTGCTTCCGCGCCCGATTGATCCACCCTGCATCTCCGTCGCAACACCATCCGTCATCGCCCATGCTGCCGATGCACTCCCAACTGATCGTCCCGCCCCACCCGGCGCTGGCGCCATGGATTTATCCGACGCTGGTGGTGGGCTTTCCTGGGGGTTGCCTGTCGCGCATTCCGGCGGCGCTGAGTCCGGCGCTGATCCTGTTCGCGCGGGGCGGCGGCTGGCGAACGGATGCGGCGGGCAGGCGCGGGCAGCGTTATCCGCGTGCGGTGATCGCCGGCCCGTGCCTGACGCCGCGCTTCACCGAGATCGAGGCGGGCGGGGTGTTCGTGTCGATGCTGTTCCGCCCGGGCCTGCTGGCGGAGGCGCTGGGGCCGAGCGTGGCGGAGTTGCGCGACCGGACCATTGCGCTGGACGAGGTGTTTCCGCCCGCCGATGTCCGCCGCATGGTCGAGCGCGTCGATGAGGAGCGACACCCGGCCCGCTGGGTGGGCCACCTGCAGGATCTGCTGCGGCGTGCGCTGCGTGTCGGCGGCAGCGTCCAGCAAGCCCTGCGCACCACGGGCTCGATGGTGAGCTTGTTCGAGCCGGCCGAGGCACAGGCGGCGGCGCTGTCCGTCGGTTTGCGCCAGTTCGAGCGGCGCCTCGACCGGGCCTACGGCGCCAATCTGAGGGATCTGCGGCGGGTGGCGCGCTTCGGCTTCGCGCTGCCTAAATTGTTTGCGGGCGCCGGGCGGCGCGGCCACGTGGCGCGGGTCGCCCAGGAGTTCGGCTATTACGATCAGGCCCACATGGATCGGGATTTCGCGGCGCTCACCGGCTATTCGCCGCGCGCGCTGGTGCAGTCGTCGGCCGGCGACGATCCGGGCTTCTGGCTGTACCGCATCGGCCAGCCGGATTTCCGCTCGCTGTTTCTGCCGGAGGATGTCGATTCGGTACAAGAAAGGGTCTTCGTCCGCCCCTAGAGTGGCATGCATTTGTTCTTCCCCGAAAGGAGATCCGCAATGCATGCTCCCACCCTCCACGGCGACGGCTACCTGCTGACCAGTGTTGATTCCCTGCTCGACATGGTCCGCAGCGACAGCCTGTGGTTCCTGACCTTCGGCCTGGCCTGCTGCGCGGTGGAAATGATCCACGCGGCATCGGCGCGCTATGACATGGACCGCTTCGGCGTGCTGCCGCGGGCCAGCCCGCGCCAGTCCGACCTGATGATCGTGGCCGGGACGCTGACCAACAAGATGGCGCCGGCCCTGCGCAAGGTGTACGACCAGATGGCCGAGCCGCGCTACGTGATCTCGATGGGCTCGTGCGCCAACGGCGGCGGCTATTACCACTATTCCTACTCGGTGGTACGCGGCTGCGATCGCATCGTGCCGGTGGACATCTACGTACCCGGCTGCCCGCCCACCGCCGAGGCGTTGCTGTACGGGTTGATGCAGTTGCAGAACAAGATGCGCCAGCGGCCGGCCTTGATCCAGCGCTGACCCGACCGCGGGCGAGGCTAGCCGCCTGCGCCCGGCTTGCCGAGCATCGCACGCAGGTTGGCGATGCGCGCCCGCGCGTCTTCCTTGCTGACCGGTTCCGGGTTCTTGCGGTCGCTGCGCTTGATGCCTTCGGCGCCCATCTCGTCGATGAAGCGTGACGGGTCGCAGGTGCGCACGTCGCGGCCTGCCTTGCGGCGTTCGCAGTAGCTGATGGTGAGGCTGCGCTGGGCGCGGGTGATGCCCACGTACATCAGGCGGCGCTCTTCCTCGATCTTGTCTTCGTCGATGGACGACTGGTGCGGCAGCAGGCCTTCCTCGACGCCGACCAGGAAGACGTGCTTGAACTCCAGGCCCTTGGAGGCGTGCAGCGTGGCGAGCTGGACCTGATCGAGCTCCTCGTCGTCCTTGTCGAGCATGGTGATCAGGCTGATGGTCTGGATCATGTCCGACAGGGTCTTGCCGTCTTCTTCGCCCTTGCGGCCGAGCCAACCGGTGAAGTCGCCGACGTTGCTCCACTTGGTCTCGGCTTCGCGGGGCTCGCAGCTCTCGTACAGCCAGGCTTCGTAGTTGATGGCCTTGAGCATGTCACCGATGACCTGGCCGGCCGGCTCCCGCGGTGCGCGGTGGGCCATGCGGTTGATGAAGTGGCAGAACTCGCGCACGGTCTCGAGCTGGCGGGCGTTGACGTGCTCGGCGGCGCCCTCCTCGAAGGCGGCGCTGAACAGGCTGATGTTGCGGTTGGAGGCGTAGCGGCTGAGGGCTTCGATGGAGGCGGCGCCCACGCCACGGCGCGGCACGGTGATCGAGCGGATGAAGGACAGGTCGTCGTCCTCGTTGGCGATCAGGCGCAGGTAGGCGCACAGGTCCTTGATTTCGGCGTTCTCGAAGAAGCTGCGCCCGCCGGAGATGGCGTAGGGGATCTTGTGGTTGCGCAGCTGCTGCTCGAACAGGCGGGCCTGGTGGTTGCCGCGGTAGAGGATCGCGTAGTCCTTGAAGTGGGTACGGTTCTCGAACTTGTGGGCGGAGAGTTTCATCACCACCGCCTCGGCCTCGTGCTCGGGCGTCTGGTAGGCCACCACGTTCACCGGGTCGCCGGCGCCGTGCTCGGACCACAGCTTCTTCTCGAAGAGCTTCTCGTTGTTGGCGATGACGGTGTTGGCGGCGTGCAGGATGCGCGTCGTGGAGCGGTAGTTCTGCTCCAGCTTGATGACCTTCAGCTTGGGGAAATCCACCGGTAGCTGGCGCAGGTTCTCCACGTCGGCGCCGCGCCAGGCGTAGATGGCCTGGTCGTCGTCGCCCACCGCGGTAAAGGCCGCACGCACGCCGGTGAGGAGCTTGATCAGCCGATACTGGGCGCGGTTGGTGTCCTGGTATTCGTCGACCAGCAGGTAGCGCAGCTTGTTCTGCCAGCGCTCGCGCACCTCCGGGTGTTCCTCGAAGAGCTTGACCGGCAGGCGGATCAGGTCGTCGAAGTCCACGCCCTGGTAGGCGCGCAGGGTCTTGTCGTACTCCATGTAGAGCAGCGCGGCGGCCGACGAGATTTCGTCGTTGGCCAGGTGGGCCGCCTCGTGGGGTTCGATCAGGGCGTTCTTCCAGCTGGAGATCTGCCACTGCAGGGCCTTGGCGCGGTTCTTGTCGGTGCTGGCGGTCATCTCGGCGATGATCTGCGTGGTGTCCGACGCATCGAGGATGGAGAACTGCGGCTTGAGGCCGAGCAGCGCAGCTTCCTGGCGCACGATGCGCACGCCGAGGGCGTGGAAGGTACACACCGTGAGGCCCTTGACGGCGCGCCCGCCCATCAGCTTCTCGATGCGCTCCAGCATCTCCTTGGCCGCCTTGTTGGTGAAGGTGATCGCCGCAATGTTGTGCGGGTTGAAGCCGCAGTCGCTGATCAGGTAGGCGATCTTCTGGGTGATCACCCGCGTCTTGCCGGAGCCGGCGCCGGCCAGCACCAGGCAGGGACCGTCCAGGTAATGGATGGCTTCACGTTGCGGAGCGTTGAGGAGGAGCGACATGAGCGTGCTGCGAACATCGGGTGGAGCGGGTGCGCATTCTACCGCGCCGCAGACACCCTTCTTTTCGCGGCGACGAATTTCCGTAGGGCTGGCTGTTCTGTGAGCTGGCTGTTCTGTGGGGGCGAATTCATTCGCCCGACGCGCGTCGCCCCACCGCCGCGGGCGAATGAATTCGCCCCCACAGTTCCGTGACCCCACAGTCCCATGCCCCCCACAGTTGTCCCCAACACGCCGATTCAGCGCCACAGGGATGCGACACGTGTTGTAAGCTCCCTTCACCATGTCCGTCTTTACTCCCGTCACCGACGCCGACCTCGCGGTCTGGCTGCGGAACTACGCCATTGGCCGCCTGGATGTCCTGCAGGGGATTTCTGCCGGCGTGCAGAACAGCAACTTCTTCGTCACCACCAGCCTCGGCCGCTATGTGCTGACGCTGTTCGAGACGATGCCGCGCGCCGAGCTGCCCTTCTACCTGCACCTGATGGCCCACCTGGCCCGCCATGGCCTGCCGGTGCCGGCGCCGATCGCCAACCGGGACAACGAATACCTGGGCACCTTGTCAGGCAAACCGGCAGTGCTCGTCACGCGCCTGGCCGGCAAGTCGGAGATGGCACCCAGCGTCGCCCACTGCGCGCGCATCGGCGCGATGCTGGCCGGCCTGCACCTGGCCGGGCAGTCCTTCGGGCGCAAGCAGGCCAACCCGCGTGGCGCCGAGTGGCGGCGTGACTGCGCGGCCCGCGTGCGCGCCCACCTGCCCGCCGATGAGCAGGCCGAGCTGGATGCCGAGCTGGCCTTCCAGGCCGGCTTCGACCTTACCGCCCTGCCGCAGGGGGTGATCCACGCCGACCTGTTCCGTGACAACGTGCTGTGGGACGGCGACTTCGTCGGCGGCGTCATCGACTTCTACTTCGCCGGCGTGGATGCGCTGCTGTTCGACGTGGCGGTGACGGTTAACGACTGGTGCGCCGACACCGATGGCCAGCTTGATCCGGCCCGCGCCGCCGCGCTGCTCGCCAGCTATGCCGAAGCCCGCCCCTTCAGCGCGGCCGAGCGCAATGCCTGGCCGGCCGTGCTGCGCGCCGCCGCGCTGCGCTTCTGGCTGTCACGGCTGGAGGATTTCCACCTGCCGCGCCCCGGCGAGATGGTGCTGGTGAAAGACCCGGGCGAGTATCGACGCATCCTGCAGCTTCGTGCCAATGCCAATCAGCTACCGGTTTTGCCGGCCTGAAACAGCGCATCCAGGGTTTTGCCGGTTTGAACTGGGTGGGCAATTTGGGCTAGCATCTCGTCGCAGCGCAACATCCTGATTTTCCACTCCGTTTCCCTCGCCCGACAATGACCGAACCGGCTGCCCCGGCACACCATCCCCACAACGCCGCGCGCCATCCGCGCCCACGGCATGTTTCGCCCTTCGAGAGCCTGGTATGGCTGAAGGCCGGATGGTTCTATTTCGCCCGCAATCCGGGGGTGTGGGTCGCCATCAGCGTGATCTTCATCATCATGCTGTTCGTGCTTGGCCTGGTGCCCTTGCTCGGCTGGGCGGTGGTGCTGATCGGTTTCCCGGTGATGGTCGCCGGCATGGTCCTCGGCTGCCACGCGCTGGCCCAGGGCAAGCCCTTGCGCATCGAACACCTCTTCGCCGGCCTCAAGGTGCACGCCGGCAACTTGTCCCTGGTGGGCGTGTTCTACCTGCTCGGCGGCCTGATCGCCGGTTTCGTGTCAGTGCTGGTCGGCGGCGGTGCGCTGCTCACCGGCTACATCCTGGGTGCGCTGGCGGGCATGGGCCTCGGCCTGGTCAGCGGGGTTCTGCTCGGCAGCATCGTCTTCTCGGTGTTGTGGGTGCTGCTGATCACCGCGCTGTGGTTTGCCGCACCGCTGGTGGTGCTGCGCGACACGCCGCCGCTGGATGCAATGAAGATGTCCCTGTCGGCCTGCTTCGGCAACTTCGGTGCCTTCGTGGTGCTGGGCGTGCTGATCTATGTACTGATCTGGGTGGCGATGATCCCCGCCGCCCTCGGCGTGCTGGTCCTCGTTCCGGTGCTGGCCGGCACGGTGTACGCGTCCTACCAGGACGTCTTCGGCGACACGGCGCTGGTCTCCCCGCAAGTCGCCCCCCCTGATACGGCGGACTGAGGATGCAGGCGCGCACCTTGCAGGCCCAGCGTGGCTGGGCCTGGATCATCGATGGCTTCGCGCTGTGGCGGCGCAACCCGGCGCTGGTCACCTTCCTGGTCTTTGGCAGCTCCCTGACCCTGCTGATGGTCGCCGCGATCCCCTTCATCGGCCAGGTCATCATGTTCCTGGTGATGCCCGCCCTGTCGCTGGGCATCTTCAACGGCTGCAAGGCGATTTCCGAACGGCGCAAGGCCGGGCCGGAGATCCTTGTCTCGGGCTTCCGCCAGAACCTGCAGGAGCAGGTGAAGATAGGCGGCATCTACTTCATCGGCTCGCTGATCGTGCTCGGCCTGAGCACCCTGTTCGACGCGGAGGTGAACAGCAAGCTGTTCAAGGCCGTGATGGGCAAGACCAGCTGGGGCGAAACCCTTGAAGACCCGTCCTTCATCATCGCCCTGCTGATCAGCACCGTCGGCTCGACGCCGCTGATGATGGCCTACTGGTTCGCCCCGCTGCTGGCCGGCTGGGGCCGCATCCCGGCCACCAAGGCGCTGTTCTTCAGCTTCGTCGCCTGCCTGCGCAACTGGCGCGCCTTCCTCGCCTTCGGGCTGGGCCTGCTCGGCGTGGCGCTGGGCGCCGGCATACTGGTCAGTGTGCTCGAGCTGGTTTCGCCGCTGCTCAGCCTGTTGCCGGCGCTGGCCTTCCCGATCGTATTCATTCCCGTCGTCTTCGCCAGCTTCTACGCCAACGCGCTGGATGTCTTCGAACGTATCGGTCCCGATGATGCCAGCTGAACACGCTCTCGGACTCTTCGGCGGCACCTTCGATCCCATCCACTTCGGCCACCTGCGCCTTGCCGAAACCGCCCGCGAAGCCCTTGGGCTGGAAAAGGTGCGTTTCATTCCCGCCGGCCAGCCGCCGCACCGGGATACCCCCGGCGCCAGTGCCGCGGACCGGCTGGCGATGGCCCGCCTGGCCACCGCCGACAACCCGGCCTTCGAAGTAGACCCCGCCGAGGTGGACGCAGCCCAGGCCAGCTTCACGATCCTGACCCTCGAACGCCTGCGCGCCGAGTTGGGCCCTACGCGGCCGCTGGTGCTGCTGCTCGGCGTCGATGCGCTGCTCGGCCTGCCGACCTGGAAGCGCTGGCACGAACTCTTCGACTTCGCCCACGTAGCCGTCGCCAACCGCCCCGGCTACAGCCTCGACAGCGCGCGCATGGCCCCCGAGCTGGCCGAGCTCACGCATCGCCGCCACGGCACGCTGGACGCCCTCGAAGGCCGCCCGGCCGGCTCGCTGGTGCAGTTCTCGATGACGCCGCTGGCCATTTCCGCCACCGACATCCGCGCCCGCCGCGCCGCCGGCCAGAGCCTGCGCTATTTGCTCCCGCCGTCCGTTGTTGACTATATTTCCCTGCACCAACTCTATATCTGAATCGATGGAAATCACCCAGTTCGAACAACTCGTCGTCTCCGCCCTTGAGGACATCAAGGGCAAGGACATCCAGGTCATCGACACCACCCGCCTCACCTCGCTCTTCGACCGGGTGATCATTGCCAGCGGCGACTCCAACCGCCAGACCCGCTCCCTCGCCCGCAACGTGGCCGACAAGGCCCGCGAGGCCGGCCTCACGGTGGTCAGCGTGGAAGGCGAGGACTCCGGCGAATGGGTCCTGGTGGATCTCGGCGACATCGTGGTGCATGTCATGCAGCCGGCCGTCCGCGCCTACTACAACCTGGAAGAGCTGTGGTCCGCCACGCCGGCACGCCCGTCCCGCCCGGGCAGCGCTGCCGTCCGCGCCGCCTGAACCTTTCCGCTGCACCCGCGGCGCTGATGCCGCCGCCCCCCGCACCATGAAACTCTTGATCGTCGCGGTCGGCACCCGCATGCCGGCCTGGGTCGACACCGCCTTCGACGACTTCGCCAAGCGCATGCCGCGCGAACTGCCGCTGCAGCTCGTCGAAGTGAAGGCCGAGCCCCGTACCACCGGCAAGACCGTGGAAGCCATGATGACCCTCGAAGCGGCCCGCATCGAAGCGGCCCTGCCAACCCGCTGCCGGCGCCTGATCCTCGACGAACGCGGCGAGGACCTGAGCACCAAGGCGCTCGCCAAGCGCCTGGAGCGCTGGCAGGACACCGGCGACGACGTGGCACTGATCATCGGCGGGCCGGACGGCCTCGACCCGGCCCTGAAAGCCACTGCCCACGAGACGATGCGCCTGTCCAGCCTGACCCTGCCCCACGCGATGGTGCGGGTGATGCTGTCCGAAGCCCTGTACCGGGCCTGGAGCCTGTCGAAGAACCATCCGTACCACCGGGAATGATGCCGTGATCTACCTCGCCTCCAACAGCCCCCGTCGCCGTGAACTGCTGAAGCAGATCCACGTCCGTTTCGAACCCCTGCTGTTCCGCACCGGGGCGCGGGCCGATGCCGACGTGAACGAGGACGCGCTGCCCGGCGAGGACGCCTTCAGCTACGTGCAGCGGGTCGCCATGGCCAAGGCCGTCGGCGGCATCAAGCGGATCAGCTGGCGCAACCTGCCGCCGCGCCTGCTGCTGGCCGCCGACACCACGCTGGAGCTGGACGGGGCGATCATCGGCAAGCCGGACAACGCAGAGCACGCGGTGGACATCCTGCGCGCCCTGTCCGGCCGCAGCCACCAGGTCCTCACCGCGGTGGTGGTCGGCGACGGCCAGCGCTATGCCCAGCGCCTGTCGGTCAGCGAGGTGCGCTTCCGTACCCTCGACGAACAGGAGATCCGCCGCTACGTGGCCAGCGGCGAGGCCGCCGACAAGGCTGGAGCCTACGGCATCCAGGGCCGCGCGGCAGTCTTCATCGAGGAGATCCGCGGCAGCTACACCGGCATCATGGGCCTGCCGCTGTTCGAGACTGCCGCCCTGTTGCAGGAATTCGGCTATCCTCTCTGACTGACGCCGGCCACCAAAGAGCCGGCGCCCTTCGGAGGAGAGGACAAGCACACACCCGCTGGCGCGGCACGTCCCGCGCAGCCGATGCCGGACGAGCGGCGATCGGCGATGGCACATCCCCGCGATGCGCCATCGCCCATCACCGTTTGCTTCCCGCATCATGTCTGACGAATACCTGATCAACTTCACCCCTCAAGAAACCCGCGTCGCCCTCATGCAACAGGGCGTCGTGCAGGAAGTCCACGTCGAACGCACGGCCAGCCGCGGCATCGTCGGCAACATCTACCTGGGCCGCGTCGTACGCGTCTTGCCCGGCATGCAGTCGGCGTTCATGGACGTCGGCCTCGAGCGCACCGCCTTCCTGCACGTGGCCGACATCTGGGCCGACCGCCACCACGGCGACGCGCCGCGCCCGATCGAACGCATCCTGTCGGAAGGGCAGAACCTGATCGTGCAGGTACTGAAGGACCCCCTCGGCACCAAGGGCGCGCGCCTGTCCACGCAGATCTCCATCGCCGGCCGGATGCTGGTCTACCTGCCCCAGGACAAGCACATCGGCATCTCCCAGCGGATCGGCGACGAGGCCGGCCGCGAAGCCCTGCGCGAGCGCGTCACGCGCTTGCTGCCGAACGACGAGACCGGCGGCTACATCGTCCGCACGATGGCCGAGAACGCCAGCGACGAGGAGCTCGCCGCCGACATCGCCTACCTGCGCAAGCTGTGGGCCGAGATCAAGAACCGCAGCATCGGCGCCCGCCCGCCCACGGAGCTGTACCAGGACCTCAACCTGGCCCAGCGAGTGCTGCGGGACCTGGTCACCGACGCCACCACGCGGATCGTCGCCGACTCCCGCGAGAACTTCCAGAAACTCACCGGCTTCGCCACCGAGTACATGCCGCAGGTGCTGCCGCTGCTCGACCATTACACCGGCGAGCGCCCGCTGTTCGACCTGCACGGCGTCGAGGCGGAGATCGAGAAGGCCCTGGCGCGGCGGGTGGACCTCAAGTCCGGCGGCTACCTGATCATCGACCAGACCGAGGCGATGACCACCATCGACGTGAACACCGGCGGCTTCGTCGGGGCCCGCAACTTCGACGACACCATCTTCAAGACCAACCTGGAAGCGGCCCAGGCCATTGCCCGCCAGCTGCGCCTGCGTAACTTGGGCGGCATCATCATCGTCGACTTCATCGACATGGAAAGCCCGGAACACCGCACCGCGGTGCTCGAGGAGTTCCGCAAGGCGCTGGCCCGCGACCACACCAAGATGACGGTGAACGGCTTCACCACCCTCGGCCTGGTGGAGATGACCCGCAAGCGCACCCGCGAATCCCTCGCCCACCTGCTGTGCGAGTCCTGTCCGACCTGTAACGGGCGTGGCGAGGTGAAGACCGCCCGTACCGTGGCCTACGAGATCCTCCGCGAGCTGCTGCGCGAGGCGCGCCAGTTCAATGCCCGGGAATTCCGCGTGCTCGCCGCGCCGAACGTCATCGACCTGTTCCTGGAGGAGGAATCCCAGGCGCTGGGCATGTTGTCGGACTTCATCGGCAAAGCCATCTCCCTGCACCCGGAGGCCAGCTACGGCCAGGAGCAGTTCGACATCGTCCTGCTCTGAGGACATCCGCATCGCCGCACCGATGTAGCGCATCCTACAATCGGCGCGGCTTGCGGCCATTTTTTGCCCCTGGTCGGTGCATCGAAATATTCAATCGCCGGGCGATTGACGCTGCCATCGAGGCGCCTTCAGAATCCGCCGCCTCGATACCGGCAGAATCAATTGCAATGCATACCCAGAACCTCCTCCAGGCCGCCACCAACCCGCAAGTCGGCGCCGTGCGCATCGGTTTCAACCATGGCTACGCCTTCAACGGCGACAGCGTCCGCCTCGACGCGGAACTGCTGGTCGGCAATCCCGACGCCAGCATCGGCCAGGAATGGGCACTGCAGCTGTGGGCCTGCGAGGCGCCGTTCGCCGGCCAGCCGGTCCGCGGCACCAAGGTCGCCGAACTGGCGGTCGGCCAGCTCGACAGCCACAATCAAAACTGGGTCAGCGCCTTCACAGCCGCCCTGCCGCCCGCCGGCCATGCCGAGCACAGCATGGTGCTGGTCCTTGCCAGCGGCCGCGACGGCCGCTTCAGCGAGGTGCAGGACTTCGCCAACTTCCCGCGTCCGGAAAGCTTTGCGCAACCGCGCCTGACCGGAGCCTCCGGTTTCAGCCTCGGTGAGCAGAGCGTCGGCCTGCGCGTCGAAGGCCTCGAAAACCCCCGTTCCGCGGACAACCTGAGCGGCACCCTGTCCCTCGAGCTGTGGGCCCTGGCCGCACCCTACGTGGCCGGCACGCCCGACGGCATCCAGCTCACCGCAGCTGAGCTGTCCCCGCTGGCCGGCCAGCGCAGCTGGCATGACCTCGACCTGACCCTGCCGCTGGCCGCCCGCCCCGCCGGCACCTGGCACGTCGCTCTGCTGCTGCGTGAATGGACCGCCACCGGCTACGCCACCCGCGATTTCGCCAACTTCTCGCTGCCGGTCAGCTGGGCCGACGCCGCCGCTACCCAAGCCGTGGAGGCGGAGCCGGCCACCAAGCCGGGCCCCGTGCGCAAGGGCAGCGCCAAAACCGCGCCGAAGGCCGCCGCCAAGGCCGCGCCGACCAACGCCGCCGGTCGCGTCTCCATCAACAACGCCAGCGCCACCGAGCTGGCCGCCGTGAAGGGCCTGCCGAAGGCCGCCGCCGCCGCGATCATCGCCGCCCGCCCCTTCAAGACCCTCGACGAACTGCTCACCGTCAAAGGCATCGGCGCCAAGCTGCTCGACAAGCTCAAGGGCAACCTGAGCCTGTAACCCCAATCGGGGCTCCACCACCGGCCCCGCGCACTCTCCCCTGCGGCATGCCTCTGTGGGGTGCCTCTGTGG
>JAFEDK010000019.1:242197-325766 GCA_018241665.1 Pseudomonadota bacterium
CTCTGTGGGGTGCCTCTGTGGGGGCGAATTCATTCGCCCGCGGTGGTCAAGCCACCAGCAGAGGGCGAATGAATTCGCCCCCACAGTCCAACCCCCACAGTCCGGCCCCTACAGTCCAACCCCTACGGGTGCCACACGCCCTCGCCCGTCGTCTCTAGCCAGCACAGCCAGGCCCGCACGTCGAACTCGAATTGGTGGTAATCCGGCTCCATGCGGCAGCACAGCTGGTAGAAGGCCTTGTCGTGCTGGCGTTCCTTCAGGTGGGCCAGCTCGTGCACCACGATCATCCGCAGGAACTCCGGCGGCGCCTCGCGGAACAGGTTGGCGACGCGGATCTCCCGTTTGGTCTTCAGCTTGCCGCCCTGCACCCGCGCCACCGTGGTGTGCGTACCCAGCGCGTTATGGATGGTCTGCAGCTTGCCATCGAAGACCACCTTGCTGAGAGGCTCGGCGTTGCGCAGATGGCGCGCCTTCAGCTCCGTCACATACTCGTAGAGGGCCGTGTCGTTGCGCACCCCGTGGGCCTCCGGATACCTCTTCAGCAGCAGCGGGCCAAGGCGGCGCTCCTCCAGCAACTCACGCACCTGGCCGACCAGGTGCTCGGGGTAACCAAAAAGGTATTTGAGGGACACGGGAACGGACATCGGCAACGCAGGCAAAACGGAAGGGCGTGATTCTAGCGGTTGACGCCGGGTCACTTTGATCTTCCGCAATGCGGGGTCCATCCTGTCGGCGTAAATTACTGACCGATAAGTCATTAATTACCCGACGGAGGATTCGATGAAGGCTCCCCGTTCCCACCTCGGACCTGTCACAAGCCCGCGCCACTTGATACGGCGGGTGCTGCTGGCTGCACTCCTCGCCGCCGCGCAGCCGGCCTTGTCGGCCGAAACCCTGGCCGATGCCTGGCGCCAGGCCCTGTCCATCGATGCCCGCCTGCGTGCCGCGGATGCAGAAGCCGACGCGGCCCGCGCCACCCGCGAAGCCGCCCGCGGGCTGGCGCTACCGAAAGCCACCGCCAGCTCCAGCTACACGGTCCTGAACCGGGAGCCGGCCGCGCTGATCGGCCTGCCGTCCATCCCCGGCGTCACCCTTCCCAACCAGATGCCGCTATCGGAACGCAGCTACGCGACCCATGCGCTGCAGGCTACGTTGCCGGTTTACACCGGCGGGCGCATCAGCGCCGCGGTGAATGCCGCCGAAGCCGGCGTGCAGGCCAGCGGCTTCGAACGCACGCGCAGCGAGCAGGCCGTCAAGCTCGACGTCGCCGAAACCTACCTGAACGTCCTGCGCGCACGCAGCGCATTGGCCGCCGCCGAGCGCCACGTCGCCGCCCTCGATGCCCACGCCGCCGACGTAGCCGAGCTCGGCAGGCAAGGCCTCGTCGCCCGCAACGACATCCTGTCGGTGGCCGTCGCCCAGGCCGACGCCCGCCAGCTCCGGACCCAGGCCCGCAATGCCGCCGAACTCGCCGCCGCCGCCTACAACCGCCTGCTCGGCCGCCCGCTCGACAACCCGGTGGACCTTTCCGAACCTCTTTCAGATGCCACCAACCGGCCGGACATCACCGCCCTCGAAACCCGTGCCCGCAACCTGCGCCCGGAAATCGCGCTGCTCGGCGCCCACGCCGAGGCCACCGACCAAGAAGCCGAGATGGAACGCGCCGGCACCCGCCCGCAGGTCGGCATCAAGGCCGCGGTGCTGCACGAGGACAACCGCTACCGGGTCAACCAGGACATCGCCCAGCTGATGGTCGGCGTGCAGTGGGACCTCTTCGACGGCGGCGTGCAGCACCGCCGCGCCGATGCCGCCACGGCCCGCGCCCGCGCCGCACGTGAGCGGCAGGACGACGCGGCCAGCCTGATCGCGCTGGAAGTCCGCAAGGAATGGCTGGCCGTCGGCGAGGCCGACGAGCGCCTGACCACCACCCGCACCGCACTGGCCCAGGCCGACGAGAACCTGCGCGTCGCCCGCGACCGCTACCGCAACGGCGTCGGCACCCACACCGAGGTGCTCGACGCGGAAGCCCTGCGCAGCCTAACCGACAGCAACCACCTCAACGCCCACTACGATCTCCACCTCGCCCGGCTCCGGCTCAAGAAGGCCGTCGGCGAGCTGTAACGGGAGCCCGCCATGCGATTCGACAAGAAGAACCTCCTGATCGGCCTGGTGGCCGTGGCCGTCGTCGGCGGCGGCATCTGGGCATGGCAACGCTTCGCCGGCAGCGGCGCGCTGCCGGAAGGCCTGATCCAGGCCAACGGCCGCATCGAGGGCGACCACACGACAGTGGCCAGCAAGCTGGCCGGGCGCATCGCCGTGTTGAAAGTGCGCGAGGGCGACGCCGTGCAGGCCGGACAGGTGCTGGCTCAACTCGAAGACACCCAGCTCGCCGCCAGACAGCAGCAGGCCGATGCCGCCGTCGCGACGATTGCCGCCCAACTCCAGTCCGCACGCGCCCAACTGGCCATCGCGCGCCGCGAAGTGCCGCTGGCCGAAGCCAGCGCCGACGCCGTACTCGCCAAGGCCCGTGCCGCCGAGGCCCAGGCCGCCAAGGATGCCCGGCGCTTCGACGAGCTGGCCGAGCGCGGCACCGTCGAACCCCGCCGCGCCGAGCAGATGCGCCTCGCCCACACTGCCGCCCAGGCGGACCTGCGCCAGGCCGAGCAGAGCCTCAGCGCCGCCCGCCTCGGCCACGACAAGGTGAAAGCCCGTGAGAACGATGTCGCTGCGCTGGAAGCCGGCCTGCGCCAGGCCGAAGCCGGGGCGAAGGAAGTCGCCAGCCTGGTGGATGACCTCAGCCTGCGCGCGCCGACCGGCGGCGTGATCCTCACCCGCCTGCGCGACGCGGGCGAGATGGTTGCCGCCGGCACGCCGGTCTTCGACCTGGTGGACCTCGACAAGCTCTACCTCAAGGTCTACGTGCCCGAAAAGCAGATCGGCCAGCTGCGCCTCGGCCTGCCAGCGCAGGTCTATACCGACGCATTCCCTGACAAAGCCTTTCCCGCCACCACCCGCTACATCGCGTCCCAGGCCGAGTTCACACCGAAGGAAGTGCAGACCCCCGACGAGCGGGTCAAGCTGACCTATGCGGTAAAGCTCTACTTCGATGCCAACCCCGAACACCGCCTGACCCCGGGCGTGCCCGCCGACGCAGTGATCCGCTGGCGGGACGGCGTGCCGTGGCAGGCTCCGCGCTGGTAACGCAGACCATGTCCGCACCGGCGATCCGTGTCGAAGGCTTCATCAAGCGCTACGGCAAGCGCGTGGCCGCCGACGGCCTGGCGCTGACGGTGCAGCGCGGCGAGATCTACGGTCTGGTCGGCGCCGACGGGGCCGGCAAGTCCAGCCTGATGAAGGCGGTGGCCGGCGTACTGGCCCACGACGGCGGCACGGTGGAAGTCTTCGGCACCGTCATCGATTCCGAGCGGGCCGCCGAGAAGGTCAAGCAGCGCATCGGCTTCCTGCCCCAGGGGCTGGGCCTCAACCTCTACCCGGACCTGTCCATCGAGGAGAACGTGGATTTCTTCGGCCGCCTGCGTGGAGTGCCGGGCGCGGAGCTGGCCGAGCGCAAGAACATGCTCCTCGGCATGACCCGCCTCGACGCCTTCCGCAGCCGCCCGATGCGCCAATTGTCCGGCGGCATGAAGCAGAAGCTCGGGCTGGTGTGCACGCTGATCCACGAACCCGAGCTGGTGATCCTCGACGAACCGACCACCGGCGTCGATCCGGTGTCGCGCCGCGACTTCTGGGCCATCCTCGGCAAGCTGCTGGAGGAAAAAGGCATCACCGCGCTGGTGTCCACCGCCTACCTGGACGAAGCCGACCGCTTCCACCGCGTGTCCCTGTTCCACGAAGGCAAGGTGATGGGCGAAGGCACACCGGCCGAACTGATCGCCCGCGTGCCCGGCACCCTCGCCCTATTCCGCGCCGAACCCCAGGCCGACGCCCTGCCGCGCCTGAAGGCGCAGTTCCCGCAGACCGAAGCAATGGGCGCCTGGCTGCGGGTGTTCGCCGAAGGGCTGGCCCCGGAACAAGCCCTCACAGCCGTGGAAGCCAGCCTCGGCACACACTCTCCACCAGTGGGGTCGAATTCATTCGACCATAACCGCCGATCAGCGGACCGCGGGCGAATAAATTCGCTCCCACGGCAGGCTGACACCGCCTCCCTTCCCCTCGTGGGGTCGAATTCATTCGACCTCGGATGGGAATCGACGGACAGCGGGCGAGTGAATTCGACCCCACGGCAGGCTGACACTCTTCCTCCACAGGGATGCCTGACGCAACGCACCATCCGCCTCTCCGACTGGTTCGCCCGCGAGCCCGAACTGGAGGACGTCTTCGTCGCCATGCTGCGCCAGCGGGGGGCACGACTCGACACCAGCCTGCCCGCCGACGCACCCGCCGCCGCGCCGACCTCGACACTGGCCATCGAAGCCAGCGGCCTGACCCGCGTCTTCGGCGACTTCCGCGCCGCCGACGCGGTGAGCTTCGCGGTCCCCCAGGGCGAAATCTTCGGCCTGCTCGGCGCCAACGGGGCCGGCAAGACCACGGTGATCAAGATGCTCACCGGCATCCTCAAGCCCTCGTCGGGCGCCGGCCGGGTCGCCGGTGCCGACATGCGCAGTGCCGGGCTGGCGATCAAGGAACGCATCGGCTACATGAGCCAGGCCTTCTCCCTGTACCACGACCTGTCGGTGGTCGAGAACATCCGCCTGTACGCCGGCATCTACGGCCTCGACGACCGCCGCGCCCGCCAGCGCAGCGACTGGGTGATCGGCATGGCCGGGCTGGCCGGCTTCGAGAACGACGCCGCCGGCCGCCTGCCGATGGGCCTGCGCCAACGCCTGGCCCTCGGCTGCGCGCTGGTCCATGAGCCGCGCGTGCTGTTCCTCGACGAGCCCACCTCCGGCGTCGACCCGATCGGCCGGCGCATGTTCTGGGACATCCTGTTCCATCTGTCGCGGCGCGAAGGCGTGGCGATCCTGGTGACCACCCACTACATGAGCGAAGCCGAGCACTGCGACCACCTGGCCCTGATGTTCGCCGGCCGCGTCGTCGCCGACGCCTCGCCGGAGGCCATGAAACAGGAGCTGATCACCAGCGCCGGCCAGTTGCTGGAACTGCGCGTCGACCGCCCGGTGCCGGCCCAGAACGCGCTGCGCGATGCCGGCTTCGCCAACGTGGCGCTGCACGGGCGGGCCGTGCACCTGCTGTCACGCGACGCCGATACCGACCGGGAGCGCCTGCCGGCCCTGCTCGACAAAGCAGGCATCGCGGTGCAGTCGGTGGGCCTGCGCCCGCTGTCGATGGAAGACGTCTTCGTTCAGCGCATCAGCGCGCTGGAAGAAGCCGGACGGAGACCAGCATGAGCGCCGCGTCCCGTCACCCCATCCCCCGTGGGGGCGAATTCATTCGCCCGCTGCGGCCTGAACAAGCTCCACGGGCGAATGAATTCGCCCCCACGGCAAGCTTGGAGCAGCCATGAACCTCCAACGCATCGTCGCCCTGGCCTGGAAGGAATGGCGCGAGATCATCCGCGACCGCCTGTTCTTCGCGCTGGCCTTCGTCGTGCCGGCCATGCTGATGTTGCTGTTCGGCTTCGGCCTGACGCTGGACGTGGAAAACCTGCCCTTCGCGGTGGTCGATTACGACAAGACCGCCGCCAGCCGCGACTACGCCTACCGCTTCATCTCCTCGCGCTACTTCGCCTTCCAGGGCTACGCCGCCGACGAGCACGACGTGGACGCGCTGCTCGCCGACAACAAGGTGCGCATGGTGCTGGTGATCCCCCCGCGCTTCGACGAACGCCTGGGGCGCGGCGAACCGGCGCCGGTGCAGGTGCTGATCGACGGCACCTTTCCGGAACGCACCCAGACCAGCATGGGCTACGTGGCAGCCATCAACAGCGCGGTGAGCCTCGACAACATGGCCCACGCCCTGTCCCGCGTACGCGGCATCCCGCTCCCCGAGGCGCGCCAGCGGGTCCAGCCGGTCAAGCTGGAGGTGCGCTACCTCTACAACCAGAGCGTGAAGAGCATCTGGTCGCTGGCGCCCAAGCTGATCATGCTGATCATGATGCTGTCGCCGCCCTTCCTTACCGCCGTCGGCGTGGTGCGCGAGAAGGAGTCCGGCTCCATCTTCAACATCTACTCATCCACCGTGTCGCCGGGCGAATTCCTGCTCGGCAAGCTGGCGCCCTACGTGGCGATCTCCATCGCCAACGCGATGTTCCTGTGGCTGCTCGCCACCTGGCTGTTCGGCGCGCCGTTCAAGGGCGACCCTTTGTTCTTCGCCTTCGCCACGGTGCTCTACGTGATCTGCACCACCGGCATCGGGCTGGTGATCTCGATGCTGGTGCAAACCCAGGTGGCGGCCATGATCGTCGCCAGCATCGTCAGCATCATCCCGGCGGTGCTCTACTCCGGCGTGCTGCTGCCGCTGCCCTCCCTGTCGCCGGCGGCATCGATGCTGGCCCACGCGCTGCCACCGATGTACTACACCAACATCGTCGTCGGCTGCTTCCTGAAGGCGGTGAGCTGGCACGCCCTGTGGCTCGAGGTACTGGTGCTGGCCGCCTACGCGGTAGGCCTGTTCGGGCTGGGTTACCTGTTGTTCACCAAGAGGCCGAAATCATGAACAACATGACGAACGGCGGACTTTTCTCGGTGCCCGGCCTGCGCCGCCTGCGGGTGATGACGCAGAAGGAGCTGCTGCAGCTATTCCGCGACGTGGCCCTGATGGTGTTCTTCCTGTACAGCTTCACCGGCGACATCTACCTGGCCGCCTCCGGGGTCAGCATGCAGCTCAAGAACGCCGCCATCGCCACCCTCGACGCCGACTACAGCTTCGCCTCGCGGGAGCTGGCGAGCCGCTTCCAGCCGCCCTACTTCCAGCCCGCCGGCAGCGTGGCCGACGCCCGCCAGGCGATTCGCCGCCTCGACGACGGCGACGTGATGGCCGTGCTCGACGTACCGCCACGCTTCCAGGAACGCCTGCAGCGCGGCGAACAGGTGTCGGTGCAACTGCAGGTGGACACCTCCAACTCGGTACTCGGCTTCCTCGCCTCCAGCTACGGCGCGCAGATCGTCGGCAAGTACGCCCTCGAAGCCGCCGCCCAGCGGGAAGGGCTGGCCGCGGCCGGCGGCATCGCCGGCCCGCTGGTCGAGGCCGACACCCGCGTGTGGTACAACCCCAACCAGAACGACGCGTGGTTCATGGGCATCTCCGAGCTGCTCACCGTCGTGACCCTGTTCTCCATCCTGCTGCCGGCGGCGGCGATGGTCCGCGAGAAGGAACGCGGCACCATCGAGCAGCTGATGGTCACGCCGCTGACGTCCTTCCAGATCCTCTTCCCGAAGGTCGTCGCGATGACGCTGGTGATCCTCGCCGGCAGCGCCATCGCGCTGTTCGGCGTGCTCGGCCCGCTGTTCCAGCTGCCGATGCGCGGCAGCCTGGTCACCTTCTTCCTGATCACCGCCCTCTACGTTTTCACCACCGCCGGCCTCGGCCTGCTGGCCGCCACCGTGGCCCGCAACCTGGCGCAGGTCGGCATGCTGACGGTGGTGATCCTGATGCCGATGCTGTTGCTCTCCGGGGCGTGGACGCCGATCGAGGCAATGCCCCCGTGGATGCGCGGGCTGGCCTGGATCTCGCCGCTGCACTACTTCCTCGATGCCGCCTACGGCATCCTGCTGAAGGGCGTCGGCCTGGACCTGCTGTGGGATTCGGTGCTGGCTATGACTGGACTGGGCATCATCGTCTTCGCCGCCGGCATGCGCCGCTTCGGCCGCCAGTTCGGCTAAACACGACCGCGAGAGGCGTCGGCAACGCACCTTCCGTTACGGAATGGCGTAGAGTCCAGTTGCAATAACAAGAACAGCCCCGTCGATGCCTGCCTTGCCGAACCCCACCGCCAGCAGCCTCCTGCTCGCCCGCAGCCTGTGCCTGCTGGCATGCCTCACGCTATCTCTGCTGCCGGGTCTGGCCCGGGCGGACAACGGGCCGCCGCCGCCCCATGTGCTCTACCTCAACTCCTACCATCCGGGCTATGCCTGGAGCGACGCCATCGAAGAGGGCATCCGCAAGGAGCTCTCCGACGACACACGCCAGGTGGAGCTGTCGGTGGAGTACCTGGACGCCCGCCGCTTCCCCGACGCCGCCCGCATGGGCATCCTTGCCGACGCCATGGCGATCAAGTACCGGGGCTACCGGCATGACCTGCTGATCGTCTCCGACAACGACGCCTTCGAATTCGCAATCCGCCACCGGGAGCGCCTGTTTCCCGGCCTGCCCATCGTCTTCTGCGGCTACAACCATTTCCGCCCCGACGCGCTGAAAGGCATCGGCAACATCACCGGCGTGAACGAGGAGATCGACATCGGCGCCAGCGTGGAGCTGGCCTTGAAGGTCCATCCGGCCACCCGCCAACTGGTCTTCATTCTGTCCACCGGCGACCCGAGCAGCGCACGTAGCGCCAGCGAAGCCGAGACCAGCATCCTGCCCCGCTACCGGGCGCGCTTCCAGGTCAGCGTGCTGAAGGATGCATCGATGCAGACCATCCGCGAGCGCCTGCAGTCCCTGCCGCCGGACGCCCTGGTCTTCCTCGCCGGACAGACCAGCGACCGTGGCGAGGGGCGCGCGCTGACGCCGGTGGAGAACGGCCGCCTGGTGGCCGCCGCCAGCCCGGTGCCGGTTTACTCCTTCTGGGATTTTCATCTCGGCACCGGTGTGCTCGGCGGCCATGTGCTCAACGGTCTCGACCAGGGTCGCGAGGCCGCCCGTCTGGCCCGCCAGGTGCTGGATGGACGCAAGGCCTCCGACATTCCGGTGACGATGAACTCACCGGCCCGCGACCTGTTCGACTACCGCACGCTGCAACGCTTCGACATCCCGACCAGCGCCCTGCCCGCGGACGCCGAGATCATCGACGCGCCAACCAGCCTGTGGGCGCTCTACCGCGGCCAGATCATCGCCGCCATCGTCGTCGTGGTGCTGCAAGGCGTGCTGATCGTTGCGCTGATACGCATCGCCGGCCAGCGCCGCCAGGCCCTCGCCGAGCTGGCCGAGGAGCGTCGCCTGCTGGAAGCCCGGGTGAGTCAACGCACGGCAGAACTGGCCACTGCCAATGCTCACCTCACCGAGGAAGTCGCTGAACGCCGCCGCGCTGAAAGTCTTTTGCGGGAGGCCGTGGCGGTCACCGAGACGGTGCTGCTGGCCTCGCCGGTGCCCATCGGAGTCTATCGGGACACCGGCCCCTGCGTGATGGCGAACGAGAGTTACGCCCGCCTGGTCGGCGCCAGCCGCGAGCAGCTGCTGGCCCAGAGTTTCCACAGCATCCACGCCTGGCACGCCACCGGCATCCACGACGACTGCCTGCGGGCCTTGCAGACCGACACCCGCCAGCAGCGCCAGATCCACGTGACGACCTCCTTCGGCCGCGAGATCTGGGCGGACTGCCTGATCCTGCCGGTGCAACTCAACAACGAGCGGCACCTGCTGATCCAGTTCGTGGACCAGACTGAGCGGATCCAGATGCTGAACGAGCTGGAACAACATCGCCAGCACCTGGAAGCCCAGGTCAGCCTGCGAACCACCGAACTGCAAGCCGCCAAGGAACTGGCCGAGAGCGCCAACCGGGCGAAGAGCAGCTTCCTGGCCAACCTGAGCCATGAGATCCACACGCCCCTCAATGCCATTCTCGGCTTCGCCCGGATCCTGCGGGACAAGAGCGGCGACGCGACCCAGCGCGACCGCCTGGAGCGGATCCTGAACGCCGCCGGCAACCTCCACCAGATCCTCGACGACCTGATCGACCTCGCCGCCCTCGATGCGGAGCGTATCCCGATCGACGAAAGACCATTTGCCAGCGACGAACTGGCACGCCGGGTTTTTGACGCCACCAGCGCCGAACTGCGCGCCCGCGGCCTCGACTACACGGCGGACCTCACCGGCCTGCCCGCCCGCTTGAAAGGCGATCCGCAGCGCATCGGCCAGATGCTGATCAACTATGTCAGCAACGCAGCCAAATTCACCGAGAAGGGTTTCGTCGCGCTGCGTGGCCGCCTGCTTCGGGAGGACGCGCGGGGTGTGCTGCTGCGCTTCGAGGTGCAGGATTCCGGGATCGGCGTGAAGGCGGAGGACCAGCAACGCATCTTCCTCAGCTTCGAGCAGGCAGACGGTTCCTTCACCCGCCGCCACGGCGGCACCGGCCTCGGCCTCGCCATCAACCGCAAGCTGGCCCGGCTGATGGGCGGCGAAGCCGGCGTGGATAGCACACCCGGTGAAGGCAGCACCTTCTGGTTCACCATCCGGCTGAAACCATAGCGGTGCCGCGCTTCACCGCTGCTGAATGAGGCTAGCGCCCGTAACCATCCGTCAGCGTCTTCAGGAAGGCGACGACGTCGCCGATCTCGGCCGGAGTCAGTGCAGGGCCGGCAGAGGCCGGACGATTGAAGGGAGCCCGGTCACGCACGATGTTGCCTTGGTAGGCCATCGGCAGGTCGTTCGGCACGCCACGGGAACCATACCAACGCACCGGATCGCTGTTGCGGGTCGCGTAGAAGCTGACCACGTCCGTGAGGTTCCGGAAGACCCCGTTGTGCATGAATGCCGGGCGAAGGGCGACATTGCGCAGCGAGGGCGTCTTGAAGCTGCCGCAGAACTGCTCGATGGTGACATTGACGGGCACCTCGGCCGTCAATGCCGGCTTGTTGCGCACCGGCCCGCACAATCCGAGGTCGAAATAGGACGGGTTGCCGTTGGCAGGGATGGCCGTGTTGCGC
The DNA here is from genome assembly GCA_018241665.1 of Pseudomonadota bacterium. Classification (GTDB taxonomy): domain Bacteria; phylum Pseudomonadota; class Gammaproteobacteria; order Burkholderiales; family Rhodocyclaceae; genus Zoogloea. The sequence continues at coordinate 252,979 of JAFEDK010000019.1, forward strand.
GGAACGCCCAGGGCGAAGAACCCATGGCGGGTGAAGGTCGAATCCGCCGGATTCCGCGACGTGGGATTCACCGGGTGGCAGGAAGCGCAGTTCGCCTTCTGCGGGTTGGTGAAGAGCTTGAGGCCACGCTCCTCCGCTGCAGAAAGCGTCGCTTTGCCGCGGATGAACTGATCGAACTTGGAAGTGTAAGGCTGCTGCGCGGACGAGGCCTCAAATGCCGTCAGCGCCTGCAGGATCCGCTGGAAGGCGGCATCCGGCGTGCTGAAGATATTGGCACCGAACTCCGCCTTGAACTGATTGGCATAGGCCGAACTGGCCACCTTGGCCACGACACCGGCGGCGTCCTTGTTGTTCATTTCAGCCGGGTTGAACAAGTGGGATTGAGCCTGCTGGCTCAGCTTGTCGGCGCGCCCGTCCCAGGACAGGCCACCCGCAGGTTCGACCCGGCCGGCAAACACATGGAAGGTGAAAGAAGGGGTTGTCGCCGCGTAGGCGCTGCTCATCGAGTTGCGGACACCAAGCACCCCGCGGCTGCCTTTCGGGACGCCAGCCGCGGAACCGTTGTTACCCGCGTTGCCGGCAAACGGAAGATGGCAGCTGGCACAGGCCACACCCGCGGGCTCCGACAGGTTGGTGTCATTGAAGATGGCGGCTCCCAGGGCTTCGATCCTGGTTTCGGCATGGGCCAGTGCGGGCAGCAGCAGGCAGAGCAGCATGCTGAAGGTTCTACCCAGCTTCACGGTTGCGGTTTTCATGATCTTGCCTTTGGATCCGACAGGCGCGGAATGACGCACGGTGTTCAGAAGGAATGCGTGAGCGGCGCGCGGATACGGCACCGGGGCGTATGCCGGATCGCATCGACGATCCGACTGCGCAGCAGACATGAACGCCCTTGCACCAACTGCATCTGCGGCTGACGGGGCGAATTCGGGAGAGACGGCGAGCCAGGACAGGCCGACGCGACCGGCAGTCGATTTGCTCGAGGGGATGGAAACTGGACGGAACGCCGACTCGATGATTCGAACGGCAGAGGACCGGAAGGCGCGTGTGCGCGAGACGAATAGCAACATGACCCTGACTCCTAAAACATTCAGGGCCACGCTGACGACACATCGGAAAACCAATTGAACGGCTGGTCGATGTACCGGCAACCCCGCTACCGTAGCGCACGCTTGCGCTTTAGGCCGGAGGCTTTGCGTCCTCATCTTTCGATGAGTTTGCCCTTTTGGGTTCCGCCATGAAAACGGAACGACTTGATCCTAGTCCTCTTTGGGTGAACTTGAAAGCATTAAATGCCGTACCGTGAAAAATTTCATGGACAGGACGCACTCAATAGTATTGGCAAATCATTTCCGTCCTGCGGATCGGCGGGCAGAAAACACCCGCTTGGAAGCGTCACCCATCGCGCCACATAGCGGCTATGCGTGCAGCGCCATGAGCGACGGCGGCACAGCGCCCATACTGTAGCCCCCAACCGGCACTTCATCATCATGACAACGACTTCCCCAGGCGCCGAAGAGCGCCTCGGCCTGCCCCCTTGGCTGGTCCTGCTCGGCGTGCTGACCGCGATCGGCCCGCTATCCATCGACATGTACCTGCCCAGCTTCCCGCAGATCGAGCGCAGCCTCGGCGGGCAACCCGGCAGCGTCGAGCTGACCCTGGCCGCCTTCTTCATCGGGCTGACCCTCGGCCAGCTGTTCTACGGCCCCTTCAGCGACCGCTTCGGCCGCAAGAAGCCGCTTTACGTCGGGCTTGCCCTCTACACTGTGGCGGCAATCGGCGCCGCCTGCGCGACGAGCATCCCGGCCCTGATCGGCTGGCGTTTCGTGCAAGGCCTCGGCGGCTGTGCCGGCATCATCATCCCCAGTGCCATCGTCCGCGACCGCTGCTCGGCACGGGATTCCGCCCGCGCCTTCTCGCTGCTGATGCTGGTGATGGGCCTGGCCCCGATCCTCGCCCCGCTGGTCGGCGGCGCACTGCTTGGCCTGGCCGGCTGGCGCAGCATCTTCGTCGTGCTGGCGGTGTTCGGCGCGGGCTGCCTGCTGGCCATCCGCGTCGGCCTGGCGGAAAGCCACGACACCCGCCATGAGCCGCCGCTGCTGCTCGGCACGGTGCTGCGCAACTACGGCCGCCTGCTCGCCAACCGGGCCTTCCTCGGCTACGCGCTGGGCGGCGGCCTGGCCATGTCGGGCATGTTCGCCTACATCGCCGGCTCGCCCTTCGTGCTCATCGACCTGTACGGCGTCGCACCGCAGGACTACGGCTGGTTCTTCGGCAGCAACGCCTTCGGCCTGATCGCCGCCAGCCAGCTCAACGCCCATCTGCTGAAGCGCTACCCGGCAACGCTGCTGCTGCGCCGCGCCCTGTGGGTGCCGCTGCTGACCGGCCTGCTGCTCGCCGGGCTGGCCTTCACCGGGCAGATCTCGCTGCCGTGGTTCGTCGGTGCCTTCTTCTGCTTCGTCAGCAGCCTCGGCTTCATCATCCCCAACGCCACCGCCTCGGCGCTGGCCACCCACGGCCAGCAGGCCGGCACCGCGGCGGCCCTGGCCAGCGCGCTGCAGTTCTTCTTCGCGACCCTGGCCGGCGCCCTGGTCGGGCTGCTCCATGACGGCAGCGGTCGGCCACTGGCGGCGGTGATGGCCTTGTGCGGGATCGGCGCCTGGGCCGCGCATCGCCTGCTGGTTGCCCACCACGACCACCATCACGCAAGCACCGTCGCAGCGTCGCAATCCGGCGCGGCCTGAGGAACGGCCCTCTCTCCCTCATTTGTGGGGGCGAATTCATTCGCCCGCGGTGGTCAATCCAGCCGCGGAGGGCGAATGAATTCGCCCCCACAGTTCGCAGCTCCTCGAGATTCGCCACGCGCAAGAAGGAAAAAAGGAGAGACGGGGCTAGCTGCGTTCGAGCTGCGCATCCGGCCAGTCGCCGGATTCGACAAGCCGTGCCACCTCGTCCTTGATCAGCCGGACGATGGTCCACAGGCCATCCGGCACCACCCGGTTGCGCGCCAGCACCAGGCCGACCTGCCGGCTCACCTCCGGGTCGCTCAGCCGACAACTCCGCAGCAGGCCAGCGGCGATCTCGTCGCGCACCGCCGCTTCGGGCAGCAGGGTTCCGCCGCAGCCTTCCGCCACCATCCGCTTGATGAGGGCGATGGAGCCGTCCAGCTCGACCGCGATCCGCGGCGCGAAGCCATGGCGGACAGCCAGGGACTCCACCTGCAAGCGCAGGCCGTGGTGGGTGCTCGGCAGGACCAGCGGGATGTCCCGCAGCGCGGACACCGGCACGACCTCGCCGGCCAGCGGATGGGCCGCCGGCAACACCAGGCGCAGCCCCTCGCTGAGCAGCACGTCGGACTGCACGGCGCCCTGCTCGGGCAGGTAGATCAGCGCCAGGTCCACGTCACCGCCGGCCAGCTTGTCGAGCAACTGGTCGGCCAGCCCCTCCACGAAGCGCAGTCGGGTATCGGGATAGCGTGCCTTCAGCAGCCGCGCCAAGGGCACAAAGAGCAGGCTGGCGATGGTCGGCTGGGCGGCGATGTGCAGCTGTCCCGGGCCGCGTCCGTCGCCATCCTGCATCGCCGCACCGGCCTCGTCGAGCAGGCGGCCGATGGACTCGGCGTATTCGAGCAGCTTCTCGCCCCTTTCGGTGGGCAGCACACCGCGCCCGCTACGGTGCAGCAGGCGCGTGCCGAGTTCCCCTTCCAGCGCCGCCAGGCGCCGGCTCAGCGTGGACTGGTCGACACCTGTCTCGAGCGCCGCCCGGGAGATGCTGCCGGCCTTGACGATGCGCGCGAACAGCCGCAGGTCGTCGGAGTTCATCGGCTCAGGCCGCCTCGCCGCGACGCGCAGCCAGAAACTCGCCGAGGATGCGCCCGGTGTGGGAGCGCGCCACCTGCACCACCACCTCCGGCGGCCCTTCGGCAACGATCTCGCCGCCGCCGTCGCCACCTTCCGGCCCCAGATCCACGATCCAGTCGGCCTCGGCCATCAGGTCCAGGTCGTGCTCGATGACCAGCACCGTATGGCCGGCGTCGGCCAGACGGTGCAGCACATGGATCAGCTTCTCCACGTCGGCCATGTGCAGGCCGACGGTGGGCTCGTCGAGCACGTACAGGGTGTGCTTCTCCGGCGGCAGCGGGCGGCCGGGGCCAGCCGCCGATTCGCCGGCACGGCCGCGCACCTTGGCCAGCTCGGAGACCAGCTTGATGCGCTGGGCTTCGCCGCCGGACAGGGTCGGGCTGGGCTGGCCGAGGGTCAGGTAGCCGAGGCCCACGTCCTGCAGCAGGCGCAGCGGATGGGCGATGGACGGGTGCGCGGCGAAGAAATCCACCGCGTCCTCCACCGCCATGTGCAGCAGGTCGGCCACGGTCTTGCCCTTCCACTGGACGGTCAGGGTTTCCGGGTTGAAGCGGGCGCCGCCGCAGGCCTCGCAGGGCATCTTCACATCGGGCAGGAAGTTCATCTCGATGGTGATCTGGCCCTGCCCCTCGCACACCGGGCAACGGCCGGCGCCGGTGTTGAAGGAGAAGCGCGAGGCGTTCCAGCCGCGCATCTTGGCCTCGGTGGTCTCGGCGAACAGCTTGCGGATGGCGTCCCAGAAGCCGATGTAGGTGGCCGGGCAGGAGCGCGGCGTCTTGCCGATCGGCGTCTGGTCCACTTCCAGCACGCGGCCGACCAGCTCACGACCGGCCAGCTCGGCACAGCCCACCGGCGCCCCCGCCGCCAGGCTGGCGTGCAGCACGTCGCGGGCGAAGGTGGACTTGCCGGAGCCGGACACGCCGGTCACCACCGTCAGGCGCCCCAGGGGCACGCGTGCCGACACGTTCTTCAAGTTGTGCAGGCTGGCATCGCGCACCACCAGCGCCGGCTGCTCGTCCGCCACCGCGCGCCGCGGCGCCAGCGGATGCACCAGCGGCTGGCGGAAGCAGCGCCCGGTGGCTGACTCCGGCGCCGCCATCAGGTCGGCCAGCTTGCCTTCGGCGATGATGCGCCCGCCGCGCACGCCGGCGCCGGGGCCGATGTCGATGACGTGGTCGGCGCGGCGGATGGTGTCCTCGTCGTGCTCCACCACCAGCAGGGTGTTGCCGCGGCCGCGCAGGGCTTCCAGCGTGTCGAGCAGCAGCTGGTTGTCGCGCGGGTGCAGGCCGATAGTCGGCTCGTCGAGGATGTAGCACACGCCGGTGAGGTTGGAGCCGAGCTGGGCCGCCAGGCGGATGCGCTGCGCCTCGCCGCCGGACAGGGTCGGTGCGGCGCGGTCGAGGGCCAGGTAGCCGAGGCCGACCTTCTTCAGGAAGTCCAGCCGGCCGCGGATCTCGCCGACCAGGTCGCGGCCGATGTCGGCCTCGCGGCGGGCCAGCTGCAGGCCGTCGAAGAAGTCCGCCACCTTGCCCACCGCCAGCGAGGCCAGCTCGTGCAGGCCCAGGTCGCGGAAGCGCACCGCGCGGGCCACCGGGTTGAGGCGGGCGCCGTGGCAGCTCGGGCAGGCCTCGTCGCTGTCGGCCTCCAGTTCGCCCAGGTCGAGGTCGTCCGGATTCTCCACCTTGCCGGCGATCTTGATGCCAGTGCCGTAGCAGTCCGGGCACCAGCCGTGCTTGGCGTTGTAGGAGAACAGGCGCGGATCGGGCTCGGGGAAGCTGGTGCCGCAGTCGGGGCAGGCGCGCAGCGTGGACAGGGTGGTCAGCTGTGCGGATGCCTCGCCGAGCGGCAGCAGCTTGAGGACGCCCTTGCCGTGCTCCAGCGCCGCGGCCACGTATTCGCGCAGCTGGGTTTCGGTGTCCGGCCCGACCTGCACCATGCCCACCGGCAGCTCGATGTTGTGCTCCTTGTAGCGGTCGAGGCGCGGCCATTTCTTGGTCGGCAGGTAGTCGCCGTCGACCCGTAGCTGCTCGAAGCCCTTGCCCCGCGCCCACTTGGCGAGGTCGGTGTACAAGCCCTTGCGGTTGATGATCAGCGGCGCCAGCAGCTCGACGGAGCGGCCCTGGAAATCGCGCTGGATCTGCGCGACGATGGCCTCGAAGCTCTGCGGCGTGACCGGCACGTCGCAGTCCGGGCAGTACTGGGTGCCCAGTTTCACGTAGAGCAGGCGCAGGAAGGGCTGAATCTCGGTGAGGGTGCCCACCGTGCTCTTGCGCCCGCCGCGGCTGACCCGCTGCTCGATGGCCACCGTCGGCGGAATGCCGAAGATGGCGTCCACCTCGGGCCGCGCCGACGGCTGCGCGAACTGGCGGGCGTAAGCGTTGAGCGACTCGAGATAGCGCCGCTGGCCCTCGCCAAAGACGATGTCGAAGGCCAGCGTGGACTTGCCGGAGCCGGACAGGCCGGTGATCACCGTGAACTGGTCGCGGGGGATGTCCAGACTGACGTTCTTCAGGTTGTGGTGGCGGGCATGGCGGATGGTGATTGCCTTAGGCACCACCGCCCGGTAGCGCGGCGCCGGTTCGGCCACCACCGGCGCCGCCTGCATCGCCGACAGCTGGGCGGCGTAGTCGGCCAGCGCCTTGCCGGTGTGGGAGGCCGGCGTGGCGATCAGCGCGGCCGGCGTGCCTTCGGCGACGATCAGGCCGCCGCCGCTGCCGCCTTCCGGGCCGAGGTCTATCAGCCAATCGGCGGCGGCGATCACGTCCAGGTTGTGCTCGATGACCACCAGCGAATGGCCGGCGTCGAGGAGCTTCTCGAAGGCCGACAGCAGGCGCGCCACGTCCTCGAAGTGCAGGCCGGTGGTGGGCTCGTCGAACAGGAACAGCAGGCCGGGCTCGTCGGCGGTGTCTGCCTTCCTCGACTTTTTGGCCGCCAGTTGCGCCGCCTCGGCGAGATAGCCGGCCAGCTTGAGGCGCTGGGCCTCACCGCCGGACAGGGTCGGCACCGGCTGGCCGAGGCGCACGTATTCCAGCCCCACGTCGGCCAGCGGGGCCAGCGCAGCCAGCACCGCTTTTTGGTCGGCGAAGAAGGCCAGCGCTTCGGAGACGGTCATTTCCAGCACGTCGGCGACGCTCTTGCCGCGCCAGTTGAGGGCCAGGATCTCCGGCCGGTAGCGCTTGCCGTCGCAGTCCGGGCAGCGCAGGTAGACGTCGGACAGGAACTGCATCTCGACGTGCTCGAAGCCCGAGCCGGTGCAGGTCGGGCAGCGCCCGGTGCCGGAGTTGAAACTGAAGGTGCCCGGTGTGTAGCCGCGCTCCTTGGCCTCCTCCAGGTTGGCGAAGAGCTTGCGGATGGCGTCCCAGGCGCCCACGTAGCTGACCGGGTTGGAGCGCGCGCTCTTGCCGATCGGCGACTGGTCCACCATCACCACGCCCTTGATCGCCTCCACGCCGGCGAAGCCTTCGAAGGCACCGGGTGACTCGGCGGGCTGGCCGAAGTGCTTGGCCAGCGCCGGGAACAGCACGTCCTGGATCAGCGTGGACTTGCCGGAGCCGGACACGCCGGTAATGCCGACCAGACGCTGCAGCGGGATCGCCAGATCGACGCCGCGTAGGTTGTGCTGGCGGGCGCCGAGCAGCGTCAGGCGCGGCGCGTCGGCGCTCACCGGGCGCAGCACACGGCGTGCATCGACGCGCTTGCGGCCGGCCAGGTAGGCGCCGGTCAGCGAGGCCGGATCGTTGGCGATGCTCACCGGCGGGCCGTAGGCGACGATCTCGCCGCCACGCTCGCCAGGGCCGGGACCGATGTCGAGCAGGCGGTCAGCGGCCAGCATCAGCTGCGGGTCGTGCTCCACCACCACCAGCGAGTTGCCGGCGTCGCGCAGGCGCTCCATCACCCCGAGAATGCGGTTGATGTCGCGCGGGTGCAGACCGATGGACGGCTCGTCGAGCACGAACAGGGTGTTCACCAGCGAGGTGCCCAGCGCAGTGGTCAGGTTGATGCGCTGCACCTCGCCGCCGGACAGGGTGCGCGACTGACGGTCCAGCGTCAGGTAGCCGAGGCCGACGTCCTGCAGGTACTTGAGGCGGCCCTTGATCTCGCCGAGCAGCAACTCGGTGGCCTCGTCCAGCGGCGCCGGCAGCACGAGGCCGGCGACGAAGGGGACGATCTCGTCCACCGGGCGGGCCAGCAGTTCGTGGATCGCCCACTCACCGCCGGCGGCCGGCAACCGCCACAGCAGCGCGTCCGGCTTGAGGCGGGCACCGTAGCAGGCCGGGCATTCGGTGTAGCTGCGGTAGCGCGACAGCAGCACCCGGATGTGCATCTTGTAGGCCTTGCTCTCCAGCCAGTCGAAGAAGTGGCGCACCCCGTACCACAGGCGCGGCCAGGACGAATCCCAGCTCTTCCACTTGTCGTCGCCTTCGAGCAGCCAGTGGCGGTGTTCCGGCGACAGATCGCGCACCGGCACGTCCATCGGCACGCCGTACTTCTTGGCCATCTTGGCCAGGTCGCCCTGGCATTCCTTGAAGCTGGGGCTCTGCCAGGGCTTCACCGCGCCTTCGGCGAGGGTCTTCGATTCGTCCGGGACGACCAGCGCGAAATCGACGCCGATGACCCGCCCGAAGCCGCGGCAGGTGTCGCAGGCGCCGATCGGCGAGTTGAAGGAGAACAGGCTCGGCGTCGGGTCGGAATAGGCGATGTCGCAGTCGGCGCAGTGCAGGCCCGAGCTGAATTTCCAGCGCGTCTCGCCGTCGTCGCCCAGCGCATGCACGCTGAGGCGGCCGTGGCCGGCGCGCAGGCCGATCTCCAGCGCCTCCATCACGCGGGCGTGCTCGGCGCTGCCGAGGCGGAAGCGGTCCTGCACCACATCCAGCTGCTCGCCGTTGCGGGCATGGATGCGGGTGTAGCCCTGCTGGGCGAGAAGGCCGGCGATCTCCTCGTCGCTGAAGCTGGTCGGCACGCTGACCGGGAAGCTCACCACCAGGCGCGGATCGCCGGCCGCCGCGGCGCGGGCCGCCAGGTCGGCGAAGATCGACGCCGGCGTGTCGCGGCTCACCGGCTTGCCGCAGCAGCGGCAGTGCAGCTTGGCGGCGCGGGCGTAGAGCAGCTTGAAGTGGTCGGCCAGCTCGGTCATCGTGCCAACCGTCGAGCGGGAGGTGCGCACCGGGTTGGTCTGGTCGATGGCGATGGCCGGCGGCACGCCTTCGATGCGATCCACCTGCGGCTTGTCCATGCGGTCGAGGAACTGGCGCGCGTACGGGGAGAAGGTCTCCACGTAGCGGCGCTGGCCTTCGGCGTAGAGGGTGTCGAAGACCAGCGAACTCTTGCCGGAACCGGACACCCCGGTGACCACCACCAGCTCGTGGTGGGGGATGTCGAGGGACAGGTTCTTCAGGTTGTTCTGGCGGGCGCCGCGGATACGGATGGCGTCGGCGTCAGCAGGGCCGTGGTCGGCCGGGCAGGCGGGATCGGAACACATGGGCAGCGGGGTCGGAGAAGAGGCAGGCAGTGCCTATTGTAGGGCCTGTTGGCAGACCTCCCGCAGCGCAGCGGGTTCCCGCTGCCCGACCGGCGCGACGGGATCAGGGATTGATCAAGCGGTCGGTGGCCGCCTCGTCGACGATGGAGCTGTCGCGGAACAGCTGGGTCTGCGGCGAGGCGGTCTGCTGGGCCAGCGCGCGGGCCGTCACTGCGAGCACTTCGCCACCGTCCCCGTCGACGATCAGGATCAGCTGGCGGGCCGGGCCGATCAGCCCGACGAAGCCACGCATCACGCTGCCGTCCGGCAGGCCGACGGCGACGCTATCCCCCACTTCCAGTTCCGCCCACTCGGAAGGCAACGACAGCTCGCCAGCGAAGTACTGTTTATGGCGCAGCACCCGGAAATCCAGGCGCTCGCCGACCGTGCCGAGGACCGGCACCGACGGCCGACGGAAACGGGGCTCGGGCCCCGGCCGGCCGGCGATCAGCGCGGCATGCAATTCCAGGCACGGCGCCAGCCCCTCCCGGATGTGCTCCGGCGACAGGCCGATCCACGCCAGCCCCTCCTCCAGCGAACGCATCAGCGCCGGCAGCTGGGCCATCAGATGCTGGCGGGCCACCTCGTCGGGCTCCGGCATCGCGCTGACCAGCAGGCGGTGGGCCGTCTGGACCCGGGATGTCCATTGCGGGCTGCCGGTACCGTAGCGGTAAGCCGCCTTGGCCAGCACGTGGACCCAATACCCCTCGATGAACTCCCGCGCCACGGGATCGGAGTGGTGCCCGATCAACAGGTAGATCGCCCGGCTGGCCTGGTGCAGCGCCACCTCGCGCCGCTCCAGCCGCTCGGCCTCGTCCTTGAAGGCCTCGACGCGGGCCAGCGCCCCTTTCTGGCGGGAGCGCAACAAGGCTTCCGCCCCCGTCAGCGCGACCTGGAAATCCCGGTCCTCGAAACGGGTCAGCCGCAGCAGCGGACGCACGACGAGCAGCAGCCCCCGGCACACCGGCAACTCGGGCGGACAATCCGGCGGCAGGGTACGGCCGACATTGGCGATCAGATCCACCAGGCGCAGTGCCGGGTGGCGCTCCTCGGCCAGCAGGGTGTCGCTGCGCAGGGCCAGCCGGAGCATTGGCACCCGCAGTCCGGCCAGCACCATGCGGATCGTCGCCGGCAGGAAGGGCGCCGCCGCCAGGTAGGCAAAGACGGTTTCCACGACGGCGACAGCCGCCGCGCTGGCCGGCGCCAGCAGGCCACCGAGTTCACTCGTGCCCAGGGACTGGGGCACCCCGCCGCCGTAGTGCTGGCGCTCGCCGAGCCAGGCCTCGACGCGCTCGAGCAGGGCTGCTGCCAGGGTCGGATCGAGATGGGTGGTACCGGGCATCGTCTCCCGCCGGGCCAGCACGGACAGACGCAGCGCATCCACGGGATTCATCTGCAGACTGCGCGACGCCTCCGCCGTAGCGGTACGTTCACTGCCCGGCACCAGGGACGAACGGGACGGCGTGGCGACCCGGTAGCGGGAATCGACGCCGGCATCCGCCAGGTGATGCTCCAGCTCCCGGTAGAACACGCACAGATGACGCTGCAGCGGCTCTTCCAGGCGCTTGAGCAGCACCATCGCCTCCTGGGCGCTGAGCCGCTCGGCCTCCTTCAGCGCCCGCAGCGCCCGGCACACGCTCTCGGTGCCGACCGGGGACTCCTTCTGCAGCACGGCATCGGTACCGGCCATCAGCATGCGCATGCGCAGGTGCAGGGACGCCAGTTCGCGCTCGCAGACGTCGCGCAGGCGCTGGTCGAGATTCATCAGCTCGACCGAGTAATCCATGTCGTCATCGTGGACCAGGCTGATATGGGATGCCGTCAGCCCGTGTATCTGCTCGAAGCCCGGTCGCTCCTTGGTGCCCGACAGCTCGTCGAAGCATTCGCCGGCAGCATTGGCCAGTTCGTCCAGCCAGCCCGCGTGACGAATGACCTCGCCCGCCGCCCGCCGCAGCGTCTCCAGGAAGCGCGCGCGGCTGTCGGCCAGCAACTGGGCGGCCACGGTGGCGGGCTGGTCGTCGGTGAGGGTAGGAAGCGCCATAGCGATCGGGTTCGTTATATTTTGTTAGGCGGACCAATCTTAGCCGCAGCCGGCTTTATCGGTAAAAACGCCGAAACCTTCAGTGTGCAGCACGTCCTGCCGAGCCGCATTTACCGAGCAGCCGCCCTCCCACCCACAGCGCGAAGAAGGTGACGAGCCCCCATTTCAGCAGCGAACACGAGGCCGACACGGGAATGAGCACGCTCGGCGCCCCGAAGGGGCCAGCCAGCAAGCGCAGTTGCAGCAGGTTCTCCGCAACGTCGAACAACGCCGCCAGCGGCAACAGCGCAGCCAGCCTGCCGGCCGCTCGCCCGGCACTTTCCGGAAAGAGCCCGCCGCGGGTCGCGACGACATAGCCGAACAACGCGTAGACGCATAGGTGGAGCGCATCTGCGGCGAAATGTTCCCGGTACGCCCGAAGTCCGTCAGCGCCCCACGCATTGAGAATCCCCCAGTAACGCTCGGCGCTGAAGCTGAGTTGCAGGCAGATGATGTTGGGACGGCGCACCCCCACGATGAGCGCCAGATGTGCTTGGGACACCAGCAGCGCCGCGCTCGCCAGTCCGGTCATCCAGGGGGATGCTCGTGCCATTTTTCCTGCTCCGCTTGCGGTCGGCCACTTGGTGGGTGTGCAATAGTCACGAATGCGGCAAAGCAGCAATTGCTTGTCGCCCTCTTCGCCTTAAAATAAAAAAATTGATTTTTCCGACAAATTCATCAGACCGAATTAGCATCAGTACGGAATCATGACCAGCGCCACCAAGCCCAAGCCCTCCAACCCCCAGCAACTCGCAACCGACCTTGCCTCCATCCGTATCCCAGCCTGCCCGGCAATGGTCACCGAGGTCCTGCACGAAGCCCGCAAGGACGAACCGAACTTCAAGGTTCTGGCCCGCATCATTTCATCCGACGTGGGCATGTCGGCAATGGCCGTCAAGCTCGCCAACTCGCCGATGTTCGGCTCCGCCGCTCCGGTGAAGAGCGTGCAACAGGCGATCAGCCGCCTTGGCACCAGTAACGTACTGAACATCATAGTCGCTGCAGCGCTGCGCAGCTCCGTCGACGGCCTGCCGGCCGACTTCCTGGAGCACTTCTGGGACATGGCGGCATCCCGCGCCCTGTGCGCCGGCCTGCTGGCCCGCAAGCACGTGGGCATTCCCCCGGAAGACGCCTATACCTACGGGCTGTTCCAGAACGCTGCCGTGCCGGTACTGATGCAGCACTTCTCGAGCTACGCGGCGCTCTACAGCAGCGCCGGCGAACACGGCGATCATCTGGTGGGGCTCGAGCGCGCGCAGTTCCACAGCGACCACGCGGTGGTCGGCTGGCTGCTGGCGCGCAACTGGGGGCTGCCGGCCAAGATCGCGGCGGCGATCCAGCATCACCACAACCCCGAACGCTACATCCTCCCCGAGGAGGAACTGCCATCGAACGCGCTGGCGCTGATCGCCGTCACCCAGCTCGCCGAATACATCATCGCCGAACTCGGCGGCGCCGCGCTGGAGGTGAGCCAGCGCGCCTTCGAGGACGCCCGCAGCTTCCTCGGCACGACCGACCACGACCTGGACGAATTCCGCGAACTCGTCGCCGCCGCGCTGGCCTGACGCCACGCGATGTGGGGCTGTAACGGCGAACTCATTCTCCCGCCGACTCGGGGCCGGGAACCAGGCTCGCAGGCAGCGGGCGAATGAATTCGCCCCCACGGGACTCCCCCTCGACAACAGAGGCCGCCTCCCAGAAAAAAGCCCGCCATCACGGCGGGCTTTTTTCTGGGATTGTCCAGACCTTACTCGGCCTCGGCCTTCTTGCGGCTGGCCGGTTTCTTGGCAGCGGCCGCCTTGGGTTCCTTCTTCTCGAACTCGAAGCCGACCTTGCCATCGTCCCCACGCACCAGGAAGGCCGAGAACTTGCGCTTCGTGCGGCTCGACACGAAGCCGCGGAGCAGTTCGGTCCGCCCGGTATCAAGCAGCTTCTGCATCTGGTCGCGTTCGATCGGCTGCTGCAGGATGATCTTGCCGGAGCGGAAATCGCAGGATTTCTCCGGCCCCACCGACTTGCTGCAGACGTAGGACAGGCCGTGCTCATACACCTGGGCACTGCATTTCGGGCACTGGCCCAGGGAGTCCTGACCGGAGAAGTCCACCGCCTCGGCAGCCTCGTCTTCTTTCGGCTGACCGAAATCGAACTCCGGCTGCTTGTCGTCGTTGAGGCGGATCTCGGCGTTGAACAAGCGCCCCATCTTGTTGCGGAAACCCAGCAGCGGGCCAACCCGGCCGGTGGCCAGCAGGGCCTCGATCTCCGGGATCTCGAACTGGCGGCCGGCGACGATCTTCCAGGCACTCCAGTCGCAACTCTGGCAGGAGAACTTCTTGTAGTTCTCCTTCACCTGGCCGCCACACTTGGGGCACGGGGTCTGCAGCGTGGCAAAGTCGCCCGGCACGGTGTCGGACTCGTAGCGCTTGGCGCGCTCGACGATGTCGCGGGTCATGGACTGGATGTGTTCCATGAACTCGGCCCGTGACAGCGCGCCGCGTTCCATCTGGGCCAGCTTGTGTTCCCATTCGCCAGTGAGTTCCGGCGAGGTCAGCTCGTTGGTGCCCAGGCCGCGCAGCAAGGTGATCAGCGAGAATGCCTTGGCAGTCGGGATCAGCTCCTTCCCATCCCGCAGCATGTAGGTTTCGCCGATCAGGTTTTCGATGATCTGCGCGCGGGTCGCCGGGGTGCCGAGGCCGCGGCCAGCCATCGCGGCGCGCAATTCCTCGTCGTCCACCATCTTGCCGGCGCCTTCCATCGCGGACAGCAGCGTGGCTTCGTTGAAGCGTGCGGGCGGCTTGGTGACCAGGGCCTTGAGCAGGATCTCGTCGGTGCTGACCTTCTCGCCCGGCTCGACCGCCACCAGCTGCGGCGTGCCGCCCTCTTCGTCACTCGCCACCGCCGCGGCCTTGCCGTAGATGGCCAGCCAGCCCGGATTGACGAGGATCTTGCCCTCGGTCTTGAAGGCCTCGCCCTCGACGCGGGTGATACGGGTGGTCACGCGGTACTCGGCGGCCGGGTAGAACACCGACAGGAAGCGCCGGGTCACCAGGTCGTAGATCTTCGCCTCGGCCTCGGACAGGCTCTTGGGCGCCGTACCGGTGGGGATGATCGCGAAGTGGTCGGAGATCTTGGCGTTGTTGAAGATGCGCTTGTTGGGCTTGGCCCAGCCGTGCTTGACGATCTCGTTGGCAAACGGCGCGTAGGCGTCCGGCAGGCCGCCGAGGATGCCCTGGACCTGGCCAACGTAGTCTTCCGGCAGCGCGCGGGCGTCGGTACGCGGATAGGTCAGGACCTTGTGCTTTTCGTAGAGGGCCTGGGCCAGTTGCAGCGTGGTTCGCGCCGAGAAACCGAAACGGCCGTTGGCTTCACGCTGCAGGGAGGTCAGGTCGAACAGCAGCGGCGACAGCTGGGTGGAAGGCTTGGACTCTTCCTCGACGCTTCCGGTCTTGCCCTCGCACTTGGCCTTGATGGCTGCGGCCTTCGCCTTGTCCCACAGACGGAAAGCCGTCGCGTGCTCGGCGAGCGGCGCACCTTCCTCGGGCTTCTTGAAAGCTTCGTCGAACCAGCGGCCGGCGTAGGCACCGGCCTTGCAGCCGAAGCTGGCCTCCAGTTCCCAGTAATCGGTGGGCTTGAAGGCGCGGATCTTTTCTTCGCGCTCGACGACGATGGCCAGCGTCGGGGTCTGCACGCGCCCGACGGTGGTCAGGTGGAAGCCGCCGGTCTTGGAGTTGAAGGCGGTCATCGCGCGGGTGCCGTTGATGCCGATCAGCCAGTCGCTCTCGGCACGACACACGGCGGCCTCACGCAGGCCTTCAACATCGGCGGCGGCGCGGAGCTGGGCGAAACCGTCGCGGATCGCGCCGGCGGTCATCGACTGCAGCCACAGGCGCTGCACCGGCTTGGCGCTGCCGGAATGCTGCACGATGAAGCTGAAGATCAGCTCCCCCTCGCGTCCCGCGTCACAGGCGTTGATCAGGCCGGTAACGTCCTTGCGCTTGATCAGGCGGGTCAGCAGCTTGAGCCGGTCCTCGGTCTTCTCGATCGGGTTGAGGGCGAAATGCGGCGGGATCACCGGCAGGTGCGCGAAAGACCACTTGCCGCGCTTGACTTCGAATTCGGCGGGAACGGTGAGCTCCAGCAGATGGCCGACCGCCGAGGAGAGCACATAGTGCTCCGACTCGAAATAGTCTTTTTCCTTGGTGAAACCACCCAGGGAGCGGGCGATGTCTGCCGCGACCGAGGGCTTTTCCGCGATGATCAGCTGCTTGCTCATTGGAGTACCTTCGTGCTGCGCACTCCGGTCTATGCCCGATGGGCAACCGGCCGGCTCATGCCTGTAGCGCGCAACATGGCGCCTGATTCAGGTTGTTGGGGGGGAGCGGCGCATCATACGGAAGCCTGCACCGGCCGTGCAAGCCGCCGGCCGATCAATGCACCGGGTATGCAGCCGGCTCGTCTTCGTCCTCGAGCCCTTCGTTGAGAAGTTCGTCGAGGATCAGGCCGTTGATCGGGCGATCCTGCTGCCACAGCACCATCAGCACGATAACCTTGAGATTTTCCAGTTCGATCTCCGGGTCGTCGAGGGCCAAGGCCCGCTCGACGATCATTTCCCGGCACTCGGAATCGAGGATGCCCGCGTTCTCGAGGAACAGCAGGAAACCACGGCACTCCACACCCAGGCGGGACAGTTCGTCGTCGGCGTAGATGCGCAGGGAGCCGGCGCGGGCGCACTGGGCCGGACGCTCGCCGTCGGACAACTGGCGCAGTCCCGACAGCCATTCCAGAGCGTCAGTGATTTCTTCTTCCTCGAAACCGGCGGCCGTGAGCTTGCGGGCCAGCTGCGCGGGTTCGGGGCATGCGTCGGCGTGGACGTAGTTCTCGAAGAGGTACACGAGGATATCGAACATGGCGCGTAGGGCCTGAGGCCGGTGGTTTTTCAAAGGCGCTGGAGGCGCCCTCCGGGCAGGCGGGAGACCCGTCCGTCGAGTTCCAGCGTAAGCAGAATGGCGTAGAGCGCTTCCGGCGTCAAGCTGGTGCGGTGCACAAGAGTCTCCATATCCACCGGGTCGTGGCCCAGTGCGGCGAGCACGCCGCCTTCGTCAGCGCCCCCCTCCGCCGGGCCGGGGGCGTGCTGCGGCGCCACTTCCGGCGCGGGCAGGCGCAGCTCCTCGAGTATGTCATTGGCAGATTCGACGAGTTTCGCGCCCTCGCGGATCAGGCGGTGGCAACCGCGCGACAGGGGCGAATGGATGGACCCGGGAATCGCGAAGACCTCCCGCCCACAATCGCCGGCCAGCCGCGCAGTGATCAACGACCCACTCTTTACCGCCGCCTCGACCACCAGCACGCCGCTGGACAGACCGGCGATCAGCCTGTTGCGGCGCGGAAAATGGTGGGCGAGCGGGCCACTGCCGAGGGGGAATTCGCTGACGATCGCGCCAGCTTCGGCGATGCGCCGGGCCAGCGCCGCGTTGCGGGCCGGGTAGATGCGGTCGGCTCCGGTGCCGATCACCGCCACCGTGCGGCCGGCCCCGGCAAGGCCGCCCCGGTGGGCCGCCGCGTCGATGCCCAAGGCCAGACCGCTGACGATGGTCAGGCCGGCAGACGACAGGGCTGCCGAAAAAGCCTCCGCGTTGGCCTCGCCCTGCGGCGTGGCATTGCGGGCACCAACCACGGCCATGGACGGGCGGCTCAGCAGGCTCGCGTCACCCTTCACATAGAGCAGCACGGGCGGATCGGGGATTTCCAGCAGCGCCGCCGGATAGCTTTCATCGCCGAGCGTCAGGAGCGCGTTGCCGGATTCCGTCAGCCACTCCAGGGCCGTGCTCACCGCGGCACCGGCGTCATGTTCGAGGAGCAGGCGGGCGGCAGGTCCGCCAACCACCGCCGCCAGGGCTGCGGGGGGCGCCGCATAAATCCGCTCGGGTGGCCCGAAGGCGGCCAGCAGCTGGCGCTGGCTGGCCGGCCCCAGGCCCGGGGTGAGGGTCAGGCGCAGCCAGCCGGAAAGGGGATGCACGCCTGACAAGATACTGCGGCGCTCAGGGTTTCCGGACGCTGTCGGCCACCGCCACTGCGCCGAGATTGTCCATCACCAGCGCGTAGGAGAGGCGATCGAAGACCCGGAACACGAAAACCAGTCCGTAACGCTGCTCCGGCAGACGGAAGCGCTGCGGGGTTCCGACGTTGTCCTCACGATAGACGGCCTCGCCGCGGTTCCGGTGCAACGCCAGCACATGCCCGACCTCCATGCCGTCCTGCTTGCCGAGGCTGATCGACACCACGTGGTAGCGCCCGGTCTCGGACACCCCGTTGTAGATGGACACGACGCGCCCGCTGAGGTCCTTCTCCGGCGCGTGGGGCACGTAGCTGGGCAGTTCGGGGCGCCCTGCCGGCAGCAGCCGGTCGCCCTTGCCGATTTCCTGCTTGGCGCTCAGCACCATCAGGCTGGTGGGCACCACGGTGCCCGGCTTGCTTTCGGCGGCGGCCAACTTGTCGGCTTCGGGGTCGGCATTCACTTCGGCCACACCGAGATGCACCGCTTCGTAGCCGAGGATCTCGCCGGTGACCGGCTCCTTCAGCGGCCGGGCCTTGCGATACAGGTTCCAGGTCCGGGTCTCCGGCGTGACGCGGGTCGCGAAGATGGTATCGCCGGCGCTGGTGAACACGCGCCCCTCCTGGGTCGCCACCAGGATTCCGGCGGAGCTGTCGTCCTTGTCGGTGACCACCAGCGGCTCGGACAGGAAGGGCGCGATCACCCGCAACGGAATGCTCTGGATCGCCGCCTTGTCCGGCTCGGAGTAGACCTGCGGGAAACGCTTCTCGTAAAGCGGACGGTCAGGGAGGCCACCGACGCGCTTGCCCAGCTTGAGGGTCGGACCGCTGCGGTCGAGCACGATGACCTGCCCCGGATAGATCAGGTGCGGGTTGCGGATCTGCTCGCGGTTCAGACGCCACACTTCGGGCCAGCGCCAGGGCTCCTTGAGGAACTTGCCGGAGATGCCCCACAGGGTGTCACCGGGGACCACCATGTGACTGTCCGGCGCATCGTCGGCCAGGCGGATGGGGCTGGTGGCGCCGGCGGTGGCCGGTAGCAGGGCGGCGACGCCGATCAGGAGGGCGGATATAATGCGAATCATCGGAAGAGCACTCGCTTTCGGCGAACAGACCGCCCCCTTCAAAGGGCTGCCTGTGTTGCGGAGCCGATACCCGCCTTGCAAGATGCGAGCATCGTAGATTTTGCTCAAAATTCTGCACGTAAAGTCTTCATCCGGCAATATTTATGGCCCTCTTACCCATTCTCCGTTATCCCGACCCTCGTCTGCACACCCGTGCCACGCCGGTACGCGAAGTAAACGACGAAATCCGCCGGCTGATCGCCGACATGGCGGAAACCATGTACGAAGCCCCCGGCATCGGCCTGGCCGCCACGCAGGTGGACGTCCACAAGCGGGTCGTCGTCATCGACGTCTCGGAGGACAAGTCCGGGCTGCTGGCGCTGATCAACCCGGAAATCCTCGAACGCTCCGGCGAGCATCTGGGCGAGGAAGGCTGCCTGTCCGTGCCCGGCATCTACGACAAGGTCGTCCGTGCCGAGCGGGTCAAGGTGCGCGCCCTCAACCAGAAGGGCGAGCGCTTCGAGATGGAAGCCGAAGGCCTGCTCGCGGTGTGCATCCAGCACGAGCTGGACCACCTGGAAGGCAAGGTCTTCGTCGAATACCTGTCCCAGCTCAAGCAGACCCGCATCAAGGGCAAGCTGGCCAAGAAAGCCCGGATCACCGCCTGATGAAAGTCGCCTTCGCCGGAACCCCCGAATTCGCCGCCGCCGCGCTGCAGGCCATCCTTGCTGCCGGCTTCGAAGTGCCGCTGGTCCTGACCCAGCCGGACCGCCCCGCCGGACGCGGCATGCAACTGCAGCCCAGCCCGGTCAAGCAGGTCGCCGTCGCCGCCGGCATCCCGGTGCATCAGCCGGAAAAGCTGCGCACGCCGGAACAGCAGGCGCCGCTGGCCGAGGCCGGCGTGGACGTGCTGGTGGTGGCCGCCTACGGCATCATCCTGCCCCAGGCGGTGCTCGACCTGCCGCGCTACGGCTGCCTCAACATCCATGCCTCGCTGCTGCCACGCTGGCGCGGCGCCGCGCCGATCCACCGGGCCATCGAAGCCGGTGATGCGGAAACCGGCATCACCATCATGCAGATGGACGCCGGCCTCGACACCGGCCCGATGCTGCTGAAACGCAGCACGGCCATCGAGTCCGACGACACCACCAGCAGCCTGCACGACCGCCTGGCTGGCCTCGGCGCCGACCTGATCGTCGATGCCCTGCGGGCCTTGCCCGATGGTCTGACGGCCACCCCGCAGCCCGCCGACGGCGTCACCTACGCGGCCAAGATCGGCAAGGCCGAGGCCACCGTGGACTGGACCCGCCCGGCCACCGAGATCGAACGGGCGATCCGCGCCTTCAACCCCTTCCCCGGCGCGCTGGGCACCTACCAGGGCACGCCGATCAAACTGTGGCGCGCCCGCCCCATCGACGCCAGCGGCGCCCCCGGCGAAGTGCTGATGGCCGAAGGGGCCGGCGTGATCGTCGCCTGCGGCGAGGGGGCACTGTGCATCACCGAGCTGCAGAAGCCCGGCGGCAAGCGCCTGGCAGCGGCTGACTTCGTGCGCGGCACGGCCGTCGCAGTGGGCAGCCGCTTCGACTAGCCAGCGCCTCCGCAGCCGTCCGCAAGGCCCGCGTCCAACGCGGGCCTTTTTCATGCGGCATGCAGTTCCCGCTTACAGGTTTTTACGCAAGCACTTAAAAATTCTTGAATTTTTGGTGCCCTGCCCCATCTAACCAGCGTTTCCCACTCAATCCCGAAAGGACGGTTACACCCAATGCTCGGCAACTGGCTCAAGACATCCATCCTGATGGCGGCGATCATCGCGCTGTTCGGCGTGATCGGCGGCCTCATCGGCGGCAAGTCGGGGATGGTGCTCGCGCTGGTCTTCGGCGGCGCGATGAACCTGTTCTCCTACTGGTTCTCCGACAAGATGGTCCTCCGCATGTACAACGCGCAGGAAGTGGATGAAACCAGCTCCCCTTACCTCTACAACATGGTCCGCGAACTGGCCGGTCGCGCCCAGCTGCCGATGCCGCGCGTGTATATCATCCACGAGGATCAGCCGAACGCCTTCGCCACCGGCCGCAACCCCGAGAACGCCGCCGTGGCGGCCACCACCGGCATCCTGCAGATGCTCAGCCAGCGCGAGCTGCGCGGCGTGATGGCCCACGAGCTGGCCCATGTGAAGCACCGGGACATCCTGATCTCGACGATCTCGGCGACGATGGCCGGGGCGATCTCGGCGCTGGCCAACTTTGCGATGTTCTTCAGCGGCCGCGACTCGGAAGGCCGCCCGGCCAACCCGATCGCCTCCATCGCGGTGGCCCTGCTCGCCCCGCTGGCGGCCAGCGTGATCCAGATGGCGATCTCCCGCGCCCGCGAGTTCGAGGCCGACCGCGGCGGTGCGGAAATCGCCAGCGACCCGCACGCGCTGGCCGACGCGCTGATGAAGATCGACGCCTACGCTCGCGGCATCCCGATGCCGACCGCCGAGGCCCACCCGGAAACCGGCCAGATGATGATCATGAACCCCCTGTCGGGCCGCGGCCTGGCGGGGCTGTTCAGCACCCACCCGGCCACCGAGGAACGGGTCGCCCGCCTGCGCGCAATGGCCGGCCGCCGCTGAAACGACCCGACTCGACAGCACCACCGGAACCCGGCCTCGGCCGGGTTCATTCATTGCAGGGCAGCTTCGCGGGAAGGCAGTGGCAGCACGACGCGGAAGCGGCTGCCGTGGCCCGGCTGGCTGTCCACCTCGATCCGCCCGCCATGCTGGCGGACGATGCGGTAGGCCGACGAGAGGCCAAGACCGCGCCCGTCTCCCACCGCGCGGGTGGTAAAGAAGGGCTCGAAGATGCGCGCACGGATAGCCTCGTCCATACCGCAACCACTATCCTCGATCTCCACCCACAGCTCGCCGGCCACCTCGCGGGCACCGAGCGCCACCGTACCCGGCGCACCGCCGAGGGCACGCAGTCCATTGTCGACGATGGCCTTGAAGGCTTCGCCGAGCAGCGTCGGATTCACCGCCAGCACCGGCAGCCCGGCGTAGGCCCGTACCAGTTGCTGCCCTGCCCTGCGCTTGCTGGCTAGCCCGCGGATCACCTCGTCAAGCAGCACGTCGAGACGCACCTCAGAGCACTCGACCGGCTCCTGCCCCTGGCTGGCGAACTCCTGCAGGGAATGAACGATGTCGCTGACCCGCCCGAGGCCACGCATCGACTCTGACACCAGCCCCGGCAAATCCTCACGGATGAAGTCGAGGTCGGCGCCGGCCCGGGCGGCCTGCCAGGCGTCCGCGACGCCATCGCCTTCACACAGGCGGTCTGCGGTATCCACCAGCGCCAGCAGGCGCTCGGCGTACTCCCGCAGGGTGCCGAGGTTGGAGGCGACGAAGCCGAGCGGGTTGTTGATCTCGTGGGCGACGCCGGCAGCCAGCTGGCCGACCGCCGCCAGCTTGTCGGCCTCCTGCAGCTGGCTGCGGGTGGCCTGCAGGGTGTCGAGGGTATGGCGCAGGGCCTGGTTGGCCCGCTGCAGTTCCTCCGTGCGTTCGGCGACCCGTTCTTCCAGGCCGGCATTGCTGCGGGCCAGCGCTTCGTTGCGCTCCGCCACCAGCCCCAGCAGATTGCGCACGGCACCGATCAGCGCGGTATTGGCCGGATCCCCGTGATGTGCCGCCTCCCCGGTGTAGGCCTCTGCGGCCGATGCCCCGGCGGCCAGGGCGCGCAGCTGGCGGGCCATGCTCTGATCGGTATCGAGGATGTGAAAGGTCAGCCAGCTGGTCACGAAACGGTAAAGCAGCGAAACGACCCGCTCGGTATCGTCAGACTGGCGCATCTCCTCGACCCTGGCGACGAAGTCGGCGTGGATCTGGCGATGGCTGCGCAGATGACGCGGGTCGATGCCCGCCTGCTCCATCAGTGCCTCCTCCGTCGCGAAGTGATGAATGGCGTAGCGCGCCAGGCCATCCAGCACATGGCTCAGCTCCGCCGGCTGGATGATTGCGCCATTGGCCGCCCGCTGGACCAGCATGTTGATCAGGTCCACCAGCTTGTGGTGCTGCCCATCCACCTCGGCAAAGCCGGTCTCGAAATATTCCGCCCAGCGGAAGGGCGTGATCTTCGGTGCGCCGCTCATGGCGGGCCCCCGGCACGCCCATCCAGTGCAGCCCGGATCCCATCCACCAACGCCGGCAAGACCTGCCCCAGCGTCACCACCTGGTCTGCCAGGGCCTCCACATTGCCGCTGCGCACGACCCGGCAGATCCCGTCGGCCAGCGCGAAGACATCGGCCGCCCCCACGTTGCCGGCCGCCCCCTTCAGCGTATGGGACAGACGTTCGATACCGGCCAGATCGCCGGCCGCCAGGCAGGCCTTGAGGCGCTCCGCCACGTCGCCCTGGTTGCTGACGAAAAGGCCGAGCAGCCGGCCATAGGTGGTCCACTTGCCGCGTACCAGACGCACCCCCTTCTCCGTATCCAGCCCGGCGATGCTCCGCAGGCGGACGATCCACGCATCGGACCCTGCATCGCCCGCGGCAATGGCGACGACTGCCGGCGGCGGCAGTGCTGCGCCCGGCTGCAGCCACTTGAGCAGGACGCGGCGCAGGTCCTCGGGCTCCACCGGCTTGGCGAGAAAATCGTTCATGCCTGCAGCACGGCACGCATCCTGGTCCTCATCGAAGGCGTTGGCGGTCATCGCGACGATCGGCAACGCGCCCTGCCCAGCCAGCCCACGGATGCTCCGGGTGGCCTCGAGGCCATCCATCACCGGCATCTGCATGTCCATCAGGACGAGGTCGAAAGCCCCGTTCTGCACCCAGTCCACCGCCTCCTGGCCGTTCTCGGCGCAGTCCACGACCACCCCCAGATCCGCGAGCATGTCCATCGCCACTTCCTGGTTGAGCAGGTTGTCCTCGACCAGCAATACCCGTCGCCCTTGCAAGGCCGGCACGTGCTCGAGGGGCGCGCCAGTACGTGCTTCGCTCCCTGCCACCGGCAGGGTCACGCCCGGGCGGGTCTGCAGACGCGCCGTGAACCAGAAGGTGCTGCCCTGTCCGAGGCGACTCTCCACCCCGGCTTCGCCACCCATCAAGGCCGCCAGATGGCGGGTCAGCGCCAGGCCAAGGCCCGTTCCACCGTACTTGCGGGTCGTTGAGGCATCCGCTTGCTCGAAGGACTGGAACAGGCGCGACAGCTGATCCGCCGCAATACCGATTCCACTGTCAGTGACCTCGAAGCGGACCAGCATGTCCTGCTCCCGCTCATCCAGGACACGGGCAGTGAGGCTCACGCCTCCCCGCTCGGTGAATTTCACCGCGTTGCCGAGATAGTTGAGCAGGGCCTGGCGCAGGCGGGTCACATCGCCGCGCAGCACGGGCGGCAGGCCGTTCGTATCGGAGTGAAAGCTCAGGTGCTTGGCCGCCAGGCGCTCGTGGATGAGGGAATGGGCCTGGTTGAAGAGGGCTTCCGGGGAAAAATCGATGGATTCCAGCAGCAGCTTGCCGGCTTCGATCTTCGAGATGTCGAGGATGTCGTTGATGATCGACAGCAGGTGCGCCCCAGCATGACGGATCTTGTGCAGGCGGTCGCGCTGGGCGGCATCCAGGGAGCTGCGCTCGAGCAGGCGGGCCAGTCCGAGGATGGCATTCATCGGCGTGCGGATCTCGTGGCTCATGTTGGCCAGGAAGGCGCTCTTCGCCTGGCTGGCGGCCTCGGCGCGCTGGCGGGCCTCGGCGAGCTGTGCCGTACGCTCCGCCACCAAGTCTTCGAGATGGTGGTGGTAAACGGCCAGCTGGGCGTCCAGCTCGCGCCGCTCGGTGATGTCGAAAAAGGTCGCCATGAACAGGTCGCCCACGTCCGACCCCGCCACCATCAGGGTTCGCTGCTCGCCGGACTTGCAGGTGATGCGGAATTCCCTCGGCTCGACGGGCCGGCCGGCGGCGCGGGCCTGGCAAATGGCATCCTGCCAGATGCCACGGGCCCAGGCGCGGTAGTCCGGATCGGGATAGGCCAGCAGCCACCAGGTATCCGCATCGGGGATCTCCGCGCGGGAGTAACCGAAACTCTCGACGAAGCGGCGGTTGATATCGACGATGCGCCCCTCCCGGTCGACAAGGCTCAGCGGCAGCGGCGCCACCTCGAACAGCTGGCGGAAGCGCGCCTCGCTTTCCCGCAGGGCGGACTCTTCCCGGTGACGCGCAATGGCGATGGCCGCCAGGTCGGTGGCCATCGAAACCTGCTGCCAGTGCAGCTCCGTCGGCCCCGACACGCAGCCCGGATAAAGGGCGAACGTACCGAGCACGACGCCTTCGCGGCTGAACACCGGCGTCGACCAGCAGGCCACCAGCCCGTGCTCGGCGGCCAGCCCCCGGTAGTTCTGCCACAAGGGGTCATGGGCAATGTCCTTGACGATCACCGGGCTGCGGCGCCACGCCGCCGTACCGCAGGAACCCACGGCCTCGCCGATCGCCACCCCGTCGACGGTCCGGTTGTAGCCATCGGGCAGGCTCGGCGCAGCCCCGTGCCGGAGATGAACGCCGTCCGTATCGAGCAGCAGGATGGAGACCCTCACGTCGGCCAGCTGCGCCTCGACACCGCGCGCCAGGGTCGCGAGGGTGTCGTGCAGGGGTGCCCCGGAGGCGACCATTTCAAGGATGTGGCGCTGGGTCGCCAGGTAGAGCTCACCGCGCTTGCGGGCCGTGACATCGGTCCAAGAACCGACGATCTCCTCGCCGTCCTCGGCCGCGTTGCCGGCCATGCGCAACTCCTCGCGCACCCAGATATAGCGCCCGTCCCGACGGGCAAAGCGATACTCGAGGCCCAGTTGCCCGCCGGCCTGCAGGCTGCGCCAGGCCGCCTTCGCCGTGTCGCGGTCATCGGGGTGGAGTCCGGCCGCCCACCAGCCCGGTTGCAACACCTCCTCGGGCGCATACCCGAAGATGCGCTGGATGTTGTCACCGACCATCGCCGGAACCCAGCGCCCGGCCTCCCGCCGCATCGCATAGAGGATGGTCGGGCTCGCCTCGACCAGGTGGCGCAAGCGGCTCTCCGCCTGCACCTGGCGGCGCTGGGCTTCCTCCCGCGCGGCCCGGTCGCGCAGCACCCGGATGCCGAAGGCCAGGTCGCCGCCCAGGTCGGACAGCAGGCGCATCTCCTCATCGTCAAAGGCGTCTGCCTCACTCGAGTAGACACTCAGCGCACCAAAGCAGTGGCCATCCGCATCCAGCAGCGGCAACGCGCAGGAGGATGCATAGCCGTTGCGCACGGCCGGCTCCCGCCAACGCGCAAAGCGCGTGTCGGCCAGGATGTCGCGGCACACCTGCGGCTGTTTTTCACGAATGGCCGTACCGGTGGGGCCGACACCCTCCGCACCGTCGCACCACGACACGAACACCGAGTCCAGATAACCGTCGACGAAACCGAACTGGGCCACCGGCCGTACCTGCCGGCGGACATCATGTTCGGGATAGCCGACCCAGGCCATCCGGTAGCCGCCGAAGTCCACCATCAGGCGGCAGACATCCCGCAGCAGCATCGTCTCGTCGGTCGCACGGGCGACGGCCTGATTGCATTCGCTGACCGTCACCAGGGCGCGATTGGCCCGCCGCAGCCCCGCCTCGATACGCTTGCCGGCAGTGATGTCGCGGGCCACGCCCAGCACGCCGATCAAGGCCCCGTCCGCGTCGTACATGGGGGTCTTGATCGTCTCGAGGATTTCCTGATGTCCATCCGACGCAAAGGTGACGCGCTCTTCGCTGCGATGGGGCGACCGGGCGGCGATGGCAGCCAGATCATTGCGGCGGAAGGTGTCGGCCAGCGCCGACGGTACGAAATCATAGTCGGTACGTCCTACGATCTCGGCCTCACGGGCGCCAAAGAAGAGCTCGAAGCGCGGATTGCAGGCCAGGTAGACCCCGTCGGGGTCCTTCAACCAAACCAGGTCGGGAAGGGTCCGGACAAGGGCTTCGAGCAGCGCAGCGGGGCGGGCGCCATCGCCGGCCGAAGCCGGCGTGACAGCGGATGGAGCAGCTTGGGAGCGCGGGGTCTCCGGCGGCAAGGACATGGAACGGGACCCTTTGCGGTCGCGAGTTGGCAATACCCGGAACCCCGTCATGAACGGCTGAACAGTTCCGGGCGCAAGAATCAGGACAGGAGCATCACTATATAACGGCCGCGCCCTCTTCCACGCAGGTCGCCCGCCCGCGCGTCAAGCCTCCCGCCCTTTGCTCCAGCCCATCAGGCCGCCCGGAATGTCATGCAAGGGCAGCACGCTGCCGACGGCGCCGCGCAGGATGGCCTCCTTCGGCATGCCGAAGACGACACAGGTTTCCTCGGCCTCGGCGATCGTCACCGCACCGGCATCGCGCATTTCCTTCAGACCGAGGGCACCGTCGTCCCCCATGCCGGTCATGATGATACCCAGCGCATTGCTGCCGGCGACCCGCGCCACCGAGCGGAACAGCACATCCACCGACGGCTTGTGGCGGTTGATCAGCGGGCCGTCCATCACGCCGACAAAATAGCCACTGCCATCCCGTGCCACCTGCAGATGGCGCCCCCCCGGCGCAATCAGGGCCAGGCCGGGCTCGACCCGGTCGCCATGACGGGCCTCGCGAACCTGGATGCGGCACAGACCGTTGAGACGCCGCGCAAACATCTCGGTGAAGCCGGCCGGCATGTGCTGCACAACCACCATCCCCGGCACGTCCTCCGGCAAGGCGGTCAACACCGCTTCCAGCGCCAAGGTGCCACCGGTGGAGGTGCCGATCGCAACGATCCGCTTACGGTCGCCACTCGAGGTAGGCAGACGCGGCCCACGCGGCAGATCGTCAAGGGTCAGCTTCGGACGCGGCACCACCTCCGGCGCCTTGGCATGGCCCGGCTTCAGGCGGGCACTGGCGGCGGCACGCACAGCCGCCACCAGGCTATCGCTCTCGTCCTGCAGGAATTGCTTGAGGCCCACTTTGGGCTTGGTCACCAGCGCGACCGCTCCCGCTGACAGCGCCTCGAAACTGGCCTTCGCACCACCCTCCACGAGGGTCGAGCAGATCACCACCGGCGTCGGCCTTTCGGCCATCAGCTTGCGCAGGAAGGTCAGGCCATCCATCCGCGGCATCTCGATGTCGAGGACCACCACGTCGGGCCATTCCTTGCGCATCTTGTCGATCGCGAACAGGGGGTCGACAGCCGTCGCCATCACAGTCATGTCGGGCTGGGCGTTGATCGCCTCGCTGGCGACCTGGCGCACGATCGCCGAGTCATCGACGATCATCACGCGAATCGGCCGGGACCTCATGGATTCACCTCGCCGATGGGACGATGGGCCAACCAGACGTGACCGGTCCACAGATCGAAGATCAGCTTGCGATGCCCCGTCCCCCCGCAATGGGTGACGCTCGGGCGATAGCCATGCCGCAGCAGCAGCGCATCGGCCGCATCCACGTTGCGGCTGGCGATGTCCATCACCGCCGGGCGAGCAGCGTCGCGGTTCAGCATATTGCCGCCACCGAAGACCTTCACCTGGTAATCCGCCGGCTTGCTACCGGCCTTGGCGACCTCGCGATCGAAGAGGGCCAGCGCCTCATCCGCGTAGCGCCCGTCCAGCGCCTTTCCGCCTGCCCGCCCACGGCTCGGCAGCATGTAATGGCACATGCCACCGATCAGGCGCAGCGGATGCCACAGGGTGATCGACACACAGGAACCCAGCAGCGTCGAAATGCGCGTGCGGCCACCGCCGAAGAAGAAACCGCCGGGTTGCAGGAAGACTTCCCGGATATCGTCACCGCACTCGATCATGGCTTGCGATAGATCGTCGCCCGCACCAGGTCCAGCCCCTGCTGGATGCCGTTGAGCGTCTCGGAATGGCCGATGAACAGATGGCCCCCCGACTTGAGGCGCGGCAACAGGTTGGCAACGACTTTACGCTTGGTGTCCATGTCGAAATAAATCATCACGTTACGCAGGAAGATCACATCGAACTCGCCGACCTCGGCCGGTACCGGCAAGGTCAGGTTGACCTGCTGGAAGCGGGTCCGGCGCTTCAGTTCAGGTGCGATCAGGAAGGTCCCGCTCTGGCTGCGCACACCTTTCAGGCAATACTTCGCCAGATATTCGGGAGGGATGCCCTCGTTCCGCTCGAGCGGATAGTGGCCGGCAGCGGCCTTGGCCAGCACCTGGGTGCTGATGTCCGAGCCCACCACCTCCCACGGGGTTTGCGGCAGCGAATCGGCCAGCAGCATCGCCAGGGTATACACCTCTTCGCCGGTGGAGCAGGCCGCACTCCACACACGGAACGCCCCGGCGGGCCGGCGGGCCCGGATCACCTCGTTCTTCAGGAAGGTGAAGTGGCCTGGCTCGCGGAAGAAATAGGTCTCGTTGGTGGTGAGCAGATCCACCATGACCTGCAGTTCCTCTGCATGCTGGCCGGAACTCAACAAGCGGTAGTACTGGGAAAAAGTGTCGAAGTTGTAATGTTTCAGGCGCTTGGACAGACGGCCGACCAGCAGCACCTTCTTGGCATCGGACAGGCTGATGCCGGCGATCTTGTAGATCAGCCGCTGGAACAGCGCAAATTCCTCGTTGGTGATGGCGGAGCCCATGGGGCTCCCGACAGGGGGACGGACCCGCTCCATGGCGACCCTCAAAACAGTTCGACGTTGTTATCCGGCTCGGCGGGCTTGTTCAGCGTAGCCGCATAGGCCTGCTCTTCCCGCGCGATCACCTCGGCAGTGGCATGGGACGTGACGATGCGCTTGCACCAGGCATCCCCGTTGCCGGGCAGGAACAACAGCTTGCGCGACCAGGGGCCGAGAAAGTCCGACGCCAGCAGCGGGATACCCTCACGCTTCAGCCAGTCACGGGCAAAATGCGCATTACGCTGGCCGATGGCGAGGGACTGCCCGGAGGTTTCGATGATGGTACCACCGCCAAAGGCCTTGGCCTGCAAGCGCGGCTTGCGGGCACCCTGGGCCAGCAGCGCGTTGAGCAGGGCTTCCATCGCGTAGTCGCCGGCCAGCAGCGCATCGACCTCGCCGTGGGAGCTGCGCTGCAGGTTGGGCAGCATGAAGTGGTTGATGCCACCGATACGTGCCTGGGGGTCGAACAGGCAGACCGCCACGCAGGAGCCAAGCAGGGTCGCCAGCGGCCGCTCCCGCTCCACCGCCCAGGCCCCCGGCGCCACGTTGCGGGACAGGCGTTCGATCTCCCGCGCCGGCAGGCTGGCGTAATCCATCGTCCTCACCCCGCTGCGTTCAGGCCGACGGCGTGCTCCCGCCCGCCAGGTCGGCACTGCCGCCGTCGGAGGTGACCTGGGCCAGCGTGGCGATCTCATCGACGGAGAGAACCTTCTCCACTTCGAGGAGGATCACAAACTTACCGTTCACCTTGCCCATTCCCTTGATGAAGTCGGCGCGGATCTTGGCCCCGAAGGATGGAGGCGGCTCGATCTCCGAGGCCGGGATCTCCAGCACTTCGGACACCGCATCCACCACAACGCCGACATCCTGGCGCTCGTCGTTCTCGGTCAATTCGATGATGACGATGCAGGTGCGGCGCGACACCTCGGAGCGCTTGCCGCCGAAGCGGCTGGCCAGGTCGATCACCGGCACCACCGCACCGCGCAGGTTGATGACCCCGCGGATGAAGGGCGGCACCATCGGAATCTCGGTGACCGTGCCGTACTCGATGATCTCCTTGATGTTGAGGATGCCGACAGCAAACATCTCGCCGCCGAGCAGGAAGGTGAGGTACTGGGCGGGGCTGCTCTCGACCACCGCCGGGGCCTTGGTCCCGGCGACGGCAGTCGCCCCCGCTGTGGGCAGCGTGCTCATGCTCTAGCTCCTTTCGCTGCTCAGAACTTCTCGAAGTCGCCTTCGTTGAACGCGAAACCCGCCACCTTGGCCGGCGTACGGGCCTTACTGGCATGGGCGTGGCCCGGTGCCGCCGCTGGCGCCGCGGCCAGAATCCGGCCCATGTTGCGCTCATCGATGGTGAAGAACTGCATCAGTTGCTGCAGTTGCTCGGCCTGGCCACCCAGTTCCTCGGCGGTGGCAGCCAGTTCTTCGGAAGCCGACGCATTCTGCTGGGTGGCCTGGTTGAGCTGGTTCATCGCATTGTTGATCTGCGCGACACCGGACGACTGCTCCTGAGACGCCGACGCGATTTCCTGCACCAGGTCGGAAGTCTTGCGGATCGACGGCACGATCTCGTCGAGCAGTTGCCCGGCACGCTCGGCCAGCCCCACGGAGTCGCCGGCCAGGCCGCCGATCTCCTGCGCTGCGACCTGGGAACGCTCGGCCAGCTTGCGCACCTCGGCCGCAACCACCGCGAAGCCCTTGCCGTGCTCGCCGGCGCGGGCCGCCTCGATGGCCGCGTTGAGGGCCAGCAGGTTGGTCTGGTAGGCGATGTCGTCGATGATGCCGATCTTCTGGGCGATTTTCTTCATCGCATCGACAGTGTTCTTCACCGCGTCGCCACCCTCGGTAGCCTCCACCGCGGTCTTCGAGGCGAGGTTGTCGGTAACCTTGGCGTTTTCGGCGTTCTGCTTGATCGAGGCTGACATCTGCTCGACCGACGCGGACGACTCTTCGACGCTGGCGGCCTGCTCCGACGACGACTGGGACAAGGACTGGGCGGTAGCCGAGACCTGGCCGGACGCATTGGTCAGCGCATCGGCGGCGGTGCGCACCTGGGTGATGGTGTCGGAGAGCTTGCCGACAGTGTTGTTCACTGCTTCCTTGAGCGCCTTGAAATCGCCCTGGTAGTCGTTGGCGATGTTCTGGGTCAGATCGCCCTGCTCGATCGCGCTCATGATACGGCGCACTTCGTTGATCGGCCCGACGATGGCATCCAGCGTGCCATTCACGCCGTCCACGATCTTGCGGAAGTCGCCCTGGTGCTGACCGGCATCCGCACGGGTTTCCAGGCGGCCGGCAATCGCCGCGGCAGACAACATGTTGGCGTCCGCCACCAGCTTGTTCACCGCTTCAATGCAGGTGTTCAGGTTGTTCTTGATGGTGTTGAAGTCACCGTTGTAGCTGTCGGTGATCCTCGCCGGGATGTCGCCCTTGGAGATGCGATCCACGTAGTTGGCTGCCACGTTCAGCGGCCCGATCACCGCATCCAGCGTGTTGTTCACACCCTCAACGATCTTGCGGAAATCGCCTTGGTGCTGGCTCGCGTCGGCACGGGTCGCCAGACGACCTTCCACTGCCGCCTTGGACAACACGCTCGCATCGGCCACCAGCTTGTTCACCGCCTCGATGCAGGTGTTGAGGTTGTTCTTGATGGTGTTGAAGTCACCGTTGTAGCTGTCGGTGATCTTCGCCGGGATGTCACCCTTGGAGATGCGATCCACGTAGTTGGCGGCCACGTTCAAAGGCCCAATCACCGCATCAAGGGTGTTATTGACGCCCTCGACGATTTTGCGGAAATCGCCCTGGTGCTTGGTGGCATCGGCACGCGTGGCCAGACGGCCTTCGACGGCTGCCTTGGAAAGTACGTTGGCATCGGCGATCAACGCCTTGATGTTGGCGCGAACCTGCTCGATGGTTTCGTTGATGAACTTCTTCTTGCCCGGGAACTGCTCCAGCGAAGCGTCCATATCGCCTTCACCGAAGGCCTTCACGCAGGCCATGGCCTTCTTCTTCACCGCGATGTGGCCGAAGACCATGTCGTTCACGCCCTTCGCCATCACCGAATAGGCGCCTTGGAACTTGCTCTCATCGATACGCACGTCGATGTCGCCGGCATCGTGCTCGGAGGACATGTGGTTCATCTGCGCGATCAGGCCGTTGAGGCTGTCGATACAGGTATTCAGGTTGTTCTTGATAGTGTTGAAGTCACCGTTGTAGTTGTCGCTGATCTTCGCCGGGATATCGCCCTTGGAGATGCGATCCACGTAGTTGGCGGCCACGTTCAGAGGCCCAATCACCGCATCGAGGGTGTTATTGACGCCCTCGACGATTTGCCGGAAATCACCCTGATGCTTGCTGGCATCGGCGCGGGTCGCCAAACGGCCTTCGACGGCGGCCTTGGACAAACGCTCGGCATCCGCCGCCATCGCCTGCACCGCATGCTGGACTGCTTCGACAGCCTGCACAACCTGACCGACTTCATCCTTCGCATCGCTCTTGAGGGTGAAATTGAAGTCACCCACCGCCATCTTCTTGGCCGCCTCGACGACCTGATTGACCGGGCGGGTAATGCTGCGGGTCAGCCACAGGGCAATCAGCACCGCGAGCACCAGCGCAATGCCGGCGATGGTCAGCACCAGCGAGCGGGAAGATTGAGCCAGCGCAACCGCATGCTGACCGCCCTTCTTCGCCGCGTCGACCTGGAAGTCTTCGAAATCGGCCAGCGCCTGGTTATAGGCATCGGCCACCTCTTTGTAATCGCCGAACAGGATCTGGATCGCCTTTTCCTGGTTGTACTGCGACGACGAGGTATCCGCCACCACCAGCAAGCGGTCGGTCACCGGGTTGTACTTGGCCCGCAGGTCGGTCACCTTGCTGATCAACGCCTTGCCTTTTTCGGTGTTCACCAGCGGCGTCATCTGCTGGAGGATTTCGCCGTTGCGGCTACGCAGCTTGGCGATCGTCTCGAGCGTCTGCTTTTCGAGGTTCTTGTCTGTAGTAAGAATCATCGTACGCACATTGCGCCCGATGGACAGCACGTTGAACTTCATCTCGTCGGCCAGCACGATCTTCGGCAGGCGACCTTCCGCCAGATCGTCGATCCCGTCGTTGAGCTCGTTGATACGCGTGATCGACACGGCCGAAATCGCTACCAGCAGCAGCAGGACGACGGCAAAGCCGATCCCCAGACGAACACCTATCTTTAGGTTATTGAACATGATGAATCTCCGGGTAAGACAGCAAGGTCAGGCGCTACGTTGCTCCGGACGGACCAGCATACGCTGCTCGGCCTGACCGGAAATCTTGATGAGGGCGGGAATGTCGAGGATCAGAGCCACCTCGCCACTGCCGAGGATGGTCGATCCGCCGATGCCCTGCAGATGGCGGAAAATCGCGCCCAGCGGCTTGATCACGGCCTGCAATTCGCCGGCCAGGCGGTCGACAACGATGCCGGCACGCTGGCCCGCATACTGGACGACCACCACGCTTTCGCGCGCCGGGCGCTCCCCGGGCAGGCCGAAGCCTTCACGCAGGCACACCGACGGCAGGACTTGGCCACGCAGGTTGAAATAATTGCGGTCGTGCTCCATTTCCGGGCGCTCGACGCACTCCACCACCGCGTCGAGGGGAATCACGTAAGAACGGTTGGCGGACACCACCAGGAAACCGTCGATGATCGCCAGCGTCAGCGGCAGCCGCAGCGTCAGGCGCGTGCCCTGGCCGGACTGGCTGCTCACATTGATGGTGCCGCGCAGGGCCTGCAGGTTGCGGCGCACCACGTCCATGCCGACGCCCCGCCCCGACAGGTTGGTGACCTGATCGGCGGTGGACAGGCCGGGTGCGAAGATCAGGTCGTAGATTTCCCGGTCGGACAGGTGTATATCCGGCTCCACCAAACCGCGCTCGATGGCCTTGGCGAGGATCTTGTCGCGGTTGAGGCCCGCCCCGTCGTCGGCCACTTCGATGACGATGTTGCCGGCATCGTGATAGGCATTGAGCAGCAGCGTGCCGCGCGGGCTCTTGCCCGCTGCCGCGCGCACCGCCGGCGCCTCGATGCCGTGGTCGAGGGAATTGCGCACCAGGTGCATCAGCGGATCGCCAATCTTCTCGACGATGGACTTGTCCAGTTCGGTCTCGCCGCCGGAAATCACCAGTTCCACGTCCTTGCCCAAGTCCTTGCAGGCATCGCGGACGAGGCGGTGGAAACGGTTGAAGGTCTCGCCGATCTGCACCGTGCGCAGTTGCAGCGACGCATCGCGGATTTCTTCCACCAGGCGGGTCAGCAGGGACGAGGACTCGATCAATTCGCCATCGCTGCGCTTGTGGGCAAGCAGGCTGGTCGCCGCGCCGGCGATCACCAGTTCGCCGACCAGGTTGATCAGGTGATCGAGCTTGTCGGCCGGCACGCGGATCAGTTTGGCATCCTGGGCCTTCTTCTCGCTGACCTGGGTCTGCTTGGCCACCGCCGCCGCCACCACTTCCGGCTGCACGACCTGCTGGGCCACCAGGATCTCGCCGATCGGCTTCTCGCGGTGCTCGTCGGCCGGCACCTCGCCTTCCGCAGAAGCCGCCTGGGCGCGCAGGCCCTCGCTCAACTCGTCAGCAGTCAATGCACCGATGCGCACCAGGATCTCGCCGAGGCGCAGCGTGTCTTCCGGCAGGCTCTCGATCAGCTCGACATAATCATCGACCTTGGCATTCGGCGGCAGGATGGACAGCGAACACTCGTCGCGCACGAAGGCGAAGACATCCTCGATGGTCTGCTTGTCGGCGGCCGACTCCAGCGCGATCTCGAAGCCGAGGTAGCACAGCTCCGGGTCCATCTCGGCGGCCGGCGGCATCTTGTCGGCCAGGGTTTCCACGTGACGGATGTTGCCGACCGTTTCGAGGAAGCGCAGGAAGTTCTCCGGATCCATGCCTTGACGCAGTACGTCGGGACCGAAACGGACCGAGATATGCCAGCAGCTGTGCCCCGTCTGCGGCGACGGAATGCGCTGCACGCCAGGCTCCGCGGCCTTGGGTGCCTGCACCTGCCCGCCCGGCCCGAAAGCCCGCAAGCGGGCCAGCAGGCTGGCCGTCTGCGCCTCGATCTCCGCAGCCCCCATCTGCGCCGTTCCCGCCTCGTTGGCGACGAGCACGCGCAGGTGGTCGGTACACGCCAGCATCAATGCGGCCAGTTCGGTGGTGACGGCGATCTCGTGGTTACGCAAGCGGTCAAGCACGTTCTCGACCACGTGGGCAAAGGATTCCACCGCGACGGCTTCAACCATCCCGGCGGCGCCCTTGATCGTATGGGCCGCCCGGAAGATGCCGTTGAGGGTGGTCTCGTCGTCGGGGCGGGCCTCCAGTTCGAGCAACAGCGTCTCGAGTGCGTCGAGCTGTTCTCCGCTTTCCTGCAGGAAGACTTGCTTGAGTTCGTCCATGGTAAGCGCCGAAGTTACTCCGCGGGAACGACCAGCGGATCGCCGAACCACGCAGCGAGGTTGTAAAACTCGATGAGGGACTGCACCGCCGGGCTGTGGGCGACGATCGCCAATGTCTTGCCGGCAGCACTGGCCTCCCGCTTGACCAGCATCAGCAGTTGGCAGCCCGCCGAATCCATACGCTCGACGCCGGCCAGATCCAGCTCGATGCGGTCCGCCTCACCGAGCAATTCGAGCAGACCGGGCTTCAGTTCCGCGACCCGGTAGATGGTGAAATCCTCGGCGAAGGCCCGACGAATGACACTCATGCTATCCCCCGATGGTTAAAACAGTTCGACGGCCGGGCCATCGCCTGCCGAGGCAGACGATGGACTGGGCAGAGCGATGCCACTACGCTTGGCATGCTCCTCCCGCTCCCGCTCCATCACATAGCTCTCGAAAAGACGATCGATCTGCTCGGTCATCGCCGGAATGTCGCTGATCGCCGCGCTACCGGTCAGGCAGGCGGACAGTTTCAGCACGTGTTCGTCGAGACGCTCCAGCGCCTCGATCACGTGGCCGACCTGCTGGCGGGTGACGTCCTGGAACTGCACACTGGCCATGGTTTCCATGAACATCTCGGCCAGCCGGTGGCTCGACTCGCGGAACACACCGAGAATCCGGTTCTCGTGGTCGAGCAGTTGAGCGTAGCTGTCACTGACCTCATGGAACTGCTCGGCCACCGTGCGTAGCGCACTCTCTTCGGCACTCGAAATGCTTTGATCCAGTTGCGCGCTGAACTTGGACTCGATGGTATGCACGACCCGCTCGATACCCTCGCTGATCTTCAGCACCGCCTGGTCGGTCTGCCCGGCCAGCTTGCGCACTTCGTCGGCCACCACCGCAAAGCCGCGCCCGGCCTCACCGGCCCGCGCCGCCTCGATGGCGGCATTGAGGGCCAGCAAGTTGGTCTGGCCGGAAATATCCCGCACCAGATTGACGAACTGGGCCAGGGATTTGGCCTCCTCGAGGGCCGCCATCACGTGCGCCTGCTCTTCACCAACGTTTTCGAGACGACTGTGGATGTAGTCCTGCAGCGCGGCCAAGGTCTGCTGGTTTCCAGCCGCCCGCGTGTTGGCGGCCTCGACGATCTGGCTGGACTCCTGCGAAAAGGCCTGCACGACCTGATCCAGGTCCTGCACCACGGCATCCACCGCCTGCAGGCGCTCGACCATGCTCAGCGCTGCGGCCTCGGTCTGGTCGGTAACGGCATTTAGCTGCCCGACCAGGATGCCATTCAGGTGCGGCACCTGATCAAGGGAACGGCTCACCTCGGTGGCCACGTCGGTCTTGTGATCAAGGGCATCTTTGGTCTTGCCGAGCGCATGCTCAGCGCCGTAAAGCGCGTCCCGGTAGCGCATGATCGACAGCATGCTGAGCGCCTCGAAGCTGAGCAGCACGGCGGCAAGCGCACCGATCGCGTCCACCAGGGACTGGCTGAGCCCCAGATCGTCGAGCAGCAGCCGGTGATAGGTGTCGTTGCCGAAATACACGACGAAGAACACCCCCACCGCGGTCAGCATGGACAGCAGCAGACGCCGGCGCCGGGACTTTTCGCCAATAGCCGACATGGGGCGCTTACCGCAGGACGAGCTTGATGGTGTTGAGCAGGGTGTCGGCCGTTGCCGGCTTGACGATCCAGCCCGAAGCACCGGCAGCCTTGGCCTCGGCACGCTTGCTCTGCTGGGATTCGGTGGTCAGGAACAGGATCGGCATGAAGCGCAGTTCAGGCTTCTGGCGCACTACCTTGATGAACTCGATGCCGTTCATGCCGGGCATGTTGAGGTCGGTGATCAGCAGGTCCGGCTTGGTGCCAGCCGCCAGCTTTTTCTGGCCGTCCTCGGCACTGTTGGCGGTAACGACCTGGAAGCCGGCCTTGGTGAGAATTCCGGAAATGGACAGCAGGACGGTGGCCGAATCATCGACCAGCATGATTGTTTTCAATTTCTTCTCCACCCGGGGGAAAAACCGCACCGGGACATCGGGGCAAGTCACATTCTTGGGGCAGGATCACGCGCAAAGCCATAGCTGGCAACGCATCCTGACACCCGTATATTGCATGGTTCTACGGACGCCAGGGTGCAAACTTTAGAAACCTCCAGCAAATTTCACCCATTTTGGGAATGGATCTCAATTCCGCTTGCAATACCCCATTGGAGATATGCGCAAGGCACGCTCCACGCGCTCAAAATTCTTCTATAAACCGTTGTAAATCAGTCTCTTTTCAGTCCCACCAAGGAGACTGAGGCTGTATTTTTGCAGCGCAAGGTCGTATCATTCGGCTCCCCCGTTTCACCATTCCCGGTTTCCCCCAATGCTTCATCCCACCCGTTTCGACGTCATCGTGGTCGGCGGCGGTCATGCCGGTACCGAAGCTGCCCTGGCAGCCGCGCGGGCCGGGTGCGCCACCCTGCTGCTCACCCACAACATCGAGACCCTCGGCCAGATGAGCTGCAACCCGTCCATCGGCGGGATCGGCAAGGGCCACCTGGTCAAGGAAGTGGACGCCCTCGGCGGCGCCATGGCGGCGGCCACCGACGAAGGCGGCATCCAGTTCCGCATCCTCAACGCCAGCAAGGGCCCGGCCGTGCGCGCCACCCGCGCCCAGGCCGACCGGGTGCTGTACAAGGCGGCCATCCGCAAGCGCCTGGAAAACCAGCCCAACCTGTGGTTGTTCCAGCAGGCGGTGGATGACATCACCGTAGTCGGCGACCGGGTCACCGGCGTGGTCACGCAGATCGGCCTGCGCTTCGAGGCGCCCACCGTCGTGCTGACCGCCGGCACCTTCCTCAACGGCCTGATCCACGTCGGCCTGCAGAATTACTCCGCCGGCCGCGCCGGCGACCCGCCGGCCATCAGCCTCGGCCAGCGCCTGAAGGAACTCGCCCTTCCCCAGGGCCGCCTCAAGACCGGCACGCCGCCGCGCCTCGACGCCCGCAGCATCGACTTCTCGGTGATGGAAGAGCAGCCCGGCGACGATCCGGTACCGGTGTTCAGCTTCCTCGGCAAGGCCAGCCAGCATCCGCGCCAGCTGCCGTGCTGGATCACCAACACCAACAGCCGCACCCACGACATCATCCGCGCCAACCTCGACCGCTCGCCGATGTACTCCGGTGTGATCGAAGGGGTCGGCCCGCGCTACTGCCCGAGCATTGAGGACAAGATCCACCGCTTCGCGGACAAGGACAGCCACCACGTCTTCCTCGAGCCGGAAGGCCTCGACACCCACGAGATCTACCCCAACGGGATCTCCACCAGCCTGCCCTTCGACGTGCAACTGGACATCGTGCGCTCCATCAAGGGCCTCGAGAACTGCCACATCCTTCGCCCCGGCTACGCCATCGAGTACGACTACTTCGACCCGCGCAACCTCAAGTCCAGCCTGGAAACCAAGTCCATCGGCGGGCTGTTCTTCGCCGGCCAGATCAACGGCACCACCGGCTATGAAGAAGCCGCCGCCCAGGGCCTGCTGGCCGGCATCAACGCCGCGCTGCAGGTAAAGGACCAGGAGGCCTGGTGCCCGCGCCGCGACGAAGCCTATCTGGGCGTGCTGGTGGACGACCTGATCACCCGCGGCGTCTCCGAGCCCTACCGGATGTTCACGTCCCGCGCCGAATACCGCCTGTCCCTGCGCGAGGACAACGCCGACCTGCGCCTCACCGAGACCGGCCGCAAGCTGGGCCTGGTGGACGACGAACGCTGGGCCGCCTTCTGCGCCAAGCGCGAAGCCATCGAGCGCGAAACCGCGCGCCTGCGCGCCACCTGGGCAACGCCCGTCAAGGTGCCGGCGGAAGCCGCCGAAGCCGTGCTCGGCAAATCCATCGAGCGCGAATATTCCTTCTTCGACCTGCTGCGCCGCCCCGGCGTCAGCTACGCGGCACTGATGACGCTGCCCGGCGCCCCGGAAGCAGCGGAAACCGACCCGCAGGTCGTCGAACAGCTGGAAATCGCCGCCAAGTACCAGGGCTACATCGACCGCCAGCTCGACGAAGTGGCGCGCCAGGCCGACGCCGAGGCCACCCGTCTGCCGCCGGATCTGGACTATGCCACCGTGCGTGGCCTGTCGAAGGAAGTCCAGGGCCGCCTCAATCAGCACAAGCCGGAAACCATCGGCCAGGCCAGCCGCATCCAGGGCATCACCCCGGCCGCCATCAGCCTGTTGCTGGTGTGGCTGAAGCGCGGCGAACTGGCCCGCGGGCGGGAGAAGTCCGCATGAGGCCCGCTTTTCACGCAGCAACGATGATCGGTGGGGGCGAATTCATTCGCCCTGCACACTCTGATTCCGGGTCTTGGGCGAATGAATTCGCCCCCACACCCCGCTGGAGCCGCCCATGAGCGCCGCCACCCTCGAGAAGGGCATTGCCACCCTCGGCCTAGATCTGCCCGCCGACGCCCCGGAGAAGCTGCTCGCCTTCGGCCAGCTGCTGATCAAGTGGAACAAGGTCTACAACCTCACCGCGATCCGCGACGAGTCTCAGGTCGTCACCCACCACCTGCTCGACTCCCTGTCGGTGCTGCCACAACTGGGCGGCATTTCCCGGCTGGTGGACGTCGGCTCCGGCGGCGGCCTGCCCGGCGTGGTGCTGGCGATCTGCCGGCCCGACCTGCAGGTGGACTCGGTCGAGACAGTGCAAAAGAAAAGCACCTTCCAGAACCAAGCGCGGATCGAGCTGAAGCTCGCCAACTTCCGTGCCCATCACGCCCGCATCGAAAGCTGGCAACCGGCCTATGCGCCGGACGCCCCCGACGGCATCATTTCGCGCGCCTTCGCCGACCTGGCCGACTTCGTGAACCTCACCGCCCACCTGGCCGGACCGCAAACGCGCATCCTGGCCATGAAGGGCGTATACCCTGAAGACGAAATCGCCCGCATTCCCTCCGGCTTCGCGATGGAACGCAGCGTGGAACTCCAGGTGCCCGGCCTCGACGCCGAACGCCATCTCATCATTGTGAAACGGACCTGAGCATGGCCCGCATTTTCTGCATCGCCAACCAAAAGGGTGGGGTCGGCAAGACGACCACCTGTGTCAACCTCGCCGCCGGCCTGGCCGCGGCCAAGCAGCGCGTGCTGCTGATCGACCTGGATCCCCAGGGCAACGCGACGATGGGCAGCGGCATCGACAAGCGCACCCTCGGCAAATCGGTCTATCACCTGCTGGTCGGCCTGTGCACCGTCGCCGAGGCGCGCGTGCGCTCGGAAGCCGGCAAGTACGACGTGATCCCCGCCAACCGCGACCTGGCTGGCGCCGAAGTCGAACTGGTCGGGCTCGAGCGGCGCGAGAACCGCATGCGCGACGCCCTCGCACTGCACGCCCAGGAATACGACTTCATCCTCGTGGACTGCCCGCCGTCCCTGTCGCTCTTGACCCTCAACGGCCTGTGCGCCGCCCACGGCGTCATCATCCCGATGCAGTGCGAGTATTACGCGCTGGAAGGTCTGTCCGACCTGGTCAACTCGATCAAGAAGGTACATGCCAACCTGAACCGCGAGCTGGGCATCATCGGCCTGCTGCGGGTCATGTTCGACCCCCGCGTCACGCTGCAGCAGCAGGTTTCCGCCCAGCTCGAATCGCACTTCGGCGACAAGGTCTTCAAGGCGGTCGTGCCGCGCAACGTGCGCCTCGCCGAGGCCCCCAGCCACGGCGTGCCCGGCGTGGTGTTCGACCGCAGCGCCAAGGGCGCCCAGGCCTACCTGGCCTTCGCCAAAGAACTGATCCAGCGGGTCAAAACTCTCTAACCGACACCATGGCATCTCCGAAACTCAAAGGCCTCGGCCGCGGTCTCGACGCGCTCCTCGGCGGCAATGCCGAGCCGGACAAGGCCGAGGGCGAACTGCAGATCCTGCCCGCCTCCGAACTGCAACCCGGCAAGTACCAGCCACGCACACGCATGGACCCCGGCTCCCTGGAAGAGCTGGCCGCCTCCATCAAGTCCCAGGGGGTCATGCAACCCATCCTGGTGCGCCAGATCGGTGGCGCCTTCGACGCCAAGCGCTACGAGATCATCGCCGGCGAACGGCGCTGGCGCGCCGCGCAGATCGCCGGCCTGTCGGCCGTGCCCTGCCTGGTGCGGGAGATTCCCGACGAAGCCGCGCTGGCGATGTCCCTCATCGAGAACATCCAGCGGGAAGACCTCAATCCCCTCGAAGAAGCCGCCGGCATCCAGCGCCTCATCGACGAGTTCGGCATGACCCACCAACAGGCCGCCGACGCCGTCGGGCGCTCCCGCCCGGCCGCCTCCAACCTGCTGCGCCTGCTGCAACTGGCCCCGCCGGTGCAGGAACTGCTGATGGCCGGCGACATCGACATGGGCCACGCCCGCGCCTTGCTGCCCCTCGACGGCGCCACCCAGATCGGCCTCGCCAACCTGATCGCCGCCAAGGGCCTGTCGGTACGCGATGTCGAGCGTCTGGTGCACCAGGCCCTCAATCCCAAGAGCAAGCTGCCGCCCCCGCTGCCCGACCGGGACATCCTGCGCCTGCAGGAAGACATCGCCGACCGGATCGGTGCGACGGTGAAGATCAAGGCCAACAAGAAAGGGATCGGCGCCGTGACGATCCAGTTCGGCAGCCTGGATCAACTCGACGGACTACTCGAGAAGCTGAACCTGAAGTAGGCGGAGCAGCCCGGTGGGCTTGCCCCCCGTAGGGGCGAATTCATTCGCCCGCGGACTTGATTCAAGCGGCAACG
This sequence comes from Pseudomonadota bacterium, assembly GCA_018241665.1. Lineage (GTDB taxonomy): Bacteria > Pseudomonadota > Gammaproteobacteria > Burkholderiales > Rhodocyclaceae > Zoogloea. The sequence goes on from JAFEDK010000019.1 coordinate 295,322, forward strand.
GGCGAATGAATTCGCCCCTACGGCTTGTGCTGGCCCAGCAATTGTTTGAGCAGGGAGCGCTTGGCTTCCTGGCGCTTGGCCCCTGGCGATTTCTCGTGGGGCCCGGCCTTGCGCTGCAGGGCCGGCACGACCAGCGGATTGCGCGGCGCCCCCTGCCGCCCTCCATCCGGATTGCGGAACACCAACTTCTGGCGCGTGCCGAGCGTCCGATTGGCCACGCTACCCTCAGGCCTTGCGCTGGTGGGCCATCCCGGCGGCGGCCAGCTCACTGAGCGTGACGGCTTCGGTCACACCGGAGATCTCGGCGAAGCAGCCGTCCAGCGGACACGTCCGGCCGGGCGGACAACCATGCTCCAGAGCACACTGATGCTGGGTCTGGTCGGTCAGGACCATCTCGCGGACCGCTTCGCAACGGCTGATGGGCGAATCTATGAAGCTCATGATATTCCTCCCCTCTATGCTTTCAGTGTAGTCCAGGCGTGATAAATTTCCTCACTGCTAGAAGGGTCTTGAGACCTCACCAGACCGCGGCCGCCACCCGCTGCGTCACCAGCTCTGGGGCAGTTTCTTGCACAGGATGATGCGTTGCTGCTCGATTTCGATGTAACCACCGGCCACCAGATCGCGGAGGATGCGATTCACCATTTCCCGCGAGGCGCCCACCATGTTGGCGAGATCCTGCTGGGTCAGGCGGCGGTCGATCAGCATCGTGCCATCCCGCTCGACGGCCATCGTCTCGAAGAGGCGGGCGATGCGGCCGAACACGTCGACCAGGGCGAGCGCGCGGACGTTGTCGGTAAGGAGGCGGATCCGCCCGACCAGATTGCGCACCACGGTCTGCATGCAACCCGGATCCGTTTCAATCAGGCCCAGGAAGGCGGTACGCGGAATCTGCAATACTTCACTCCGCGTCACCGCGATGACCGAGGCGGAACGGGGCGCATCATCGAGCAGGGCAAGCTCACCGAAGTAGTCGCCAGGATCGAGGAGGGACAACGTGACCTCCCGCCCATTGTTGTCGGTGAGAAAGGCCTTGAGCGATCCGCTCTGCACCACGAACAGGCTGCTGCCCTCGTCACCCTCGTTCACGACGATGGTGTTGGCCGCAAAGCTGCGTACGCGCGAACGCTCCTTCAGTGTCTTGACCTGAGTTTCATTCAGGCCGGCAAACAGGTCCACCCGCTCAAGATACATCACCGACTTTCCCCCCAATGACCGAACACGCCTGACCACCATCCCGTGCCGCCCCCTGACAAAACCTTCGCCGGATTTCTGCTGAGCACGCTGCTGGTGCTGGCGATGGTCATGTTTTCGCCAGTCCAGGAACTGGAGAACGGTGCAGGCCTCGACTTGCTGTACGCACTGCGTGGCCCTCGTCCGGCTCCCGAATCGGTCGTGATTATAACCCTCGATTCCCGCTCGGCCCGGGACCTCGGCCAGTCTCCGCGTCCCGAGCGCTGGCCGCGCATCCTCCACGCCCGCCTGGTGAACGGCCTGGCCGAACGGGGGGCGCAAGCCATCGGCTTCGACGTGCTCTTCGAAAGGGAACGCGAACCCGCCGACGACCGGGCGCTGGCCAACGCCTTGCGCAGATCCGGCAACGTAACGCTGATCGAGGGCGTCAGCCGCGAGACCGTCAGCGGCCCGGACGGCAAGGCATTGGCCAGCGTCGATCGCCTGACCCAGGCCCAGCCGCTGCTGCGGGAGGCCGCCTGGGCCAACGGGCCCTTCATCATGCCGAAAACCCCGGACGGCGTCATCGAATTCTGGGGGGCAGTCCCCAGCGTCGGCGACCGGCCGTCCCTCCCCCTGCTGATGGCCCGCCGCATGGGCCGTAACCCTGAAGATGCCCACGACGGGCAGCGCCGCATCCTCAACTTGTACGGTCCGATCGGCAGCATCCGCACCATTCCCTACTCTGCGGCCCTCGAACTGGTCGCCGACCCTGTCGCCGGCGACGCCGCCTTCCGCGGCAAGGCCGTACTGATTGGCTTCTCCGAGTTCAACCAGTCCCGCCAGGCCGACATGTTCCGGACGCCCTACAGCACGCCGGACGGCCTCGACATCAGCGGCGTCGAACTATGCGCCACGGCGCTCGGCAACCTGCTTGAGGGCTCCAGCCTGGAACGCCCTCCGCAGCTGGCAAGCACCGCCGGCCTGCTCGCCTGGGGCCTGCTGCTTGCGCTGTCCTGGCGGCTGACCAGCACCCGCCGGGCCCTGGCCGTCACGCTGGCGCTCGCCCTCGGCTGGCTGGCAGTCGCCTACGCGAGCTTTGCGTGGGCCCATCTGTGGCTGCCGGTCATCCTCCCCACCGCCATCGCGCCGCTGATCGCAGTGGCCGGCGGCCTCGCATTGCACATGCGGGCCGCCCGGCAGCGGGAAGACCAGCTCGCCAAGGCCCTCGACCGGGGCCTCAGCCTGCAGGGGAGCGCCAAGCTGGCCAAGCTACTGCAAGGCCACGACGGCGGACGCTTGGTCCACGGCGTCTGCCTGTGCAGCGACATCGAGTCTTATACCAGCCTGTCCGAGAGCCTCAGCCCGGAAGCCACCCGTGACGTCCTCAACAGCTACTTCGAGATCTTCATCCCGGTCATCGAGGCCCACGGCGGCCATGTCATGGATATCGTCGGCGACTCGGCGATGTGCCTGTGGCTCGCCGACGATTCCGCTGCGGACGCCTGCAGCAAGGCCCGGGAAGCCGCCCTTGACTTGCACCAGCGCCTGAACGAAGACGAGACGCCGGGTGCACTGAAGACCCGCTTCGGCCTCCACTACGGACAGGTCTTCCTCGGCGAGGTCGGCAGCGACCAGCACCGGGAACTGCGGGTAATCGGCGACATCGTCAACACTTCCAGCCGCATCCAGGGCGGCAACAAGCCCCTCGGGACACGCATCCTGGCATCCGGCGCTGTCGTCTCCCATGGTGGCGACAGCCCGCGCTACGGTTATGCCCGCACCCTCGGCGCCTTCACGCTGGTCGGCAAGAAGACACCGCTCGAACTCCACGAAATCCTGCCTGCCCCACAGTCGCCGGCCCTTGCCAGCGCCTTTGCAACCGCCCGCAGCGCCTACGCTGCCGATGCCCTGGAAGCCGCCATGGCCCATCTGCATCAAGTACTGGAGGAGCTCCCCCATGATGGTCCGGCGCACTTCTACCTGCAGCGCTGCCGCGACCGCCTGAACGGCTCACAAGTTCCCGACGGCGACGGCCACATCGTCATGACCAGCAAATAGAGACCTGACTGAGGGCGTCCGCCGACACCACACAAATAGCATTTTCCCCAAGCAAGACAATGACTTAATGACAAACAAATGCGCATATTATGGGGATTTGCAGTTAATATGTTGCGCCTGCACAGCCTTGCAACAGGCCCCACAAATTTGATCCGGTAGAGTTGAGATGGAGCCACACGCCCCTGCCCTGCACCCTTTTTCGCTACGCCCGCGGCAACTTGGCCTGGCTATCGCCATGGCGCTCCTGAGCCTCGAAGCAAGTGCGGCCTGCGAGCAAAAGGCCGGCACGCTGACGGCCCTCGAAGGGCGGGTCGAAGTCCGCAGCAGCAATGGCGGTAACTGGCAGGCGGCCACACCGCGCCAGGCCCTGTGCCCGGGCGATCAGGTCGCCGTGCGCGGCCCGGGTCGCGCCGCGGTAGTCCTGAGCCAGAACGTGCTGGTGCGCCTCGACCAGAACACCACCCTGACCCTGCCCCCTGCCGCTGACAGCGGCGAACTTAGCCTCAGCCGCGGCATCGTCCATGTCATCAGCCGCTTCAGCAAACGCTTCGGAGTCATCACACCCTTCGTCAACGCCTTGGTGGACGGTACCGAATTCACCGTCGCCAGCAGCGACAGGGACGCCCAGGTCGTAGTCGCCGAAGGCCGGGTCCGCACCGGCAATCCGGCAGGTGAAAAAGTGCTGGGCCCCGGCGAAGCCATCGAGGCCCACGCCGGCAGCGCCCCCGGCAGCATCACCGTACGCCCCCTCGACGCCGTCGCGTGGGCCATCCACTACCCCCTGGTCGCCCGTCTCGGCGCCAGCGAACTGGCGCGCCAGCCCGAGGCCCTGCGCCTGAAGCTCGCAACAGCCCAACGCGAGGCCGATCACGGACAGTTCCTGGCAGCCCTCGACACCCTAGGGACAACGCCTGTCACCGACCCGGCAGTCGCCGCCCTGAAGGCCGGCATCCTCCTGGGCCTCGGCAGAATCGACGAAGCCACGACGCTTCTGAACGCCAATGCAGCAGAGAACTCCGCAGCATTGGCCGCCGTCGAATCCGTCGTGCGCGTTGCCCGCAACGAAAACACCGCTGCGGAAGCCGCTGCCCGCAAGGCCGCCAGCCTTGATGACAAGTCCGTAGCAGCCCAGCTCGCCCTCAGCTACGCCCTGCAGGCCACCCGGCGCCTGCCGGAAGCCCTGGCCGCTGCACAACAAGCCACCGCCCTGGCCCCCGCAGACGCACTGGCCTGGGCACGGCGGGCGGAGCTCGAACTGAGCCTCGGCCATGCCACTGCCGGCGGCGAGGCGGCCCAGCGCACCCTCTCCCTCGATCCCGACACCCAGCGAGCGCGGGCCCTGGCAGCCTTCGCCCTCCTGCTGCGCGGCGAGACCGAAACCGCCCGTGCCGCCTTCAGCACCGCCCTCGACGCCGATGACCGGGAACCGCTCACCCATTTCGGGCTAGGCCTGGCGCTCATGCGCCTCGGCGACACCGACGGCGGACGCCGCGAAGTCGAGATCGCCGCCCTGCTCGACCCAAGCAATGCGGAGCTCCGCAGCTATCTGGGCCGCGCCTACCTGGAAGAAGCCCGCAACAAGGTCGCCGGCGCCCAGTTCGACCTGGCCCGGCGCCTCGACCCGGCCTCGCCGACCCCGTGGTACTTCGACGCCTTTCTGAAGCTGCTCGAACGCGAACCGCTGGCGGCCATCCGCAACGGCGAGGAAGCCCTGGCACGCAATGACAACCGCAGCGTGCTGCGCTCCAGCGAACTGCTCGACCAGGACCGGGCCGCCCGCACCGCCAGTCTCGGCGCCGCCTACCAGCAGGTCGGCTTCGCCGCGGCCGCCCAGGCCACGGCCATGAATGCCCTCGAGGACGACGGACAGAGCGCCGCGGCCCATCGCCTGCTGGCCGATGCCTATGCCGAAACCCCACGTTTCGAGGCCGCCCGTCTCGGCGAACTGCTCCAGGCCCAGTTGCGCCAGCCGATCGGCCAGTGGCCGCTGCCGCCGCAGTTCGTGATGCCCCCGCTGCCCATCCTCGATGGACCGCGCGCCGCATCCCCGGAAGAAGCCACCTCCTTCTTCGACCGCAAGCCGGACCGCGTCGCCGCCACACTGGCCGCCGGCACCCGCGACACCCAGTCGGGCAGCCTGCTCGCCTCCCATGCCTGGGAGCGCGGACAGATCTCCCTCGGTGCGTTCGACTACCGCGGCCGTGGCCTCAACGAGCGCATGGCCGACACCCACCTGAGCGGCGGCCGCATCAACGCCCAGTTCGCCCTGACGACCGACACCATGCTGCTCGGCGAGGTCCGCCACACCGAGCGCAATGGCGGTGATATCGACAAGCCATTGTTCAGCGGCCCGATCGGCCTGGATCACCGCCTCATCAGCGACCTGCAGCGCGTCGGCGTACGTCACACCTTCGGCAGCGGAGAGGAACTGATTGCCGAAGCCAGCACCCAGCGCCTCCGCGAACGTGTGCTGGATCTGTTCCAGCACGGCGGCATCGACAACAACATCGACGCCGGGCTGGAACAACGCAGCAAGGCCATGTCAGCCCTGTATTCGCTGCAGCGGGAATGGGGCAGCGTTGCCACCGGGGCAAGCGCGTTCCGCCTGTCCGGCGACCAGAACATCAACCTGACCTTCGCCCCCAGCGCGATGCCCAACCTGATCCTGGGTACGTATGCACTACCGAGCACCAGGCTCCAAAGCGACCGGGACACGGTGTTCAGCTACGGTCAATGGCGGATCAACCCTGTCATCACACTCCACGGCGGCGCGGAATACGTGCGCCTGGACGAACTCGGCAACACCAAGGGCGAACGCATCAACGGCAAATTCGGCGTGGTCGCCCGCCTGCCGAACGGTACGACCCTGCGCAGCGCCTTCATGCAGGGCGTCTCCGGCTCCAAGTACGACCGTGAAAGCCTGGCGCCCACGCAATTCGCCGGCTTCAACCAAGTCTTCGACGATACCAACGGAACCCGCTGGCGGCGTGCCGCCGTCGGCGTCGACCAACGCTTCGGCAATGGCATCAACGCCGGCCTGGAGGCCTCTGCCCGTCACATGGACGTGCCGATGCCAAACAACGGCACCCAGGCTCTGGAAGCCTGGAAGGAACAACTCCACCGCGCCCATCTCACCCTGCCTTTCGGCCAGCGGCTTGCGTTCAGCGTCGAATGGCGCCACGAGGAGATCGAAGGACCGACCGACACAGTCCTCCGCGACGCCTTCAGCCCGTACAAGGTCCGCACCGATCTGCTCCCGGCCCGCCTGTGGCTCAAGACCGGCCCCACCGACACCCTCCTCGAACACTGGACGGTGGATCAGCACGCAGCACTCCTCTCCAGCGCAGCGGGAGAAATCGCGGCCCGATCAAAGTTCTCGGTCACCAACCTGCGTTTCTCGGTACCGCTTGCAAGCAATCACCTCACGCTCTCATTCGGCATTTACAATATATTTGATCGTCAATTCCGCTTCCAGAATACCGACCTCAACGGCGACCCCAAGGTCCCGCTGTTCTACCCCCAGCGTACCGCGCTGCTGCAGGGTAATCTGCGTTTCTGAAGACGGTGCTGAGCGCTCACCTATAAACCCATGTGGAGAACCGTGAGAATGAGGCTGCATCCAACGTCCCGCACGCTGCGGCGGATTACGCTGCTGGCCACCGGCCTGATGGCCAGCGCATTGATCCAGATGCCGGCAGTTGCTGCCGGCAGCAACCTGGGGCAATTCACCAAGGGGGCGCTCGCTCCGGCCGACATCACCGGCGCCGTTATCTTCGGCAAGAACGGCGAGGTCATTCCGCTCGACGCCAAGGGCAAGCCTGCCAAGGCCTGTGTGATGTCCAAGACGGCAGCAGACGCAGCCAAGGCCAAAAAATCCGCCCTGCCCGAATGTGAGATCGGCAACGCCAAGGGTGGCGCGGACGCCCCTAAGGCCGAAGGACCCAAAGCCAAGGATGGCGGCACACCCTGCCAGGGGTATTACATCGTCTGGATCGGCGGCGTAGCCATGCAGATCTGGTATCCCGCCGGCTGCACGCCGCCGTACTGATCTGCAGTCCCTGTCGTAATGAAATGAGCCGCCCTGCCGCGGCTCATTTCATTCCTGATGCCGCCAACGACTCAATGCCCGGACGAGCCGGTGGGATGAAACTGGAGCCGATAGCTGCTGATGTGCCCCCAGAGCACCGCCAACAGGTCGATTTCATCCGGGATTTCCTGCAGGTCGAATTCCTGGCAGGAGTCGATGTGCCAAGCCTGGGAGCCAGACCGTAGCGGGTGTGCTGCGCAAGACGACGTAACGTGACGATGAGTTGGGGCCATGATTCCACGCAATCCGGAAAACACGGGCCATTGAAAGGAGTCACACGCAATGCCTGGACTCGACCCGCACCCTGGGAGCTTAGGCGCAACGCCCCCCAACCGAAGCCGGCTAAGTCACCCTTCCCCTGTGAAGGGTGTCACTTGGCCAGGCCCGTCCCGGACTGGGACTAGTCGGCCCGCCCCTTGACGACCGGCTTCAGCTTCAGGGTCGTGGCAATGCGGTCGGCAATCTCCCGCGCCTCCAGCGCGGAAGCGAAGGGTCCCAGCTGAAGCCGGTACTTGCCTTCGGAAGCCAGCACCGAGACGGATTCCTTCATCCATTTGAGCTCGTGCTCGACGAAGCCCTTGAAGTTCTCCGCATTGACGGACGACGCGAAAGCCCCAAGCTGAAGGAACACGCCCTCGCGCTCCGGACGTGACACGGCAGCATGCGCCGGCACCGGCGCAATCTGTGCGGCGCTGGCCGTGGCCGTCACCACCACTGGCTCGGGTGGCACGCGTGGGGCGGCTGGCACAGCAGGTGAGGTCACGCCAGGCTGGGGCACGGACGCCGGCATCGGAGTCGACGACGGGCGGGACGCATGGGCCAGTGCAGGCACAGCCGCCTTGCGACGCGCCAGCGGCGGCACGGGCCGGCGCGGCTGGATCATCGCCACCCCTTCGGGCAGGACCAGCGACAGCTCGACGTTGGCGTGCCCCTGGTCGGCAAAGCCGAGCTTGTAGGCGGCAGCGTAGGAGAGATCGATAATGCGTCCAGGATGCACCGGACCACGATCGTTGATGCGGACGATCGCCGAACGCCCATTGGCCAGATTGGTCACCCGCACATAGCTGGGAATCGGCAGGGATGGGTGGGCGCCGGTCAACGCATACATGTCGTAGGGGTCGCCGCTGGAAGTACGCCGCCCCTGCAAGGCCTTGCCATACCAACTGGCAGTCCCCTTTTCACGGAAGGCACCGGGATTTCCCCCCAGCACGGCCCCCCGGGCCAGCGCGTAGTCACCCCCTTCGTACACCGGAGCGACCAGCGCCCCACTCTCGTCGGACTGGGGCGAGGCATCCTCGGCGGCCACCGCATACCGCAGTCGCCCGCTGCTCAGGGACGATGGCTGAGCCGGCCTGAGGCCTGTCTGCACAGCCTGGGCGTGCAGCGTCCCGGCCACCGGTGCTTCAGCCACCGGGCCTTGTTGCGGGAGACCAGCGCAACCGGTCAGGAGAAGGGCACTACCTAGGGGCGCCAGCGCGAGGCAGGCGCGACGAAACATCGCTACAGGGGGCATGACGCTCTTCCTGTTCGGGCACGCGCTTCAGCGCGCGCGGGTTCAGGTGCCTACCCGACGCCGGTGGCGCTGTATGCTCATGAGCATGCCGACGCCAAGACAAAGGGTAACGAGTGCAGTGCCGCCGTAACTGACGAAGGGCAGCGGAACTCCAACAACCGGGAGGATTCCGCTCACCATGCCCATGTTCACAAACGCATAAGTGAAGAAGATCAGCGTAAGGGCGCCGGCAAGCAGGCGCGAGAACAGGGTCGGGGCACCAGCGGCTATAAAAAGGCCGCGAAAAATCAACAGGATATAAAGTACCGCAAGAAGCAGGGCGCCGGCAAGTCCAAATTCTTCGGTGAGCACCGCGAAGATGAAGTCGGTATGACGCTCGGGCAGGAAATCGAGGTGGGTCTGTGTGCCCCTGCCCCAGCCCTTGCCGGTCACGCCGCCGGAGCCGATGGCAATGGTGGACTGGATGATGTGGAAGCCCTTGCCAAGGGGGTCGGAGGTCGGATCAAGCAGGGTGCACACCCGGTGTTTCTGGTAATCGCGCAGCCCCGGCCAGACCACGTCAGGCTGGCAGATGGTGTCGCCCATCGCGACGATGGCACCGATGCCGACGATCCCCACCAACGCCACCGGCAGGATCAAGCGCCAGGTCAGGCCGGCAAAGAACAGCACGTAGAAGCCCGCCGCCGCCACCAGGATCGCCGTACCCAGGTCGGGCTGCTTGGCGATCAGGCCCACCGGCACCAGCAGCAGCGCCGCCGCCACGAAGAAATCCCGCACCCGCAGCATGCCTTCGCGGCTCTGGAAGTACCAGGCCAGCATCAGCGGCATCGCGATCTTCATCAGTTCGGACGGCTGGATTCGCGCGACCCCGATGTTGAGCCAGCGCCGCGCGCCCTTCGACACGTCGCCGAACAGCGCCACCCCGATCAACAGCAGCACACCCAGCACGTACAGCGGCAAGGCCACGCTCATCATGCGCTGGGGCGGGATACGCGCTGCCGTCCACATCACGACGAAGGCCACGCCGATGTTCATCGCCAGGGTATCCAGGCGCTCCGGCGAGGCACTGACCATCACCACCGTGGAAAAACTCAGGATGGCCAGCACGATCAGGGCCAGCGGCCCATCGAGCGGCGACAGGAAACTCATCAACCACTTGCGCAGGCTGAAGCGGAAATCAGTCACCGCCACCATCCCCCGTCGCGGCTTCAGCGCCCGTATCTTCCGCCGCCATGCCGGCCGGCAGCTTGCCGAGCAGGTAGTAGTCCATCACCGCGCGGGCGATCGGCGCAGCCGACTGGGCGCCGAAGCCGCCGTTCTCCACCAGCACCGCCAGGGCGATGGTCGGCTTGTCGGCCGGCGCAAAGGCTATGTACAGCGCATGGTCGCGCAGGCGCTCGGTGATCTTCGCCGAATACTTGCCACCCTTCAGCGAGAACACCTGAGCCGTACCGGTCTTGCCGGCCACCAGATAGGGTGCCCCCGCGAAAGCCCGCGCGCCGGTACCTTCCTTGTTCACTCCAACCATCGCCCGACGGATCGTCTCCAGGTGCTCGGGCTTGATCGGGATGGTCTTGATGGGCTGAGGCTCGATGACCCTCCGGGAGCCGTCCTTGGCGCTCTCGATGTATTTCACCAGGTGCGGTTTGTACATCACGCCACCTGCCGCCAGAGTGGCGGTGGCGTGGGCCAGTTGCAGCGGCGTGTAGGCGTTGTAGCCCTGGCCGATGCCGATGGAAATCGTCTCGCCACCAAACCACTTCTGCTGCTCCGGCCGCTTGAAGCGCTTGCGCTTCCACTCCGGTGACGGCAGCACGCCGGTGCTCTCGCCCTCGATGTCGATGCCAGTGCGGCTACCGAAACCGAACTGGCCCATGATCGAGGCGATCAGGTCGATGCCCATGTCGTTGGCCAGGCGGTAATAGTAGGTGTCGCAGGACTGCACGATGGAGCGGTACATGTCCACCATGCCGTGGCCACCGGGCTTGTCGTCGCGGAAATGGTGACCACCGAAATCGTAGAAGCCCGGATCGGCGATCGCCTGACCTGGGGTGCGCTTGCCGCTCATCAGCGCGGCCAGGGCGAGGAAGGGCTTGAAGGTCGAGCCCGGCGGGTAGGCGCCGTTGAGGGCCCGGTTGACCAGCGGGTGATCAGGCGAGTTGTTCAGCTCATCCCAGTCCTGTGCTCCGATGCCATCCACGAACAGGTTAGGATCGAAGGTCGGCACCGACACCAGCGCCAGGATGCCCCCCGTGCCCGGCTCGATTGCCACCAGGGCGCCGCGCCGGTTGCCAAAGGCCTTCTCGACCACCTCCTGCAGCTTGAGGTCGATGCTCAGGATCAGGTTGTTACCCGGCGTGGCATTGGTCCTCCGCAAGGCACGTACCGCCCGGCCGCCGGAATCCACCTCGACCTCCTCGAAACCGGTGACGCCGTGCAGTTCCCGCTCGTAGCTCTTTTCCAGGCCGGCCTTGCCAATGTGATCGGTGCCACGGTAGTTGGCCGAATCCTCGTTTTCCTCGATGCGTTCCAGATCACGATCATTGATGCGGCCGATATAGCCGACCAGGTGTGCCCCCAGATTGCCCATCGGGTAATCGCGGAACAGGCGGGCCTTCAGCTCGACCCCCGGGAAGCGGTAGCGCTGGGCGATGAAGCGAGCCACCTCATCGTCCGACAGGCGATTGCGGATCGGCAGGGACTCGAAGCTCTTGCTCTCGTCCATCAGCTTCTTCAGGCGCCGGCGATCCTTCGGCTGGATATCCACCAGCTGGGAGAGCGCCTCGATGGTCGCATCCAGATCCGCCACCTTGGACGGCGTGATTTCCAGCGTGTAGGCCGAATAATTGCGGGCCAGCACCGTACCGTTGCGATCCATGATCAAGCCACGGTTCGGCACCACCGGCACCAGGGAGATCCGGTTGTCCTCCGCCCGCGTCGAGTAGTAGTCGTAACGGACCACCTGCAGGTAGAAGAAGCGCACCGCCAGCAGGGCGAAACACACCACCGCCACCACGCCGGCCACCGCCAGACGGTTGCGGAAGCGCGCCAGCTCCTGCTCGGGGGTACGGATACCGCTCATGACATGCTGCCCGGCATCAGATCGGCCGGTTCTCGTCCCGCTCGACCGGCCGGTACTGGGGAAGCAGGAGCACGTAATGCAGCGGGATCCACAACGCTGCGCCGACGAAACTGCCGAAGAACATCCACCAGCCCGGGAACTCGGCTCCCGCCAGCAGGCGTACGACGACCATCACCACCTGCGCCAGAAACAGCAGCGGTAGCACGTGCAAGGCCTGCTCCACCGGCGTGAACCACAACACCCGGCGGGCCAGCTCGTTGGACGCATAGGCCAGCAGCACGTAGGCGAAGGCATGCTGGCCCAGCGCCGCACCGACGCCGATGTCGGTCAGCAGGCCGAACACGAAACCGGCGCCGATGCCGATCTTGAGCGGCTCGCGGACGCACCAGAAAGCCAGCACCAGGGCCACGAAGTCCGGCACCGCCGGCAGGTGGCCGGTGGGAATGTAGTTGAGGAACAGCGCGAAGAAGAGCGTGGTGTAGACGAACCACATCTTCACCGGCAGCAGGATTCGGCTCGAACGGTTGGTCGGTTGCATCGCCTAGTCCTTCACCGCGCGGGACTTGCGCCCCTTGCCCTTGTTGATGACTTCCGGCTCCGGCGGCCGCGGCAGCACGTTGGCCCGCTGGCCGAGCACCAGCACGTGGCTGAACTGCTCGACACCGGCCGCCGGCAAGCACGGAATGCGCGCGAAGGCCTGGGCCTGGTCGCGCTCCACGCGTGCCACCGTCGCCACCGGCAAGCCCGACTGGAAAACACCATCAAGACCCGAGGTCACCACCTTGTCGCCGGGCTGCACGTCGGCATTGGCCGCCAGGTAGCGCAACTCCATCAAACCGTTGCCCGAACCGAACAGCACCGCCCGCAAACCGCTGCGAACGATCATCACCGGAATCGCCTGGTCCTTGTCGGTCAGCAGCGTCAATTCGGACTGCATCGGGAAGACGCGGGTGATCTGGCCGACCACGCCGACGTTGTCCACCACCGCCTGACCGGCTGCGATCCCGGCCTGGGTGCCCTTGTCGAGGATCACCTTGCGGGAGAACGGATCCTTGGCGGTGTACATGATCTCAGCCACCACCGAATCGACCTTCTGACGCGTCCGCACCTCCAGCAGCTCGCGCAGGTGACGGTTCTCCTGCTCGATCTGGTCGAGGCGCAGCAGGCGCTCGGCGCCCTGCAACTGCTGGCGCTTGAGCTCCTTGTTCTCGATCTGCAGGCGCACCAGCGACGCGAAGTAGTCCGACGCATTGCGCACGAAGTCCGCCGGCGTGGCCGCCGCCATCTGCATCGGATAGGCCAGCACCGACAGGCCCTTGCGGAAGGCGTCCAGGTAGCGCAGGTTGAGGTCGCTGATCAGCAGGGCCAGCGAGACGAGCACGAAGAACACGAGCTTGGCCAGCGGCGCAGGCCCGCGTTTGAAGAAGGGAGGAGGCGAATGGCCAACCATGGGCAGTTCGCTCGGCGATCACGCAACGACCGCGCCCGGGGCAGGCCCGGGCCGCCGGCACGCGCGGAAGAACGAAGCGTTCACCGCGGGCGCCTTGGTCGTTGCCGACGCTTACTCGCTGGTGAAGATGGAACCCAGCTGGTCCATCTTTTCGAGGGCCATGCCGGAACCACGCACCACACAGGTCAGCGGATCGTCCGCGACGATCACCGGCAGGCCGGTTTCTTCCATCAGCAGACGATCGAGGTCGCGCAGCAACGCGCCGCCGCCGGTCAGCACCATGCCGCGCTCGGCGATGTCTGCACCCAGTTCGGGCGGCGTCTGCTCAAGGGCGATCTTGACCGCGGAAACGATCTGATTGAGGGGCTCGGTGAGGGCCTCGAGGATCTCGTTGGAGGAAATCGTGAAGGCACGCGGGATGCCCTCGGCCAGATTGCGGCCCTTGACCTCCATCTCCTGCACTTCGGAACCCGGGAAGGCCGAGCCGATGCCCTTCTTGATCGCTTCGGCAGTGGTTTCGCCGATCAGCATGCCGTAGTTGCGGCGGATGTAATTGACGATGGATTCGTCGAACTTGTCGCCGCCGACGCGGATAGAGCCGGCATAGACCATGCCGCCCAGGGAGATCACGCCCACCTCGGTAGTGCCGCCACCGATATCGACCACCATCGAGCCGGTCGCGTCGGCCACCGGCATGCCGGCACCGATCGCCGCGGCCATCGGCTCCTCGATCAGGTACACATTGCTGGCACCGGCACCGAGGGCGGATTCACGGATCGCCCGGCGCTCCACCTGGGTCGACCCGCAGGGCACGCAGATGATGATGCGCGGGCTGGGGGAGAACAGGCGGGAATCGTGCACCTTCTTGATGAACTGCTTGAGCATCTGCTCGGTGACGGTGAAGTCGGCGATCACGCCGTCCTTCATCGGACGGATGGCCGTGATGTTGCCCGGCGTCTTGCCCAGCATCTGCTTGGCGGACATCCCCACGGCGAGGATGGTTTTCTTGGCGTTCGGCCCGCCTTCGGTGCGGATCGCGACCACGGACGGCTCATCGAGGACGATGCCTTTTCCCCGGACGTAGATCAGGGTGTTCGCGGTGCCAAGGTCAATGGCGAGGTCATTCGAAAAGTAGGAGCGCAGAGAACCAAACATCGGTGGAGAATCCCGGAAACCGTAGGGGTTGGAGGTGGGAATTGGGGCAATCGAAGAATCGCTTATGATAACCTACAAACCTTTGTCGTTTAAGCAACTTTGTAAATAGCCATGTCCCTCTCCCTCGACGAAGTCCGCCATATCGCCAAGCTCGCCCGACTCGAACTCGCTGCCGGCGACGCCGAGGCCACGCAGGCCAAACTGAACGGAATTTTCGGCCTCATCGAGGAGATGCAGGCAGTCGACACCGACGGGGTCGAGCCGATGAGCCACCCCCAGGAACTGGCCCAGCGCCTGCGCAACGATGCGGTCAGCGAAACCGACCGCCGCGCTGCCTTCCAGGCCGTCGCGCCGCAGACCGAAGCCGGCCTGTACCTGGTGCCGAAGGTCATCGAATAAGGCCCGCCACCGGACTCTGATCGCCGCCGGCCCGGCCGGCGCCCCAGCACCGCTCAAACCGCAGCCCCACGCACCATGATCGAATCCAGCCTCAAGGACATCGCCGCGGCCCTCCGCGACAAAAAGGTTTCCGCCGTCGAACTCGCCACCGAGAGCCTTTCCCGCATCGAAGCCGGCAACGCCCGCATCAACGCCTTCGTCACCATCGACCGGGACGGCGCGCTGGCCGCCGCCAAAGCCGCCGACGAACGCCTGGCCGCCGGCACCGCCGGCCCGCTGACCGGCATCCCGCTGGCCCACAAGGACGTCTTCTGTACCGAAGGCGTGCTCACCACCTGCGGCTCGAAGATGCTGTCCAACTTCGTCAGCCCCTACGATGCCCACGTGGTCAGCCTGCTGAAGGCCGCCGGCGCGGTGATGGTCGGCAAGACCAACATGGACGAGTTCGCGATGGGCTCCTCCAACGAGAACTCCCACTTCGGCCCGACCCGCAACCCGTGGAACACCGACAAGGTGCCCGGCGGCTCGTCCGGCGGCTCCGCCGCGGCGGTTGCCGCCCGCATGGTGCCGATCGCCACCGGCACCGACACCGGCGGCTCGATCCGCCAGCCGGCGTCCCTGTGCGGCATCACCGGCATCAAGCCGACCTACGGCCGCGTGTCCCGCTACGGCATGATCGCCTACGCCTCGTCGCTCGATCAGGGCGGCGCCTTCGGCTACAGCGCCGAAGACTGCGCACTGCTGCTGTCGGCCATGGCCGGCCACGACCCGCGTGACTCCACCAGCCTCGAACAGGGCGCCGAAGACTTCGGCCGCGACCTCGCCAAGCCCCTCGCCGGCCTGCGCGTCGGCCTGCCGAAGGAGTTCTTCGCCGAAGGCATGTCCGATGACGTGCGTGCCGCCGTCGACGCTGCCATTGCCGAATATCGCAATCTCGGTGCCACCACCGTCGAGGTGAGCCTGCCCAACGCCCGCCTGGCGATCCCCGCCTACTACGTGATCGCCCCGGCCGAGGCCAGCTCCAACCTGTCCCGCTTCGACGGCGTACGCTACGGCCACCGCGCCGCCGATTACGGCGACCTCAACGACATGTACTGCAAGAGCCGCGCCGAAGGCTTCGGCGGCGAGGTCAAGCGGCGCATCCTGGTCGGCACCTACGTGCTGTCCCACGGCTACTACGACGCCTACTACATCAAGGCCCAGAAACTGCGCCGCCTGATCGCCAACGACTTCGCCGCCGCCTTCCAGCTGTGCGACGTGATCGCCGGCCCGGTGAGCCCGACGGTCGCCTTCGGCATCGGCGAGAAGAGCGACGACCCGGTCCAGATGTACCTGTCGGACATATACACCATCGCCGTTAACCTCGCTGGCCTGCCCGGCCTGTCGCACCCGGCCGGTTTCGGCGCCGGTGGTCTGCCGGTCGGCCTGCAGCTGATCGGCAACTACTTCGGCGAGGCCCGCCTGCTGAACGCCGCCCACCAGTACCAGCAGCACACCGACTGGCACACCCGGGCCCCGGCCGGCGTCTGAGGCCTCGGATGAGCGCCGTGCCACGCCCCATCACCTCCCGCATCGCCGCCGGCCTGGCCGTGGCGCTGCTGGCCGGCTGTTCGGCGGTTGCACCGCGGCCGTCGACGGCACCGCAGGCGCCCGGCGAACAGCGCCCGTCCGAAGCCCCGGCGGCCCCGTCCGGCCGCCTCAAGCCGATGCCGCTGCGCACCTTCACGGTCGCCACCGAATGCCGCTTCCGTGACGAAACCGGCAATTCAGGCAAGGCCACGGTGGACGTGCTCAACTCCAAGGTGCGGGCACTCAGTGTCGAGCTGACGATGCCCAAGCGCGGCATGTGCCGCTACGACCTGGCCAACCTCCATCAAACCCAGGCCCTGCCGTCCATCGAACTGGAAGGCCCCCGCGACTGCCGCGTGCGACTGTGGGAACAGGGCGAACAGATCACCGTCGCCTTCGCCGGCTGTCACACCATGTGTTCCCCGTCCAGCGCCCAGGATTACGTGTGGCCGCTGCTGATCGACAAGAACACGGGCAAGTGCGACTGAACGACCAAGAAATCTAGAGAGCAAACATGAGCAGAACCGACTGGGAAGTCGTCATCGGGCTGGAAATCCACACCCAGCTCAACACGCAGTCCAAGATCTTCTCCGGCGCCAGCACCGCCTTCGGCGCCGAGCCCAACGCCCAGGCCTGCGCGGTGGACATCGCACTGCCCGGCGTGCTGCCGGTGCTCAACAAGGGCGCCGTCGAGCGGGCCATCCGCTTCGGCCTCGCCATCGGCGCCACCGTCGCGCCGAAGAGCATCTTCGCCCGCAAGAACTACTTCTACCCGGATCTCCCGAAGGGCTACCAGATCAGCCAGTACGAGCTGCCGGTGGTCCAGGGCGGCCAGATCACCCTGCAGGTGCCGGACGGCAAGGGCGGCGCCTACGAGAAGGTCGTCAACCTGACCCGCGCCCATCTGGAAGAAGACGCCGGCAAGAGCCTGCATGAAGACTTCCACGGCATGACCGGCATCGACCTCAACCGCGCCGGCACGCCGCTGCTCGAGATCGTCTCCGAGCCCGACATGCGCTCGTCGGCCGAAGCTGTCGCCTACGCCAAGGCCCTGCACGCGCTGGTTCGCTGGATCGACATCTGCGACGGCAACATGCAGGAAGGCTCATTCCGCTGCGACGCCAACGTCTCCGTGCGCCCCCGCGGCCAGGCCGAGTTCGGCACCCGCCGCGAGATCAAGAACCTCAACAGCTTCCGCTTCCTGCAACAGGCCATCGACTATGAGATCCAGTGGCAGATCGATCTCATCGAGGACGGCGGCAAGGTTCAGCAGGCCACCGTGCTGTTCGACGCGGACACCGGCGAAACCCGCGCCATGCGCAGCAAGGAAGACGCCCACGACTACCGCTACTTCCCCGACCCCGACCTGCTGCCGCTGGTGATCTCCAGCGAGTGGATCGAGCGCGTGAAGGGCGAGCTGCCCGAGCTGCCGGAAGCCCTGTCGGCCCGCTTCCAGGGCGAATACGGCCTGTCCGCCTACGACGCCACGACCCTCACCGCAAGCCGCGAAGTAGCCCAGTTCTACCTCGACACCGTTGCCGCGGCCGGTGCCGCCAACGCCAAGACCTGCGCCAACTGGGTCATGGGCGAACTCGCCGGCCGCCTCAACAAGGCCGAGCTGGACATCGCCGCCAGCCCCGTCAGCGCCGCCCAGCTGGCCGGCCTGGTGCAACGCATCGCCGACAACACCATTTCCAACGCCATCGCCAAGAAGGTCTTCGAGGCGCTGTGGAACAAGGAAGGTGAGTCCGCCGACGCGATCATCGAGGCCCAGGGCCTCAAGCAGGTCACCGACACGGGCGCCATCGAGGCGATCATCGATGAAGTGCTGGCTGCCAACCAGAAGTCCGTCGAGGAATTCCGCGCCGGCAAGGAAAAAGCCTTCAACGCGCTGGTCGGCCAGTGCATGAAGGCCTCCAAGGGCAAGGCCAACCCAGCCCAGGTGAACGAGCTGCTGAAGAAGAAGCTCGGCTGACCCCAGCCGACCGTGAGTCAAGCTCCTGTGGGACTGGCTCCTGTGGGGCTGGCTCCTGTGGGGCTGGCTCCTGTGGGGCTGGCTCCTGTGGGGCTGGCTCCTGTGGGGGCGAATTCATTCGCCCGCAGTGGTCAATCCACGCGCGGAGGGCGAATGAATTCGCCCCCACAGCACAACACCCATTACGGGAAATACGGCAACAAAGCCTTCGCCGCATCGATGCGGTGCGCCGCGCTGGCGGTCGGATCGTTCATCACCGCCAGCAGGAAGCTCTTCGGATCGCCGAAGTGGCCTTCCACCCCCAGCCTCTCGGTACTCCCCAGCGTCGGCAGCACCGGCACACCGGGCAGCTCTGCCGGCACCAGCGGCCGCGTCGTTGTCACCACCGGCGGCGGCGCCAGCTGCATCAAGGCCCGCTCGAAGGCCGCCCGGTCGATGCGCAGGAAGTTGCTCAGCAGATCGGCCTGGCGCTCCGGGTTTGGCGCAATGTCCAGCCACGGCTCATGGGCCAGCACCCGACCCATGGACGGATCGATGAAGGCCGACCACTTGCCACTGGCCCCGTTGATGGCCGGCACCAGGCTCACCGGCCCCGGCGGGCAGACCATCAGGCGCGCCTCGGGCACCTCGCCCAGATAGCGCCGGCACAGCCCGGCCAGGAAAGCACGCGCCTTCGGCAGCGGCACCGGCTCGGCCAGCGAGAACCACAGCAGGAAACCATCCGCCCCCGTCACCGCCATCACCGGCGCCGGCAGTTGCAGGTCGTCCTGGACCTCCTGCCACAGGGCCGCCACGTAGTCCCAGGCCTCCGCGCCACTCACCCCCAGCACCATGGCCCGCAGCTGCCCATCCGGCCCCAGGGGCTCGAAGGCCTGCGCCGCGCCGCTCGCCAGGGACACCTCATCCGGCGACAGGCCGGGCTGGAAAAAAAGCCGCTGCAGTTCTGCAATCAGTTTGCTCATGGATCACCACTAGACGCCCAAAGCCGTAATTTCGCACTATTTTGAAGTGGAACATTCGGCAAAATCAGGCGTTCCCTGTACAAATGCCAATATTGCCACCGTGCAGCTCCGGCCCACCTTCCGAACAGCCGACCTCCGCCGTGATTGACTTCTTCCAACTCATGCCGCACGGCTACTGCCTGTCCTGGCGCCCGGAGCTGATCGCCTCCTATGTGCTGGGCAACGGGCTCATCGCTTTTTCATATTTCTCGATCCCCTTCTTCATCTTCCGTTTCGTCCGCCAGCGGCCGGACATCGAGTTCAAAAAACTGCACTGGCTGTTTGCCATCTTCATTTTTGCATGCGGCATCACCCATGTCCTGCACGTCGTCGAGCTGTGGTGGCCGGTCTATTACATCGAGAGCCTGGCCGTCATCATCACCGCGCTGGTGTCGCTGCTCACTGCCATCACGGTGTGGAAGCTGCTGCCGGATTTTCTCGAATTCCCGAGCATCGCCCAGCTGAAGGCCCTGAACGAAAAGCTGCGGGTCGCCGAAGTCGAGCGGCGCACCAGCGAAGAGCGCCTGCGTGGCATGGCGGACAGCATTCCCGACAG
The DNA here is from genome assembly GCA_018241665.1 of Pseudomonadota bacterium. Taxonomy (GTDB): domain Bacteria; phylum Pseudomonadota; class Gammaproteobacteria; order Burkholderiales; family Rhodocyclaceae; genus Zoogloea. The sequence goes on from JAFEDK010000019.1 coordinate 315,343, forward strand.
CTACCTGTACGAATACACCGTCGACACCGACGGCACGCCCCGCTTCCGGCATATAGGGCCGGGCATCGAACGTCTCAACGGCCTCAGCTCGACCGAGGTGATCGCCGACGCGACGCGGCTGTTCAAGCAGATCGACCCCGAGCAGCTGCCCGAATACCGGATGACCGAAGCCCAGAGCCGCAGCACGCTGACAGACTTCTCGATGGACCTCCACATGCGCCTGCCAAATGGGGAATGGCGCTGGGTCCATGCCCACTCCCGGCCCCGCACGGATGCTGATGGCACCGTCGTATGGGACGGGCTGGCCACCGACGTCACCAACCGCCACCTGTTCCAGAGCGAGATCAACCGCCTCGCCCAGGCCATCGAACAGAACCCGACCGCCGTGCAGATCGTCAATGCCCGCGGCGAGCTCGAATACGTCAACTCGGCCTACACACGGACCACCGGCTACCAGTTCGGCGAACTCTACGACCAGCCGCGGGAAGCCCTGTTCAGCAGCGAGGTGTCCGCCGCGGAATTCGTACAGATCGAGGAACAGGTCCGCTCCGGCCGCCCCTGGCGCGGCGTGCAGGCCAACCGCCACAAGGACGGCGAGCTCCACTGGGAGGAAATAACCGCCTCGGCGGTGTTCGACAGCTTCGGGCGGATGACCCACTACCTCTACACCCGCCAGGACATCACCGAAAGGGAGAAGCTGCTGCTCGAGGTGGACCTGGCGAGCCGGGTGCTGTCGGTCAGCAACGAGGCGGTAATGGTCTGCGACGCCCACAACCACATCATCTCGGTCAATCCGGCCTTCAGCCGCATCACCGGCTACACGGAAGCCGAGGTGCTCGGCCACAACCCGGGCATGCTGGCCTCCGGACGCCACGACAGCAGGTTCTACGCCGAGCTGTGGCAGGCGATCAACAAGCACGGTGAATGGAGCGGCGAGATCTGGAACCGCCGCAAGGACGGCGCCGTATATCCGGAATGGCTGTCGATCGCCACCTTCACCAGCAAGTCCGGCGAGATCCTGAACTACGTCGCCATCTTCAGCGACATCACCTCCCGCAAGGCCGTCGAGGAGCAGGTCCGGCGCCTCGCCCACTACGACCCGCTGACCAACCTGCCCAACCGTACCCTGCTGCAGGACCGGGTCGGCAGCGCGCTGGCCAGCGCCCAGCGGCACCATGGGCGGCTGGCGCTGATGTACCTGGACCTGGACCGCTTCAAGAACGTCAATGACTCCCTCGGCCACCTGGCCGGCGATGCGCTGCTGGTCGAGATGGCGACACGCCTGAAAGCCCTGCTGCGCGAAGAGGACACGGTCTCGCGCATCGGCGGCGATGAGTTCGTCATCGCGCTGCCAGGCGCCGACGCCCACGGCGCGGCAAGCGTCGCCAACAAGGTCCTCCACGCGGTGGCCGAGAGCGTCAGCTACGACGGCCATGACCTCAGCGTCGGCGTCAGCATCGGCATCGCCCTCTACCCGGAAAACGGCCACAGCTACGAAAGCCTGACCCAGGCCGCCGACGCCGCCCTCTACCGGGCCAAGCAGACCGGCCGCAACAACTACCAGTTCTTCACCACCCAGCTGCACGCCAGAGCCCAGAACGTGCTGCGCATCGAAAGCGCCCTGCGGCGGGCAGTGGAGCGCAACGAGCTGTTCCTGTACTACCAGCCCCAGTTCGACATCGGCGGCAGCACCATCGTCGGCGCCGAGGCCTTGCTGCGCTGGCACAACCCTGAGCTCGGCTGGGTGTCGCCCGGCGAGTTCATCCCGGTGGCCGAGGAATGCGGGCTGATCCTCGAGATCGGCAGCTTCGTCCTGAACCAGGCCGTCCAGCAGCAGGCGCGCTGGCTACAGGCGGGCATCCCGGTGGTTCCGCTGGCGGTCAACCTGTCGCTGGCCCAGTTCCGCCAGCCCACCCTGCCGCTGGAGATCGCCACCCTGCTCGACGAATACGGCCTCCCCGCGCGGCTGCTCGAACTGGAGCTGACCGAGAGCATGGCGATGGACGACCCGGCCTTCGTCGTCCAGACCGTGGACAAGCTGTCGGAGCTCGGCGTGACCCTCTCCATCGACGACTTCGGCACCGGTTACTCCTCCCTGTCCTACCTCAAGCGCTTCCGCGTGCACAAGCTCAAGATCGACCAGTCCTTCGTGCGCGACCTGCCCCACTCGTCGGACAGCGAGGCGATCATCAACGCCATCATCGGCATGGCCCACAGCCTCAAGTGCAAGGTCATCGCCGAGGGCGTCGAGACCAGCGAACAGCTGCACTGCCTGCACCAGAACGGCTGCGACGAGGCACAGGGCTACCACTTCAGCCGCCCGGTGCCGGCCGACGACTACGTCGCCCAGCTCAACGGACGCCGCCTGCGGGAAGAGATCCAGTGAGCAACGCCCTCCCATCCACCGCCACCCTGCTCGGCGCCGACGGCGAACGCCGGGTGAGCGTCCAGCCCGGCCACAGCGTGCAGGCCGCCCTGGTCGATGCCGGCCTGGCGCCTTCCGGCAGCTGCAACGGCCAGTCCTTGTGCGGCCAGTGCCGGGTGCAACTGGTGGACGGCGACGCCGGCGCACCGACGCCCGGTGAACACCGCCTACTGCAGCCTGCCGAGCTGGAGGGTGGCCAGCGGCTGGCCTGCCAGCTGCGGCCCCGCAGCGACATCGTGCTCGCCCGCCCACTCGGCGCGGCCCACCAGGCCTGGCGGGCGCTGCGTGAAGACGAGTATTTCCCGCAGCCCGCCCCGCCCCAGCCGCGCCGCCCAGCCCGCCCATGCGGGCTGGCCATCGACCTCGGCACCACCCACATCCGCCTCAGCCTGTGGGATCTGCCCGGCGCGCGCCGGCTGGCCGGCCGGGCCGGCCTCAACCCGCAGATCCCGGCCGGCGCCGACGTACTGAGCCGCCTCGCCGAAGCCACCCGTAGCCCGGCCAGCGCCGCACGCCTGCAAGCCTGGCTGACCCGGGCCATCGCCACCGAACTGGCCACCCTGACGGCCAGCCTGCAGCTCGCCACAACCGACATCGGCGAAGTCCGCATCGTCGGCAACACCGCCATGCTGAGTCTGCTGGCCGGCCGCAACCAGGCCCTGCTCCTCGACCCGGACAACTGGACCCGGACCATCGACGTATCCCCCGCCGACCCGGCCGCGCTGTGCGCCGCCTGGGGGCTGGCCGCCGACTGCCGGCTCGACTTCGTGGCGCCCCTCGGCGGCTTCGTCGGTTCCGACCTGCTCGCCGGCATCCTCGCCACCGGCCTGTGCGAAGGCCCAGCCAACGCCCTGCTGGTGGATTTCGGCACCAATTCGGAACTCGCCCTGTGGGACGGCGAGCGCCTGCACATCACCTCCACCTCCGGCGGACCGGCCTTCGAAGGCAGCGGCATCTCCTGCGGCATGCCCGGCGAAGCGGGCGCCATCTACCGCATCGAAGCCGGCGCCAGGCCGGGTGACTGGCGTTGCCGGGTCCTCGGCGACGGCCCCGCCCGGGGCATCTGCGGCTCCGGCCTGGTGGATGCGCTGGCCTTGCTGCGGCAGCAAGACCTGCTCAGCCCGCTCGGCCGCTTGCGCCTGCCCCCGGGCCAGTCGGGCCAGCCACTGGATGCCGGGTCGGCCGGGCGGCAGCTGAGTCCGGCCGACATCGACGTGTTCCAGCGCGCCAAGGCGGCCATCGGCGCCGGCATCAGCTGGCTGTGCGACGAGGCCGGCATCCACCCCAGCCAGATCCAGCGCATCCACGCCTGCGGCGCCTTCGGCCGCCTGCTCGACATCGCCCATGCACAGGCCATCGGCCTCTTGCCCACCATCCCCGCCGAGCGGATCAGCGCCGCCGCCAACTCAGCCCTGGCGGGCTGCGAGGCCCTGCTGTTCGCCGCCCCGGGCACCGACCCGCTGGCCGCCATCCGCCACCGGGCCAGGCTGTTCAACCTGAGCCAGGCAGAACACTTCGAGATGCTGTTCATCGAGAACCTCTACATCCAGCCCCTCCCAGCCTAGAATGGATCCGCTTACCCCACCGGGAGCAGCCCGCATGCTCGACGACATCCTCAGGGCCTATACCGAGGCCATCTACAACGCTGACCGGACGACAGCGCTGGCGGTGGTGGATGCCGCCCGCGCCAGCGGCGTCTCGCCGGAGGACATCGTCTTCAAGGTGGTGATCCCCGGGCTGGACATGATGATCAAGGCCATCAACGACGGCTTCGACACCAACCTGGCCCAGCACTTCATGACCGCCCACATCGCTGCGGACGTCACCGACCGGATGCTGGCCCAGTTCGCCAGGCCGCCCGAGATGGTCGGCCACGTCGTCATCGGCACCGCCGCCGGCGACCTGCACACCCTCGGCAAGCGCATCGTCATGGGCTGCCTGAAGGCCCAGATGATCGACGCCATCGACCTCGGCGTGAACGTGCCGGCCGAACGCTTCGTGGACGAGGCCGTCGCCCGCGGCGCCTCGGTGATCGCCGTGTCGGCGATGATGGTGCATACCGCCCGCGGCGAGAACGGCGCCATCAAGGTGCGCCAGCTGCTGCGCGAGCGCCAGCTGGAAGGGCGCATCCGCCTGGTGGTCGGCGGCGCCCCCTTCCGCTACGACCCCCGGCTGTACCAGATCGTCGGCGCCGACGCCTGGGCCGACAACGGCGTCAGCGCCGCCCGCGTCATTCTCGATTTCATCAAGGAAGCACGCTCATGATCACAGGCATGGACCGGCTCGCCGCCGCCGCCCGCGGCGAGATCCTCGACCGCATCCCGGTGTTCTGCAACCTGGTGGACCAGGGCGCCCGTGAACTCGGCATGCCCCTGGAAACCTATTTCTCCCGCGGCGAATACGTCGCCGAAGCCCAGCTGCGGATGCTCGGCAAATACGGCCACGACAACGTCTGGAGCCTGTTCTACGTGGGCCGCGAGGCCGAGCTGCTGGGCTGCCGGAAGATCAAGTACGCCAATGACGGCCCGCCCAATGTGGAGGACTTCGTCATCAAGTCCTACGCCGACATCGAACGCCTCGAGGTACCCGACGACATTTCCACGCATCCGGCCTTCGCCGAGACCGCCCACTGCCTGGAAATCCTCAAACGCGAAGTGGGCGGCAAGGCGCCGATCTGTGCCTACCTGACCGCCTCCATGTCGCTGCCGGCGATCCTGATGAGCATGGAGAAATGGATCGAGCTGCTGATGCTCGGCCCCACCGAGATGCGCGACCTGCTGCTGGAAAAGTGTTCGGCCTTCTTCCAGAAGGAAATCGAGGCCTACCGCAAGGCCGGTGCCGACGTGCTGGTCTATGCCGACCCCTATGGCTCCACCGACATCGTGCCGATGTCCATGTTCCGCGAACTGTCCCTGCCGTGGATGAAGCGCGACCTGGCCGCCGGCGGGCTCGACGGCGTCGTCTATTACGTCGGCGGCGCCCGCGTGAACGGGGTGCTCGACCAGGTCATCGAGGAGGTCGGTTTCGGCACCTACTACCCCGGCCCGATGGACGACATCGGCGAGTCCATGCGCCTCGTCGCCGACCGCGCCCTGTGCGGCGCCGTCATCAACGACATCCGCCTGATCGACTGGACGCCGGAAGAAGTCCGGGCCGAGGTGAAGCGCCTGGTGCAACGCGGCCTGAAGATCAGCAAGAAACTGTTCTTCGGCACCATCCTGATGCCCTTCGGCATTCCCGACGCCAACATCCGGGCGATGATCGACGCCGCCTGCGAATTCGGCCGCCCCGACAGGCTGGAGGCCTGATGGCAGCAGCCACCCGCTGCAGCCTGCTGGGCTGCGGGATCCTCGCCGCGGAAGTCCATCACCTGATCGAGCGGAACGGCTGGCCGGTGGACACCGACTTCCTGCCCTCCTCCCTGCACATCGACCTGGAAAAGCTCGAAGCCGCGCTGACCGACACCCTGGCCCGCCACCCGGAGCCGGCCAAGCTGGTGTTCTACGGCTGCTGCCATCCACGCATGGACGCCCTGCTGGATGCCGCGCAGACCTTCCGCACCGAAGGACAGAACTGCGTCGCCATGCTGCTGGGCCACCAGCGCTTCATGGACGAGCTCTCCGCCGGCGCCTTCTTCCTGCTCGAGGACTGGGCGCTGCACTGGGACGACGCCATGCGCGCCACCTTCGGCGATCATCCCGAGGCGACCCGCGAGATCTTCCAGCTCTCCAACCACTACATCCTGGCCCTGCGCACCCCCTGCTCCGGCGACTTCAGCGCCCAGGCCCGCCATGCAGCGGACTCGGTGGGCCTCCCGCTGCGCTGGCTCGACGTCGGACTGGAGCAGCTGGAGCAGGTGCTGGCCGACGCCCTGGCGCGCTGCCAGCAGCCCCCCGGCCCGGCAAAAAGTCCTGTGCGACGCACAATTTGACCGTCCGGCGGCGGGAATCGCGCAATAATCGGGCGTCCCCCCGCAGTGCCTTCCCCCCATGAACCGCATCGACATCTTCCCGTGGGATGACAATTTCTGCACGGGCCTGCCCACCGTGGATGAACAGCATCGCAAGCTGGTGGACCTGCTCAACCAGCTCGCCAGCCGCTTCGCGCGGCACAGCGACGAACTGAGCCTGGAACAGCTGTTCGACGAGCTGGCCGCCTACACGGTCTATCACTTCGAGCACGAAGAACAGATCTGGGGCGCCTTCATGGGCGGCACCCCCCAGCAGATCGCCCACAGCAACAGCCACGCCGACTTCGTCCGCTACGTCCAGGAAGCCCGGCGCAAGCTGCCCGGCCGCCCGCAGCAAGAGGTCGCCGAGGAAATCCTGGAGTTCCTGACCCGCTGGCTGGCCTCCCACATCCTCGAGAGCGACCGCTCCATGGCCTACACAGTGCTGGCCTTGCAGGACGGCCTGTCCCTCGAAGACGCCCAGGCCCGGGCCGCGAAACGGATGAGCGGCGCGACACGGACCCTGATCGACCTGATCCTGTCGATCTATTCCACCCTGTCCAGCAACACCCTGCGGCTGATGCGCGAGCTGACCGAGCGCCGTGCCACCGAAATCGCCCTGACCGAGGCCAAGGATGCCCTCGAGAAATCCGGCACCCTGCTGCAGACCATCATCGACACCGTGCCGATGCGCGTCTTCTGGAAGGACCGCGAGCTGCGCTACCTCGGCTGCAACCCGGTGTTCGCCCAGGACGCCGGCAAGGCGAACCCCGCCGAACTGCTCGGCCGGGACGACTACGCCATGGCCTGGGCGCCGGAGGCCGACATCTACCGCGCCGACGACCAGGCCGTAATCAGTTCAGGCAAGGCCAAGCTCGGCTACGAGGAACCCCAGACCACCCCGGACGGCCGCCAGATCTACCTGCGCTCTTCCAAGGTGCCGCTGCATGGCCATGACGGAGAGATCATCGGCGTGCTCGGCGTGTACGAGGACATCACCGACCTCCGCAACGCGGTCGACGGTCTGCGCGAGAGCGAACAGAAGTTCCACTCCCTGTACACGGCGATGACCGAAGGCGTGGCCATCCACCAGCTGGTGCTGGATGCCGCCGGCCAGCCGCAGGACTACCTCATCCTCGACGTGAATCCGGGCTTCGAGACCATCCTCGGCCTGTCCCAGCAGGACGTGATCGGCCGCCTGGCCAGCCAGGTCTATGGCCAGGTGCCCTTCCTCGACACCTACGCCCGGGTCGCCGGCGGCGGCGGACCGGTTCGCTTCGAGTCCCGCTTCGCACCGCTCGACAAGGTGTTCACCATCTCGGTGTTCTCGCCCGCCCCCGGTCGCTTCGCTACCGTGTTCCAGGACATCACCGCACGCACCGAGGCCGAGGCGGCCCTGCGCGAGAGCGAGGAACGCCTGCGCCTGGCCCTCGGCGCCTCCAACCAGGGCTGGTTCGACCTAGACCTGCCGAGCGGACGGGTCAACGTCAGCGACAACTACGCGAGCATCATCGGTTATCCCACCGACGGCTTCGAGAGCAGCCTCACCAACTGGCTGGCCAGCATCCACCCGGAGGACGCCCCGGCACTGCAGGAAAGGTTTGCCGCCTGCCTGCGCAGCGGTGGCCCGGAGAGCATGGAATACCGCCGCCGCACCCGCGACGGCGCCTGGGTGTGGATCGAGTCGGTCGGCAAGATCGTCCACTGGGACACAGACGGCACGCCGCTGCGCATGATCGGCATCCATACCGACATCTCCGCGCGCAAGCGGGCCAGCGACGAACAGCAACGCCTGAACCGGGCCCTGCGACTGCTCAGCGAATGCAACCTGGCGCTGGTCCGCGACGAGGCCGAGCTGCCGCTGCTCGAGCACATCTGCCGACTTGTGGTCGAATCCGGCGGCTACGTGATGGCCTGGGTCGGCTACGCGGAACACGACTCCGGCAAGACCGTCACGCCGGTCGCCCGCTCGGGCTACGAAGAGGGTTACCTGGACAAGGTCCGGATCAGCTGGGACCGCGACCTGGACATCGGCCGCGGCCCCACCGGCACCGCCATCTGGTCCGGCCAGACCCAGGTCAACCAGGACGTGCAGACCAACCCTGCGCTGCAGCCATGGCGCGGCGCCGCCACCCAGCGCGGCTACCACTCGTCGATCGCTCTGCCGCTGCGCACCGACGACCAGGCCTTCGGCGCGCTGACCATCTACGCCGCCGAAGCCCACGCCTTCGGCGACGATGAAATCGCGCTGCTCGAAGAACTGGTCGCCAACCTCAGCTTCGGCATCCGCGCCCAACGCACCCGCGCCCAGCGGGAAGCCGCGGTCGCCGCCAACCGGGCCAAGAGTTCCTTCATTGCCAACATGTCCCACGAGATCCGCACACCGCTCAACGCCATCAACGGCATGGTGTACCTGCTGCGGCGGGACGGCGTGGACGCCAGGCAGGCGGAGCGCCTGGGCAAGATCGAGGACGCCAGCCAGCACCTGCTGGAAATCATCAACGCGGTGCTCGACCTGTCGAAGATCGAAGCCGACAAACTGGAGCTCGCCGACCAGCCGATCGACCTGCACACCCTGCTGCACAGCGCCGCCGCGATGGTGCAGGAACGCGCCCACGCCAAGCAGCTGCAGCTGAGCGTCTCCCTGTCCCCAGACCCGGCACCGGCACTGCGCGGCGACGCGACCCGGCTGCAGCAGGCCTTGCTCAACTACCTGGCCAACGCGGTCAAGTTCACCGATGCGGGCAGCATCCACGTTTCCTGCCGCGTCGTCGACGACAGCCCAGATGCGGCACTGGTGCGCTTCGAAGTGCGGGACAGCGGCATCGGCATCGCCGCCGACGTGCTGGCCCGCCTGTTCTCAGCCTTCGAGCAGGCCGACAATTCCACCACCCGCCAGTACGGCGGCACCGGCCTGGGCCTGGCCATCACCCGCAAGCTGGCCGGCCTGATGGGCGGCGAAGCCGGCGCCGACAGCGTGCCCGGCCAGGGCAGCACCTTCTGGTTCACCGCCCGCCTCAAGCATGACCGGCAGGCCGTGGCGGCCATCGACACGCCCACCGACGAAGACGCCGCCGAGCAACTGCGGCAGCACTATGGACAGCGCCGGGTGCTGCTGGTGGAGGACGAGCCCACCAACCAGGAGGTCGCCCGCCTGTTCCTGGAAGAAGCGGACCTGGTGGTGGACGTCGCCAACGACGGCCTCGAAGCCGTCGAGCGCGCCAGCGCCAGCCCCTACGACTTGATCCTGATGGACATGCAGATGCCACGCCTGGACGGACTGGATGCCACCCGCCAGATCCGCCGGCTGGCGCAGCACCGCCTGACCCCCATCGTCGCGATGACCGCCAACGCCTTCGCCGAGGACCGCGCGCGCTGCCTGGAGGCCGGCATGAACGACTTCATCCCGAAGCCGGTCGCCCCCGCCCTGCTGTTCGCCACCCTGCTGCGCAGCCTGCGCGCCGCCCGCAGCTGACCGGGGCCGGGCGCAACCGCGTCAGCCCCGCCCCTCCAGCACCTTCTTCAGCAGGCGCATGCGCTTGCCCATGTCCGGCCCGGCCAGCTCGCCGAGGCTCTGGCTGTCTGTGGCCACCGGCAGGCCCTCGGCGGCCAGCACCGCCCTGACCTGCGCCGGACTCTTGCCGGCAACCAGGGCCAGGGTCGTCAGCGGCGTGTCCGACAGGGCGCGGACCGAGGCCATGAAGGGCGGCTCCCGCCTGGCACCGACGCTGACGAAACTGAGCACCAGCAACACCGCGAAGCCCCCCATCACGGCGGCACCGACCCGCGACGTGTAATGACGCTTGAAGGCCGCCAGGTTGGCCACCACGTGCAGCACCACGCCCCCCAGCAACAACCAGCTCAACCACTCATGGGCCAGCTTGTTGAGGCCCGAATCCAGGTGGAAGAAGATCAGCACGCCGGTAACGGCGGACAACAGGAAAGCCCCGCCGGCAATCGGCGTGACCCAGTTTCGCGAAATAGCCATCTTGTAACTTCCGGATCAATGAAAACCATCGGAGGCGAGCTGCTCCTGTGGGCTGCTCCTGT
>JAFEDK010000019.1:325841-491260 GCA_018241665.1 Pseudomonadota bacterium
GCTCCTGTGGGCTGCTCCTGTGGGGGCGAATTCATTCGCCCGCGGTGCTTGCGCCACGCGCGGAGGGCGAATGAATTCGCCCCCACAGCCTGTTGCCACCCCGCTCGCTGGCAGCACGGGAGCATTGTCGAGCAGCACCGCCGCAATCCCCGCTAAGCGGGGTAAAAGCGTGTAAATGGCGGCTTGGCGGGCCTTGGCGCGCGGTGCTAGCCTGACAGCAGCCCCCTGCCACTCCACGCCCATCCACGCCGCCGGCGCGATGACGGATGGCCCCGGCCGGAGAAACATCCATGCCCCTGCCCACCGCCCCGCGCGCCGTGCTGATCGACCTGGCCGGCGTGCTGCACATCGACGACCAGGCCATCCCCGGCGCGGTCGACGCCCTCAAGGCTCTGCGCGGCCTCGGCCTGCCGCTGCGCTTCCTCACCAACACCACGCGCAGCCCGCGCGGGCGCATCGTCGCCAGCCTGAACAAGATGGGCTTCGACATCGCCCCCGACGAGATCCAGACCGCCGTGCTGGCCACCCGCCGGCTGGTGGCGCAGCGCGGCCTGCATCCCCACTACCTGGTCCACCCGGACATCGCCGGCGAGATCGGCACGAGCCACGCCACGCCGGACGCGGTGGTGATCGGCGACGCCGGCCCGCATTTCGGATACGACGCGCTGAACACCGTCTTCCGCCTGCTGATGCAGGGCCTGCCCTTCATCGTGATGGCCCGCAACCGCTACTTCATGGCTGGGGACGGCCTCACCCTCGACATGGGCGCCTTCGTCGCCGGCCTGGAATACAGCAGCGGCCGCCAGGCCGAGGTGGTCGGCAAGCCGGCCGAGCCCTTCTTCCGCGGCGTGCTCGACGAACTCGGCGTGGCCCCCGCCGACGCCGTGCTGATCGGCGACGACCTGGCCGACGACATCGGCGGCGCCCAGGCCGCCGGCATTCCCGGCATCCTGGTGCGCACCGGCAAGTTCCGTCCGGGCGACGAACAGCACCCCACCCACCGCCCGGCCGCCGTGGTGGACGACTTCGCCGCCGCCGTCGCCCTGCTGGCGGCAAGCATCTGAAGCCCACCAGGCATCGTTGGCGACGCACTCATCGCCGCCTGCGGGATGCAAGGGCGCTTAGAGGAACCCCAGGAACCCATCCGCAAACAGCGCCACCCCCACCAGCCCAATGGGAATTGCCGTCCACCACACCCGCTTGGCCTTGACCAGGCCAGCCACCGAGTTGAGCAGGATCGCCACCTGCAGGAAGATCACTGCCAGGCCGAAGGGGCGGCCGTGCAGCTTGGCCTCGTCGCGCAGGGCCTCGAAGCCGCGGGCCTTGGCCTCGATGTCCTTCTTCTCCTGCTTGTAGCGTTCGATCTCCTTCTGGTACTCGGCGATCTTCTGCTGGTAGGCGGGCACCGCCGGATTGTCCGGCGGCAGGGCCATGGCCTGCAGGCGGAACTGCTCCACCTGCATCTCGAACAGGTGCTGCTTGGTGCTCTTGGCCTGGTAGAAGGACCACTGGTCCGAGGCCAGCGCCTGATTGACCACCCCCTGGGTCGAGAACGAACCGCCCTTGAAGGTGGACAGGGTCGCGCACACTGCCAGCACCACGGTGGCCAGGGACATGCCGTTGAGCCACGGCTCCTTCTTTTCTTCGCTCATGCTTCCAGCTTTCCTTGCTGCAAATACAGGCGGCGGATCACGCCGCCTTCACTCGACAACAGGCGGTGCCACGGTGGCAGCGGGCGCCAGCACCGCGCAGCCCTCGGGCAGCCCGTCCAGGCCCTGCTTTTCAACACTGAAACGGGCCACCGGCGCGTCGTGGCCGGCCTGCTGCACGCGGATCACGTAGAGGCTGTCGTAATCGTCGTCGGCCCACTTGGGCACCGCCCTGGGGTCGGCGCCGAGGGTCCTGAGGAACAGGCGCGCCAGGGATTCGCCCCAGTGGTGTTCCCAGGCGATCACGTGGGTGCCCGCCTCCTGGGCCAGCACCTGGTGCACCAGCGGCTTGATGTCCTCCATGCCGCCGCCGAGGGTCACCGGCTTGCCGGCGCGGATCGCCAGCGGCTCGATGGTGGCCAGCGGGCGCACGTAGTTGAAGGGCACGCCCTTGTCCTTCTTCAGCACCCCCGGATTGGGCGCATACACCCCATCCGGCGCGCCGAAGCGCGACAGCAGCAGCGGCGCCAGCGCCAGCGAACGGTTGAGCCCCTGGCAGGTGAGCTGGCCCAGCCCGTCGGCGGGCTTCTCGCCGTGGCGCAGGATCACGATGGTCATGTCCGCAAAGGCCGGCGCAGCCGCCAGCCCGCAGGCCAGCGCCAGGCTCCGCAGCGCACTGCGCGCGGCAGCGGTTCGAACGAACTTCATGTGAGTGGGCCCCAGTGGCAGCCCCACCGCCGGAATGGGGTGGGGCGATTCAAGAGGGGCGATCTTCCGGGATTTTTGCCGCGAAGGACAGGGGGCCGGGGGCCGTCCGGCAACCTGCCCGCGGCTGTGGATATTCACTTTCCATTTTTCGGGTGCGGAGCCCGAAGTTTCGGATTCGACCGCCGAAGTTTCGAGCTCCGGACTCGAATGTTCGAGCGCTGAATCCGAAACTTCGAGCTTGGAGCTCGAAACTTCGAGTCGCGGGCTCGAACATTCGAGCAGATCGGCCCAACATTCGACGATGGACACCGAAACTTCGAGTTCAAACACCGAAAGTCGGACAGTTACTTTCCATCACCGGAATAATGCCATCCGGTTTTCGGCAGACGATCCCGAAAGACGCGCTCGCCCCATCCAGCGCGCCGCCGTCAGGCCGTGGCTTCGGCCAGCTTGGCCTTGCGGCCGGGGTTGCGCACCAGCATCGCCTTGCGCAGGGTTTCGAGCCCCTCGCTCTTACCGTACATCTTCATCAGCGCATAGCCTTCCAGCATCGCCATGAGGATGTCGCTGCCCAGCGCCGTCTCGGTGTCTTCCGCCTTCGCCACCACCTCGCGCAGCCTCAGCAGGCGCGGCCGCAACGCATCGAAGCTCGCGAAGTCGCGCTGCATCTCGGCCACCGAGAAACTCGGCGGCAGGATGTCCCGGTTGTGCTCCAGCACCAGCGCCGTCTGCCGGCAGAACTGCTCCGACTTGTCGCCCATCTTGCTCAGCGAGCGCATCTCGTCGGCCGTCAGGGTGATGAAGGGCGCAAAGATCTGCTCGATGGTGGTGAGCGCCTGATCCAGCGCGGCAAGGGCTTCGGCGGACAGATCGAGGGAAACGAGGTTCTGCGTCATGGCGTAGCTCCGGGTGAGATTGGGAAGATCGCGCCGGGCAGGTCCGCAAGGCGGACAGGCATCGCCGGCGCGCCGGAATATTACGATGAGATTACGCACAAAGCATAAACAACAGCACATTCCCACCCTGGCTCGACGGGGAACGCTCCGTTTGAAGAGCTTGGGAAACGCGAGTCAGCCGCGGTGTCATGCCGACTGGGTCGCGGGCCCGGTGCGCCGCGACCCGGTCGGACAGGATTCAATGCACCTTATCGATCGGCGTCCGCGGCAGCGGCGTCACCGGTAAAGAACGACTCGTTCTTGCGGGACACCACCTTATAGGGTTCATCCTGGAACAAGCCCTGGACCGTGCTCATCGTCCCCGCCTGAAGGTTGTAGATGGTCACCGGCTTGGCCAGCACCGCCGGCACGGCGGGGACGAAGAAAGTGGGAACCACCGAGCTTCGCCACAGCTTGCCCTCCGAATCATAGCCATCCATCAGCACCAGCAGCCAGGTGTCCTCGTCGAAGTAGTACTTGCGCTTGGGCACCGCGTGGCGCTTGCCGGAGACGACGGTGGCTTCCACTTCCCAGACGCGGTGCAGCTCCCACCGGAGCTTGTTCGAATTGAGGTGGAATTTGTCGAAGGCCTCGGATTCCTTTGCCGTCACGAGTTCGTTGTTGTTGTACGGGATATACATCTCCCGCTTGCCTACGAGCTTCCACTCGAAACGGTCCGGGTGCCCCATGAAGCCCATGACCTCGTCGAAGTAATTGGCGCCCGACGAGACGAAGTCGGGGGTGTCATAGGCCACGGTGGGCGCCCGGCGAACGCGGCGTTGCCCGACGAGATACTGCCAGGCCTGACGCGGGAGCTTGGCGTTGATGCTGTCGCGCAGGACCAGGGACTCGCCGGCCTTGAACGGGGGCGCGGTGGTGTTGAAGCGCTGCAGGAAGTACTCCCCCGTCCAGTTCTTTGCCGAGCCGTCCTTGTAGTAGTAAGGGTGCTGGAAGAAATTGTCGGTGCGCGTGGCCATCGTCCGCGCGCCATTCGAGGTCCCGACGATGTTCTTGGAACCGAATTCGACGGACTCGGGCTCGATGCGGAGGATGTAGTTCCAGACCACCTCGATGCCGGTCTTGGGGATCGGGAACGGAATGCCGCCGAAGCAGCCCTCCACCGACATTCCGGCGTCCACGGTCTTGCAGCCGGTGGCGTTGCGGGCCGTTCCGTCATAGACGTACTGCGGCGCGACGGCCGTCCGGTGGGTGGGGAAGACATTGACGTGATAGCTGTCCGGGTATTTCTTCAGCAGCGCCATGGTGCCTTCGGAGAGCTTGCCCGCGTACTGGGCCATGTTCGACGCTGAGATCTGTACGGTGGGCTTTTCCCCCGGAAACAGATTGACCGGAATGTCGCCCACCCGGGATCCGCCGACTTTGCTGCTCCCGCCGCCGTTCCAGGCAGGGATGCTGCCGTCCTTGTTGCCGGCCTTCTCCCCGCCGAGAGGGGTCAGGACCGTCTTGAGCTGGGACGCCTCGTCTGCCGAGATGGCGGCGGCGGCCAGTTGGACCTGGAACAGCGTGCTGGCTACGGCCAGACCGATCATTGTTTTGCTCTTCATGTTGGGATTCCTTGTTTGGCGGGAATGGGTTCAGAAGCTACGCTGAACCGACAGCGACACGAAATCGCGGTCGCCATGGAAGTTCTGATAGGAATTGAGACCGGTAGCCGTGGCGACGGAGCCCGCGGAGCCCACGTAATGGGTGTAGTTGAGCCCCAGCTGCCAGGCCTTCTGGTACACCGCCTTGGCACCGACGCTCACGCTGCCGCCATGCTCGGCCGGGAACAACACGCCGTTGACCGACGAGCGCCCCCACAGGCCGTAACTCACCCCGACCGGCAATTGCAGGTCCGTCTCAGGCAGGACCTGGAAATACTCTGGCGTGAAGACGAACTGCAGCGCCCCCGCATCCCGCGTCGCATTGGGATCGAGCGCCTCGGGGTTGTCGGTGACACGCAGCCGGCGATTGAAGGCGAACTCGCCAATGAAGGACGCCCCGTCCCACAGGGCATTGGCACCCAGCACGCTGATGGCCGACAGGTTCAGGTGCAACGTGTCGCCCTTGGGGAAACGGGCATTGCGGTCGCCATCCGCGGCGGGATCGTTGATCGGAAAGACAAAGCTGCCCGCTGCAACCAGAGGCATATTGGTCCGGTAGGACATTTCCCCCGCGACGTTGGTCTCGCCGACGAGGGTGCTGAAACTCCCGCCCACCGTGCGGATGTTGCGCCCATAGACCATTACGTAGTCCTGCGGCACGACGCCGCCGGCCCCGGCATTGAAGCGGGCGTAGAACTGGGGCAGCTTCTCGTGGAAGGTCGCCGCGTAGAGCCCGAACTCGCTGTCGCCCGCCTTGAAGCGAAGCTGCATGCCACCCTGCCCCGAATTGCCGGGCTCGATGTCCTTGCCGCGCTTCGCCGGTCCGTAGGGGGTGTAGAGGATCTCTCCACCGTCATCCACGAAGTCGGCAAAGCTGAAATAGCTGCCCGCCGCCGGCAGCCGGGACTTGCGCCATTCCGGCTGGAGGTAGGCGCCAAAGATCACGTCGGGCGTGATCTGCAGCTGCACCGAGACCTGCCCGACCGGCCGGGCCACCTCCTTGAACTGGGAGTTCGGCACCGACAGCGCACGGGCGAGGTCCAGCGGCGTCTGGGCCCCGGCAATGCCGTTGTTGCCGAAGAAGAGGCTCTCTCCATAAAGCTGGGTGAAACGCCCCACCTTGAGGTTGAGGTTCATCTCCCCCAGCGATTTCTTCGTATAGACGAAGGCGTCCAGCAATTCGGCGTTGCGGCCCTGGGCGATGCGGGTGTGCTTGTTGAATTCGTCGTAAGGCCCGGTCTGGTTCAGGCCGGGGGCATCGGCGGCGCTACGGTCGTTGTGGTGTTGATAGACGTCGTCGTACCAACCGGCGGCGCTGATCCGGAAGCCGCTGTCGCGCTTATAGCGCACCCCCAGTTCGGTGAGGATATCGACCCGGTTCGAGATGAGCCCCCGACCGAAATTGCGGTCGCCGTCATTGGTATTGACCTGCGGCGTCAATCCGGCGATGCCCGCCGGGGCGACACTCGAATTGACGCTGCGCACGCGCCAGGCCGTGCTGTATTTGAACGTGTTGTCCCAGGAAATGGCCAGGTCCGGGGAGTCCGTCTCCACGTTGAAGGACAATGCCGGGCCGGACAGGGCCATGCCCGCGGCGGCACAGGCCACCGCCCTTGCCATGAGCTTCATTCGCATGATCACCTTCCCCGCTCAGGCGTGCTCGAGAACCTGGGAGCTGGACGCCCCCCCTTCGAGAGACGCGACCTCATCGGCGATCACGCTGCGCAAGATCCGGCGGGCCCTCACCGCGCCCACATCGCTGGTGAGCAGGACCGGGTTCAGGCTCATCAGATCGGCATTGCCGATCGCCACGTACTGCGCATCGACATAGGGGCCGTCCTCGTCCACGAAGGCGTCGTGCATACCCTTGACCTTGGCGGCGTTGTATTCGGCGTCCTCGACGAGGTGATTTCTGCGGGTCGCGAAGAAGTAGTGGGTCGTGCCGTCCGTTTCCGGCGTCGTGGTGTGCAGGTCGTACTGCCCCACGCAATGCTCGAGATCCAGCGCCCCATCGTCCTGGGTCGCGCCGATCTGCAGCTGGACGGTGGACGGCGCCATGAAGATCACTTCGACAAAATGCCGCGCCTCGGCCATCGGCTCGGGCAGGAACTGGTTCAGGATGAAGATCGGCGGGGTCTGCGTCCATTCCCAGCGGGTCGACACCGTGCTGTTCGTTTCCTTGATCTGCGGCACCTGGGGCGTGAGCTGCCCGCGGGTCGAGATGATTTCCCCATGCAGGTGGTCGACGTGGCTGAGATCCATCACGTTATCGGTGATCAGCTCGTAGTAGGTCTTCCGGTGCATGTAGGTGTACCCCACGCCGTTGGGATGCCCTTCGGTGAGCGGGCCGACATCCGGCAGTTTCGATTCGTCGGCGGGCTCGTCGCCCATCCAGATCCAGATGAAGCCGTAGCGCTCGCTCAGCGGAAAGCTGCGGACCCGTGCCGCGCGGGGAATGTGGCCGTTGCCATGGGGATTGCGATTGCACGCGCCGCTGCAATCGAACTTGAGGCCGTGGTATTTGCACACCACATCGTCACCATTGCGCACGCCCATGCTGAGCGGCACGAAGCGGTGCGGGCAGCGATCCAGCAACGCCACCGGGCTTCCATCCTGCGTGCGGTAGATCAGCACGGGGGTGTTGAGAAGCTTGCGGGCGAACAGGCCCTCCGGCCCCACCTCCGATGACAGGGCCGCTACATACCACGCGTTCTTCAGGTACGTGACGCTTCGTGTTGTCTCCATTTTTTTCTCCAGGTGTGAATCCCGGGCGACAGGCCCGGTAATGACATGTGGCGATACAGCCGCCACGTTTACAAATCGATGAGCAGGCTCGGGGTGCGTGCGCGTGAGCAGCACGGGGTGAAGCAGCGGTTGGCGTCCCGTTCGGCCGCGCTGAGGAAGACGTCCCGATGGTCCGGCAGGCCATCCAGAACCGGCAGGACGCAGGAGCCGCAGATGCCCTGCTCGCAGGACAAGGGCACATCGACGCCGTGATCGAGCAGCGCCTGCGCAGCCGTCGTCTGCGCGCCGACCCGAACCGTGATGCCGCGACGGGCCAGCACGAGCTCGAACTCGCCGCCCTCCGTTACCGGTGCGACAGATGCCGAGAAATGTTCGAAATGGACGCGGGCATCGCGCCAGCCCGCCTGATCGGCCGCATCGCGGACGTGGCGGATGAAGCCCTCCGGCCCGCAGACATACAGATGCGCCCCGTCGTCGCGCCCGGAGAGAATCTGCCCGGCGGCGAAGCGGGCTTGATCCGGTTCGCTGTCGTAGTAACAGCGAACCTGCCCGGACCAGGGCGCCTGCGCCAGCAACTCCCGGTACGCGGCCCGCTCGGGGCTGCGGGCGCAGTAGTGGAGCTCGAAGTCGCGACCCTCGCGGTGCAACTCCTCGGCCATCGCCAGGATCGGGGTAATGCCGATACCGCCCGCGAACAGGATAGAAACGGGCGCGGGCACCAGCGGAAACAGATTGCGCGGGTGGCTGATACTCAGCGTATCGCCGGGCTTGATGTCCCGGTGCGCGCACGCCGATCCGCCCCGCCCCGCCTGGTCGCGAAGAATCGCCACTTCATAGGTGCCGCCGCCGGCATCGGCCCGGCAAAGGGAATATTGACGGACCATGCCATTGGGCAGCGTGAGATCGATGTGCGCCCCTGCGGAATAAGGCGGCAGCGATCCACAATCTACGGACGCCAGAACAAGACTCAGAACATCAACTGCGGCTTCGCGCGTTTCGAGCACGCGCACAGCGAGCATGGGTTGAGGACTCAACACAGCCGGGGTCTCCTTTGGGATGAAAGTACGTCGGCCACTTCGGGCTCTTGCCTCTCACTTCGCAAACCCCATGCCACCGCATGAAAATCATTTCAATTTATTGATTGATATGTATTTTTTTACTCAACCATCGATACGAGGCTAGAATTTGGATTGCTGAAAACAAAAAATCTAATTTCGCAAAACAGGAATTCACTGTTTTCGGAAAATCGGAGACTCCGTCACATGCCCCATCCCGCAGCGGCCCACCTGCGCTTCATCCCCCGCGAGATCGATGACAAGGAGATCGCCAGGCACGTCAAGTTCGATCCGGACAGTGGCCAGATCCTGCTGCTGGATCAGCGCATGCTGCTGATCCACGGCTTCACCCTGGCAGCGTTGCGACGGGAATTGATGGAGCGCCTCGGCGGCGAAAGCACTCGCGAGCTGTTCACCCGCCTGGGCTACCAGCAAGGCGCAGAGGACGCCCGCCGCCTCCACGCAGCGGAGGGTGGGCAGATGGAAAGGACCCTCGCCTACGGCACCCGCCTGCGGGAGATGGAAGGCTTCGTACGGAACCAGGCCGTCGATCGGGTCCAGTTCAACCAGGAAACCGGGGATTTCTGGAGCGACTACTACTGGGAGTCGTCCTGGGAGGCCGAGATACACCGCGCCCAGTTCGGCATCAGCGGCGCGCCTGCGTGCTGGATGATGGTCGGCTACGCCACCGGCTTCACAACGGCGCTGATGGGGCGCCCGATCCTGTGGCGCGAGGTCGAGTGCGTGGCGATGGGACACGCCCGCTGCCGGGTGGTGGGCCAGCCCCTGGAGGAATGCGAAGACGCGGAATCCCACCTAAGCTTCCTGCAGGTCGAACACTTCATCTCCACCCCCAGGCGGCGCAGTGCCAAGCCTGTGTCTCCCGCCGCACAGAAGGAAGCCCCGCAGCAACTGCCCGACCTGATCGGCGCTTCGCACAGCTTCAACGAGGTGGCCTACCTGATAAAGCGCGTCGCCCCGACCGACGCCACCGTCCTGCTGACGGGGGAAAGCGGCGTCGGCAAGGAGCGCTTCTCGAAGGCGCTGCATGCCCTTGGCCCTAGAGCAGACAACCCCTTCATCTCCATCAACTGCGCGGCTATTCCTCAGGAACTGGTGGAAGCCGAACTGTTCGGCGTGGAAAAGGGCGCATTCACCGGCGCCACCGTTTCACGCCCAGGGCGCTTCGAGAGGGCGAGCGGCGGCACCTTGTTTCTCGACGAGATCAGCAGCCTTCCCCTGCACGCCCAGGGAAAATTGCTGCGCGTGATTCAGGAGGGGGAGCTCGAACGGGTCGGCGACACGCAGGTCCGCCGGATCGACGTGCGCATCATCGCCGCCACCAACCGCGATCTGCGTAGCGAAGTGGAAGCAGGCCGATTCCGCGAAGACCTCTTCTTCCGGCTGAACGTGTTCCCCGTAAAGATTCCCCCGCTGCGGGAACGTCGTGAGGACATTCCGCTGCTGGTAGACACTTTCGTCAAACGCTATTCGGCCAGGTTTGGCAAAACTGTCGCGGGCCTGACCCAAAGCGCCGGCGAAAAGCTGTGGGCGTACCACTGGCCAGGCAATATCCGGGAACTGGAGAACATCATCGAGCGCGCGGTGATCCTCGCCGAGAACAACAGGAGCATTGATGTGGAGCACCTGTTCTCCGGCGGCGAACAGGTGCCGGAGACCGCCACACTCTCCTCATCCAGCCCACCGGCCAGCATTACCCTTTCACAACCTGATACTGAGAAGCGCCTTTCGGTCCACCAGGCCATCGAGCGGATTCTGGACGCGAACATATCACTTGAAGAAATCGAGTCCATGGCGATCGCCGGGACTCTGCGGCGCACCGACGGAAACCTATCTGCAGCGGCCCGCCTGCTGAAATTGCGGCGTGGTCAGCTTCAGTATCGTGTGGACAAACGGGCTGACGCAAAATCGTCACATCAAAAAAACCACACACCGTTATAAAATATTCGAATCACCCCCGGATTCATCAGCGAAGTCCCGACAGGCATGGCAAAAGACCGCGTGAAGTCCTCATCCGCCAAAACCGGCGCCTGGGCCATCATCCAGTGCATCGAAACAGGCAAGTTCCTGCTCGGCAAGCGTTCCGACGTCGTCAATAACTCGGGACTGTGGAATTTCTTCGGCGGCCGCGTCGATCGCGGCGAAGCCCCGCGCAAGGCGCTGATGCGCGAACTGGTGGAGGAAGCCGGCCTGCGCGTGAAGGAAAAACAGCTGATCAAGCTCGGGCGCGTGTCGTCGATCAGCGGCGACATGGCGGACCGGAACATGCACTACTACCTGCTGCGCGTCAGCCGGGAGATCGCCCCACGCCTCAACCGGGAGCACTCGAACTTCCGCTGGTTCAAGCCCGGTAGCCTGCCCGAGAAGTTCAACCGGCCGACTACCACGGCAATCAAACGCGGCCTGCTCGACAAGCTCAAGCACTGAGCGTCACGGCACGGCCGGCTTCCTCCAGGCTACCCGGCGGGATACCTTTTCAGGGCTGGGCCTGTGAACTGGGACTGTGGGGGCGAATTCATTCGCCCACTGCGGATTGCTTCACCTCCGTGGGCGAATGAATTCGCCCCCACAGTAGAAGCCTCCCCATAGCAGAAGTTCGCGCCAGCAGGACATCCCAAAACGCGCAACGCCGGCAGGATGAGCGCAGCCCGCCGTGCTTGGCGCGCCGGGTGTTAGCGCCGCCGCAGCCAGCGCAGGATGGTCGAGAACAGGCGGTCGGGGTCCACCGGCTTGGAGAGGAAATCGTCCATGCCGGCGGCCATGCATTGGGCGCGGTCTTCGGCAAAGGCATTGGCGGTCATCGCAATGATCGGCACCTGGCTGTACGCAGGCAGCGCGCGGATCCGGCGGGTTGCCTCGAGGCCGTCCATCTCGGGCATTTGCATGTCCATCAGGATCAGGTCGAAGGACGAGCCGGCGACCATGTCCACCGCCACCGCGCCGTTGCCGGCCACCGCGACGTCCAGCCCGGCGTCAAAGAGGAACAGCTTGGCGACCTCCTGGTTAACCGGCTCATCTTCGACCAGCAGGATCTGAACGCCGGCGTATTCCTTCTGCAGCACGCTCTCCGCGCTGCCACCGTCGTCCACGTCGGGCAGACCCTGCTGGATGGAGCGTCCGATCCCCAGCCAGGCGGTGAACCAGAAGGTGCTGCCCACCCCCACATCGCTGGCGACGCCGGCCTCGCCGCCCATCAACTCGGCGAGCCGGCGGGTGATCGCCAGCCCGAGACCGGTGCCGCCGTACCTGCGGGTGGTCGAGGTGTCCCCCTGCTCGAAAGGACGGAACAGCTTGCCCAGCACGTCCCGCGGGATGCCGATGCCGCTGTCGCGCACCTCGGCGCGCACCTGCAGCGCATTGCCCTGGCGCTCCTCGACCCGCAGGCTGATCCGGATGGTGCCGGCCTCGGTGAACTTGACCGCATTGCTGACCAGGTTGAGCAAGGCCTGGGTGAAGCGCGTCGAATCCCCCCGCACCAGGCAGGACAGGCTCTCGGCCTCGACGACGAGGCGCAGGCCCTTGGCCGTGGTCCGGTCGTGGACCATCGAGGCGACATTGGCCGCCACCCCGTCCAGCGCGAACTCCCCTTCCTCAAGGATGAACTTCTCGGCTTCGATCTTCGACAGGTCGAGGATGTCGTTGATGACGCCGAGCAAGTGCTGGGCGGCGCCGTCGATCTTGCCGAGCTGCTCGGACTGGGTCGGGCTGACGCCCTCCCGCTGCATGATGCGCGCCATGCCGAGCACCGCGTTGAGTGGCGTGCGGATCTCATGGCTCATGTTGGCGAGGAAGGCGCTCTTGGCGCGGTTGGCCGCTTCGGCAGCCTCCTTGGCCAGCAGCAGCTCACGGGTGCGGGCAGCAACGATGCCTTCCAGGTTCTGGCGGTGGCGCTGCAGTTCCTGCTCGGCGCGCTTGCGTTCGGTGATGTCGGTGGAGATGCCGCACAGGGCATAGACGCGGCCATCCTCCCGGCGCAGCGGCAGCTTGACCGAGATGTAGCTGTGGGTCTCGCCGCTGCGCCCATCGACGTTGGTTTCCTCGATCTCGATGCGCTCACCGCCCTCGATGACCCGGCGGTCGTTGTCGCGCAGGATGCGGGCGGTCGGCGCGTCGAAATAGACCTCATCGGTGTGGCCGCAGACCTCCTCGCGTCCGACACCAAACAGCCCGCATACCGCGCGGTTCGCGTAGGTGTAGCGGTATTCCGTGTCCTTGATGTAGATGTAGGCGCCGACGTTGTCGAGGATGGTGGCCAGCATCGCATCGCTGTCGCGGCGCTTCTCTTCGGCCAGCCGGCGGGCGCTGACGTCGATGACGATGCCGATGTAGCTGCGCACCCGCCCCTCGTCGTCGCGCACCGGCTGCCCGATGGAGAGCAGCCAGCGGGGTGCCTGGTCGTCCGGGAGACTGACCCGCCATTCCGCTTCGAAACGCTCGCCCCGCGCACTCGCGCTGGCCACGGTCGCCTCCACCTGGGCCCGGTCCGCGGGATGCACGATCTGCCGCCAGGCCTCGTAGGAGGGAGTGACGGACTGGGGCTCCAGGCCATACAGCGCCCACAGCTCGTCGGACCAGAAGTTGTTGTTGCTGTCCACGAACCATTCCCACGATCCGGCCCGGGCGGCGTCGAGGGCCAGGCGCAGGCGCCGTTCGCTGGCCTTCAGGAGTTCTTCCGCCAGGCTGCGCTCGGTAACGTCCGAGATGGATGCCAGCACGTGGGCCACGCCATCGATGTCGAGGCTGCTGAGGCTCAGCTCGACGGCAAATTCGCTGCCATCCTTGCGGCAGCCGCGCAGGCTGCGCCGCGCCATCAGCACCTGGGCCTGCTCCGGCGCCAGGTGATAGCGCGCCCGGTAAGTCCCGTGCGCGGCTCGCACCGCATCCGGGACCAGCATGTCCACCGGCTGGCCGAGCAGTTCGTCCTCCGCGTAACCGAACATCTGCGCCAGGGCCGGATTGACGAGCACCATTTCGCCATCGGGCCTGACCACCAGCAGGCCTTCGACGCTGGAATCCCAGACCTGGCGGAAACGGGCCTCGCTGAGGGCCTGCGCGTCCTCGGCGCGGCGCAGGTCGGATATGTCGGTAA
The DNA here is from genome assembly GCA_018241665.1 of Pseudomonadota bacterium. Lineage (GTDB taxonomy): Bacteria > Pseudomonadota > Gammaproteobacteria > Burkholderiales > Rhodocyclaceae > Zoogloea. The sequence goes on from JAFEDK010000019.1 coordinate 339,648, forward strand.
ACGTCAGCACGGCGCCGGCGATGCCACCGGACTCGTCGAGGCAGGGATCGACCTGCACCAGATAGTGTTCGTCGCGCTGCCGCACGTGCTCGACCCGCGCCCCGCCGCCGGCCACCACGCCGCTCACCCACTGGCGCAGCAGCGGCAGGTCGAGGTGGCAGGGCACGCCATACAGGAACTGACCGATGTCGGCCGGCAGCAGGCCGAAGACACGCCCGGCCAACGCATTGAAGCGCGTCACCCGGCCGTCCCGGTCCACCACGACCAGACTGGAGCGGATGGAGTCCTGGATGTTGGTGAGGGTGGTGTTGAGCTGGACGTACTCTAGGGATTTCAGGCGCAGTGCTTCATTGAGCGTCGTAAGCTCTTCGTTGGAGGCCTGCAACTCTTCGTTGGACGCCTGCAGTTCCTCGCTGGAGGCCTGGATCTCTTCATTGAGGGACTGTAATTCCTCGTTGGACGTTTCCAGTTCCTCGATGACCGCCTGCAGGTGTTCTCGGGTGTCGGCCAGTTCCTGGCGCAGGCGGGCGATCTCTTCCGCCGCTTCGGCGGAGGCCAGCCCGCGGGCGCCATCCTGGACCGACGGCGCGGGCCTGACCGGCGTTTCCTCGAAGCTGATCAGCACGCCACCGGACGGGACGCCCTCCACGACTGGCACCCGCCGCAGGACCGGCCGCACCTGCAGGGTTTCATCACCGATGCGCACCTGGGCGCCGACTCCGCGCAGCACCTCGACCCCGTCCTGGCGCATGCGCAGACCGAGGGCCTTGAGCTCGCCGCGCAACTCCGGCAACACCAGCGCAAAAACCGAGAAATCGGCGCTCGCCACCGGCAGCGAAAAATAGCGTCGGGAGGCGCCGAAGAAATGCAGCGGCTCGAAGCCGGCATCCACCAGTACGCCCGGCGGACCGTAGGCTGCGACCATCAGATCACGGGCGTGCTCGGCGAGCAGCTCTCGCTGGGGTCGGGCGTGCTGGCGTTGCAGCACGCGCCCGACCCGCTCGCTAACCCCATGCTGGAAAACCGCGCCACTGGCCCGGCCCGGCCCGTCATTGCGCCGGTACAGCTTGCCCGCCGCATCGACGGGCTCGAACAGCTCCGGCGCGCCGCCAATGGATTCCGCCTTGCCGAGGAAGAGCAAGCCGCCCGGATTGAGGGCGAAATGGAAGTTGCGGATCAGCTCCGCCTGCTGCGCGGGCTTGAAATAGATCAGGACGTTGCGGCAGCTGACCAGATCCATGCGGATGAAGGGCGGATGACCGGTGAGGTCGTGCAGCGAGAACACGCACAACTCCCGCAGTGCCTTGCCGACGCGCCAGCCCTCACCGTCGGGGACGAACCAGCGGGCCAGCCGCTCGCGGCTCATGCCTTCCAGTTCGGCAGCGGCGTAGCTCCCGAGGCGGGCGAACTCGAGGGCCTCCTGGTCGATGTCGGTAGCGAAGATACGCACCTGCCGCGGCTCGGCCAGCACCTCGACGATCTCGGCCAGCAGGATCGCGATGGAGTAGACCTCCTCTCCGCTGGCGCAGGCCGGCACCCAAGCCCGTAGCGGGACTCCGGCCGGCTGGCTGGCAAGCCGTTGGCGCAGGCTCAGCGCCAGTTCGTCGAAGACCTCCGCGTCGCGGAAGAAGGTCGACACGGACACCATGCAACCATGTTGCAAGCGGGCCAGCTCATCCGGGCGTGCCTGCGCATGGGCCAGGTACTGGGCAAACGTGGCGAAGCCCAGCATCCGGCAACGCCGTTCGGCATGGCGGCGCAGGGTGCCTTCCTTGTAGCGCTCCAGGTCTATGCCGGTTGCCCGGGAAGCCAGTTCAAGCAGGGCATGGAAGGCGTCAGCCTCCCCGTCGCAGGATCGGTCGGGACTGCTTGTCATTGTTGTCGTACCGCCCCTCATGTGCACATCGGAGCATGAACGGCGAAACGCCATCCACCTTCGATTGATGGTATGCCGAAGTGGGTCCTCTTGCCACGCTACCCAACACAGGCAAAACGGTACTTTTTCGCAGCTTGCGAAAGTGTCCGCGAAGTTCCATGATTAACAATCAGATCCCTCCAGGAGGAGCAGACCCCATGACCCGCTCCGTCGACCACTTCCCCACCCTGGCTTCGGGATGCATCTCTACGGCGCCGGCCTGCTCCAACCACACCCGCAGGTACGCCCGCCCCCCGACAAGCACTTAGTCCAGACTTCTGGCGGCACGCCCAGGCGCCCCGCCTTCACGCTCCCCTTGTCCGCATCTTCAACACACACCTATAAAGGAGACAACGATGCCGAATAGAACCCTGCGTGATGTAATCGATGGCCAGTCCATTGTCTGCGCCATTGCCGAAACCAGCGTCCGCGCCGCGGCCGTCGCCATGGCCAACGCCAAGGTCGGGGCGATCCTGGTCGTGGACGACAAAGGCCTGCTGAGCGGCCTGTTCACCGAACGGGACGTGCTCAACCGGGTGGTGGCCAGGGGCCTTGATCCGGACAAGACGCTGCTGTCCGAAGTCATGTCGGTGAATCTGCAGACCGCCACGCCCGACAAGCTGCTCGACCATGCGCTGCACATGATGTTCGAAGGCGGCTTCCGCCACGTACCGGTGGTCGACAACGGCCGCCCGGTCGGCATGGTCTCGGCACGCAACGCGCTGGGCCGCGAAATCTGCCAGTTCGAGGAGGAACTGAAGGAGCGCGACCACATCGCCGAGATCCTTTGATCTCCTGACAGACCAGCCCCCACCAAGGCTTCAGCCTCCTTGGTGGGGCTTTCTTCTGCAGCGGCAGTCCTTTGCCATAAGTCGCGTCCCAGCCCGGCGGCCCTGTTTTGTTGTGGGGGCGAATTCATTCGCCCTCGGACTCTGCCCGGAGAAGGATGGGCGAATGAAATCGCCCCCACGGATCGAAAGCGAGCCTTTCCCCGTCCGCACAAAGCGCCAGCCCCATGCGGAAATCGCCTAGAATCGCGTTTTCCCCTCTCTAAGCCTCCAACCCATGTTCTCCGGAATCGTTGCCGCTACCGGCCGCATCCTGAGCGTGTCGCCCCTTGAAGACGGCGTTCGCCTCGCCGTGGACGTCGGCACCCTCGACTTGGACGACGTCCAGCTCGGCGACAGCATCGCCAACAACGGCGTGTGCCTCACGGTGATTGCCCAAGAAGGCAAGACCGTCCACTTCGACGTGTCCCGCGAAACTCTCAACTGTACGGTCGGCCTCGCCGAGCCCGGCGAAGTGAACCTCGAAAAAGCCCTGCGCCTGGCTGACCGCCTCGGCGGCCACCTGGTCACCGGCCACGTGGACGGCATCGGCGAAGTGGTCAAATTCGCGCCGATCGGCGAGAGCCACGAACTGGTCATCCGCGCCCCGGCCGCCCTCGCCGGCTACATCGCCAAGAAGGGCTCGGTGACGATCGACGGCGTGAGCCTGACGGTGAACCGCGTCGAAGGTCGCGAATTCTCGATCAATCTGATTCCGCACACCGTACAGGTCACCACCCTCAAGCGCCTCACCGCCGGCAGCACCGTGAACCTGGAAATCGACCTCATCGCCCGCTACGTGGAGCGCATGCAGGCCTGGCGCAACAGCGACGAAGGAGCTTCCGCATGAGCGCACTGGCCCCCATTCAAGACATCATCGCCGACATCAAGGCCGGCAAGATGGTCATCCTCGTGGACGAGGAAGACCGCGAGAACGAAGGCGACATCGTCATCGCCGCCGAGTACATCACGCCGGAAGCCATCAACTTCATGGCCAAGCATGCCCGCGGCCTGATCTGCCTGACGCTGACCGAAGCGCGCTGCCGCCAGCTGGGCATCAACCACATGGCGCGGGACAACCGCAGCCAGTTCAGCACCGCCTTCACGGTGTCGATCGAGGCCGCCGAGGGCGTCACCACCGGCATCTCCGCCGCCGACCGGGCACGCACCGTGCAGGCCGCCGTGGCCCGCCATGCCAAGTCCACCGACATCGTGCAGCCGGGCCATATCTTCCCGATCATGGCCAAGCCGGGCGGCGTGCTGATCCGCGCCGGCCACACCGAGGCCGGCTGCGACCTGGCCGCCATCGCCGGCCTGGAGCCGGCGTCGGTGATCTGCGAGATCATGAACGACGATGGCACCATGGCCCGCCTGCCCGAGCTGATCGAGTTCGCCAAAGAGCACGGTCTGAAGATCGGCGCGATCCGTGACCTCATCGAGTACCGCGCCCGCACCGAGAAGCTGATCGAGAAGGTCAGCGAGAAGACCGTCGCCACCGCCCACGGGCCGTTCCGCCTGTGCGCCTTCGAGGACAAAACCTCCGGCGACGTCCATCTGGCGATGGTGTATGGCGACATCTGCGCAGACGTCGAAACCCTCGTCCGCGTTCATGAACCGGTGTCGGTGCTGGACTTCCTCGACACCACCAGCGGCCGCCACAGCTTCCCGGTGGACGCCGCCCTCAAGCGCATCACCGAACACGGCAACGGCGTGATCGTGCTGCTGTACCGCCCGCAGAGCGGCCAGGACCTCCTCGCCCAGCTGTCCGGCGATCCGGCTGCCGCCAAGCCGGCCCAGAAGTGGGACCCGCGCCTGTTCGGCATCGGCGCCCAGATCCTGCGCGAACTCAAGGTCGGCAAGATGAAACTGCTGGCCAGCCCGCGCAAGATCCCGAGCATGGCCGGTTTCGGCCTGACCGTCGTCGGCCACGTCGCGCCCGAAGCCTGAGCCCACCGGCCCACGAATCCTCCTTTCAGGTAAATCCATGCCCCGTTACGACAACATCCCCGAAATCGCCCCGAACCTCGACGGCCAGGGTCTCCGCGTCGGCATCGTCATGTGCCGCTTCAACATCGACGTCTGCGAAGGCCTGCTGTCTTCCTGCACCGCCGAGTTGCTGCGCCTTGGCGTCGCCCCTGACGCGATCACCATCGCCACCGTGCCCGGCGCCCTCGAAGCCCCGCTGACCCTGCAGGTCATGGCCAAGAGCGGCCGCTACGACGCGCTGGTGGCCCTCGGCGCGGTGATCCGCGGCGAGACCTACCACTTCGAACTGGTCTCCAACGAACAGGGCGCCGGCCTCACCCGCGTCACCCTGGACACCGGCGTGCCCATCGCCAACGGCATCCTCACCACCGAGGACGACGACCAGGCGCTGGCCCGCATGCAGGTGAAGGGTGCCGACTGCGCCCAGGCCGCCGTCGAGATGGCCCGTCTGCTGAAAGCCCTGGCATGAACACCCCCAACAAGTCCCCCCGCCGCCGCGCCCGCGAATTCGCGCTGCAAGGCATCTACCAGTGGCTGCTGAGCCAGTCCTCCCTGACCGCCATCGAAAGCCAGATGGGCGAAGTCGGCGGCTTCGACAAGTGCGACCGCGACCTCTTCCTGGGCCTCTTGCGCGGCACCATCGGCAATGCGCCCGATCTGCAGGTGGCCTTCGCGCCCTACATCGAGCGCCCCCTCAACGAGCTATCGCCGATCGAGCGCGGCATCCTGCTGATGGCCACCTTCGAGCTGGTGCATCGCCCGGAAACGCCGTACCGCGTAATCATCAACGAGGCCATCGAGCTGGCCAAGGGCTACGGCGGCACCGACGGCCACAAGTTCGTCAATGGCGTGCTCGACAAGCTCGCCGCCCGCGTGCGGGCCGACGAGGTGGAAGCCAACGCCCAGCAGCGTCGCGCGCCCCGCAACAAAGACCAGTCGAACTGATCCGGCCCCGCCGCCGGACCGTCCCTGCGCGATGCCTTCCGAATTCGCCCTGATCCGCCGGCACTTCACCCGTCCCGCCCGCCACACCGACCTGGCGGTGGGCGACGACGCGGCGCTGATCCGGCCCCGGGCCGGCATGCAGCTGGCCATCTCCACCGACATGCTGGTGGCCGGCACGCATTTCTTCGCCGACACCGATCCGGAAGACCTGGGCTGGAAGACCCTCGCGGTGAATGTCTCCGACATCGCCGCGATGGGTGCCGAGCCGCGCTGGGTGGTCCTCGCGGCCTGCCTGCCGCACGCGGACGAAGCCTGGATAGAGGCCTTCGCCCGCGGTTTCTTCGCCTGCTGTGAGACCTTCGGCATCGACGCGATCGGCGGCGACACCACGCGCGGGCCCCTCAACCTGTGTCCGACCATCTTCGGTGAAGTCCCGACCGGCACCGCGATCACCCGCTCCGGCGCCCGTCCCGGTGACGACTTGTGGGTATCCGGCGCGCCGGGCCGCGCGGCCCTCGGCCTGGCCGAACTGCGCGGTGAGATCCAAATCGCCGCGACCTGCCGCGACGACTGCCTGGCCGCACTGCAGCGGCCACAACCCCGGGTCGCCCTCGGCCTGGCCCTGCGCGGGCTCGCCAGCGCAATGCTGGACGTCTCCGACGGCCTGTTCGGCGACCTGAGCCACATCCTCGAGCTGTCCGGCGTCGGCGCCGAGATCGACGAGGCAGCGCTGCCCCTGGCTGCACTGACCGCCGCCTGCGGCGACGCAACGCGGGCCTTCGCCGCCTGTACCGCCGGCGGTGACGACTACGAACTACTGTTCACCGCGCCGGCCGAGCGCCGTGACGACATCGAGGCCATTTCGCAAAGTTTGCAGTTGCCGCTGCACCGCATCGGCCACATCACCGCGCAGGCCGAACAACTCTCGCTGCGCACCCGCAACGGCCAGTTGCGACCGGCGCAGGCCAGCGGCTACGACCACTTTGGCCGCAGCGCATGAAGCCCACGCCGCGCTTCCTGGTTTCCGACCCGGCCCATTTCGTCGCCCTCGGCTTCGGCTCCGGCCTGGCCCCGAAGGCTCCCGGCACCTTCGGCACGCTGGCCGGCTGGGCGCTGTTCCCCTTCGTGTCGGCGCCGCTGTCCGACGGGATGTTTGCCGCACTGCTGGTGGCCTGCTTCCTGTTCGGCGTGCTGGCCTGCGAACGCACCGGCCGGGCCCTCGGCGTGGCCGACCACGGCAGCATCGTGTGGGACGAGATCGTCGCGATCTGGCTGGTGCTGTGGCTGACCCCTGCCACGCTGGCCTGGCAGGCCGCCGCCTTCGTGACCTTCCGCTTTTTCGACATCGTCAAGCCGCCGCCGATCCGCTGGGTGGACGAACGCACCCGCGGTGGCTTCGGCGTGATGCTCGACGACCTGCTGGCCGCCGGCTATTCCCTGCTGGTGCTGGCCATCCTGATGAGGATCACCGGCTGATGGACGCTCAACTGGAAACCCTGTCCCGCCTCGTCGGCGAGCGTCTGCAGGCCAAGGGCTGGCGGCTGGCCAGCGCCGAATCGTGCACCGGCGGCTGGGTCGCCGAAGTGGTCACCGCCACGGCCGGCAGTTCGGCCTGGTTCGACTGCGGCTTCATCACCTACTCCAACGACGCCAAGTGCGCGCTGCTCGGCGTCTCACCGATGACCTTGGCGCGCTACGGCGCGGTCAGCGAACAGACTACCGCGGCGATGGCCAGCGGCACGCTGGAACGCGCCGAGGCCGACCTGGCCCTGTCGATCTCGGGCATCGCCGGCCCCACCGGCGGCTCGCCGGATAAACCCGTCGGCACCGTCTGTTTCGGCTGGATCCGCAGCGGCGAGGCGGCCCAGACCGCCACCTGCCAATTCGACGGCGACCGGGAAGCGGTGCGCCGCCAGGCCGTCGTGTTCGCCCTCGAAGAACTGCTCCGCCGCTACCACTGAACAACTCCGGCACAACCGGCCGAAGGCTTCCAAAAAGCCCATCGACATAAATGTTGCCAGGATGTTCAGCAATTTCGCTGGACGCCCGCCACTGACTGTATAAAATACCAGCATCGCCACATACCTCGTGGCGAAAATTTGCTGCGGCACCTGCGTCCACTCCTACGCAAACTCTGTGCCATAATCTCCAAAACCCTTATCACAAGGATCAAGACAAATGGATGACAACAAGGCCAAGGCCCTCGCCGCTGCCCTTTCGCAGATCGAAAAGCAGTTCGGCAAAGGCTCGATCATGCGCCTCGGTGACGGCGAGGTCGAAAGCGACATCCAGACCGTGTCCACCGGCTCCCTGGGCCTCGACATCGCCCTCGGCATCGGCGGCCTGCCCCGTGGCCGGGTTGTCGAGATCTATGGTCCCGAATCCTCCGGCAAGACCACGCTGACCCTGCAGGTCGTCGCCGAAATGCAGAAGCTCGGCGGCACCGCCGCCTTCATCGACGCCGAGCATGCGCTCGACGTCACCTACGCGCAGAAACTCGGCGTCAATATCGGCGACCTGCTGATCTCCCAGCCGGACACCGGCGAACAGGCCCTCGAGATCGCCGACATGCTGGTGCGTTCCGGCGGCGTGGACGTGGTCATCATCGACTCCGTCGCAGCCCTGACCCCGAAGGCCGAAATCGAAGGCGAAATGGGCGACCAGCTGCCCGGCCTGCAGGCCCGCCTGATGTCCCAGGCACTGCGCAAGCTCACCGCCAATATCAAACGCACCAACACCCTGGTCATCTTCATCAACCAGATCCGCATGAAGATCGGTGTGATGTTCGGCAGCCCGGAAACCACCACCGGCGGCAACGCGCTCAAGTTCTACGCGTCCGTACGCATGGACATCCGCCGTATCGGCACCATCAAGAAGAACGACGAGGTGATCGGCTCCGAGACCAAGGTCAAGGTCGTCAAGAACAAGGTCGCCCCGCCGTTCCGCGAGACCCTATTCGACATCCTGTACGGCGAAGGCACCTCCCGCGAGGGCGAGATCATCGACCTGGGCGTCCAGCACAAGTTCATCGACAAGTCCGGCGCCTGGTACGCCTACAACGGCGAAAAGATCGGCCAGGGCAAGGACAACGCCCGCGAGTTCCTGAAGACCAATCCGCACATCGCCCGCGAGATCGAAAACAAGATCCGCGTGGCGGTCGGCCTGCCCGAAATGGCAGCGGTAGCACCGACAGCCGCAGCGGCAGCCTGACGAAGCGGACACGGACAGCACGCCGATGGCCGCAAGCCTGCATGAGCGCGCGCTGCGCTGCCTGGCCCAGCGAGAACACTCCCGCACGGAGTTGGCGCGCAAGCTCGGCGCGCTCGGCAGCCCCGAGGAGGTCGATGCCGAGCTCGACCGTCTCGTGGACCTTGGCCTGCTGTCCGACGCCCGTTTCGCCGATGCCTATGTGCGTGCCAAGGCCAGCCGCTTCGGCGCCGCCCGCCTGAAGCTGGAACTGAGCCGCCGCGGCGTGTCTGCCGAACTGATCGGCGATGCGATCGAGGAGAACACAACCGATACCGAACTCGACCGTGCGCGTGACATCCACCGCCGAAAGTTCTCCACGCCGCCCGCAGACGCGCGAGAATGGGCACGGCAGGCGAGATTCCTTCAAGGTCGCGGCTTTTCCACCGAAATCATTCGTAGAGTCCTGAAAGAACAACCCGGCGATGAGCCTGCTTAAAGTCAGCAACCTGCGCAAGAAGTACAAGGCCCGCACGGTCGTTCACGACGTTTCCTTCAACGTCGGCAGCGGCGAGGTGGTGGGCTTGCTCGGCCCCAACGGTGCTGGCAAGACCACCTGCTTCTACATGATCGTCGGCCTGGTGGCCGCCGACGGCGGCGAGATCACCCTCGACGACGAAGTGCTGACCCATCGCCCGATCCACCAGCGTGCGCGCCTCGGCCTGTCCTACCTGCCGCAGGAGATGAGCGTCTTCCGCAAGCTGACGGTGGCCGAGAACATCCAGGCCGTGCTCGAGTTGCAGAGCCTTTCCAAGGCGCAGATCGCCGCCCGCCTCGACGAACTGCTGAACGAACTGGGCATCGAGCACCTGCGCGACAGCACCGCCATTTCCCTGTCCGGCGGCGAGCGCCGCCGCTGTGAAATCGCCCGCGCACTGGCCACCGACCCGCGCCTGATCCTGCTGGACGAACCCTTCGCCGGCGTTGATCCGATCGCCGTCATCGACATCCAGAAAATCATCCGCTTCCTGAAGGACAAGGGGATCGGTGTGTTGATCACCGACCATAACGTCCGTGAAACCCTTGGCATCTGCGACCGTGCCTTCATCATCAACGCCGGCGAAGTGCTGGCCAGTGGCCGCCCGGACGAAATCGTTCATAACGAACAGGTCCGCCAGGTGTACCTTGGCGAGCACTTCAGGCTCTGAGGCCCGATACGACTCATGAAGCCCAGCCTCCAGCTCAAACTCTCCCAGCATCTCGCGCTGACGCCCCAGTTGCAGCAGTCCATCAAACTGCTGCAGTTGTCGACCCTCGAACTCAACCAGGAGATCGAAAAGATCCTTCTGGAAAACCCCATGCTCGAACGGGAAGAGCCCGAGGGTGACCTCGGCTCGAGCCGCGTCGAGGCCCCCGGCCCGCTAGCGCCGGCCGGCAGCGAGGCAGCCCACGAACGCGAGCAGGAGCAATCCCGTGAGGCCGAGCGGGAACGCGAGCCGGATCACGATTTCGACAGTGGTGGCGAAGCCGGCGAATGGGCGGCGGCTGGCAGCGGCGGACAGCGCGACGACGACGACGAGACCGACTTCCAGGAATTCCAGGCAGCCGTGCCATCCCTGCGCGACCACCTCGACGCCCAGGTCGCCCTCACCCCCCTGTCCGACCGTGACCGGGCGCTGGTACGCTTCCTGATCGAGGCCCTCGACGACGATGGCTACCTCAGCCAGGACCTGGCCGATCTGCTGCCGCTGCTCCCGCCCGAACTGGAAATCGAGCTCGACGACCTCAAGATCGCCCTGCGCCAGATCCAGAGCCTGGACCCGGCTGGCATTGGCGCCCAGGACGTGGGCCAGTGCCTGGCCCTGCAGCTGCACACCCTGCCCGCTGGCGAAGCCCGCGACCTGGCCATCGCCATCGTCAGCGAACATCTCGAACTGCTGGCGGCCCGCGACTTCCTGAAGATCAAGCGCGCGCTACGCTGCAATGATGACACCCTGCGCGAGGCCCACGCCCTTATCCTCGGCCTCAACCCGCGTCCCGGCGCCCAGTTCTCCCAGGCCGACACCCGCTACGTGGTCCCCGACGTGGTGGTCCGCAAGCAGCGCAGCAACTGGGTCGTCAGCCTCAACCCGGATGCGATGCCGCGCCTGCGCATCAACCAGCTGTACGCCCAGATCCTGCGCGACAACCGCGGCGCCAGCGGCTCCCTGTCGAGCCACCTGCAGGAAGCGCGCTGGCTGATCAAGAACGTGCAACAGCGTTTCGACACCATCCAGCGAGTTTCGCAAGCGATCGTTGACCGCCAGCGCCAGTTCTTCGATTATGGCGATGTGGCAATGCGTCCGCTTACCCTGCGGGAAATTGCCGAACAACTGGATCTACACGAATCCACCGTTTCGCGGGTAACCACCCAAAAGTACATGGCCACGCCGCGGGGCATTTTCGAATTCAAGTATTTTTTCGGCAGTCACGTCGCCACCGACAGCGGTGGGGCTGCTTCCTCGACGGCGATTCGGGCGCTGATTCGCCAGCTCGTGGGAGCGGAAGACAAGAAGAAACCCTTGTCCGACGCCAAGATTGCCGAGTTGTTGGGCCAGCAGGGTATCGTCGTGGCTCGTCGGACGATTGCAAAATACCGCGAGTCCCTCGATATTCCGCCGGTCAGTCTGCGCAAAACCATCTGACAGAAAGGTAGCAACCATGAACCTCAACATCACGGGGCATCACGTCGAAGTTACGCCGGCCATCCGCGAGTACGTCACGACCAAGCTCGATCGCGTAATCCGCCACTTCGACAACGTCACCAGCGTCGGCGTGATCCTCTCGGTGGAAAAGCTGCGTCAGAAGGCCGAAGTCACCGTGCACGTGCGCGGCAAGGACATCTACGTCGAGAACGAAGATGCCGACATGTACGCAGCCATCGACGGGCTGATCGACAAGCTCGACCGCCAGGTCCTGAAGTACAAGGACAAGACCAGCGACCATGGCCACGACTCCCTGAAGCAGCACCTCGCCGAGTCCTGATTCCCGGCGCTAAGTAATACGCTTTTCCCCGGGACCGTTGTGGCTATAATGCGCCCCAATTGACACAACGGCCCCGGCGGCCCCCGCCTCCGGATCTTCCTGAATCGCCTTTCACCGGCAACCTGTGTCGGCCCGCTCCGCACACGGGAGAGTCCTCGCATGAACCTCATCGCCAAACTTTTGCCGCCGACCAACGTGGTCGTCGGACTCGAGGCGAGCAGCAAGAAGCGCGCTTTCGAGCAAGCCGGCCTGCTGTTCGAGAACAACCACGGCATCGGCCGCAGCACCGTCTTCGACAGCCTGTTTGCCCGCGAGAAGCTCGGCTCCACCGGCCTTGGCCAGGGCATCGCCATTCCCCACGGTCGCATCAAGGGCCTCAAGGAAGCGCTGGGAGCCTTCATCCGCCTCGCCGACCCGGTCCCCTTCGACGCCCCCGACGGACGCCCCGTCTCGATGCTGTTCGTGCTGCTGGTTCCCGAGCAGGCGAACGAGCACCACCTGCAGCTGCTGTCCGAGCTGGCCCAGATGTTCAGCGACCGCAATTTCCGCGAACAACTGATGAGCGCAGCCGATGCACAGGCCGCCCATACCCTTTTCGCCCAATGGGGCAGCCATGCGTCAGACGACGGTCAGCCGGCTGTTTGACGACAACCTGGAGCGCCTGCGGCTGCGCCACATCTGCGGCAGCCTGGCGACCCGCATTTCGGTCTCGGAAGACCGCATCTGGCCTGCCGACATGGTCGGCCACCTCAACCTGATCCACCCGGACCGCCTGCAGATCCTTGGCTCCTCCGAGCTCGCCTGGGCCCGCCGCCAGACCCGCGAGAAGGTCATCCACCACGTGCGGGAGATCCTCTCCTACGCCCCGCCGGCCCTCATCGTGGCCGACGACGAAGAGATCCCGAGCATCATCCGCACCCTCTGCGCGAACGAGGACATCGCCCTCTTCGCCAGCCCCCTGCCCTCCGCCAACGTCATCGACCTGCTGCGCAATTACCTGTCGCGCCAGCTGGCCGAACGAGTCGCGCTGCACGGGGTACTGATGGACGTGCTGGGCCTCGGGGTGTTCATCACCGGCGACTCCGGGGCCGGCAAGTCGGAACTGGCGCTGGAGCTGATCTCCCGCGGCCACGGCCTCGTCGCCGACGACATCGTCGAGTTCTCCCGCATCGCCCCCACCGTGCTGGAAGGGCGCTGCCCGGAGCTGCTGCAGGACGTCATCGAGGTGCGCGGTCTCGGCATCCTCAACATCCGCACGATCTTCGGCGAGACCGCCTGCCGGCGGAAGATGAAACTCAAGCTGGTGGTTCACCTGCAGCGCCGCCAACCGGGCCAGGAAGACCCCCTGCGCCTGACTTTGGATGGTGAGCAGCAGCCGATCCTCGGCGTACCGGTACGCCGTGTCGTGCTGCCGGTGGCCGCCGGCCGCAACCTGGCCGTACTACTCGAAGCCGCGGTTCGCTCAACGATCCTGCTGTTGCGCGGCATAGACTCCACCCAGGAATTCGTCGACCGCCAGCGACGCGCAATGGAAGAAAGCGGCTTCTAGCCGCCACTGTCACATCCCGTCGCAAACAAAGCGCTGGCGCGCCTTTCCGCTGTCAACAGTTTGTCCCGCGGTGCGTTTATGATGCATGCGCAGTACCGACAAATCGTCCCTACGAGGAGTGGCATGATGAAAAAAATGATCCTGAGCGTCGCCGTTTCCCTGTTTGCCGCCAGCCTGGCACCCGCAGCCTTTGCCGCGACCGCCCAGCAAAACAAGATGAAGGAATGCAATGCCTCCGCCGCCGACAAGAAGGGCGATGAACGCAAGGCCTTCATGAAGGACTGTCTGTCGGCCAAGCCAGCCGCTGCCGCCAAGGATGGCAAGACCACCCAGCAGGACAAGATGAAGTCCTGTAACAAGGAGGCCGGCGACAAGGCCCTGAAGGGTGATGAACGCAAGAAGTTCATGAGCGGCTGCCTGAAGGGCTGAGCTGCCGCCAGTCCGGCTCCACGCACATGAAAAGGGCCGCGAGAGCGGCCCTTTGTCTTTTGCACGAAAAACAGTTGTCCGCTCAATCCAGGGCGAAGGCGACCACGTCCGACATGTTGTCGTTGACGGAAAAACCGCAGCCAATGTGTCCCTTCTCGCCGAGGATGAATTCCTCGCGCTTGACGCAGTGCTCGGGCGTCCCCTCCTCCAGCAGGAAGGTACCGTTGGTGCTCGAATCGGCCAGGTAGAACAGGCCATTCCGCAGTTCGAGGCGGGCGTGCCGGCGGGACACGCGCGGATCGGAAATCACGATGTCGTTGCCAGTATCGCGCCCGAACAACAGCGCTGGCCGGGTCCCGTCGACCACCCAGTTCTGCCCGCGGTAGCTGACGCGCATCTGCTTCTGGGCGTGCTGAGCCTCCTGGCGCTGTTCGGCGGGGCTCGGCGGCGGCGCCTCGCCGAGTTCGAGAACCGGGATAGGCATTTCGCCCACGCTGTCTTCCGCATGCCCCAGCAGACGCCGCAGGGAGGGCGTCAATACCCGCCCGAGGTTTTCCGACACCGCAATGCTGTCCGGGCCATGGCTCTCGACCAGCAGCACAGCGAGCTTCTCGGCATCCAGCCCGAGCCCTTCGGCCTCCGTCTCCAGCACCACGCCAGCCTTCAGCACCAGCTTGATGCCGCTCATCGGCGGCAGGGCACGCACCCTCTCCCGCATCTCCCGGGCCGCCAGCAGGGCCGAATCGGCATCCGGGAAATGGGCTACCAGGGAGTCGCTCTTTACCGCAAAACCGAGCGCCTGATAGGCCTCCGCGCAGCGGGACATGCGGTTCAGACTGCGCTCGACCGCGTAGGCAGCCTCGGCCTCGCCCAGCTTTTCGGCAAGGTGAACGCCGCCGGCGATTTCAGCAAGGAGGAGGCAGGGCACCTTGGCGCGATCATGCATGCTGGACGGCTCCGCGATCTGCAGCGGACAGCTTGGGCTGGCGCCGGAGCTGTCGGCTCCCGGCGGGGGCAGGACGGTGACTCATCAATCAGTTCTTCCAGATTCCGATCGGAATGGCCGCCTTGTCGTCGGGATGGGCCGGCAGCTCCGGGTTGTCGAAAACGATGTCGCCCTGTTCGACCTGGGTGTCCCGCGACACATTACGGAAGTCAAACAGCTCGGCGTCCGCCATATGCGACGGCACGATGTTCTTCATGGCCGTCGCAATGGAGACGATACGACCGGGGAAACGCTCGTCCCAGTCGCGCAGCATGGTCTTGATCTGCTTGCGCTGGGCATTTTCCTGGCTACCGCACAGGTTGCACGGAATGATCGGGTACTCCATGCCCCGCGCGAAACGCTCGATGTCCTTTTCCGAGCAGTAGGCCAGCGGCCGGATGACTACGTTCTGCCCATCGTCACTGACCAGCTTGGGGGGCATGCCCTTCATCTTGCCGCCGAAGAACATGTTCAGGAACAGGGTCTCGATCATGTCGTCGCGATGGTGGCCAAGGGCGATCTTGGTTGCGCCGACTTCCTTCGCGGTGCGATAGATGATGCCCCGCCGCAAGCGCGAACACAGTGAGCAGGTCGTCTTGCCTTCCGGAATCTTGTCCTTGACAATTTTATATGTATCTTCGGTAACGATCCGGTATTCAACCCCGATGGATTCGAAGTACGCCGGCAACACGTGATCCGGAAAACCGGGCTGCTTCTGGTCGAGGTTCATCGCGACGATGCGGAAATCGATCGGAGCCCGCTCCCGCAACTCCATCAGCAGGCTCAGCAGGGTGAACGAATCCTTCCCGCCTGACATGCAGACCATCACCACGTCACCGTCCTCGATCATCCGGTAATCGCCAATGGCCTCACCCACCTTGCGCATCAGGAACTTCTTCAGGCGCAAGAACGTGTTGGAATGACGGCTTTCCGTTTCAGGCTGCTCAACGGCCTGGCTGGCAAGGGCTGGCACTACGTTTTCCATGTCAATTCAATTTCCGAAAATTATAGTCCGATCGCCTCAATGCCGATCGGCATAAATGTTAATTAGCTCAAAGGTGGGCGCTGCGGCCACCATCCACCGACAGGATCTGCCCGGTCACATAGGGCGCATCGAACAGCAGGAAGCGCACCGTGCGGGCGATGTCAGCCGGCGAACCGACCCGCCCCAGCAGCGTATGGGCGACTATGCGCTCCCGCTCCTGCGGCGGAAACTGCCCATCGTCGGGCCACTCGATCGCCCCTGGCGCAACACCATTCACCCGCACCCGCGGCGCCAGCTCCAGCGCCAGCGCACGGGTCAGGCCGAGCAGGCCGGCCTTCGCCGCACAGTACAAAGGGTAGCCCTTCAAGGGCCGCTCGGCGTGGATGTCGACGATATTGACGATCGCCCCGCCACTCGCCGCCAGGTGCGAGGCCGCCGCCTGGGCAAGAAACAGCGGTGCCTTCAGGTTGGAACCGATGAGGTCGAACCACGCCGTCTCGTCGATGTCTCCCAGGGCCGTCGGAAAGAAACTCGACGCGTTGTTGACCAGGCCATCGAGCCGCCCGAAATGCGCCACGGCGGCCTCCACCAGACCCGGCAGCGCGGCACTATCGAGCAGGTCGGCGCACAGGGCCACGGCCGAGCCGGCGCGCCGGCCTTCGAGGTCGGCGACCAGGGCCTCGGCCTCACCGCGGGAATGGCGATAATGCACCGCGACCTGCGCGCCGGCGGCGTGCAGGCAACGCACGATTTCGGCGCCGACGCGCCGTGCGCCGCCCGTCACCAGCACGACTGGGGCGATCGGATCTTCAATCATGACTACCAGGGGAGCGAATCCAAGCGAAGGGCGTAATCATACGGCCCCCGACCCCTCGACGGTGCACTGCAACGAACGGGTAAAATACAGATTTTCCCCTATCCACCTCCGCCATGAACCTGCCCCAGCCTTCCGCCGACGCCCTCGAACAGAGCGCACGCCTCGTTTCCCGCCTGCGCAGCCTGATCGAGACCCAGGACGGCTGGATCTCCTTCGCCACCTACATGGCCGAAGCGCTGTACACGCCCGGCCTCGGCTACTACAGCGGCGGCGCCCACAAATTCGGCCCCGGTGGCGACTTCATCACCGCACCTGAACTGACCCCGCTGTTCGGCCAGGCACTGGCGGCCCAAGTCCAGCAGGTCATGGAATTGTCGGCGCCCCACATCATCGAGGCTGGCGCCGGCACCGGCCTGCTGGCCGCCGACCTGCTGCTCGAGCTGGAACACCACGGGGCATTGCCTGAAAGCTACGGCATCCTCGAAGTCTCCGGCGAACTGCGCGAACGCCAGTTCGACACCCTCGCCGCCAAAGCGCCCCACCTGGCCTCCCGGGTCCGCTGGCTGGACGGGCTGCCGGAGCGTTTCTCCGGGGCTCTGGTGGCCAACGAGGTGCTCGACGTGATGCCTGTGCATCTTGTCGCCTGGCGACCGGACGGCATCTTCGAGCGGGGCGTGGCCCTCGGCGCCGACGGCAGTTTCGTGTGGGCCGACAAGCCGGCAAGCGGCAAGGTCGCCGAGGCGGCAGCGGCCCTCGACGTGCCGCTGCCCGAGGAAGGCGAATACGTCAGCGAGATCAACCTCGCCGGGCGGGCCTGGATCACCGAATGGGCGGCGCGCCTGGAATGCGGGGCCATGCTGCTGGTGGATTACGGCTATCCACGGGCCGAGTACTACCTCGACAGCCGTGGCACCGGCACCCTGCTGTGCTACTTCCGCCACCACGCCCACGGCGATCCCTTCCTGTGGCCGGGGCTCAACGACATCACCGCCTTCGTGGACTTCACCGCGGTGGCCGAAGCCGGTTTCGAGGCCGGCCTCGACGTGCTCGGTTACACCAACCAGGCGACGCTGCTGTTCAACTGCGGGGTGCTGGAATGCCTGGCCCGCCGGGCACCGGAGGACAGCGTCGATTACATCCGCGCCGCCAAGGCAGTACAGCGCCTCACCGGCCCCCACGAAATGGGCGAACTGTTCAAGGTCATCGCCCTGGGCAAGGATCTCACCCAGCCGCTCATCGGTTTCCTGCGCGGCGACCGCCTCCACACGCTGTAAACAGCAAAAAGGCCTGCAGGCTCGATGAGCCGGCAGGCCTTGCCGCGAGTGGATTAAGGACTACTCCTGATAGCGATAGACCGCTGCCAGGAAGGCCTCCACATCCGTCGGAACGGCATGCTGCCCGCGCCCGACGCTTGCCACCTCCTGCAGTCCCAGCGCCAGTTCGGGAGGCAAGGGGTTGGCATTCAGCACCTCGTCACCATACGCCAGGCCGGTTTCTTCCACCGGTTCGCCGTAGATCCGTGCTCCGCTTTCCATATCCATGCTGATCACCATATCGGCCTCCGTTGCGGGTACAGGGGAAAATAAAGCCCGCTGATGTTTCTAACGGCTGCAGCCTCCAAAGGTTGAAGGAAATTCGGCACGGAATCCTGTGCAGCCGCCTCCGCACCGTCTTGCTCGCGTTTCCAGCATGGTCGACGGTCGCGCCGTGTGCAGTGATGGACTTCACGGGTGGCGTCAGGCTCCGCCCACCGGCCGCCTACAGGCCCGCTTCCTTCATCCAGTGCACGATCGGCTCGGCCGCCAGGCGCCAGTCCGACTCCATCATCAGACCGTGGCCAAGGCCCGGCAGGATCTTCGCCTTGACCCCGTAGCGGGCCGCCGTCATGCGCACCTGCTCAGGTGGAATCAGCACGTCGTACTCGCCGCCGAGCACCAGCATCGGCGGGATCTGCATGCGCGACAGGAAGGGCAGGTCGAACAGGGACATGTCCCAGATCGCCCGGTGGGATTCCGGCTGGCACAGGTGGTAATAGCGCTGCAGGCGATCCAGCTCGATCGCCTCGTGGAACATCGCGTCGCGCAGCGTTTCCATCTGCGGCTGGCCCCCGCCCATCAGGCGGTTGAGGTCGCCGAGCAGATGGGGCCGGGCGAACGCCAGCCCGAAAGCCGAGCCGAGCAAGCCCTGGGGCGGCACCGAGGACATCAGGACGACGCCGGGCGCCGAATGGTTCTCGAGGAATTTCTGCACCACCATGCCACCCATGGAGTGACCGACCAGCACCGGCGGCGTCGGGAGAGCGGCCGCTACCTCGGCCACGTCGGCCACGTAGTCGGCAATCGAGAAACTGTCCAGGTAAGCCCGCCCGCGGCTCTTGCCATGACCGGACAGGGACAGGGCATAGGCCGCGTAGCCCTGCGCAGCGAACCACGACAGGAAGTACTCGTCCCAGCACCAGGCCGCGGTATAGGCACCATGGACGAACAGCAAGGGGGTGGGATGGGCCCGGCCGACTGGCGTGCGACTGAGGACTTCCAGGTCGCCGAAACGGGAGCGGTTCATGCGCAGCCCTTCCGGAGCTGGGCGGGACGGCAAGGCAGGCTGGGGATCGGGGTCATGGCGTGGACATGAATTTGTATTGTTGTGGGGGCAGAACTTACCGCACCCGGCCGCGCAGCGATAGCAGAAAACGTGTTGCGGCCCGGCAAACTACGGTTAAATGCGGGCTTTCAACGAGCAAGGGCGAAGGACGATGCTCAAGTGGTTGCTGGCCATCGTGATCGTGGCGGTGGTTTCCGGACTCGGTTCCGGCCTGCCGTGGCGGCGCTGGCGCATCGGGCACCTGCCCGGCGACCTGCATTTCGACGTCTTCGGACGCCACATCCACATCCCTTTCACCAGCACCCTGCTGATGTCACTGGCCGCCTGGCTGTTGCTCCGGGCGCTGTAGTACCGGCTCGAGGGGCGCCCGTACGGCAAAGATCACGCTATCCAGCACCTGCCCCTCGGCGGACATCAGCTCCAGCACGTGCCGGCCGGCCACCGGCCGCCACGTAATGCGCTCGCCGCTACCCAGCGAATCGCCATTGAGGCGCCACCAGGCCCCGGCGGGCAGGTGGGACGCCTCGAAATACACCTTGTAAGCGTCGTCACGCAGCAACGCCATCGCATCCACCAGCACGCCGTTGAGGGGCTGGACGATGCGTGGCAGCACCCGCGGCACGGCCACCCGCTCCACTTCGGTGCCGCGGATGAACCACTCCCGCCTGGGACTCTCGACCGGCGGCTCGAACACCACCACGCTCGACACCACGCCCGCCGGCGGCACCGGTCGCACGGGCGGCTGCCCCCGCATCAAGGCCCGCAGGATGTCGTTCCAGGCCTGCGCGCCAAGCTGCAGCGCATTGCGCACCCCGGCGACCCACAGCACGATCGTGAAGCGGTCGGAGAAACCCGCCGCCAGCGTCTCGCGGCTATCCGCCGCGTACTGCCGGAAGGCGAAAGGCTGCGGGCTGCCATCTACATCGGGCGGCGCCAGCATGTCGGCAACGATGAAGCTGGCCTCGGGCCGCAGCAGGCGGCGTTGGACCCGCTCCGAAGCGACCAGGAAGCGTGGCGCCTGCCATTGCCCGCCCACCGCGAGGCTGCGGTAGAGGGCTGCCAGGGGCAGCAGGGCCACATCGGCGCTACCGCCGCGCAGATCCACATCGGCCTGGCGCAGTCGCTCCGGCAGACTGTCCGCCACCAGCCGTCCCACCGCCTGCGCCGAGTCGCTCATGCCTTCGGCCAGCGCCCGCCGCACGCTGACCCACATGCGCTCGTCGGGTACCGTCGGCGCATGGTTGGCCAGTGCCTCCTCCATCAGGCTGGCGGCGGTAATCACCCGGCGCTCGAGGGCGAGACCGTAGGCGAAGGGCACCAGCAGGCTGCCCGGATTGCGTGGGGTCGGTGCATGGTCCGGCGCCCCGTAGTCGGGGGCGCCGACATAGGCCAGCACGTCGCCGCTGGCATTGTCGAGGACCACCGCCGCCGCCTCCAGCGTGCCGAGGCGGTACAGCACCGCGCTCACCCCCCGCTGGGCCTCCACGTCGAGGGTGCTGGTCAGGCGCTCGCCCGGATGCTGGAGCAGCAGGCGCCCTGCATGGGAGGCCAGCTCCCAGCGCGGTCCGGTGTGCTGCCGGTCGAGATTGCTGGCGGCCAGCCGCTGCGCCGGCCCGCAGGCTGCCGGCGCATTGATGCGCTCGGCCAGCACGCAGGCACGGCGGCCCACCACCTCGGGCCTGGCGTTGGGCCCACGCAGCAGCACGGACAGGATCAGCGCCTCGGGCCGCCCCAGCTCGGCCGGCGACTTGCCGAACAGCGCCCGGGCCGCCGCATGGACGCCTTGCAGGTCGCCACGGAAGGGTGCCAGGTTGAGGTAGGCCTCGAGGATCTGCTCCTTGGTCCACCGCGCCTCCAGCGCCTGGGCGGCGAGGGCCTGGTCCCATTTCTGGCCCAGGCTGCGCCGGGGCATGCCATCACGGCCCAGGGCCAACTCCGGATCGAGCAGACCGGCCAGCTGCATCGACAAGGTCGATGCGCCACGCTTGCGGTCGTACCACAGGTTATGCCACAGGGAGCCGGCGAAGGCTTTCCAGTCCACCCCGGAATGCTCGAAGAAACGCTTGTCCTCCGCCGCCAGCAAAGCCTCCTTGAGGGCCGGCGACAGGCTGTGCAGGCCAATCCACTCGAGACGGCGTACGTGGGGATTGAGGCGCCGCTCGGCCAGCGGCGTGCCGTCCCGGGCGAGCAGCACCCCCACCGACGGCACGGCCGCGGCCTTCACCTCGGCAAAGGCAGGGATGGGCTGCACGGCGGAAGCGGAGACGGCCAAGCCCAGGCCGGCCGCCAGCAGGGCTATTCGCCTGACCAGGAGGGATGCAACGGGCAAATCGATGGGCAAGCGCATGAAAGTGCGCGCATTGTAGGTTGCAACGCCGATGCCGTGCGTGGAATGGCTAACGAGTTTCCGCCTGACAGGCGCTCAGGCCGTCACCCGCCCCTCCGCTTTCCCCATCAGCCTTTTCGTGGCGGACCAGATCGCGGACTGCCGCCACCCGCGCCGCATGGACTTCGAGCGGGATGCGCGCCTTGTCCGCCACACCCCGGGCGATGGCGCCCGCGTCGACGCCACGCACCGCGGCTAGTGCCGCAAGCAGCCGCTCGCGCTGGGGATAGGGGCGCACCTCGTAGGTGCTGCGCCCCCGGTAGTCGCAGGCACAGGCCTCAAGCAATGCAACGAAGCGCTCGGGCCGGCGCAAGCCGTCGCAGCGCTCGATGAGCTTGACCATCGTCTCGGCACGCAAGCTCATGCCCTGATGCACGATGCCGTGCTCGCGGGCCATCATCAGCGCCAGGTCGCGGCAATCGACGGGGCATTTGAGGCGCTGGCAGACGTCCCGCGCCAGCTTCTCACTGCTCGCCTCATGACCATAGTGGTGGGGCAAGGTCTCGGCCGGCGTGAGTCCCTTGCCCAGGTCGTGCAGCAGGCAGGCCAGGCGCCCGGGCAAGGCAAGGCCATCGGCGGCAGCCCGGTCAAGGACCAGCAGCACATGGACGCCGGTGTCGCCTTCCGGGTGGTATTGCAGCGGCTGCGGCACGCCGAACAGGCGATCCAGCTCCGGCAGCAGGCGGGCCAGCGCGCCACAGTCGCGCAGCACCTCGATCATCCGCGCCGGCCGCACTTCCATCAGGCCGCGGGCAATCTCCTGCCAGACCCGCTCCGGCACCAGCGCATCCACCTCGCCGGCGGCGACCATGGCGCGCATCAGCTCGAGGGTTTCCGGTGCCACCGTGAAGTCGGCGAAGCGGGCCGCAAAACGCGCCAGCCGCAGGATGCGCACCGGGTCCTCGGCAAAGGCCGGGCTGACATGGCGGAACACCCGGCTTTCCAGGTCGCGCCGCCCGCCGTAGGGATCGACCAGCACGCCGTCGTCGTCGCGGGCAATCGCGTTGATGGTCAGGTCACGGCGGGCCAGGTCTTCCTCCAGCGTAACGTCCGCCGCGGTATGAAAGACGAAACCGGCATAGCCGGGCGCGGTCTTGCGCTCGGTGCGCGCCAGCGCGTACTCCTCGTGGCTGCGCGGGTGGAGGAAGACCGGGAAGTCCTTGCCGACCGGCGTATAGCCCTGGGCCAGCAAGATTTCGGGGGTGGCGCCGACGACCACCCAGTCCCGGTCCTTGACCGGCAGGCCGAGCAGTTCGTCGCGGATGGCACCGCCGACACAGTAAATCTTCATGGATGATGGAGCTGGAAGGCGGTGTAGCGACCGCGCTTGTTGAGGGATCCCAGGTAACACGGCGCCACCGCCTCGAGGGCGGTCGGGCGGCGGCCCCACGGCTGCGGCGCACCGCTGGCGACGTTGGGCGCGCGCATCGAGCGTACGTTGTCACGGCTCATCAGCGGCCCCGGCAGGCATTCGAGCGCCGCCGCCTGCAACATGGCCAGGCCCTCCGGCAGCGGAATCACCGGCCGCGGACGGGCGGTCAGGACGCCGACGTATTCGACCAGCTCCTGCAGGCTGTACTGCCGCGGGCCGGCCATCTCGAAGGTCTGGCCGACGGCGTCCGCCCGTTCGAGGGCCTCCGCCACCACGTCCGCCACGTCACCCACATACACCGGCTGGAAGCGTGCCTTCGCCCCACCCAGGGGCAGCAACGGGAAGGCCTTGAGCAGGCCTGCAAAGAGGTTCAGGAAACTGTCGCCGGGCCCGAAGATCACCGACGGGCGCAGGATGGTCCAGCCGATGTCCGGCCCGGCGGCATGGATCGCCGCCTCGCCGGCGGCCTTCGAGCGCTGATACTCGGACGGCCCGTCCGCCGCCGCGCCCAGGGCACTGATATGCACGATGCGCCGCACATGGGCCTCGCGGGCGGCCGCGACGATCCGCTCGGGAAGCGCCACGTGGGCATGGGCAAAATCGGGGCCATAAGGCCGGCCCGGACGGGAGTGCAGCACACCGACCAAATTCACCACCGCGTCGACGCCACTCATCAGCGCCGCCAGCGTGGCCGGATCGCTGACATCGGCCTCGACCACCTCGGCCGCCGGCAGGCACATCAGGTGCCGCGCGTGCTCGCGGCGGCGCGTGGGAATCAGCAGGGTCTTGCCGGCGGCGGCCAGACGCGCGGCGACCGCGCTACCGACGAAACCACTACCGCCGATGAGAAGAACTGTGCGGATGGACATGATGGCGACTCCCGGGCGAAGCAACTGCTCTACAGATCGCAATAGCGCAGAAGAATTCCCGCGCCGGCGCTTATTCCAGCCCGGCTCCGGGCGCGGGGCTCCCCAGGTCGCTCCCGCCACGTCCATCGCTGGCCGAAATGGTGCCGAGGCGCCCCTTCAGGGACGGCGCCCGTCCTTCGAGCAGGGCCGCGTAGATGACGCTATTGGCCATGACCTTCTTCACATAGTCGCGGGTCTCGTTGAAGGGGATGGTTTCCGCATACACCGCGCCCTCGAGAGGCTTGCTGTCCTTCCACTTCTTGGCCCGGCCGGGGCCGGCGTTGTAGGCGGCCGACGCCAGCACGGGGTGGTTGTCGAGGCCGGCCAGCACCATGCGCATGTAGGTGGTGCCGAGCATCACGTTGGTGTCCGGGTCCTGCAGCCAGCCGACGTTGAAGCCCTTCATGCCGAGCTTGCCGGCAACCCACTGGCCGGTGGCCGGCATGATCTGCATCAACCCCTGGGCGCCGACGCCGGAGCGGGCGGCGGTGACGAAGCGGCTCTCCTGGCGCATCAGGCCATAGACCCAGCCGGTATCCAGGTCGCGACTCTTCGCGTTCGGCTCGATGCGGTCGCGGAAGGGCGCCAGATAACGCAGGCTGTAGTCGTGCTCGTTGCGGGTGCGGTCGGCCGCATTGATGGCGCGGTCGTAGATGCCGAGTTGCTGGGCCAGCTGGGCCGCGGCGAGCAGGAAGCGGTCGTCCTTGTTGCGCAGGGTCCAGTTCCATTCGCGGGTACCTTCGGTGCGCAAGTCCAGGCGGAACAGCGCGACGGCCCGCTGCAGGCCCGGCGTCAGGCGCGCCATGTCGGCCTCGTCGACGCTGGTGGCACGCGCCTTGGCGGGCAGCGTGAAGGTCTGGCCGAGCTCCTCGCCGGCGAGGATGCTGTAGAAGGTCGGATGGCCGGCGATGCGCGCAAACTCCTTGCGGCCCGCCTCCCGGTTGCCGAGGGCTTGGTGGGCGCGACCGAGCCAGTAGCTCCAGTCCGCCTGTTCGCGCTGGGCCGGCGGCATCGCCTCGACGGCGCTGCGCACCGCACGCCAGTCCCCCGCTCGCAGCGCCGCACGTACGCGCCAGGCAGCCTGCTCGTCGGACATCGGCGTATCACCGGCGGCCTTGAACCAGGTATTCGCATCCGGCGACAGGCGCGCCGCAGCCTGCCAGGCGATCTGCCCCAGCACATAGCCGCGCTCGGTACTCGACAAACGTTCGTCAATACGCGAATAGCGCACGTAGGCGGCTTGCGGGTCATCACGGGCGATGCGCGCCAGGGCGATCAAGGCCAGCTCGCGCCCCTGGCGGGACGCCGAGAAGTTGATCGGCAGGCGATCGAAATACGTCGTCGGAGTGGCGCTGGCCTTGTCCAGGTCCGACGGGCCGGGCTGCTGGTCGGCCGGCAGCCAGCCAGCCACCGCGCGGGCACCGGCGAGGCGCTTGGCCTCCATCAGACGGCGGACACGGAACCAAGTCTCGTCCGGGCTGACCAGGGCCTCGCGAACCAGGGTCTGTAGCACCGGCACGCAGCTTTCAGGGGTGTCCACCAGCGAAAACCACAGCGGACGGGCTTCCTCGAGCGCGCTGCGGTCACCGTTCTGCAGGCGGGCCTGGAAGTGGTAGCACTTCAGGTCCTGCTCCGGCTGCTCCATGTTCGGAAACTCGCCCGCCAGCTGGGCCCAGTCGCCGCGCCTGCCGAGGTTGCGCAGCCATTCGCCGCGCAGCTTCTCGGCCAGCCAGCTGCCGGCGTAGCGCTGCAGGAAATCCTGGATGCGGGCGGCATCCACTTCGGCGGGCCGGGCGACCTGGTTGGACAGCGCCCAGTATTCGGGATAGGGGTCGAGGACGTGACCCGTGGGGGGCGCCAGTTGCACCAGGCGGTTGCGGTCACCGCTGCGCGCTGCATCCTTGGCGAGCAGTATCCGCTCGTCGCCAGGATCGCCACCGGCCGGCAAGGCCATCCACAACACTGCCGCCAGCACGGCCCACACGCTATTCTTCATTGCTTTTACGTCCTGCATCGATGCCGTCGGAGAATAGCACAGTGAATCCCCCCCTTCCCCGCCCAGGCGCGGATTCGGACCGCACGATTGCCGCAGTGCGACAAAATTTAAGAAAAACCCGCATCGCCGCCCGGGAGGGCCTGCCGGATGCCGAGCGCGCGGCCCTCACCCGGCGTATCGAGGCACACCTGGATGCCCTGCTGGCGCGGCTCGCGCCAAGGTCGGTGGCCTTCTGCTGGCCATGGCGCGGCGAAGTGGACCTGGTGCCATGGGCACAGCGCTGGCTCGCCGCCGACGCGCAGCGTCAGATGGCGCTGCCGGTGGTACGGACGCCGGGCCAGCCTATGGTCTTCCTGCGCTGGCACCCGGAGGCGCCGATGGAAACGGATCACCACGACATCCCGGTTCCCGCCGGTACGGAGATCGTCCAGCCCGAGTTGATCCTGGTGCCGCTCAATGTCTTCGACGCGGCCGGCTACCGGCTCGGCTACGGCGGCGGCTATTTCGACCGCACGCTGGCAGCGCTGCAACCGGCGCCGCTGTGCGTCGGCGTCGCCTTCGAACTGGCACGGGCGGACAGCACCTACCCCCAGCCCCACGACCAGCCGATGGACTGGATCGTCACCGAGGCCGGAGCCTTCCCGGCGGTCAGCGATTGACCGGCCGCACGCCCGCCAGCGGGCTGGCAAGAATGGCCGAGCGGATCACGTCAATCGCGCCGCTGCGCGGGTAGGTGACCCGCCAGGCCAGCGCGACGCGGCGGAAGGGTTCCGGCGCCACGAAGGGGCGCACGCGGAGCAGCGGATTGCCGTCCGGCAGCGGATCGGCGGCGCTGCTCGGCAGCACCGTGATGCCGGCGCCGGTGGCCACCATGTGGCGGATGGTCTCCAGCGAACTGCCTTCCAGCGTTCGCTGCAGGCCCTCGCCACTGCGGCACATCGGGCACACCTCGAGCACCTGGTCACGGAAGCAGTTGCCGGCACCCAGCAGCAGCAGCGGCGCCTCGGCCAGGCTGGACGCGGCGATCGCCTCTTCCTTCTCCCAGGTGTGGCCGGACGGCATCAGCACGCGGAAAGGCTCGTCGTAAACGGCCTGGGTGACGATGCCGGGCTCCTCGAAGGGTAGCGCCACGACGATCACGTCGAGGTCGCCGCGCTTCAGGGACTCGGCCAGGCGGGCGGTGTAGTTTTCCTGGATGAGCAACGGCATCGACGGCGCCGCCTCATGCACGCGCGGAATCAGGTGCGGCAGCAGGTAGGGCCCGATGGTGTAGATCACGCCGACCTTCAGCGGGCCGGACAGCGGGTCGCGGCCAGCGGTGGCGAGCTCCTTGATCTGGCCGGCCTCGAGCAGCACCTTTTCGGCCTGGGCGACGATGCGGGCGCCGATGTCGGTGATCTTCACATCGGCCGCGCTGCGCTCGAAGAGCGTCACGGCAAGCTCTTCCTCGAGCTTCTTGATCGCCACCGACAGGGTCGGCTGGCTGACATTGCAGCGCTCGGCGGCATGCCCGAAATGACGCTCCCGGGCCAGCGCAACGAGATAACGGAGATCGGTCAGCGTCATAGGGCATACCCGCAATGGCGATAGAGATTAACTATACAACGCCTGCGCCAAAAAGCAGCCCCCACGTATGCAAAACGGCATCGACTTCCTCCTCTTGCAGTCTGTCCGATCGACCCCACTTTTGTAAGCGTTTGTAGTCACAGGGAACACGACGCCGTGGCCCGGCGTCCATAGATCCGGATAAAAATTACAGGAGTTACGCATGAAAACTGCCGTGGTTCGTTCCAGTCTCGCCTTCTCCGCCATCGTCCTGGCCCTGACGGGCTGCCTGCAGGAGGGCGGCGCCATTTCCCCGTCCCACGCGGTCAGCACGCCGCCGGCGGTCGCCCCGGCCGCGCCTTCCGCTGCCGCGGCCAACCGCTACGGCCTGCCGGACTTTTCGGGACTGGTCGAACAGGTCGGGCCGGCGGTCGTCAATATCAGCGTGACCCAGAAGGTCAGCCGCGGTGGCGGCACCTCCGGCGACGATCCCTTCGCCGATGATCCCTTCTACGACTTCCTGCGCCGCTTCGGCGTACCCGTGCCCGGCACGCCGGGCAATGGCGGCGGACGTGGCGGCCGGGCACCCGAGCAGATCCAGCAAGGCGTCGGCTCGGGCTTCATCGTCAGCGCCGACGGCTACGTGCTGACCAACGCCCACGTGGTGGATGGCGCCACCGAGGTCACGGTCAGGCTCACCGACAAGCGCGAGTTCAAGGCCAAGGTGGTCGGCACCGACAAGCGCACCGACGTGGCGCTGCTGAAGATCGACGCCAGCGGCCTGCCTTTCGTGAAGACCGGCGACGCCGAGCACAGCAAGGTCGGCGAGTGGGTCGTCGCGATGGGCTCGCCCTTCGGCTTCGAGAACACCGTCACCGCCGGCATCATCAGCGCCAAGGCGCGCCGCCTGCCGGACGAAACCTACGTGCCCTTCATCCAGACCGACGTGGCGATCAACCCGGGCAATTCGGGCGGCCCGCTGTTCAACCTGGCCGGCGAGGTGATCGGCATCAATTCGCAGATCTACTCCCGCTCCGGCGGCTTCATGGGTATCTCCTTCGCGATCCCCATCGACGTGGCGCTGAAGGTCAAGGACCAGCTGCAGAAATTCGGCAAGGTCTCGCGGGGCCGTCTCGGAGTGGCCATCCAGGGCCTCGACGCCGACCTGGCCCAGAACTTCGGCCTCGACAAGCCGGCCGGCGCGCTGGTCGCCAACGTCGAAGCCGGCTCGCCGGCCGAGAAGGCCGGCCTGCAGGCCGGTGACGTGGTGCTCGGCGTCAATGGCCAGAAGGTGGACAGCTCCGCCGACCTGCCGCGCATCATCGGCGAACTGAAGCCCGGCTCCGTGGTGCGCCTGTCGATCTGGCGTGACCGCAAGACCCGCGACGTGAACGTCACCCTCGGCGAACAGGCGGCCGAACGCAATCTCGCCGCCACTCCCGAACGCAAGGCCGAAGGTGCCAGCAGCAAGCTGGGCCTCACCGGGCGGGCGCTGACGGCCCAGGAAGCCTCCCGCCTCGGCGTGCCCGGCGGCCTGCTGGTGGAAGGCGCCACCGGCCCGGCCGCCAAGGCCGGCCTGCAGAACGGCGACGTGATCCTCGGCATCAACAACCAGCCGATCACCGGCATCGACCAGTTCCGCAAGCTCCTCGACGCCGCCGGCAACCGCTTTGCGCTGCTGGTCCAGCGCGGCGGCAGCCGGATCTTCGTGGCGGTGCGCCTGAGCTGATGCGGTCGGGAGCGGCCGCGCTGCTGACCGACAGCGCGGCCGATCCCGGCGCAGCCATAAAATTGTGTGATAACGGCTTTCCCGAAAATGAAATGATTCACAGCCCGGCCGGAGCGAGGTCGATATAATCAAAGGGTCAGGGGGTGGCAAGGAAGACGTCTGGGAGGCCCCCGTTTCCACCAAGAAAAAAATCGCTCGATGCCCTCGCTGCATATTCGGCAAGTCTTGCCTGCCGCACTGGCCGGTCTGCTATGCCTGACCGCGCTTCATGCCCAGGCTCAAAGCCGGGCGGACAGCGCGGAATCCCCCTTTTTCGAAGACCTGCCGACGGTCCTGTCGGCGTCCCGCCTGCCGCAGGTCCTCAATGAAGCCCCCGGCGCGGTCACCATCCTCGACCGCGAATTCATCCGCGCCACCGGCTACCGGGATCTGGCGCGCCTGCTGCGCCTGGTCCCCGGCATGCAGATCGGCCAGGAGCGCGGCCATTCCCAGTGGGTGACCTACCACGGCCTGGGCAGCGACTATCCGACCGAGATCCAGGTCCTCATCGATGGCCGCTCGGTGTATGCGCCAAGTTCCTTCGGCGGCGTCGACTGGTCCGCGCTGCCCCTCGCCGTGCAGGAAATCGAACGCATCGAGGTCGTCCGCGGCACCAATTCCAACGCTTATGGCGCCAACGCCTTCCTTGGCGTCATCAACATCATCACCCGCCACAGCCACCAGGAGCATGGCGTATCGGGCCAGGTCAATGCAGGCCAGCACGGCATCGCCGACCTTTACGCGAGCTGGACCGGCGGCGGCGACGGGCTCGGGGTCCGCATGTCAGCCGCCCAGGTCCGCGACAACGGTTTCAGCGGCCTCAACGACTCCCGCCGCAGCCAGACCCTCAGCCTGCGCAGCGACTATCGCCTGAACGCCCGCGACGAACTGATGCTGCGGGCCGGCTACAGCCGCGCCCAGCGCGGCCTTGGCTATCCCGACTCGGTCTTCGGCAACAATGCCGAGCGGGACACCGACTCCGAGGCCGCCACCATTCACCTGACCTGGCGCCGGACCCTCAGCGAGGACGAGGAGTGGCTCGTCAGCCTCTACCGCAACCACGAAAGCGGCATCGAGAAGTGGCTGGCGGCAGCCCCCGCCTTTCCAAATGTTCCGCTCAACCGGAACCGTGACAGCGATCGCACCAATGCCGAGATCCAGCATCGCTTCGCGCTGACGCCCCAGGCCCGCATGGTATGGGGCGTCGAGGCACGGCGCGACGAGACGGAATCCTCCTTCCTGTTCGGCGGCCAGAAACCGCCGGTCCTCGACCTTTACCGGGCGTTCGCCAACTTCGACTGGCACCTGACCCCAACCTGGCAGCTCAATCTGGGCAGTCTGCTGGAAAAGAACAGCGGGATGGCCGCCCAGTTCATCCCGCGCGCCTTCCTCAACTGGCAGGCCAGCTCCCGCGACACCTTCCGGGCCGGCTACGCCCGCGCCTGGCAGCAGCGCAACCTGTTCGACCTGTATGGTGACGTGCGGGCCCACGATCCCCGCTCGGGAGCCCTGCTGTCCTGGCCCTACGTGTCCAACCCGAATCTGCGCACACCGTACGTGGATACCGTCGAAGTGGGCTACCTCGGTCGTTTCCCGGCCCTTGATGCCACGCTGGACGTGCGCATCTTCAACGAACGCATTACCGACTTCGTGGTCCGCCAGACCGTGACATCGCCAGCCGGCCCGCTACCGCTGCCGCTGCCCAGCTCCCAGTTCGTGAATGTCGATTTCCCGGTCGAACTGCGCGGCATCGAATACCAGTTCCGCAGCAAGCCGTGGACCGGCGCCGAGGTCCTGTTCAGCCACACCCTGATCGACCGGCGCGTGAACGACCGGGCGATTGCCGAGCGCACCTCGCCCTATACGGCCAGCCTGACCTGGCTGCAGAACTACGGCAACGGCTGGAGCAGCACCGCCAGCCTGTTGCGCATGGGGCCGCTGGCCGGCGGCTATGGCTACGTGCCCCGGTATGACTACGTTTCACGCCCCTACACCACGCTCGACCTGCGCATCGCGCGCAGTTTCCGCATGGACGGACACCTGATGGAGGTAGCCCTGAACGGCATCAACCTCGGCTCCCCCCACCAGGAAATCACCGACCGCTCGGAGCAATTCCTGCACCCCGACCGGCCGGTCAATCCGGCCTCCAGCATGGTCTGGCTGTCCGTCTCCGTCGATCTGTAAGCGGCAGACACCTCAGGGCTGCGAGGCGCCGTCCACCGTCTTGCGGATGAACACCGCGCGGGTCACATCGACGACCCACACCAGCCCGTCGCCGGTCTGGCCCGTGCTGGCAACCTGCACGATCTGCTCGACCAGCGCATCCACCAGCTCATCCGGTGCGATGATCTCGACCCGCAGCTTGTCGCTGAAATCCGTCAGTTCGTCCTTGATGTTGGCCGGCGTGTGGCGCACGGTGGCGCCGCAGCCCACCGCCTTGCTGATGGTCATTCCCGGGAAACCCGGCACGGCCCGCAGCACCTCGCGCAGGCGGGGCAGTTTCTGGGGCCGGATGACGGCACGTATCTCTTTCATGATGTCTCCTTCGTACTGCAGCGGGCCGCCGCCCAGGGCGGCCCTTTCAAGTCTTGATCAGGCTTCGTAGGGGGTGTCGTCGAACCACTTGTAGAGGGTCGGCAACACCACCAGGGTCAGCAGCGTCGAGGTGATCAGCCCGCCAATCACCACGATGGCCAGCGGGCGCTGCACTTCCGAGCCCGGACCGGTGGCGAACAGGAAGGGCACCAGCGCCAGCAGGGCCACCGTCGCGGTCATCATCACCGGCCGGAAGCGCAGGGTCGCCCCCTTCACCACCGCCTCGGCCAGCGGCACGCCCTCGGTGCGCAGGCTGCGGATGTAGCTCACCAGCACCACCCCGTTGAGCACCGCGATCCCCCACAGGGCGATGAAGCCCACCGAGGCCGGCACCGACAGGTATTCGCCGGTCACCAGCAGGCCGATCACCCCGCCGACGCTCGCGAAGGGCAGCACCAGGATGATCAGGCTGGCCAGCTTGAGGGAGCCGAACAGCAGGAACAGCAGGAAGAAGATCGCCCCGACGGTCACCGGGATGATGATCGTCAGGTGGCCCATGGCCCGCTCCAGGTTCTGGAACTGGCCGCCCCACTCCAGGTAATAGCCTTCCTTCAGCTGCACCTTGGCATCCACCGCCTTCTGCAGCTCGGCGACGAAACCGCCCAGATCCCGGTCCTTCACGTTCACGCCGACCACGATGCGGCGCTTGGCGAGCTCGCGGGAGATCTGCGCCGGACCATCGGCGACGCGGATCGTCGCCAGGTTTTCCAGCGCCACCTGGGCGCCGCCCGGCGTGCTGATCAGGATGTCGCCAATCTTCTCGACGTTGTCGCGGAAGCTCTCGGGCAGGCGCACCACCGACGCAAAGCGCCGCTCGCCCTCGTACACCTCGGTCGCCTGCTTGCCACCGACGGCCGCCTCGATGGTGTCGTTCACGTCCGACACGTTGAGGCCGTGGCGGGCGATGGCCTGGCGGTCGATCTCGATGGATAGATACTGCTGGCCGGTGACCCGCTCGACGCGGATGTCCTCGGAGCCGGTGATGCCGCCGGCCACACGGGCGATCTCCTCGGCCTTCTTCTTCAGCTCGTCCAGGTCGTCGCCGAAGACCTTGATCGCCACATCGGAGCGCACGCCGGTGACCATCTCGTCCACCCGGTCGGAGATCGGCTGGGCCATCACCACCTGCACGCCGGGCAGGGCCTTCAGCTTCTCGCGCATCGCCGCGGCGATGTCGTCCTGGGTCCATCCGGCCGGCCACTCGTCGCGGGGCTTGAGGCTGACGATCGGGGTCGACTCGTTCTGGCCCTGCGGGTCGGCCGGCGATTCACCGCGGCCGACGCCGGAGATCGCCGACTTGACGCCCGGCACCTGCATCACCAGGCGCATGCCCTCCATTTCCATCTTGATGGACTCGTCCAGCGAGATATTCGGCACCCGGTTGATGCCGGGCACCACCGAACCTTCCTTCATCTCGGGGATGAAGGCGGTGCCAAGGAAGGGGAACATGCCCAGCGTGACGACCAACAGGATGACCCCGCCGGTGACGGTCTTGCGGCTGTTGGCCACCGCCCAGTGCAGCATTTTCAGATAAGGCGCCTTGATCTTGGCGATCAGCCACGTGTCGTGCTCGGCGCCGCCCTTCAGCAGGTAGGACGACAGCACCGGCGTGAGGGTCAGGGACAGGAACAGGGACACCGCCAGCGCGATCGCGATGGTATAGGCCAGCGGCGCGAACATCTTGCCCTCCATGCCCTGCAGGGTCATCAGCGGCAGGAACACCAGGATGATGATGCTGACCCCGAAGATCACCGGCGTAGACACCTCGCGCACCGCGTCGAAGATGATGCGCACCTTGCTCTCGCCCCTGTCGGTGGCGTGGCCGAGGCGTGCGAAGGCGTTTTCCACCACCACCACCGAGCCGTCCACCATCAGGCCGATGGCGATCGCCAGGCCGCCGAGGGACATCAGGTTGGCCGAGATGCCGTAGTGATTCATCGCCAGGAAGGTGAGCAGCGGCGTCAGCACCAGCGTAGCCACCACGATCAGGCTCGAACGCACGTCGCCGAGGAACAGGAACAGCACCACCACCACCAGCGCAATGCCTTCCAGCAACACCTTGATGACCGTGTGCAGCGCTGCATCGACCAGCTCGGAACGGTCGTAGTAGGGCACGATCTGCAGGCCGTCGGGCAGCATGCCCTTCTCGTTGATCTCCGCCACGCGGGCCTTGATGCGGCTGACCACTTCCTTGGCGTTGCCGCCGCGCAGCATCATCACCACGCCGCCGACCGACTCGGTGACACCGTTCTTCACCACCGCCCCCTGGCGCACCTCGTGGCCGAAGGTCACCTCCGCCACGTCGCGCACATACACCGGCGTGCCGCCGACTTCCTTCAGCACGATGGCACCGATGTCGGACAGGCTCTTCACCAGGCCGACGCCGCGGATCAGGTACTGCTCGGCGTACTGGGGCAGCACGCCGCCGCCTGAGTTGGCGTTGTTGCGGGCCACCGCCTCGTACACGTCACGCACGGTGATGTGGTAGTGGCGCAGCCGGTCGGGATTGACCAGCACCTGGTACTGACGCGCGAAACCGCCCTGGGAGTTGATCTCCGCCACGCCCGGGATCGAGCGCAGCAGCGGGCGCACCACCCAGTCCTGGGCGATGCGCCTTTCGGTCAGCTCCTTCTCGGTCAGCTCCCGGTTGCCGTCGTCCGGACGGTCGAGGGTGTACTGGTACACCTCGCCGAGGCCGGTGGACACCGGGCCGAGCACCGGCACCACGCCCTGCGGCATCCGGCTGCCTACTTCAAGCAGGCGCTCCATCACCAGCTGGCGGGCAAAATACACATCGGTCGCGTCGGTGAACACCAGGGTGATCAGCGACAGGCCGGGCTTGTTGAGGGAACGCATTTCCTCCAGACCGGGCAGGCCGGTCATGGCGATTTCCAGCGGCACGGTGACGAAGCGCTCCACCTCCTCGGGGGAACGCCCCTTGGCTTCGGTGGCGATCTGCACCTGCACATTGGTTACGTCGGGGAAAGCATCCACCGACAGCTTGCGCGCCGCGTTGAGGCCGAAGGCGAGCAGCACCACGGCCACCACCACGACCACCAGGCGCTGGCGGAGCGCAGCACGGACAAGGGATTCGATCATGGTCCGTCCTTATTCCAGCTCTTTGCGCTTGCGCTCGTTGTTGAGGTGGAAAGCCCCGGACACGAGGATCCGCTGGTCGGCCTTGAGGCCCGACAGCACCGCGCGGCGGCCGTCCATGTCGGGGCCGAGGCGCACCGGGGTCAGGCGGAACTGCTGCGCCCCGACCTCCACAAAGACGTTGTCCGCATCGCCGTCACGCACCACCGCCTGGGATGGCACCACTACCCGCTCCACCGGCGCGGCCTGGATCAGCATGGTCGCCAGCATCGCCGGCTTGAGCTGGCGGGAAGCGTTATCCACCACGCTGCGCACCGCGATCGTGCGGGTTTCCGGATTGACCGTATCGGCCACGTAGATCAGCTTGCCGGTCAGGCGCGTGCCGAGAGCCGGCACCTCGATGTCCACCGACTGGCCGGCCTTGACCAGCGCCGCCTGCTGCTCGGGCACCTCGGCGGTGACCCACACGCGGGACAGGTCGGCGACCACGAACAGCGCGTCGGCGGGCTGCACCACCTGGCCCTGGGCCACCGGCCGCTCGACCACCACGCCAGCCATCGTCGATGCCACCGAAGTCACGGAATTGATGCTGCCGGAGCTGCCCAGCCGGCTGATGGCGGCGGACGACATGCCCAGCACGCGCAACTGGTCGGCGGCGCCGCGCTGCTCGGCGGAGGCGATCGCCAGTTCGCTCTCGCGGCGCTGCAGCTCGGCCTTGCCGATCACGTCGGCGGCAAACAGCTGGCGCGCCCGCTCCACGCTGCGGGCCTGCAGGTCGGACTGGGCACGGGCCTTCAGGTAGGTCAGCTGGGCGGCGCTCAGCTCGGTACTGTTGATCGTCGCCAGCGTGTCACCGACCTTCACCGCCTGGCCCAGCTGGGCCTGAATGTCGATCACGCGGCCGGTCACCGTCGCACCGATGCGGGTCACCCGCTGGGCGTCGAAATCCACCTTGCCGGCCACCCGCAGGGTGTCGGCGACGGCGCTCTGTCCGGCCGGCGACACCTTCAGTTCGGCGCCGAAGCCCGCTGGCACCGTGACCAGGGCCGGGTCGGCCGGCACCGCCTTGGCATTGACCACACCGCCTTCGGCGATGGCAGCCGTGGCGTCGGCGGCGGGTTTGTCGGTAGTCTGTGCAGCATCCTTGCTGCACGCGGAAATCATGAGGGCGGCCAGCAGGGTGGCCAGGGTAGTCGGTCGAAGCATCATGGGAGCGTTCCGGATCATTGGGCAGCGCGCAGGCGCTCGATTTCGATGACGGCCAGCTGGAGTTCGTAGCGGGCGGAGATGAGTTCATTGCGGGCGGCGCGGAAGACCCGCTGGGCATCCAGGTAGTCGAGAATGCCGCGCTCGCCGAAGCGGTAGGCGGCCTCGGCCACCTTCAGCGCAGCCTCCGCCTCCCGGATGATCCCGTTCTCAAGGGCATTCACCTGGGTGCGGGCGATCTCGTACTGGCGGTAGGCGCCTTCCAGCGCCTGGGTCAGGGCCAGCTCCTGGCCGGCCTGCTCACTGCGGCTCCGGCTCAGCAGGGCGCCGGCCTCGGCCACCGGCCCCTGGCGACGGTCCCACAAGGGCACGCTAAAGATCACCCCGAGGCGGCTGTCGCGGATCTCGCTGTCGCGCTCCTCGGTCACCTTGACGGCCAGCTCGGGCTGGCGGCGCAAGCGCTCCAGCTCCAGCTGGCGCTCGGCGCGCCTCACCTCGGCCTGGCTGCGCGCCAGCTCCGGGTTGCGGGCCAGCACCTCGGCCCGCAGGCTGTCGAGGCTCGGCACCACCGGGCTGGTCGCCAGCGAGCCCTCCACCGCGAACTCCGTCGGCAACGCCGGGCTGACCAGCGCACGCAGGCCGGCACGCGCCTGGGATACGCGCAGCGCCGCGCCTTCGGCCGACTTCTGCGCGTTGAGCAGCTCGGTGTCGGCCTTGATCAATTCATAGCGCGGCGACTCGCCGGTCTGCACGCGCACCGCCACGCGGGAGCGGATCTGCTCGGCAAGGCCCAGATCCTCCCGGGCTGCGCGCAGCTCCGCCTCCCGGCGCAGCAATTCATAAAAACGCTGGTCGAGGCGAGCCAGCAGATCGTTCTCGAAACTGCGCCGCTCGGCCTCGCGGGCATTCAGTGCAAAGCCGGCAGCGTCGATGCGGGCTTCCCGCTGCCAGGGGTTGTCGACGCGCTGGGTGATCTCGAGGCTCTGCACCGCACCGGTGGTGGCACCGGGGGCACGGGCGCGGGTGCGGCCCGCAAGGAACTCCACCTCCGGGTTGGGGTAGGCCCCGGCGGTGATCACCTGTGCCCTGCCCGCCTCGACGGCCGCACGGGCGGCAGCGAGGGAAGGATGGGCGGCCCGGGCGGCATCACGCAGGGCCGGCAGGGAATAGGTGGCGGCACCGTCGGCGACGGCATGGGTGGCGGCCAGCAAAAGGGCGGCAGCCAAAAAGGACTTCCTGAACATGCGGATTAATCAGCACCCAGCAGGTGCTGCTCCCGTTTTGTTATGCAACAACCGACAGGCGACACAGGGCCCGTCCGGCACAAGACGTGAAGGCGCAACCAGCCCTGGCGGGCCGGCCGTTCAGGATTGCCTTGGAGGCGGTGCCGCGGGCTGCGGCAGGACGGAGTGCCACACCGGCGGAATCGCTTCCGGGCGGACCTCCATGAGGTGCAGGATGGGGAGTGGAATGCCGCTGGCGAGTGCCGGGCAGTCCTGCGGATCGGGGCCGTGCAGATCCAGGACCAGCGGATCGGCCTGCGGGTGGAACTGCTCCGCGCTCTGCATGTAATCGGCCAGGTCTTCGGCCGCCTCGACGCAATCGTCGGCAAAGGCCGCCCCTGCCCAGATGAGCACGAGACAGGCCAGCACGAGGGAAAGACCGCGACGAATGAGGAGCATTGCATCAATCCAGACATGGCCACACTACTGGAGTTCCCGCTGCAGTGCAAAAAAACCATTACAAACTACGGCATCGGGCGCCGGACGGGGTGTCTATAATTGCGCTTTTGCTTCTCCCCAACCCCACCATGTTGCGTCGTTTCATCCTGCTCCTGCTGCTGATTCCCACCCTCGCCTTCGCCCAGATGGTCCCGCCGACCGTCGCCGCACGGGCCTGGCTGCTCCTCGACGTCGGCTCCGGCCAGGTGCTCACCGCCGAGAAACCCGACGAGCGTATCGAGCCCGCCTCGCTGACCAAGCTGATGACCGCCTACCTCACCTTCGCGGCCATCAAGAACAAGACCATCACCCTCGACCAGGTCGTTCCCGTCTCGGAAAAGGCCTGGAAGATCAGCGGCTCCAAGATGTTCATCGAGCCCAACATGCCGGTCACCGTGAAGGAACTGATCCACGGCATGATCATCCAGTCCGGCAACGACGCCTGCATCGCGCTGTCCGAAGCCATCGCCGGCTCCGAAGAGAACTTCGTGCAGCTGATGAACAAGGAAGCCGCCCGTCTCGGCCTGAAGAACACCCACTTCGAGAACTCCACCGGCCTGCCCGCCCCGACCCACCTGGCCTCGGTACGCGACCTGGCCATGTTGTCCGCCGCGATCATCCGCGACTTCCCGGATTTCTACCCGATCTATTCCATCAAGGAATACACCTACAACAAGATCCGTCAGCCCAACCGCAACCGCCTGCTCTCCCTCGACCCCACCGTCGACGGCCTCAAGACCGGCCACACCGAGAGCGCCGGCTACTGCCTGATCTCCTCCGCCAAGCGTAACGACCGCCGCCTGATCTCGGTGATCGTCGGCACCACCAGCGACAACGTGCGCGCCCAGGAATCCCAGAAGCTGCTCAACTGGGGCTACCTGGCCTTCGACTCCGCCAAGGTCTATTCCGCCAACCAGGCCGTCAGCGACTTCCGCGTCTGGAAGGGTGCCGAGAACAGCGTCAAGGTCGGCGTGCTGAGCGACCTGGTGCTGTCCCTGCCGAAGGGCGACGCGGAGAAGCTCAAGACCAACATCGTCACCCCGCCGGACCTCATTGCACCGATCACCAAGGGCCAGAAGATCGCCAGCGTACAGCTGTCCATCGACGGCAAGACCATCGGCGAATACCCGCTGGTCGCCCTCGATGAAGTGCAGGAAGCCGGCTGGTTCGGCCGCCTGTGGGACGCCCTGCGCCTGTGGTTCAAGAACCTCTAAGCACCACGGCTTGACGGGCATCGCGTCGGGGCCCCTTGAAGTTGCGCTGCTGCGCCCGCATCTTGTGAAGGTGGACACAGCACGCTCCACCCGCCCCGACGCCCTACCCCAAAACAGGAACAGCCATGACTGAACAACGCACCACCCTGCTCGAATTCCCCTGCGAATTCCCGATCAAGATCATGGGCGCGCGGGTCGACGGCTTCGCCCAGGCGGTGCTGGAAGTGGTGACGGTGCACGCGCCGGACTTCGACGGCACCTCGATGGAGATGCGCCCGTCGACCAAGGGCAACTACCTGTCCATCACCTGTACCGTCAATGCCACCTCCCAGGCCCAGCTCGACGACCTCTACCGGGCGCTGACCGCCCACCCGCTGGTCAAGGTCGTACTGTGATCGTCCGCCACCTGGGCCTGGTGCCCTACGAGCCCACCTGGCGGGCCATGCAGGAATTCACCGCCAACCGCAACGACGCCACCCCGGACGAGTTGTGGCTGGTGCAGCACCCGCCGGTCTACACCCTCGGCCAGGCCGGCAAGCCCGAACACCTGCTGCACGCCACCGAAATCCCGCTGGTCAAGATCGACCGCGGCGGCCAGATCACCT
Organism: Pseudomonadota bacterium; assembly: GCA_018241665.1. Classification (GTDB taxonomy): domain Bacteria; phylum Pseudomonadota; class Gammaproteobacteria; order Burkholderiales; family Rhodocyclaceae; genus Zoogloea. The sequence continues at coordinate 379,309 of JAFEDK010000019.1, forward strand.
ACCACGGCCCCGGCCAGGTGGTGGCCTACCTGCTGCTCGACCTGCACCGCCGCCACCTCAAGGTGCGCGAAATGGTGAGCCTGCTCGAACAGGCCATCATCGACTGCGTCGCCGACTTCGGCCTCGTTGCCGAACGCAAGGATGGCGCGCCAGGCGTGTATATCGCCGGCGAAAAGGTCGCCGCCCTCGGCCTGCGAGTACGCAACGGCTGCAGCTATCACGGCCTTTCCCTTAACGTCGACATGGATTTAACCCCGTTTACGTGGATCAACCCTTGCGGCTATAGTGGGCTCAAGACAATACAACTCAAGGACTTCGGCGTGACTGAAGGCCCCGACGAAGTCGCCGAACGGCTTCTCGGCCACCTCCAGCGGCATTTTCCCGAAGTACCGCCCACCGCCTTACCAAAGGATTAGATTCAATGGATTCCGAGAGCCGCAAGCAACGCGGCGCCGAAAAAACCGCCCGCATCCCCATCAAGATCGTTCCCGCCGAGCGCCTCAAGAAGCCCGACTGGATCCGCATCAAGCTCGGCGCGGGCGTCGAAGCCGAACGCTTCAACGAGATCAAGGACACCCTGCGCGAGCACAAGCTGCACACCGTCTGCGAAGAAGCCTCCTGCCCCAACATCCACGAATGCTTCGGCAAGGGCACGGCCACCTTCATGATCATGGGTGACATCTGCACCCGCCGCTGCCCCTTCTGCGACGTCGGCCACGGCCGCCCCGAACCGCTGGACGTCAACGAACCGGCCAACCTGGCCAAGACCATCGCCGCGATGCGCCTCAACTACGTGGTGATCACCAGCGTGGACCGGGACGACCTGCGCGACGGCGGTGCCCAGCACTTCGTCGAGTGCATCCGCTCCACCCGCGAAGCCAGCCCCAAGACCACCATCGAGGTGCTGGTGCCGGACTTCCGCGGCCGCATGGACGTGGCGCTGGACATCTTCGACCAGTCCACGCCGGACGTCATGAACCACAACCTGGAAACCGTGCCGCGCCTCTACAAGCAGGCCCGCCCGGGTGCCGACTACGCCTACTCGCTGGAACTGCTCAAGCAGTTCAAGGCCCGCCACCCGGAGGTCAACACCAAGTCCGGCCTGATGGTCGGCCTCGGTGAAACCGACGAGGAAATCCTCGAAGTGATGCGCGACATGCGCGCCCACAACGTGGACATGCTCACCATCGGTCAATACCTCCAGCCCTCCGGCGGCCACCTGCCGGTGCTGCGCTACGTCCATCCCGACACCTTCAAGATGTTCGAGACCGAAGCGCTCAAGATGGGCTTCAAGAACGCCGCCTGCGGCCCGATGGTCCGCTCCAGCTACTGGGCGGATCAGCAGGCGCATGGAGCTGGGGTGGTGTAAACACTGCGACCTCGTAGCAAAGAAAATGCAAAGGGCCGGCTCGCATTGCGAGTTGGCCCTTTGCATTTCGGTGTTCGGCTGCGATATCAGCAGTTACATGAGGGAGACCGAAAGCGCTTCCAGACACTTCAGCCAAATAATGCCGTCCATAAGTTGATGGTGGTTATGGTGACGGTCGCGCGGCCATGCCAAGTGCTCACCTGAGCAAAATTGACCTTTCCATCCAACCTATTACCGCTTGATCTCGCGGCAAAGCCGGGACCATAACGGACGTAACTGCTTGCGGATCGCGCTCGAACCCATCAAGTTAGCAGCGTTATGTCCATACCGAAGAAAGTTTCTCTTCCCCAAGTGCGAATACCGCGTGAGCAGCTTCTTTAGGTAAAGCTTCCGCTCCGGCACACCAAACCGCTTTCTGAGCTTATTCTTGCTACGCATGGTCTGCTTTGCGAGCGAAACACCGCGCTTCATACGGTTCGAGAACTTAGCAAATGCCGCAGATCGGATCACCACACGTTGCCCATCGTACATAAACCCGAGATATTGAAGCGGTCGATCCGACATCTGCTCTCCATTTTTAAACATGAAGTCACATGCGTCCGTCTTTTCGATGTTAATTTCGACCTTGAGCTTCTCTATTTCTTTCTGGACAAACGCCTCAGCTTCTTCCTTCATGCCAAGGGGCATCAGGAAAAGCATATCATCACAGTAGCGCATATACGTCCCACCATAACAGTGCACAAACTTCAATGCCGCGCTGTCAAATTCGAGCATGTACAAGTTAGAGAGTAGCGCACTAATTGCCGTCCCCTGTGGTATACCAATTCCCGTGGAGTTGGTTTCAATCAGGTTGGCACCACGGATGAGATCTCGGTACTCGCTCGGGGTACAGAGGCGCCTTCTCCCGCCACAGCGCGGGTTGTGCACCGAAACATCAAGGGCGGCGAATGCTTTATCACGATCAACGATAGAGAACTTGGTGACTGCCTTGAAAACTGCATAATGATCGGGAGGCAGTTCTGCCCCCCCTAGAAGCTCTTTCCATCTCATCTTCAAAAGACGGTGCGAAAGCGTATCAAAGAACTTCCTGACATCAAAGGCAATTGCAGTACATTCACCCATCGCCCTAATGGTATCAAACGCCTGCTTCGCAAAGTGAATGTTATTCTTTCCGCATGATCGAAATGCCAATACGGAATCACCGAGCCCACGCTCGGCGATCTTTTCCTCATAAATCGCAGAAAGCAACTGACAGTAATAGCTGAAGATCTGTGAATCGGAATGCGCGGCGTATGAGATCTCTCGTAGTTTCTTTTTCGTCGAGATCGTTCCGCTACCTTTTTCTTGTCGGATTTTGACTGTTTCGATCCCGAACCGAACAAGCGGCCAAAATGAGTGCCGTACCACCGCATTTGGATCAGTGACCAGCGCTTCAGCCTTTTTAATACTGAGAGGCTCGTCAAAATGAACATACCGGCGCAGCCGGTACCAAGACGGAATATCTTTCTTTGTATTAGCCATAGGTTAGCAAAACCGGGGAGGGATGAGACCGTGGCAATCTCTAGCACCCACCCCGGCTTAACCAAGTGACAACTCATCACCATCTTGCGATGCACAAGGCACAGCGTAGCCACGCGTGTTAGCAATGTCGTACAATTTCCTGGAGTTCACAATGAAGTTAAACATCCAAGTGCAGCTGTCAAGTCTGACCGGCGGAGCCGGCTGGCTTGACATCCTGTGACATACCCCCAGCTCCAATTAGCTAAGGCTCGCGCAGCCTATCACAGCTTATGATTTTCAAATATCCCAGGGGGCATTCTTTTTTTAGGCGTGATTAAGTCTGCTGGGCATTCAGCCTCGACCGAAGTTACAGCCTAGACTTACATTATCGTTTTCCGCCCCTTCAGCGATTACCAGATCATCCACACAGCCCAGCAGCGGCAGTGGCCTGTGAATTCAATCTGCGTAAGTCATCCTATCGAAAACCGGTAATCGGTGCCCTTTTCCATCCCTCACATAAGTCATGGAGGCTCCGCCAAGCCGCAACATCACAAGGCAGGGTGCAGATTACCTTCCCAACGCACCACCGCAGTGCTCCTCCCTATCCTCCGCACCACAACAGCCCCCATTCCGGGCGACAGCCCCCTATATCCGCCCCGAATACCCCCAGTTTCCCCCATGGCCCGTTTTTTGCACCGCAACACGCAATCAATCGTTCATCGGAGAGCCGACATGGCCGCGAACTGCACCTGGGATTCCATGGATGTCCATCTGCTGCGCGTACTGCACGCCCTGCTCACCGAGTGCAGCGTGAGCAAGGCGGCGCGGCGTCTCAACCAGTCCCAGCCGGCGGTCAGCACCGCGCTGCGGCGCCTGCGCGACATCACCGGCGACCAGTTGCTGGTGCGCTGTCGCAACGGCATGACGCCCACCGAGCGCGGTGCCGGGCTGCTCGAGCCGGTCAAGATCGCGCTGCAGCAGATCGAGGCGATCGCGGTGCGGCAGGTCAAGTTCGACGCGGCCAGCTCGCGGCGCATCTTCAACATCGCCACGCCGGACTACCTCAACGCGGTGCTGCTCGGCGAGATCGTCGCCCGCCTGCGCAAGCTGGCGCCGCACAGCCAGGTGGCCTTCCATTCCCTCGGGCCGGATTACGACTACGCCCGCGCGATGGAGAACGGCGAGCTCGACGTGGTGATCGGCAACTGGCCCCAGCCGCCGGAAAACCTGCGCATCGCGCCGCTGTTCGAGGACGAGGTGGTGTGCCTGATGCGCAAGGGCCATCCATTGGCCGGCAAGCCGCTGGGCACCGCCGAATACCTGGCCGCCGAGCACCTGGTGCCGACGCCCTACGCGGTGGGCCAGCGCGGCGTCATCGACCTGCACCTGGCCCGCGAGCGCATGAAGCGCAACGTGGTGGCCTACGTGCCCTACTTCGGGTTGGTGCCCTACCTGCTGCTGGAAACCGACATGCTGTTCTCCAGCCCGCGGATCTTCGCCGAGCACTGCGCCAAGATGATGCCGCTGGCCGTCGCCGAGCCGCCGATCGAATTTCCGAAGATGAGCTTCTACCTGCTGTGGCACGACCGCAGCCACTACGAGGAAGAATGCCGCTGGTTCCGCGAGCAGATCATCTCGGTGGTGCGCAACTCGCCGGCCCTGCAGAAAGCCCTGCCCGTCACCCCGCCAAAGGGCCGCGCCGCCGACAGCACCGCCTGCGCGGCGGCCTGACGGGGGCGCGTGGGATTGGGATTTGGGGGCGCCGTGGGGGCGACCTGCTGGGGTGGACTGCTGTGGGGTGGACTGCTGTGGGGTGGACTGCTGTGGGGTGGACTGCTGTGGGGTGGACTGCTGTGGGGTGGACTGCTGTGGGGGCGAATTCATTCGCCCGCGGAGGTCATTCGACCGACTGAGGGCGAATGAATTCGCCCCCACAGTGGCCCCCCGCAGAGCCCCCACTGCGCCGCGACAGGCGGCCGGGCTCCTGGACGATTTTCCACGTTGCAAGATCATTCGGCGGCCTGAAAAAATCATTCCGTCACATGACAAAGACGTTTCGTCATATGCCATAAACACTGCGTCACGTGACGAAACGGTTTTTTCACATGACATAAAGTGTGCGACACGCCGCGCAATCACTGCGACATGTGACAAAACCTCCGCGACGCGTGGCGCAGTCATTCCGGCATATGACTGAATGATCCGGCGGCGTGTCGCAGTGGTTTTGTCATGTGCCCCGGTGGTTTTGTCATATGGCGCAGGGTTTATTCCATATGAATAAATGGTTTTGCCAGCTGGCAAAACCATTTTCCGGCATGAAAAAATCATGTAGGGGCGAATTCATTCCCGTGGCGCTGGAGCCCGAGACCCGGCCAAGTCCAGTCCAGGCACAGCCCAGGCACCGAGGGCGAATGAATTCGCCCCCACAGGGTGGCAGATCCTTCCTACCCGCTTCCCTTGAGCACCAGCCCGGGGCAACCCGCCCTCAATGGACGGCCCGGCTACCGGCTTCCAGCGCGTCGGCGGTGTTGGGGGCGACGATGCCCTGGCGTTGCATGCGCCGGTACAGCGTCGAGCGGGACACGCCGATGGCGGCGGCGGCGGCCGAGATGTTCCAGTGGCAGCGGCGCAGTTCGTCGAGCAGGGCGTCCCGCTCGCTGCCGGCCGGGCGCCCGATCTCCGGCACAGGGGCAGCCACCGCCAGCGGTGATGCGACGACGGCCAGCACCGGCGCCGCCTGCAGCCCGTCGGGAAAATGCGCCGCCGCCAGCACCCCGTCGTCGCACACCGCCACCGCAAAGCGCAGCGCGTTGCGCAGTTCGCGGATGTTGCCCGGCCACGGGTAGGCGGCCAGTTGTTCGAGCACCGGGTCGGGCAGGCTCAGCGGCCGCCCGGCGGTGGCCAGCTCCTGGGCCAGCACCTGGCGGATCACCACCCGCCGGTCGGAACGCTCGCGCAGCGCCGGCAGGCGGAACACCGCCGCATTCAGGCGGTAGTACAGGTCTTCACGGAACTGGCCGGCGCGCACCATCGCCGCCAGGTCCCGGTGGGTCGCGCAGACCACGTTGAGGTCCACCGCCTCCGGTTCCGACGCGCCCAGCGCCACCACCTCGCCCTCGGCCAGCACGCGCAGCAGGCGCGTCTGCAGGGCCAGCGGCATGTCTCCGATCTCATCGAGGAACAGCGTGCCGCCGCTGGACTGCTGGACCTTGCCCTTCGAGCCCTTGGCCTTGGCGCCGGTGAAGGCGCCCTCCTTGTAGCCGAACAGCTCGCTCTCGATCAGGCTCTCCGGGATCGCCGCGCAGTTGAGGGCCACGAAGGGCTTGTCACGGCGCAGGCTGTGGCCGTGGATCGCGCGGGCGAAGGCCTCCTTGCCGGAGCCGGTCTCACCGAGCAGCAGGATCGTCAGCTTGCGGTCCACCACCCGCTTGACCCGCTCAATGCTCTCCAGCACCCGCGGGTCTTCGGCGGCCAGCGCATCGAAGCCGCGTTTGACCGACAGCGTCGCCGGTACCGCCGCTTCGCGCACCGGCGCGCGCAGTTGGGCCTCGAAGCGCACCCCATTGGCCAGGCAGCGCAGCGGGATCGGCGCGCCGGGGCGCTCGTGGGCACGCTTCACCAACTCGTCGGCGGACAGGTCGAAGACGTCCTCGATGCGCCGCGACGGCAGCTCCGCGCCCGGAAACAGCCCGGCCCGCAGGCGCCGGCTCGCGGCCAGGATGCGCCCACCGTCGTCGAAGGCCAGGCAGTGGGCCTCGCCGAGGCTCCAGCAATCCCCCGGCCCGCTGATCGACAGGATCCAGGCCGTCTTGTAGCTCTCTACAAATAGCGCGTTCTCGATGGCCAGCGCGTTCTGCTGGACCAGCCGGAACACCACCGACTGGCTGCTGCGGTTCTCGGGCGCCGCGAAGGCCGACGCGTTCAGCACGCCGACCAGCTCGTCGCGGGGGCCGAACACCGGTGCCGCGCTGCAGGTGATGCCGTGGTTGTGGTTGCGGAAATGCTCCTCCCGGTGCACCAGGATCGCCGCCCGGTCCACGATGGCGGTGCCGACACCGCAGGTGCCTTCGTCGGATTCCGACCAGCAGGCCCCGGTGATGAAGCCACGGCGCCGGAACTCCGCGTCCAGGCTCGGCGTACCGCGGAAGTCCACGCTGGTGCCGTCGCCGGTGGTGAGCAGCACGCAATAGCCGGAGTCGCGCACCTGCTCATGCAGGCGCGCCACGCCCAACTGGGCAATGCGCAGGAAGGTCGCGGTGCGGTCGCGCAGGTCGCGGAACTCGGCCGCCGACAGCACCCGCGGGCTGGAACGCGTCGAGGGATCGATGCGGTAGGTTTCCTCCGAGCGCCGCCACGATTCGCGCAAGCGCGCCTCGGTGGCGGCCAGACTCAGCATTCCGCCGGGCAAGAGCCCCCCGGCCAAGGCATCGGCGTGCCTGCCCTGCATATCCATCTCCTCGTCTCCACCCGCTTATAAGGTGCGCGCCGCGCTGGCGGACTCCGCCGCTACGGCTGCTATTTGTGGCTGGATGATAGCACATGGAAATTGCCGCTGCGAATAAAAAGCGGCTAATAAGGAAATACCCGAACCATTACCGCAGCGCAGCAGGAAAGCGGGCTGTAGCGAATTACGGTTTTGCGACACGACACCTGATGCGCCCCCCGCTACACCTGTAGTGCACGGGCGGACGGCGGACGCCCTTCAATTCAATCCAATTTGAATTTAAAGGACTTCCGGCGCCTCCATAAAAAATAAAAACCCATTTATTAACAACAACTAAACAAATCGCCACCGCCCTCCCTGCGTTCCATTTCAATTCCGTGGCACACGCTTTGCCTAATAGACCTGGCCACAAACCAGAACGCAGGACAGGAATATGAACAGTACGCCCTCCACACCGTTTGTCGAGACCACGCCGGAGAACGTGGCCAATCCCAATAGACGGGAAACGCTGAAAGCCACCTCGGCGCTGCTCCTCTGCGCCGGGCTGGGAATTGGCCGCAACGCGCTGGCCGATGACGACGCCAATTCGAAGCCGAAAGTCGGCGACCAATTGGCGCGCACCGACGCCGAAGGCAAGGCCCAGCCCCTGCGCTGCAGCGAGATCCAGCCCGATGCCAAGCCGGTGGCCGCCTTCCCCTTCGAGCCGGCCAGCGGCGAGGTGCGCGACGGCTCCCGCCTCAACAAGGTGATCCTGGTCCGCGTCGATCCGCAGGAGCTCACCGACGAGACCCGCGCCTACGCCGCCGGCGGCGTGCTGGCCTATTCGGCGGTATGCACCCACCAGGGCTGCGAGGTCTCCGAATGGGTCGCCAAGGACAAGACCCTGATGTGCTACTGCCACTTCTCCAAGTTCTCCCCCAGCCAGGGCGGCCAGGTCGTCGCCGGCCCGGCCCCGCGCGCCCTGCCGCTGCTGCCGCTGAAGGAGGAGAACGGCGTGCTGGTGGTAGCCGGCCCCTTCACCTCCCACCCCGGCGTCGCCAAGTCCGCCTGATTTTTCCCCGCCTCACCCGCTCGCCCACACCAAAGCAATAAAGGAGACATCTGCAAATGAAAACCCGACTCAAGGCCCTGTGTGCCAGCCTGGCCCTCGTCCCCATGTTCGCCGGCGCCAGCCTGGCCCCCTACAGCCCCGTCACCGACGCCCGCCTGACCAAGCCCGAGGCCGGCAACTGGCTGATGTACCGCGGCAACTACGAGGGCTGGGGCTATAGCCCGCTCAAGCAGATCACCAACCAGAACGTCGGCAAGCTGGTGCCGGCCTGGTCCTACACCACCGGCATGACCGAGGGCCACCAGGCGCCGCCCATCGTCAATAACGGCTACATGTACGTGTCCACCCCCAACAACCAGGTGATCGCGCTGGAAGCCGCCACCGGCAAGGAGCTGTGGCGCTACAAGAAAACCATCCCCGACGAGCTGATGCAGCTCCACCCCACCAACCGCGGCGTGGCGCTGTACGGCGACAAGCTCTACCTGGCCACCACCGACGCCTTCCTGGTGGCCCTCGACGCGGCCACCGGCAAGGAGCTGTGGAAGGTGCCCGTGGCCGACTGGAAAAAGGGCTATTACATGACCCTCGCCCCGCTGGCCGCCAAGGGCAAGATCATGGTCGGCTCGTCCGGCGGCGAGCTGGGCATCCGCGGCTTCGTCGCCGCCTTCGACGCGGAAAGCGGCAAGGAAGCCTGGCGCACCTACACCATCGCCGGCCCCGGCGAAGCGGGCAGCGAAACCTGGCCCGGCGAGACCTACAAGACCGGCGGCGGCTCGGTGTGGATCACCGGCACCTACGATTCCCAGACCAACATCGCCTACTGGGGCGTCGGCAACGCCGGCCCGTGGATGCCCGACACCCGCCCCGGCGACAACCTCTACGCCAACTCCACCATCGCCCTCGACGTGGACACCGGCAAGATCAAGGGCCACCACCAGTACCACTGGAACGATGCCTGGGACTGGGACGAAGTCTCCGCACCGCTGCTGATCGACCTGGAGCACAAGGGCAAGAAGTTCAAGTCCCTGGTGCACGCCGGCCGCAACGGCTACCTGTGGCTGCTGGAGCGCACCCAGGACAAGGTCAATTACGTGGATGCCTGGCCCTACGTGACGCAGAACGTGTTCACCAGCCTCGACCCCAAGACCGGCCGGCCGACCTACGACCCGAAGCGCATTCCGGGCACCGGCAAGAAGACCGACTTCTGTCCGTCCCTGTGGGGCGGCAAGGACTGGCCGCCGGAGGCCTACAACCCGCAGACCGGCCTGCTCTACATCCCGGCCAACAACAACCTGTGCTCCGAGCTGACCGGCGAACCAGTCAAGTACAAGGCCGGCAGCCTGTACATCGGCGTGTCCCTCGACAACATCCTGACCAACGTGCGGATGACCGAGAAATCCCGCCAGCACATCGGTGAAGTGCAGGCCTGGGACCTGAAGACCGGCAAGAAGGTGTGGACCCACACCTACCCCGAGATGAACTGGGGCCCGCTGATGACCACCGCCGGCAACCTGGTGTTCGGCGGCGGCACCAACGACCGCATGTTCCGCGCCCTCGACGCCAGGAGCGGCAAGGTGCTGTGGGAGACCCCGACCCCGTCCGGCGTCACCGGCGTGCCCTCGTCCTTCGAGGTGAATGGCGAGCAGTACGTGGCCGTGCAGTCCGGCTGGGGCGTCGATGCCCAGCGCATGCAGGGCGCCTTCGACGCGGTGCTCGACCACAAGACCGTCGTGCCCCAGGGCGGCACGATCCTGGTCTACAAGCTGCAGAAGTAAGCCCGCCCCCCCAATCCCCCCCACTCCACCCCGGTTCAGCCCACCCGCGCGATCCGCCCCGCGCCGCCCTCCGGCGGCGCGGCGGGAGGACTCACGCCCAAAAACGACAAAGGAGACATTCATGCAGACCCTTCACACCCCGTTCCGCCGCCTGCTGGCCGCCAGCGCACTGGCCGGCCTCGGCGCCGCCTGCGCCCCCGCCGCCTTCGCCCAGACCACCTTCGACGTCATCGGCCCCCACGAATACGAGTTGCCGGTGGACTTCAAGCCCTTCAACGTCTTCGTGCAGTACGGCTACGTGCAGAACAACAAGGACACCTTCAACGCCAACGGCGACAAGGTGAAGGGCGACGGCAGCCAGACCATCGTCGGCATGTCCAAGTACGTGCGCTTCTGGACCCCGGAAGGCAACCCGAAGATCGGCCTCGCCTACGAGGTCATCGTGCCGGAGATCGGCGTACGCAACCAGCACGCCGCCAATGCCGCCGACCGCCACCTCAGCGGCATCGGCGACCCGCTCACCGGCTTCGCGGTGTGGATGAAGCCGAGCCCCACCTCCACCTTCGGCTTCCAGTCCTTCCTGCAGGTTCCGGTCGGCGACGACCGGGTCAGCGACACCAACTGGAAGAACCTGTCGAGCTTCCTGTGGGACGTGCGCCTCACCGACAAGCTGGGGTGGACCGCCGACGCCGGCATGGTCTTCCAGAGCGAGAAGAAGGACGGCAGCCGCCCCGGCAACACCTTCCACACCAACCACCGCCTCGGCTACCGCGTCACCGGCCTGCTCGAGCCCTTCATCGCCCTCGACTACGAGAGCACCAGCAGCCGCAACAACCAGCCCAGCGCCCGCGTGCTGGACGGCGGCGTCGGGGTGATGTTCCACACCTTCGACAACCAGTCCATCAGCCTGCGCTACTCGACCAGCATCGACGGCAAGAACCACGCCGCCAACAACAGCATGAACATCAAGTACGCCTACGTGTGGTGATTCCCCCGAACTCGCGCCAAGGAGTGTTTCCATGAAGATCCTGCATGCCCTCGCCTTCAGCATCGCCCTGCTCGTCGCCGCCTGGGTCTATCTCAGCGTCGGCAACCCGGACCTCGGCTTCAACCCGTGGATCGGCTTCGTTGCCTGGGCCGCCTTCTTCGCCGCCGGTGGCGGCAGCGGCGGACTGAGCAAGGCCCTCGGCGCCGGCCTGGCCGGCATCCTGCTCACCGCCGTGACCCTCGCCGGGGTGCAAGCGCTGGGCGGCGGCCTCGGCCCCCTGATCGGGCTGGTCGCCGTGCTGGCCTTCGTGCTGGTGGCGATGGCCGACATCGGCGCCCTGTCCTACACGCCGGCGGCCTTCCTCGGCGCGGCGTCCTTCTTCGGCTCCGGCGGAAAGATCGACCTCAGCATCGCCCTCGTCGCCCTGACCTGGATTGCCGGCCTCGCCTTCGGCTACGTGTCGGAGAGCGTCGGCAAGAAGCTCGCCCGCCCCGCCGCCTGAACCTCCCCCCCACAACACCCCAACCCCGACACACCTCAAGGAGACCTACCGTGACGACCCTCTACGAGAACTACATCGACGGCCGCTTCGTGCCCGCCGACGCCACCACCGCCATCGACGTGCATAACCCGGCCACCCACACCCTGCTGGCGCGCATCCCCACTGCCAGCAGCGACGAAGTGAATGCCGCGGTGGACGCCGCCCGCCGCGCCCAGCCGGGCTGGGAACGCCTGCCGGCGATCCAGCGCGCCGCCCACCTGAAGGCCATCGCCGCCAAGGTGCGGCAGAACAAGGAACGCCTCGCCGAGATCATCACCCGCGAGCAGGGCAAGGTCCTCGGCCTGGCCCGCGTCGAGGTGGATTTCACCGCCGACTACATGGACTACATGGCCGAGTGGGCACGCCGCATCGAGGGCGAGATCCTGCAGAGCGACCGCCCGGGCGAGACGATCTTCGTGCATCGCAAGCCGATCGGCGTGACCGTCGGCATCCTGCCGTGGAACTTCCCGTTCTTCCTGATCGCCCGCAAGATGGCGCCGGCGCTGGTCACCGGCAACACCATCGTCGTCAAGCCAAGCGAGGAGACGCCGATCAACGCCTTCGAGTTCGCCCGCCTGGTGGCCGAGGCCGGCCTGCCGGCGGGGGTCTTCAACCTGGTCGGCGGGCGCGGCGCCGACGTGGGCGCCAGCCTGTGCACCCACCCGGACGTGGGCCTGATCAGCTTCACCGGCAGCGTCGCCACCGGCTCGACGATCATGCAGGCCGCCGGCCGCAACCTGACCCGCGTGAACCTGGAACTGGGCGGCAAGGCGCCGGCCATCGTGCTGGCCAGCGCCGACCTGGACCTGGCCGCCAAGGCGGTGGTGGATTCCCGCGTGATCAACACCGGGCAGGTGTGCAACTGCGCCGAACGGGTCTACGTGGAAAAGTCGGTAGCCGATGCATTCACCGCCAAGGTGCGCACGCTGATGGCCGCCACCCGCTACGGCGATCCGCTGGCCGAGCCGGATGTGCATATGGGCCCGCTGGTGAACCGGATCGGCCTCGACAAGGTGGCGGCGATGGTGAACCGCGCCCGCGAGCAGGGCGCCGAGGTGATCCTCGGCGGCCGCGTGGCGGACCGCCCGACAGGCTTCCACTACGAGCCGACGGTAGTCACCGGTTGCAGCGCCGACATGGAGATCATGCGCAAGGAGATCTTCGGGCCGGTGCTGCCGATCCAGGCGGTGGACAGCCTCGACGAGGCCATCGCGCTGGCCAACGATTCGGAGTACGGCCTCACCTCGTCGATCTTCACCAAGGATCTCAACGCGGCGATGCAGGCCTGCCGCGAGCTGCGCTTCGGCGAGACCTATGTGAACCGGGAGCACTTCGAAGCCATGCAGGGCTTCCACGCCGGCCGCCGCAAGTCCGGCATCGGCGGTGCCGACGGCAAGCACGGCCTCTACGAGTACACCGAGACCCACGTGGTGTACATGCAGAACTGACCCCGGCACTCCCCCCTTCGGCGGCGCGGGCCTTCGCCGGTCCGCGCCGCTGATCGAAAGTTTTCTCCTCGTTGTTCTCCGCGTTGTTGTTACGGCGGCCGCCGACCTCCCGGCCGTGCCGCCGGGACGGCGGGCGAATCCTCCCTCTCGCCCGTCGTCCCTCCTTTTTTTGCCCCTGCCTCAGCCGCCGCTGAGGGCCTGCACGATGACCAGCTCCTGCACACCGTCGAGCCGCCGGGCCAGGTCGAAGACCTGCTCTCCATCGATGAAGAAGCGGATGTGCGGGCGGATGCGGTTCTGCTCGTCGATCATGCGGAAGCGGATACCCGGGTAGCAACGATCCAGCTCGGCCAGCACCGCCGCCAGCGTATCCCCGCCCGCCTCGGCGTAAGCCTGCTCGGTGTAGGAGCGCAGCGCGCTGGGGATCAGCACCTTCACGACGCGCCCTCCACCCCCATGGCCACCTCCACCGCGTAGATCTCCGGCAGGTGCGCAGCGATGCGCGTCCATTGGCGGCCCTCGTCGCCGCTCATCCACAGCTCGCCGCTGGTGGTGCCGAAATACAGGCCGACCGGGTCGGCGCTGTCCGCCGTCATGGCCTGGCGCTTGACGGTCCACCACGCCTGCTCGGCCGGCAGGCCGGCGTCGAGGCGCTGCCAGCTTTCGCCGCCGTCGCGGGTGCCATACACGGCCGGCTTGCCGCCGGGGCTGGTGCGCGGCCACACGCTGGTGCCGTCCATCGGAAAGACCCACACCGCATTCGCGTCGCGGGGATGGACGACCATCGGGAAGCCGATGTCGCCCACCTCCGCCGGCATCGCGCGGCCGATCCGCCGCCAGGTGTCGGACGGGCGGTCCAGGCGGTAGATGCCGCAGTGGTTCTGCTGGTACAGCCGGTCCGGATTGGTCGGGCACAGGCGCACGCAGTGGGGATCGTGGAAGGTCGGGTCGCTGCCGTCGAAGCCTTCGACGACCTCGATGCCGCTGAGCAGCGGCGCGAAGCTGCGGCCGCCGTCTCCCGATTCATGCACGCCGCCGCCGGACATCGCGAAGTACAGGTGCTCGGCGTCGCGCGGGTCGACGATGATGGAGTGCAGCTTGGGGCCGTCCGGCGTGCCGTCCTGCACGGTGCCCATCCACTTGCGGTACTGCGGGTCGTCGTTGATCGGCGAGAACGGCGCCCAGCTGACGCCGCCATCCTCCGAACGGAACAGGCCCTGCGGCGAGGTGCCGGCGTACCACACGCCGGGCTGGTCGGCGTGGCCGGGGGTTAGCCAGAAGGTGTGGTCCACCGAACGCCCGCCCTGGCCTTCGGGGGCCGGCGCGAAGGCCGGCGGCCGGGCGGCTTCCTGCCAGCTGCGCCCCAGGTCGGTGGAACGGAACACCGTCGGCCCGAGGTGGCCGGTCTTGGCGGCCGCCAGCAGGGTGCGCCCGTCGCGCGGGTCGAGCACCAGGTGGTTGATGATGTGGCCCAGGAAGTGGGGGCCATCCACCCGCCAGTGCTGGCGGGTCGCGTCGCCGCGGTACAGCCAGGCGCCCTTGCGCGTGGCCACCAGCAGCAAAACGGTGCCAGGGCCGCGTTGCGCGGCCCCTGTGTCGATCTCGCTTGCCATCGCTCGCTCCTCCAAAAGACCGCCGGCGTGGCGGGAGAGCGGCTGCGGCACGCGTCCGCTGCGCGTGTCAGGGCCGCCAACGCACCCGTGGGTGACGGGAATGCCTGCTTTCGATCACACCCACGCCGCCGAGTTCGCGGGCCGGGTGCGAGCTGTAGCGGAAACTGGACCGTTGGGGGCGGGGCTGTGGGGTTTGGGCTTCGGTGGGGGCGAATTCATTCGCCCTCGGTGGCCAGGTCAACGTCCGAGGGCGAATGAATTCGCCCCTACGGGATACGCCACACCATCGAGCCACCTGTCGGCCAGCCCTTTTGGAAGAACAAGCCGCCACGCTGTGGGGGCTGGGCTGCTGTGGGGGCGAATTCATTTGCCCCCACATGAAAGGAAGTCTCCTAAGCCTTCAGCGGGCGGCGGCGAAGTAGGTGTCGAGGCGGGCGATCCAGGTGGCTTTTTCGGCGTCGCTGGCGAAGCTTGCCTCGAAGCTGTTACGTGCCAGCCGATACCAGGTGTCGGCGTCGAAGTGGAAGGCTTCATGCACCGCGCGGATGTTGGCGTTGAGGTAGCCGCCGAAATAGGCCGGGTCGTCGCTGTTGAGCATGACCTTGGCGCCGGCGGCGAGCAGGCGCGGCAGGCTGTGCTCACGCATGTCCTGGAACACGCACAGGCGGGTGTTGGACAGCGGGCAGACGGTCAGCGGGATGCCTTCCTCGGCCAGGCGGGCCAGTACCGCGGGGTCGTCCACCGCCCGCACGCCGTGGTCGATGCGCCGGGCGCCGAGCAGGTCGAGGGCTTCGGTGATGTATTCCGGCGGGCCTTCCTCGCCGGCGTGGGCGACCACCGGCTTGCCGAGTTCGCGGCAGCGGGCGAACAGGCGCGCGAACTTGGACGGCGGGTGGCCGCGCTCGGACGAGTCCAGCCCGAAGCCGTGGATGCGCGCCAGATAGGGCTCGGCCTCGGCCAGCGTGGCCAGGCATTCGTCCTCGCTGAGGTGGCGCAGGAAGCACAGGATCAGCCGCCCCGACACGCCCCAGCGCCGCGCCCCCTCGGCCAACCCGTCGTCGAGGCCGTCGAGCACGGTGGCAAAGGGAATGCCGCGGGCGGTGTGGGTCTGCGGGTCGAAGAAGATCTCGGCGTGGATCACGCCATCCGCCGCGGCGCGCTCCAGGTAGGCCAGCATCAGGTCGCGGAAATCCTCGCGGGTGCGCAGCACGTCGGCGCAGGCGTAGTACAGGTCGAGGAAGCTCTGCAGGCTGTCGAAGGCGTAGGCCGCCTTCAGCGCCGCCTCGTCGGCATAGGGCAGCGCAACGCCGTTGCGGCGGGCCAGCGCGAAGGCCAGTTCGGGCTCGAGGGTGCCCTCGATATGGACGTGCAGTTCGGCCTTGGGCATGCCGAGGGCCAGGGAGAGGGCATCGCGCGCAGTCATTTTCGGTTCTCCACGTCAGGAACGCTTCGATTGTAGATCGGCAGGTGACCGGGACGGGTAATCGGAAGCGCCCTCAAAAATTCACAAGGCATACACTCCGGAACCCCAAATGCATAGACGGTTCGTGCACACGGGGCTGCAATCACCTAATCAACCGGGGACTCACCATGCATAAATTCACGCTCAGCCGTGCCGTCGCAGGCCTTGGCCTGCTGGTTCTCGCCACCTTCAGCCATGCCGCCACCTACGAGTTTCACCAGGCAGGTTACACCGGCGGAGGCGCAGTGAGCGGCTACTTCAGCGGAACGGACCTGAACGGCGACGGCTACCTCGTCGGCACCCATGGGGAAATCGACGGCTTCCAGCTGTCCTTTGCCGGCAATGCCGCAGTCGGCGCCTTCAGCATCGACTATGCGGATTTCCTGCAGACGGTGTCGATCGGCTGGGGGCTGATCTACCGGCTCGGCTCGACGACGCTCGGCACCGAGCTGAACGGCCTCTCCGACGGCATGCTGATGGTGTTCAACTTCGACGCTGACGGCAATCCGCTGGATTCGGTATCGGCCGTCCCCATCGCGAACAACTTCGCCGCCGCGGCCGGTCCGGGCACCCTGGGCATCGCCTCAGTCAGCGCCTTCGGCACGGCCTCGGATGCAAACGGCAACGTCGACCTGGCGTTCACGCCGATGAGCCTGTCGCTGCAGAGCGTGCCCGAACCCGGCAGCCTGGCCCTGGCGGCCCTGGCCGGCACCGGCCTGCTGGCGCGGCGGCGACGCTGACCGGCCGGGGCGGCGCCCCGCGCGGCAGGCCACGAGCCCCGGAGGCTCTGCCTGGCCGCCCGTGACAACGCCGGAGCGCTTACTTGGGAATCGAGCCTTCCACGCCCTCCACGTAGAAGTTCATCTTGCGCAGGTCCGGGTCGCCCATGGTCTTGGCGGCGGCCAGCACTTCCTTGCCGTCCTGGCCCTTCAGCGGGCCGGTGAAGGGATGCAGCTTGCCGGCCTTGATCGCGTCGCGGCGCTCCTCGGCGAGCTTCTTGACGTCGGCGGGCACCGCCGGGCCGAAGGACTCGATGTTCACCGCGCCCTCCTTCACGCCCCACCAGATGTCGCCGGTCTTCCAGGTACCGTCGAGCACTTCGCCAACGGCCTTGGTGTAGATCACGTCCCAGTGCAGCACCGAGGCCGCCAGGTGGGCCTTGCCGCCGAACTTGGTCATGTCGGAATCCCAGCCGAAGGCCAGCACGCCCTTCTCCTGGGCGGCCTGCACGACGGCCGGCGAGTCGGTGTTCTGCATCAGCACGTCGGAGCCCTGGGCGATCAGGGTCAGCGCGGCCTCTCGTTCCTTGCCCGGGTCGAACCAGCTGTTCACCCAGATGGCGCGGGTGGTGGCCTTCGGATTGACGCTGCGGGCGCCGAGGGTGAAGGCGTTGATGTTGCGGATCACCTCGGGGATGGGAATCGACGCCACCACGCCGAGCTTGCCGCTCTTGCTCATCTTGCCGGCCACCACGCCGAGCATGTAGGCGCCCTCGTAGGTGCGCACGTCGTAGACGCCCAGGTTGGGGGCCGTCTTGTAGCCGGTGGCATGCATGAACTTGGTGTTCGGGAAAGCCTTGGCGACCTTCACCTCCTGGTTCATGTAGCCGAAGGAGGTGCCGAAGATGATCTTGTAGCCCTGCTGGGCCAGGTCGCGGAAAACCCGCTCGGCGTCGGCGGTTTCCGGCACGTTCTCGACGAAGGTGGTCTTTACCTTGTCGCCGAACTTGGCATCCACGGCCTTGCGGCCCTGGTCGTGGGAAAAGGTCCAGCCGTGGTCGCCGGTCGGACCGATGTACACGAAGCCGATCTTGGCGGGGTCGGCGGCGAAGGCCTGGCTGGCCAGCCCCAGTGTCACGAAGACACAGGTGGCGGCGGTCTTGAAGCGGGACAGGGACATGGGGGCAATCTCCGTGGGCAGGGTTGTGCGTCGTGGGAGCCACTGTAACAACCGGACATCCTGCAACCCATCCCGGTTCCGTTATGACCGGTATATGGTTCGGCGCACAAAGCGGCTCGCGGCGGCGGCCATAATCCGCCCACCTTCAAGCGGAGCACGAGCATGTCCTTTCCCACGCCCCAGGACGAACATTTCCTGCGTTACGCCATCGAACTGTCCCGCCGGGTGCGCGACAGCGGCAAGCACCCCTTCGCCGCATTGGTCGTCGATGCCGCCGGGAATATCGTCGCCGAGGCCGGCAACGATTCCCTGCCCCCCGACGGCGATCCGACCCGCCACGCCGAGCTGGTCGCCGCGGCGCTGGCGGCGCGCCGCCTGACGCCGGACGAGCTGGCCAGGGCCACGCTGTATTCCAGCGCCGAACCCTGCGCGATGTGCGCCGGGGCGATCTACTGGTGCGGCATCGGCCGCGTGGTCTATGCGCTGCCGGAGCACGCGCTGCTCGGCCTCACCGGCGACCACCCGGAGAACCCGACCTTCTCGCTGCCGTGCCGCGAGGTGTTCGCCCGCGGCCAGCGCCGCATCGAGGTGTACGGGCCGTGGCTGGAGACCGAAGCAGCCGCCCCCCACGCCGGCTTCTGGAAACGCTGAAGCCGGCTGCGGGAGTCTTCAGGGAAGCCAGAACTTGGCCGGCTCGTCGATGCGCACGTCGGGCGCCGCACTGTCGGTAAGGACGAAGTGCATCGGCTTCGAGCCATGCTGGTTCTCCACCGCGTCCGGCGCGACCCGCACGGTGACCGTTACCGCCGTGCTGGCGGCACCGGGCACCTTCACCTGCACCGGCGCCGCCAGGCGGATGCCGTCGATGCCGGCCACCCCGACGGTGTAGCTGCGCTCGGTCTCGCTGGTGCTGATCAGCTGCAGCTGGAAGACGTTCTCGATGCTGCCGTCGTCGGCCTCGCGGGCCATCACGCCACGGTCGCGCACCACGTCCACCTTCAGCGGCGGGCGGGTCAGCAGCGACCAGCCGGTGGCCACCGTGAGAATCAGGAACACCGCCGAGTAGATCAGCGTGCGCGGCCGGAAGGCGCGCCTCACGATGTCCTTGCGCACCAGGCCTTCCTTCAGCGCGTTCTCCGTCGAATAGCGGATCAGCCCGCGCGGGTAGCTCATCTTGTCCATCACCTGGTCGCAGGCGTCGATGCACGCGGCGCAGCCGATGCATTCCACCTGCAGGCCGTTGCGAATGTCGATGCCGGTCGGGCAGACCTGCACGCAGATGCCGCAATCCACGCAGTCGCCGAGGCCCTGCTTGCGCGGATCGGCCTTCTTCGAGCGGCTGCCGCGGGGGTCGCCGCGCTGCTCGTCGTAGGTGATGATCAACGTGTCGGAGTCGAACATCACGAACTGGAAGCGGGCGTAAGGGCAGATGTACTTGCACATCTGCTCGCGCAGGAAGCCGGCGTTGCCGTAGGTGGCGGCACCGTAGAACAGTATCCAGAAGATCTCCGCGCCGGTCATCGACACGGTGAGCGCCTCGTGGCCGAGATCCTGGATCGGCGTGAAATAGCCGACGAAGGTGAAACCGGTCCACAGGGACAGGATCAGCCAGATCGCGTGCTTGGCCGTCTTGCGGCCGAACTTGGCGGCGCTCATCGGCGCGGCGTCGAGCTTCATGCGTTGCTGGCGGTCACCTTCTATCTGCTTCTCGATCCACAGGAAGATCTCCGTATAGACCGTCTGCGGACAGGTGTAGCCGCACCACAATCGCCCGGCCACCGCGGTGAACAGGAACAGCGCCAGCGCCGACAGCACCAGCAGCAGCGCCAGGTAGATGGTGTCCTGCGGCCACAGCACCAGGTCGAACAGGTAGAAGCGGCGCGCCTCCAGGTCGAACAGCACGGCCTGCCGACCGTGCCAGGGCAACCAGCACAGGCCATAGAAGATCAGCTGGGTGAGGGCCACGAAACCCCAGCGCCAACGCTGGAAGAAACCCTGGATGGAACGGGGATAGACCTTCGGTTCCGCCTTGAACAGCGGCTGGATCGGGATGACGCGTTGGGGTTGGGGCTGATCGGACATGAATATAACCGCTGCCTTATAAAGATGTATGCTCTGTACAGCTTTATGCTAACAACCGCTTCGGCGATAATCAACATCCTGCGTACATCTTTTGAGCCACCCGACGGAAAGCGCCGATGCGACTGAGCACCTTCACCGACTACTGCCTGCGTACGCTGATGTACGTGGGCGCGGAACGCGAGCGCCTGGTGACCATCGGGGAGATCGCCCAGGCCCACGGCATCTCGGAGAACCATCTGATGAAGGTCGCCCATCACCTGTCACGCAGCGGCTTCATCGACACCCAGCGCGGCAAGGGTGGCGGCATGCGGCTGGCCCGCGATCCGGGGCAGATCGTCCTCGGCGACGTGATCCGCCAGACCGAGACCGACTTCGCGCTGGTCGAATGCATGGGCGACGCATCCACCTGCCGCCTCGGTGGTGACTGCGAGCTGGAAGGCATCCTGCAGGAGGCCCTGGCGGCGCTGCTCAAGGTGATGGACGGCTACACGCTGGCCGACCTCATCAAGCGCGGGCCGCGCGGCGGGTGGCAAACGATCCATCTGTTTCCGCCCGCCGCCGCCAGCGACGCCTGAGGCCCCGCGCGGCCCCGCAATCCCCACGCTGCCTTGACGCGGATCAAGGCCTGCGACGCAATACCCGATCAAATTACTCAACATTACCCATCAGAAAGTACCCCATGCTCGGCTCGAAAACCCGACGTGAACTGGCTAGCGCCCTCGCCGACAACGCAGCCCTCAAAGCCCACAACCAAGCCTTGCGCGACGAGCTGGCCGATTTGCAGCGGCGCCTGGGCGACGCCGAGGATGGCCGGCAGCAGCTCCAGGCCCGGCACAGCCTGCTCGACGGCGTGGCGGGCAACATCCCGCGTTTCGGCGAATCCCTCGGCGGCATCCGCCAGTCCTTTGCCGGCCTGTCGGAACGGCTCGGCGAGGACAAGGCTTCGGCGTTGAGTGCCGCCAGCGAAGCCGAGACCAACCGGGCCGCCTTCGGGAAGATCGCCGATAACCTGCGCACGATGTTCGCGCGCATCCAGGCCGCCGGCCACAGCGTTGCCGGCCTGTCCCAGCGCGCCACGGAGATCGGCGGCATCGTCCAGCTGATCCGCGAGATCGCCGAGCAGACCAACCTGCTGGCGCTCAACGCGGCCATCGAAGCGGCCCGCGCTGGCGAAGCCGGGCGCGGCTTCGCGGTAGTGGCCGACGAAGTGCGCAAGCTCGCCGAACGCACCGCCAAGGCCACCACGGAGATCGGTGGCCTGGTCACCGGCATCCAGGCGGAAACCACTGAAGCCCGCAAGATCATGGAGATCGGTGCCGGCGATGCGGCCAGCCACGGCGCAGACAGCGAAACGGCGATGCACAGCATGCAGCGCCTGTTCGAGCTGTCCCGCCACATGCAGGACAGCATCGCCGGGTCCTCGCAGCTGGCCAATGCCGAACTGGCCAACATCGAGGAGCTGACCCTCAAGCTGGAGGTGTACAAGGTGCTGCTGGGCCTCTCCGACCTGCAGCCGCGGGACTTGCCCGACGAGACCCAGTGCCGCCTCGGGCGCTGGTACTACGAGGGCGAAGGGCGCACGGAATTCTCGCGCCTGCCCGGCTACCGGGACATGGAGGCCCCGCACAAGGCAGTGCATGATCTCGCCCGCCAGGCCGTCGAACGCTACCGCGGCGGCGACCTCAGCGGCGCCCTCGACGCCCTCGCCCGCATGGAGGAAGCCAACCTGACCGTGATGGCCGGCATGGAGCGCATCCTGCGCGGGCGCGGCTGAGCACGCCCGCCAGGCGGTCGATCAGATGTTTTCCTTCATCTTGCCGAGGAAGGCCTCGAGGGTCTGCTTGGTCGCCGCCGGAACGACCGTCTGGTAGGCGTCCGCGTTCAGCGTGTAGTTCACCTCGCGGGTGACCTTGCCGAAGATGCTGGTGGACTCCTTGATCAGTTGCGCCTCGGTCGCGCCGCGGGTCATCACCGGCTCGGTCAGGTAGATCTTCGCCACGTCCCCGTCCTTGCCCACCGCCAGGCGCGTGAAGCGCTCGCCGAGCCGCACCGCCGCCATCGCCCCGGCGCTGAAATGGGTCCACCCGCCGCCCTTGGTCTGGCTCGACCACAGGTAGGCGATCGGCACGAAGACCCGCACATGCAGCGTGGACGCGCCGAGGGCCTTCTGCAGGTCCTTGTCGTGGTACTTCCAGTTGGTGGCGTACTGGGCGATGCGCCCGCTGAAGGTCAGGGTTTCATCCACGACGTAGCTGCTGAAGCCGCCGTAGCTCTTGCGCAGCTCCTCGTAGTCGTCCTTCAGGTTGATGACCAGGTCCTTCGGCGCATAGAACAGGCTCTTGTAGGCGCCGGTCTTCGAACCCATCTTCCAGCCGTCCATCAGCAGTGGCGACGGCGAGGACATGCCCTGCATGGTCTTGTACTCCGGCGCCGCCACCACCGTGGCGTGGGGCACCAGCTCGAAGCCGGCGGCCTTCACGCTGGCCTGGAAGTCGCCATACATCTTCTCGGTAAGACGCTGCAGGTAGGCCGGATCGGCGGTCAGCGGCGGCTCGAAATCGACGACCAGGTCCTCGGTCTGCTTGACGACGTACTGGACGACGAAGGACGCCACCGCCACCTTCCTGACGCCTTTCAGATCCCCCGCATTGGAAATGCCGACGACCGCCGGCGA
Source organism: Pseudomonadota bacterium (assembly GCA_018241665.1). Lineage (GTDB taxonomy): Bacteria > Pseudomonadota > Gammaproteobacteria > Burkholderiales > Rhodocyclaceae > Zoogloea. The sequence continues at coordinate 402,155 of JAFEDK010000019.1, forward strand.
ATAAGCCAGCCCTTCCGTACCGGGATCGGCAGCACAGGACAGTCCGGACACGAAACACAACGGCAGCAGCAGACGTTTCAGCATGAGAACCCGATCTCCAGAAGATGAAAAAACTGATCAATAGCGAATGTGCATGCGAATACTACGCACACGCCATGCTTTCCCATGAAGAAATAATTCCTTCCCCGCACCGATCAGTGCTCGACGGTCACCACGTGCGCCTGGATCTTGCCTTCCAGCGGCCCGGCGCCGAACCTGGCCTGCAAGGCCTCGGCGCTGACCCGCATGGCGGCCTCCAACTTGGCGGGATCGCGCGCCTCGATCTCGTTGCGTAGCGGCGTACCCTGGCAGAAGGCCAGCGCGAGCGCCTCCGCCGACTCGGCGCGGCCACGCTCGGCCCGGGTTTCGAAGTGGATCGGCGCCGTGAAGCCAGCTTGGCGAATATCGTCCTCGATGCGCTGGCGGTCGTGATAACCGTGGGGTGTCCGCGCCATGAAACGCGGCGGATCATCCGGAAACAGCGTGGCCAGCGCTTCCGTCACGCAAGCGGTGAATTCATTGTCGGCGAGCTGATCCCAGACACTGAAGATCAACACGCCGCCAGCCTTGAGTACCCGCCGGATCTCCCCCAGCGACTGCGCCTTGTCGGGAAAGAACATCACCCCGAACTGGCAGACGACGGCATCGAAGGCGCCATCGCCAAAGGGTAATTGGGCCACATCCGCCTGCTGCCAGGCCACCGGCCGCGACGTCCCGACTTTGCCCGCCTCGTCGAGCATGGCCTGGTTCAGGTCGGTGGCAACGATGGCAACCTCGGCCGGCAGGGTTGCAGCCAGCGCACGGGTCACCACCCCGGTCCCCGCCGCCACCTCCAGCACCCGCTCCAGCCTGCGTCCGCGCAGGCGGCCCGCCATGTCCACCGCGTAAGGGGCGAAGATAACCGGCACCAGATGCGTCTGGTACAGGTGCGGAATCGAACCGGCAAACTGCTTGTCCAATGCAGGATTGAGCATGATCCATCCTCCAGCCATACAACTGTTTTTGACTGGCCGGAGCATCGGGGGGTTCGGAGCACCTGCGCGCTCATTCAGCTTTACCCATATTCCGTATACGCCGGCACCGGCAGCAGGGCGGCGCGCCATGTGTTAACTTGAAATCATCCCGGTACGCCGGCATGCACGAGTCAGCACCATGAGCGAACGTCCCATCCATTTCTACTTCGGCGGCGAGGTCCGGCAGATCACCGATGTGCCGCCGACGCGCACGGTGCTGCAATTCCTGCGCGAGGACGCCCACGCGACCGGTACCAAGGAAGGCTGCGCGGAAGGCGACTGCGGCGCCTGTACGGTAGTGCTCGGCGAGAACGTCGGCGGCGAGCTGCAACTGCGCGCCGTCAATGCGTGCATCCAGTTCCTGCCGACCCTCGACGGCAAGGCCCTGTTCACCGTTGAAGACCTGGCTGGCATCAACGGCCTCGGCATCACCGGCCTGCTCCACCCGGTGCAGCAGGCGCTGGTGGATACCCACGCATCCCAGTGCGGCTTCTGCACGCCAGGCTTCGCGATGTCCCTGTTCGCCCTCTACGAGAACAACCCGGAATGCCCGGACAAGGCCGCCGTCTGCGACGCGCTGTCCGGCAACCTGTGCCGCTGCACCGGCTACCGGCCGATCGTCGACGCGGTGCCAGCCGCCTACGAGCAGGCCCGCGTCGGCCTCGACCGGCCGGCGATCCTCGCCGCGCTGGCGCCCCTGGCCGCGCTGCCGCCCCTCGACTACCGGGCCGGCGGGCAGCGCTTCCTGGCCCCACGCAGCCTGGCCGAACTGGCCGACGCGCGCCTCTCCGCCCCCGACGCCCGCCTGCTGGCCGGCGGCACCGACGTCGGCCTGTGGGTCACCAAGCAGCTGCGCGAGCTCGGCGACCTGATCTACGTGGGTACGGTGCCCGAGCTGAAGGCCATCCGCAGCGATACGGACGGCCTGTATATCGGCGCCGGCGCCAGCCTCACCGACGCTTTCGACGCCCTCGTCGCCTTTGAGCCGGCATGGACCGAGCTGGCCCGCCGCTTCGCCTCCACCCCGGTACGCAACGCCGGCACCCTCGGCGGCAACGTGGCCAATGGCTCGCCAATCGGTGATTCGATGCCCGGCCTCATCGCGATGGGCGCGCAGATCGTGCTGCGCAAGGGCGAACGGCTGCGCCAGCTGCCCCTCGAGGCGTTCTACCTGGGCTACCAGAAGACCGCGCTGGAACCGGGCGAATTCGTGCAGGCGCTGCAGATTCCGCCGCAGCTGGTGGAACGCCACTTCCGCACCTGGAAGATCTCCAAGCGTATCGACCAGGACATCTCTGCGGTGTGCGGCGCCTTTGCGCTGAGCATCGTGGACGGCGTCGTCAGCGAGGCACGCATTGCCTTCGGCGGCATGGCGGCCACCCCGCTGCGGGCCCACGCCACCGAGAAGTTCCTGACCGGCAAGCTGTGGGGCCAGACCACCGTGGCCGCCGCCGCCGACGTGCTCGCCCACGAATACACGCCCCTCGACGACATGCGCGCGTCGGCGGCCTATCGTCGCCAGACGGCGGCCGGCCTGCTGCAGCGCCTGTGGCTGGAGGATGGCGCCGGTGGCGCACCGACACGCCTTTCCGAGCTGGAGGTGCAGCCATGAACGCCCCCAGCCGCAACCCGCCCCCCGCCGTCGGTGCCGGCCTGCCCCATGAGAGCGCCCATCTGCACGTCAGCGGCCGCGCCACCTACGTGGACGACATCCCGGTGCCGGCCGGCACGCTGCATGCCGCACTGGGCCTGTCCTCCATCGCCCACGGGCGCATCAAGGTCCTCGACCTGTCCGCCGTACGCGCCGCCCCCGGCGTGCGAGCGGTGATCACCGCCGACGACATCCCTGGCGAAAACGACTGCGGCCCGGTCAAGCACGACGATCCTATCCTGTGCGACGGCGAGATCCTGTTCCACGGCCAGCCGCTGTTCGCCGTCGCCGCCGACAGCCACGAGCTGGCCCGCAAGGCGGCCCGCCTGGCGCGCGTCGAGGTGACGCCGCTGCCGGCCCTGCTGAGCGCCGAAGCCGCCGCCGAGGCCGAATCGTGGGTGCTGCCGCCAGTCGAGGTGAGCCGTGGCGACGCCGTCGCCGCCCTCGAAGCCGCCCCCCATCGCCTGCGCGGCGAAGTCGAACTCGGCGGCCAGGAACACTTCTACCTGGAAGGCCAGATCGCCTGCGCGATTCCGCTGGAGGACGACACGATGCGCGTCCTCACCTCCACCCAGCACCCCACCGAGATGCAGCACATGGTCGCCCACGCCCTGGGCTGGCGGGTGCACCAGGTGACGGCCGAGTGCCGGCGCATGGGTGGCGGCTTCGGCGGCAAGGAAAGCCAGTCGGCCCAGATCGCCTGCATCGCCGCGGTGCTGGCCCGTGTCAGCGGCCGGCCGGTCAAGCTGCGCCTCGACCGGGACGACGACATGCGCATCACCGGCAAGCGCCACGACTTCCACATCGAGTACGACGTGGGCTTCGACGACGCCGGCCGCATCGCCGGGCTCAAGCTGCTGCTGGCCTCCCGCTGCGGCTTCTCGGCCGACCTGTCGGGCCCGGTGAACGACCGCGCGATCTTCCACGCCGACAACGCCTACTATCTGGACGCGGTATCCATCCTGAGCCTGCGCGGGCGCACCCACACGGTGTCCAACACCGCCTTCCGCGGCTTCGGTGGGCCGCAGGGCATGTTCGCCATCGAATCGGTGATCGACGACATCGCCCGCCACCTGGGCCGCGACCCACTCGCCGTGCGCCAGGCCAACTTCTATGGCGACAGCACCGGCAGCGAGCGCAACCTCACCCACTACGGCATGAAGGTGGAAGACAACATCCTCCACCCGCTGGTCGCCCAGCTGGCCGCCGATGCCCGTTACACCGAGCGCCGCGCCGCCATCGACGCCTTCAACGCCAGCAGCCCGCTGCTCAAGAAAGGCCTGGCGCTGACGCCGGTGAAATTCGGCATCTCCTTCACCGCCACCTTCTACAACCAGGCCGGCGCGCTGGTGCATGTGTACAACGACGGCACCGTGTTGGTCAGCCACGGCGGCACCGAGATGGGCCAGGGCCTGTACACCAAGATCCGCCAGATCGTCGCCCAGGAATTCGGCCTGCCCATCGAAGATGTGCGCCTGTCGTCCACCGACACCAGCCGCGTGCCCAACACCTCGGCCACCGCCGCCTCGTCCGGCACCGACCTCAACGGCAAGGCCGCCCAGGCCGCCTGCCAGGCGATCCGCCGGCGCATCGCCGGCTTCGTCGCCGAACGGCTGGGGGTCAGCGACGAGGCGGTGATCTTCGCCGCCGGCATGGTCAGCGCGCCCGGCTTCGACGCCACTTTCGCCGACGTCGTCGCCGATGCCTACCGGGCCCGCGTGCAGCTGTGGGACGCCGGCTTCTACAAGACGCCGAAGATCCACTACGACCCGGTCACCATGCAGGGCCGGCCGTTCTACTACTTCTCCTACGGCGCCGCACTGGCCGAAGTGGCCATCGACACCCTCACCGGCGAGAACCGCGTGCTGCGCGTGGACATCCTTCATGACGTAGGACGCTCCATCAATCCGGCCATCGACATCGGCCAGATCGAGGGCGGCTTCATCCAGGGCATGGGCTGGCTGACCACCGAGGAGCTGGTCTACCAACCCGACGGCCCTCAAGCCGGCCGCCTCGCCACCCACGCCCCCTCCACCTACAAGATCCCGGCGGTGTCCGACCTGCCGGCGATCTTCAACGTGCGCCTGTTCGACAACGCCAACGTGGAGGACAGCATCCACCGCTCCAAGGCGGTCGGCGAACCGCCGCTGATGCTGGCCTTCGCGGTGTTCTTCGCGCTGCGCGACGCGGTGGCCACTGCCCTCGGCCCCGGCGCCCGCCCGCAACTGGATGCGCCGGCCACGCCGGAGGCGATTCTGCGCGCACTCCACGGAGGGCGCCTGTGATGGCCGGCCCACCGTCCCTCCGTGGGGGCGAATTCATTCGCCCGCAGTCCGTTGATCGAAGTCCGAGGGCGAATGAATTCGCCCCCACGGGGATGGGAAGTCTTCCCCTTCAGACAAGGGCTTGTGAATTCGCCCCCACAGGTTCCGGAACTCCCCAAGCAGCCACCCGACCGGAGATGTCCCCATGAACGACTGGCTCCCCACCCTTGCCGACTGGCTGGCGGCCGGCCAGCCGGCGGTCCTCGTCACCGTGGTGAGGGCCGACGGCTCGACGCCGCGGGAAGCCGGCGCCACCATGCTGGTCGGGCGCAATTCCACCGCCGACACCATCGGCGGCGGCCACCTGGAATGGCTGGCCACCGCCGCCGCCCGCGACCTGCTGGCCAAGGGCGGCCAGCCCCACGTGATGCGCTGCGCCCTTGGCGCGTCCCTCGGCCAGTGCTGCGGCGGCGTGGTGTGGCTGGCGCTGGAGCGCATCGAAGCCGGTGAAGCCGCCAGCTGGCTGAGCCGCGCTGAAGCCGTCACCGCCGGCCAGACCCTGCAGCGCCGCCTGCTTTCCGGCGACGAGGGCTCCCTGTGGTCCATGAGCACGGATGAACACGGCAAACGCGACCCGGCTCAGTTCTGGTCCGACGGCGGCCACTGGCAGTTCGAGCAGCAGATCCGCAAGACCCGGTTCCCGGTGGTGCTGTTCGGCGCCGGCCACGTCGGCGAAGCCATCGCCCGTGCGCTGGCACCGCTGGGTGCGCACATCAGCTGGGTGGACAATCGGGATTCCATCTTCCCCGCCGAACTGCCGGCCGGCACCGACACCATCAGCACCGACACGCCCACCGCCGAAGTGCGCGCCGCCCCGCCCGGCGCCTACTTCCTGGTGCTGACCCACGACCACGCCCTCGACTTCGAGCTGTGCGAGGCGATCCTGGCCCGCCACGACTTCGCCTTCTTCGGCCTGATCGGTTCGGCCTCCAAGCGCGCCCGTTTCGAGCATCGCCTGATCGCCCGCGGCATCGACCCGGCCCGCCTGCTCGACATGAGCTGCCCGATCGGCGTGCCCGGCATCCGCGGCAAGGAGCCCGCCGTCATCGCCGCCTCGGTGGCGGCCCAGCTGCTGCAGGTACGCGAAGCCCGCCAGGCCGTCGCCGAGGCATCCCGCCCGCTGCGCATCACGCCCTTCCTGCTGTCAGGAGTCCGCCCGTGAGCATTCCCCCGCCCCCCTTCAGCGGCCCTCCGGCCGGCATCCCACGCCTGGAACTCTCGGGCATCACCAAGCGCTACCCGAGCGTGGTCGCCAACGACGGCATCAAGCTCAAGGTCGGCCCCGGCGAGATCCACGCGGTGCTCGGCGAGAACGGCGCCGGCAAGAGCACGCTGATGAAGATCATCTACGGCGCGGTGCAGGCCGACGCCGGCCAGATCCAGTGGAACGGCCGCGAGGTGGTCGTCGCCAACCCCGCCGAGGCGCGCCGGCTCGGCATCGGCATGGTGTTCCAGCACTTCTCCCTGTTCGAGACGCTGAGCGTCGTCGAGAACATCGCACTGGCCCTCGACGAACCCTTCGACCTCAAGGCGCTGGCCATCCGCGTGAAGGAGGTTTCGACCCGCTACGGCCTGCCGCTGGACCCGGACCGCCTGGTGCACAGCCTGTCGGTAGGCGAACGCCAGCGCGTCGAGATCGTGCGCTGCCTGCTGCAGGAACCCCAGCTGCTGATCCTCGACGAGCCCACCTCGGTGCTCACTCCGCAGGCCGTGCAGAAGCTCTTCGAGACCCTGCGCCGGCTGGCCGCCGAGGGCGTCAGCATCCTCTACATCAGCCACAAGCTGCACGAGATCCAGAGCCTGTGCCACAGCGCCACGGTGATGCGCGGCGGCAAGGTCACCGGCACCGCCACCCCGTCGCGGGAAACCCCGGCCAGCCTGGCGCGCATGATGATCGGCCGCGAGCTGCCGGTGTGCGAGGTGCCCGCCTACACGGGCATCGCCACCCCGGCGCTGACGGTGAACAAGCTGTCCCTGGTGCCCGACGATCCCTTCGGCACCCGCCTGCAGGACATCGACCTGGAGGTGCACCGCGGCGAGATCCTCGGCATCGCCGGCATTTCCGGCAACGGCCAGGCCGAGCTGCTGGCCGCCCTGTCCGGCGAAACCACCAGCACGCCGGACTCCGTCAAGCTGGTCGGCCTGCCGGTCGGCCACCTGGACGCCGGACGCCGCCGCAAGCACGGGCTGGCCTTCGTGCCGGAAGAACGCCTCGGCCGCGGCGCGGTGCCGTCCATGTCGCTGGCCGACAACGCGACCCTCACCGCCCAGCGCCAGGGCCTGGTCAAGAAGGGCTTCCTGCGCCCGAAGGCCGCCTGGGACTTCGCCAAGCGCTGCATCGAACGCTTCGATGTGCGCTGCGGCGGCCCCGGCGCGGCGGCGCGCAGCCTGTCCGGCGGCAACCTGCAGAAGTTCATCGTAGGCCGCGAGATCATGCAACAGCCCATCGCAATGGTCGTCGCCCAGCCCACCTGGGGCGTGGACGTCGGCGCCGCCGCCTTCCTGCGCCAGACCCTGATCGACCTGTCCCGCCAGGGCGTGGCGATCCTGGTGATCTCCGAAGAGCTGGAAGAGCTGTTCGAGATCTGCGACCGCATCGCCGTGCTGGCCGAGGGCCGCCTCGGCCCCGCCGTGCCGAAGGCCGAGACCAACGCCGAGAAGATCGGCATGCAGATGTCCGGCCTGTTCGCCCCCGCCGACAAGGAACCCGCCCATGCCACTGCTTGAACCCCGCCCCACGCCGTCGGCGCGGATGCGCCTGCTGTCGCCGCTGATCGCCATCGGCCTGACCCTGGCGGTCGGCTCCCTGCTGTTCCTGGCCCTCGGCAAGAATCCCGTCGAGGCCTTCACGGTGTTCTTCGTCCAGCCCCTGTCGTCGGGCAACGGCTGGAGCGAGCTGATGGTCAAGGCCGGCCCGCTGATCCTCATCGCCCAGGGCCTGGCAATCGGTTTCCGGGCGCGCATCTACAACATCGGCGCGGAAGGCCAGCTGATCGTCGGCGCGCTGGCCGGCGGCGGCGTGGCGATCGCCCTCGACGGCGTGGACGCCTGGTGGGTGCTGCCGCTGATGGTGGTGGCCGGCGCCATCGGCGGCGCGCTGTGGGGCGCCGTCCCGGCCCTGCTGAAGACCCGCTTCAACGCGGAGGAAACCCTCACCACACTGATGCTCACCTACATCGCCAGCTTCACGCTGTCCTACATGGTGAATGGCCCCTGGCGCGACCCGGAAGGGATGAACTTCCCGCAGTCCATCATGTTCGGCGACCCGGCCCTGTTCAGCCCGTGGTTCGAGGGCATGCGCGTCAATGCATCGATCCTCATCGCCGCCGTCGCATCCATCGCCTTCTGGATCTTCACCTCGCGCAGCTTCCTGGCTTACCAGCTCACCGTCGGCGGCCTGGCCCCGGCGGCGGCGCGCTATGCCGGCTTCTCGGCCCAGCGCACGGTGTGGGTCAGCCTGGTGCTGTCCGGCCTCACCGCCGGTCTCGCCGGGGTCGGCGAAGTGGCCGGACCGGTCGGCCAGCTCAACCTCAACATCTCGCCGGGCTACGGCTTCGCCGCGATCATCGTGGCCTACCTGGGGCGCCTCAACGCGGTGGGCATCGTGCTGGCCGGGCTGCTGATGGCCCTGCTCTACCTCGGCGGCGAGGCGGCTCAGGTGGCGCTGCAGCTGCCGGCGGCGATCACCGGCCTGTTCCAGGGCATGTTGCTGTTCTTCCTGCTCGGCACCGACGTGTTCGTCGATTACCGCCTCAAGCCCCGGCCCAAGCCGGCCTACGCATGAGGAGCCGGCGCGGTGAGCACCGTGGGGGCGAATTCATTCGCCCGCGGACTTCGATCACCGGCTGCGGGCGAATGAATTCGCCCCTACCGGATTCGTCCCCCTCCAAACCGAAAGCGCCCCGCAAGAGAGGTCACGCATGCTTGAACACCTGATCCCCGTCCTCGCCGGCACCCTCGGCGCGGCCACGCCGCTGATCTTCGCCGGCCTCGGCGAGCTGGTGGCGGAGCGCACCGGCGTCATCAACCTGGGTGTCGAAGGCATGATGCTGATCGGCGCCATCGCCGGCTTCGCCGCCGCCGCGGATTCCGGCGGCGGCGCGCTGGCCGGGCTGCCCGCCGGGGCCGTCGCCGGCATGCTGGCGGCGCTGGTGTTCGCCGTGCTGTCCCTGTCGATGGCCGCCAACCAGGCCGCCTGCGGCCTCGCGCTGACCATCTTCGGCGTCGGCCTGTCGGCCTTCATCGGCCAGCACTACGTGAGCTTCAGCCTGCCCGGCCTGCAGCCGCTGGACATCCCCGGTCTGGTGGACATCCCGGTGCTCGGCCGCATCCTGTTCCACCAGGACCCGGTCACCTACCTGGGCCTCATCACCTTCGCCGTCGTCTGGTGGGTGCTCCGGAAGACCCGCCTCGGCCTGGTGCTGAAGGCCGTCGGCGAAGCCCCCGACGCCGCCCACGCGATCGGCTACCCGGTCATCGCCATCCGCTACGGCGCCACGCTGTTCGGCGGCGCCATGGCCGGCATCGCCGGCGCCTATCTGTCTACGGTCTACACGCCGCTGTGGGTGCAGAACATGGTCGCCGGCCGCGGCTGGATCGCCATCGCGCTGGTGGTCTTCGCCACCTGGAACCCGACCCGCCTGCTCCTCGGCGCCTGGCTGTTCGGCGGCGTGACGATCCTCCAGTTCCACGCCCAGGGCCTCGGCATCGCGCTGCCGGTGCAGTTCCTGGCTGCGCTGCCCTACCTGGCGACGGTGGTGGTGCTGGTGCTGATCTCACGGGACAAGCGCTTGTTGCAGCTGAATTTGCCGGCTTCGCTAGGGAAGCCGTGGATGCCGTAAGGTCTGTGGCTGTTGGGGGCTGTGGGGGCGAATTCATTCGCCCTTCGCGGGTTGAGCTTTTGCCCTTTACCGAACGGCTTTCCGTTCTATTGGCTTGGATTGGCCGGGGCGAGTCCCGGCCAATGTGACGCAAAAAAATGGAAAGCCGTTGATCAGCACCCCGGACAAGCCCCGACAGGGCAACACAAAACAATGAGCAAAACCCTCCTCCTCCACCACGCCGACACCCTCATCACGATGGACGCCACCCGCCGCGAGATCCCCGACGGCGCGGTGTTCATCCGCGACGGCGTCATCGAAGCCGTCGGCCCGAGCGCCGAACTGCCCGCCCATGCCGACGAAGTGCGTGACCTGTCCGGCCGTATCGTGCTGCCCGGCCTGGTGAATACCCACCACCACATGTACCAGAGCCTCACCCGCGCGGTACCCGGCGCGCAGGACGCGGAGCTGTTCGGCTGGCTGCAGACGCTCTACCCGATGTGGGCGGGGCTGACGCCGGAGATGATCCGGGTGTCAACGCTGACGGCGATGGCCGAGCTGATCCTGTCCGGCTGCACCACCTCGTCGGATCACCTCTACCTCTATCCCAACGGCAGCCGTCTCGACGACAGCATCGAGGCAGCGAGCCAGATCGGCATGCGCTTCCATGCCTGCCGCGGCAGCATGAGCGTCGGCCGTTCCAAGGGCGGGTTGCCGCCGGACGCGCTGGTGGAGGACGAGGCGGCAATCCTCGCCGACAGCCGCCGCCTCATCGAGACCTGGCACGACCCGGCCCGCCACGCGATGCTGCGGATCGCGGTGGCGCCGTGCTCGCCGTTCTCGGTGAGCACCGACCTGATGCGCGAATCCGCCGCACTGGCGCGCAGCTACGGGGTGTCGATGCACACCCACCTGGCCGAGAACGACAACGATGTGGCCTACAGCCGCGAGCGCTTCGGCATGACACCGGCCGAGTACGCCGAGAGTCTGGGCTGGGTCGGCCACGACGTGTGGCATGCCCACTGCGTGAAGCTCGACGCGGCCGGCATCGCACTGTTCGCCCGCACTGGCACCGGCGTGGCCCACTGCCCATGCTCCAACATGCGCCTGGCCTCGGGCATCGCGCCGATCCCGGCCCTGCGCGCGGCCGGCGTAGCGGTGGGGCTGGGGGTGGACGGCTCGGCCTCCAACGACGGCGCCGACCTGCTCGGCGAGGCCCGCCAGGCCATGCTGCTGGCGCGGGTCGGCCACGGCCCGGCAGCCATGAACGCCCGCCAGGCGCTGGAGCTGGCCACCCTCGGCGGTGCGAAGGTGCTCGGCCGCGACGACATCGGCGCGCTGGCGCCCGGCATGAGCGCCGACCTGATCGCCTTCCGCAGCGACAGCCTTAACCTCGCCGGCGGCGCCGTGCACGACCCGGTGGCGGCGCTGGTGTTCTGCGCACCGGACGCGGTGGACCTGAGCCTCATCAACGGGAAATGGGTCGTCGAGGACGGCAAGCTGCAGACGGTAGACCTGTCCGGCATACTCGCTCACCATAACCGCCTAGCCCGACAACTCGCGGAGGCCTCGTGACGCAGCACCAGCCCACCCCCGCCCAGGCGCACGTGCTCGTGCGCGGCCAGATCCTGCACTACCTGGCCGACCCCGGCCCCGGCGACGACCCGAGCGCCTGGGAGTTCTTCGACGACGGCGCGTTGTGGATCGTGGATGGCCACATCCATGCCGCCGGGCCGTGGTCGGCGATCAACGCCAACATGCCGCCCGACGTGCGCCGCGCCGCGGTCTTCCACGACCACCGGGACCGCCTGGTGCTGCCGGGCCTGGTGGACACCCACATCCACTACCCGCAGGCGGGGGTGATCGGCTCCTTCGGCCGCCAGCTGCTGGACTGGCTCAACGACTACACCTTCCCCGCCGAAGCCCGCTTCGCGACCTACAGCGTGGCAGAACGCACCGCCGGCTTCGTCGTGGAGCGCCTGCTCGCCCACGGCACCACCACCGCGTCGGTGTTCGCCACCGTGCATGCCCATTCGGTGGACGCCTTCTTCGAAGCCGCCGCAGCGCGCAAGCTGCGCATGCTGTGCGGCAAGGTGTTGATGGACCGCAACTGCCCGGACAACCTGCGCGACGACGCGGTCTCCGGCCGCGCCGACAGCCAAGCCCTGATCGAACGCTGGCATGGCCGCGAGCGCCTGCGCTATACCCTCACGCCGCGCTTCGCGCCGACCTCCACGCCTGCCCAGTTGCAGGCTGTCGGCGAACTCTTCGGCTCGCAACCGGACCTGCACCTGCAGACCCACCTGGCCGAGAACCCGGCCGAGATCGCCTGGGTACGCGAACTCTTCCCCGAGCGCAGCAGCTACCTGGACGTCTACGCCCATTACGGCCTGATCGGCCCGCGCAGCATCTACGGCCACTGCATCCACCTGTCGCCGGCCGAACGCCGCGAGATGGCCGCCGCTGGCGCCGCGGCGGCCTTCTGCCCGACCTCCAACTTCTTCCTCGGCAGCGGGGCCTTCGACTACGCCGCCAGCACCGCGGCGGGCCTGCGCGTCGGCCTTGCCACCGACGTGGGCGGCGGCACCGGCTTCAGCCTGATCCGCACGCTGGGCCAGGCTTACGAGGCCAGCCAGATCCACGCCGCGCCGCTGTCCGGCATGCGCGGCTGGTACCTCGCCACCCTCGGCGGCGCCCGCGCCCTGTACCTGGACGAACACATCGGCAGCTTCCAGCCCGGCCGCGAGGCGGACTTCGTCGTCCTCGACTGGACCGCCACGCCCGAACTCGCCTGGCGCATGGACAACACCCGCACGCTGGCCGAGCGCCTGTTCGCGCTGATGATCCTCGGCGACGAACGCTGCATACGGGCGACCCACGTGCTGGGCGAGAAGGTCGCCGGCACCTCCGCCTGAAGCCCCGGACAAGCCCATTCCGGACGATTGCTGGGGCGTACTCCTGTGGGGGCGAATTCATTCGCCCAAAGTCGGTGATCGAAGGCCGCGGGCGAATGAATTCGCCCCCACGGCATAAGGCTCACCTTGCAGAATAAGACCCCTGCCATAGAAACATGGGCGCCCCCCAGCCAGCCGCGACGACATTCCCCTGCAATTGCTGTAATTGCCGTCCATCCCCGACAGCGTTTCCGGTGTCCCCTTGATATTGTCCATATCGAGGACATGGGTATTTCGCCCAATCCCGTCGACTTTTTCAAAGGGGATCGTTGTCGTGAAATTCCGCTCTCTCGTGTGCGCCTTCCTCGGTCTGGCGATGGCCGGCAGCGTGCTGGCCCAGGCCCAGACGCCGGAGGAACTCATCAAGCTCCGCCAGGGTTCCTTCCGGGTCATCGGCTGGCATTGCGCCAAGGTGAAGGCCAACCTGGATGGCCAGTACAACAAGGACGAGGTGCTGGCCGCCTCGACGGTGATCCAGTCGGTGGTCAACGCCGGCCTCAGCCCGCTGTTCGCGCCCGGCACCGACAAGGGCGTCGGCTTCCACGAGAGCAAGGCCAAAGCGGAAGCCGTGGACCCGACCCGCAACGCCAGGCTGGGCGAGATCGCCAGCCAGTTCCGCAAGGACGCCAACGAGTTGGTGAAGGTCGCCTCCACCGGCAACAAGGACGCCATCCGCGCCCAGTTCGGCAATCTCACCAAGAACTGCAAGGCCTGCCACGACGAGTACCGCATCCAGTAAGCCCCGGAGGATGGCGGACGCTAGAATGGAGGGCCCTCCGCGCTCCTGCCGCATGCCCGTCATCCCATGCCCACCTTCCTCCGCGCCCTCGATTCCCGCAATTACCGCATCTACTTCGCCGGCCAACTGGTTTCCCTGGCCGGCACCTGGATGCAGCAGATCGCCATGGTGTGGCTGGCCTACCGCCTGTCCGGTTCGGCCCTCGTGCTCGGCACGGTGGGCTTCGCCAGCCAGATCCCGATCCTGATCTTCGGCGCCATCGGCGGGGTCATCACCGATCGCTTCGACAAGCGCCGCCTGCTCATCACCACCCAGGCCCTGTCGATGGTGCAGGCGCTGCTGCTGGCGGCGCTGGCCTGGCGCGGCGAGGCAACCACCGGGCACCTGATCGCACTGGCCTTCGGCCTCGGCTGCATCAATGCGCTAGACGTGCCGACCCGCCAGGCCATCGCGGTACATCTGGTGGACAGCAAGGACGATCTACCCAACGCGATCGCGCTGAACTCCTTCCTGATGAACGTGGCCCGTTTTGTCGGCCCGACGCTGGCCGGCTTCGTCGTCGCGCTGGTCGGCGAGGCGGTGTGCTTCCTGCTCAATGCCGCGTCCTATCTGGCGGTGCTGCTGGCCCTGCTGGCGATCCGCCTGCCCGCCGACGGCAAGCGGCGCCCCTCGGCACCGCCGCTGCAGGCCCTGCGCGAGGGCCTCAGCTACGCGGCCGGGCATCCCGGCATCCGCTCGTCCCTGCTGATCGTCGCCACCACCAGCTTCCTGGCCGCACCCTATGTGGTGCTGATGCCGCTGTTCGCCAAGGAGATCTTCGGCGGCGACGCGCGCCTGTTCGGCCTGCTGGTCGGCTGCGCCGGCGGTGGCTCACTGCTCGGCAGCCTGTACCTGGCCGGCCGCCAGGGCACCGACGGGCTGGCCCGCCTGGTCGGCGTCGCGGCACCGGCGACCGGCGCTGCGGTGGCCCTGTTCGCGCTGTCCCCCGGCCTCTGGATGGCGATGCCGGTGCTGGTCGTCCTCGGCCTGGTGATCATCATCACCGTCGCCGGCAGCAACACCCTGATCCAGACCCAGGTGGATAACGACTTCCGCGGCCGCGTGATGGCCTTGTTCACGATGGCCTTCCTCGGCATCGCGCCGCTTGGCAGCTTCAGCGTCGGCAGCCTGGCCCACGCCTTCGGCGTACGTCCGACGCTGGTTGCCTGCGGCCTGCTGACGATTGCCGCCGGCCTCGTCTACCGACGCCGCAGCACCAGCCCCGGGGCGACGGACTGATATCATTCCGGGCCTCGATCGCACCACCTTCCGGGCCCCCCGCCCGGCCGCCGCCATGACTGCAAGCCCCGGCCTCCGCGTGCTGTCGCTCATCCCGCCGATGACGCAGCTCAACACGCCCTACCCGTCCACCGCCTACCTGACCGGCTTCCTGCGCAGCCGCGGCGTGGACGCGGTACAGGACGACCTGGCCCTCAAGCTGGTGCTGGAGCTGTTCTCCGCCGCCGGCCTCGACGCGCTGCGCGACAAGGTCCGCGCGCTGCCGGACAAGAAGCGCTCGGCGACGCTGCACACCTTCGACGGCGCCTTCGAACGCTACCGCGCCACCGTCGGCCCGGCGCTCGGCTTCCTGCAGGGCCGTGACCCGACCCTCGCCCACCGCATCGCCAGCCGCGCCTTCCTGCCCGAAGGGCCGCGCTTCGCGTCCCTCGACGTGTATTACGACCCGGACGGCGGCGATCCGCTGGCCTGGGCCTTCGGCGCGCTGGGCGTACAGGACAAGGCCCGCCACCTGGCGACGCTGTACCTCAACGACCTGGCCGACGTGCTGCGCGAAGCCGGCGACCCGCGCTTCGAGTTCGTGCGCTATGCCGAATCCCTGGCCATGGCCCAGCC
This sequence comes from Pseudomonadota bacterium, assembly GCA_018241665.1. GTDB lineage: Bacteria > Pseudomonadota > Gammaproteobacteria > Burkholderiales > Rhodocyclaceae > Zoogloea. Next base: position 417,588 of record JAFEDK010000019.1, read on the forward strand.
GAGCTTCGAACCGCTGGCCAAGGCCCTCGCCGCGCCGCCGACGCTGGTGGACGAGACCCTCAAGCAGCTCACGCTGGACACCGTGGCCCGCCACCAGCCGCGCGTCGTGCTGCTGTCGGTGCCCTTCCCCGGCTCGGTCTATGCGGCCTTCCGCATCGCCCAGACCATCAAGGCCGCCCACCCGCAGATCGTCACCGTGCTCGGCGGCGGCTTCGTGAACACCGAACTGCGCGAGCTGACCGAGCCGCGCGTCTTCGACTATTTCGACTACCTCACGCTGGACGACGGCGAGCGCCCGCTGCTGGCCCTGCTCGAACTCCTGGACGGCAAGCGCGGTGCATCGCGCCTGGTGCGCACCTACCTGCGCGAGAACGGCCAAGTGCGCTACATCAACCTGGCCGAAGCGGACATCCCCTTCGCCGAAGTCGGCACGCCGACCTGGGACGGCCTGCCGCTGGACGGCTACCTGTCCATCCTCGACATGCTCAACCCGATGCACCGCCTGTGGTCGGACGGGCGCTGGAACAAGCTCACCGTGGCCCACGGCTGCTACTGGAAGAAGTGCAGCTTCTGCGACGTGAGCCTCGATTACATCGGACGCTACGACGCCGCCAGCGCCGAGATCCTGGTAGACCGCATCGAAGCGGTAGTCGCCGAGACCGGCCAGACCGGCTTCCACTTCGTGGACGAAGCCGCCCCGCCGAAGATGCTGAAGGCCCTCGCCGACGAGCTGGCGCGCCGCCAGCGCTCGATCTCCTGGTGGGGCAACATCCGCTTCGAGAAGTCCTTCACCCCCGAGCTGTGCCAGCAGCTCGCCGACAGCGGCTGCATCGCCATCTCCGGTGGCCTCGAAGTGGCTTCCGACCGCCTTCTCAAACTGATGAAGAAGGGCGTCTCGGTGGACCAGGTGGCCCGCGTCACCAAGGGCTTCTCCGACGCCGGCATCCTGGTGCACGCCTACCTGATGTACGGCTTCCCGACGCAGACCGTGCAGGACACCGTGGATGCGCTGGAATACGTGCGCCAGCTGTTCGACGCCGGCTGCATCCAGTCCGGCTTCTTCCACCGCTTCGTGTGCACCGTACACTCGCCGGTGGGCCAGAACCCCGCCGAGTACGGCGTCAAGCTCAAGCCCCTGCCGCCGATCAGCTTCGCCAAGAACGACGTCGGCTTCATCGACCCAACCGGCGTGGACCACGACGCCCTCGGCGTCGCGCTGAACAAGGCCCTCTACAACTACATGCACGGCATCGGGCTGGACCAGGACGTACGCAGCTGGTTCGACAGCAAGGTACCCCGGCCGCGGGTGCCCAAGCACTTCATCGACCGGGCGCTGGGCTACTGAGCAGCTGGATTACTGAATGTCGCGACGGCCCCGGCGCCGCCGTGATGCCGCCCAGCCGGCACCGGCAACTGCGACGCACGCCAGCGTGCCGGGCTCGGGAACCGTGGCAACTGGAGCCGCAAGCGTGGCGACGATCTGATACGTGAAGGAATCGAAGAAACCTTGCGGTGACACACCGCTCAAGAAGAAGGTGTGACCGTCAAAATCACCGGCGTAGGTATTGTTGAACAATCCGCCCCCCACGCATCCGCCGAAACTGAAGAAGCACGGATCGTCACTGCCAGTGAAACTGGTGCCATTCACCAACCCTGCAAAGGACGGGAAGGAAAAGCCAAGGACGTCCGCACCACCAAGATCGACGGCGACCGAATCAAAGCTGATCCGGGTGAAATAGATGGAGGTGGTGGGATCGTAGGGTGACGGCGTGGAGGCCACCTCGCGCACCACGTTGAAACTCCCCGACAGCGCAAAGGTCTGCGGAGCCGGCGGCAGCGAGCAGTTACCGGACGGATCGCAGATCGGTGGCTGGCTGGACGTGTAGGTCACCGAACTCTGACCGGCATCGATCTTGACTACTGCGGCCTGCGACGACGCACTCGCCGCGCCGAGCACGAAGGCCACGGCGGCAAGCCTGGCAGCGGAACGACGGCGCGGAGCCATTCTGGACATGTTCAAGGGCTTTTCCTTTTCGAAGGGTTACGGGGAACATCGGGCGACAACGGAGACAGCCCGGATTATTCCATTCGAGTTTCTCGGAAAAGGTGCGAAATAACCTGAATGACAAAGGAATCGTCCACTCGCCCGTCACCGGCGTCCCGCCCTGCCAACGGTCTACAATCACGACTTTTGCCGCCGTCCCGCCCATGAAACTGTCCAATCTCCCGATCGGCGCCCGCTTCGAATTCGAAGGGAAGATCTACACCAAGACCGGCCCGATGACCGCCAGCGCCGAGAGCGGCGGCCAGCGCATGATCCCGCGCTACGCGGTGCTGAAGCCCGTGGATGGTGTTCCGCCCCCCACTGCGCCCGCCATCAGCCGCAGCGTGGACGCCGACACCGTGCGCAGCGCCTTCGACGCCTTCTATGGCACCTGCCTGCGCCTGACGGACGACTTCGGCCGCGCCGAACTGGAAGCCGCGCGGCAACGCTTTCTGGAGAGCCTGGAAAAATAATCGAAGAAGCGCGCCGGCCAGCCGGCGCGTGTGGACGCAAAAAAGGCCGGAACCCTTGATTTCTCTGGGCTTGCCGGCCTGATTCGGAATACTGCGGAACAGCTATTGGTGCCTTGGGCGAGACTCGAACTCGCACGTCTTTCGACACTACCCCCTCAAGATAGCGTGTCTACCAATTTCACCACCAAGGCATCCATGCATGACCCGGCTCCGTGGATTCAGCTTCGGAACGGGCGCGCAGAAGGAGGCGGATTATAGCGGAGCCGGCGCGAAGGTCAACAGGAATCGGCAAGCCATTGGGGCGGGAGGGTATGAATTCTGCTTGAAAGCCGTGATCCCTCAAATACGAGTCGCGTTCACGACAATCCATCATGAAAACCATCGGCATCTTTTTCGGCACCGAAACCGGCACCACCCGGCTCATCGCCAAGAAAATCCACAAAAAGCTCGGCGACGAGATCGCCAGCAAGCCCGTCAATGTGAACCGCATCGAGATGGCGGAAATGCTCCAGTACGACGCCCTGATCCTCGGTACGCCGAGCTATGGCGTCGGCGAGATTCCCGGCAAGAGCGCCGGCTGCCTGGAGCCAAACTGGGAAGAGTTCCTGGCCAAGAGCGGCACGCCGGACTTCAGCGGCAAGCGCATCGCCTTCTTCGGCCTGGGCGCCCAGGAACGCTATTCCGACCGCTTCGCTAGTTCGCTGCTGCGCCTTTACGAAGTCTTCAAGGGCTTCGGCGCGGAGATCATCGGCGACTGGAGCACCGAGGGCTACACCTTCGCGCATTCCGCGGCGGTGCAGGACGGGCGCTTCGTCGGCCTGGTCATCGACGAGCGCACCCAGGGCATGTGTACCAACGAGCGCCTCGATAACTGGCTGGCCCAGGTCAAGCCACAGCTCCTGGAAAAACTCGCCACGCCGGCCTGAACATCCATCCTCATCACACCGTCAGCAAGCGCGTCACCGGGGACGCGCTTGCCGATGCATCAACTGATCCATCGATACCAATAATTTATTTATCGATTAGATCATTTGATCAAAATCCAAACCCCGGCCAGCCTGGCCCGCCTCCGCCCCCATTCCGCGCAGCCCGCGCCCTGCTTGGTCTGCACACGCTTGACCGGTATCGCCAACCTGTTCTGGCACCCTTCCTGCTCATAAAGCAGCGGATAGCGTGGAAGTGACCAGATGCTCAAACGTCGCCAGTACAAGCCCCTTGTGGGCGGGAAGTCCCGACTACCCGCTGGCGGCGGGCGAGCATCGTTGCCGCACGTTGCCTGATGTTTGCCTCTGTCCCCGGTTCAGCGACCTCTCCCTCCCGTTTCTGACATCCGCTTGCGCGTTGATCGTCCAGAAAAGCTGAATCGGGATTCGACCCGCGGAAGCGGGTCTTTTTTTGCCCGGACACCAACGCCCCGCCCAACGAGATGCACGCCATGCCGAACACCCAGACCTTCGACAAGAACGCCCTCATCTGCCTGTCTGCCGCCTTCCTCGCTGGCACGGCGGCCGTGTTGCCGAACAGTCTTGCGCAGACCCTCTGCACCGCCACCGCCGCCTTGTGTGCGCTGGTAGCTGGCCTGGGCCACCGCTCCGAGCAACGGCACATCCACCGGCAACTGCTCCCGAGGCTGCACGACGAGCTGGCAAGCATGCAAACGGCCAACCAGGCCTTGCGCGTCGACCTGGAGAACGCACGCCAGACCCTGGCAACTGAGGTTGCCGCGGTGGGAGACTATCCCCACAGCACCGCCCTCGCTGCCTCCATCGCCGATGCCACAGGCCTGGCAGCCGAACTGGGCGCGTCGGTGGAACAGGCGCTGGCCGACATGGCCAACGCCAACCGCCTCGCCGAAGCCAGCGGCGCCCGGGTGGCGGCCGGGCGGAATCACATGGGCAGCGCGAAAACGGAGATCGAGCGCGCCGGCGAATGCCTCATCAAGGTCCAGGCCGACCTGGACAGCCTCGCCGTCCAGTCCGGCCAGATTCCGGCCATCGTCGCGCTGATCACCCAGATCTCGGACCAGACCAACCTGCTGGCCCTCAACGCCGCCATCGAGGCAGCACGGGCCGGCGATGCCGGCCGCGGCTTTGCCGTGGTGGCCGACGAAGTGCGCAAGCTGGCCGAACAGGCCAAGGCTGCCAGCGACCGCATCGGCGCCATCGCCACGGAATTGCAGCACACCTCGTCGCTGGCCTCGGCATCGGCGCTCAGCGCGAGCACAGCGGTCGGTGCCGGGCGCAGGGCCACCGCCGAAGCCGAAGCGGCGATGCGGGCGATCCAGGACAGTGCCCGCGAGCGCGTCGCGGTGGTCACCCAGATCACCGAGGAGATCCGCAACCACCGGGACATCGGCCAGTCGCTGATGGTGGCGCTCGCCCGGGCCGAGGCCTGAGCGGCGCCAGTGTCACGCCGCGCCGTTCGGGTTGCGGTGGGCCCAGCTGGTCATGCGCTTCTCGACGAAGGCGAACAGCTCGTACATCACGACACCCATCACGCCGATGACGATCAGCCCGGCAAACACCAGCGGCATGTTCATCGACGAGCTGGCCGACATCATCAGGTAGCCGATGCCCAGGTTCGACGCCACCGTCTCGGCGATCACCGAGCCGACGAAGGCCAAGGTGATCGCCACCTTCAGGGACGCGAAGAAATACGGCATGGCCCGCGGCAGCCCGACCTTGGCGAGGATGTCGAGGCGCGAGGCGCCCAGCGAACGCAGCACATCTTCCAGCTCCGGCTCCAGCGTGGCGAGGCCGGTCGCCACGTTGACCACCACCGGGAAGAAGGAGATCAGGAAGGCAGTGAGGATGGCCGGCACCGTGCCGATGCCGAACCACACCACCAGCACCGGCACGAAGGCCACCTTGGGGATCGAGTTGAAGCCGACCAGCAGCGGATACATGGCCCGGTAGAGCAGCGGCGACGAGCCCACCGCCATGCCGATCAGGAGGCCCACCAGCACCGCGATGGCGAAGCCGGCCAGCGTGGTGAGGAAGGTCTGGGTGGCGTGCATCATGATCGGCTCGAACTGCTCGACGCCCACATGCCACACCGCGCTGGGCGCCGGCAGCAGGAATTCGGGCACGTCGAAGCCGATGCAGATCAGCTCCCACAGCAGGAACATGCCGGCCACCACCAGCCACGGGGCAGCCTTGACGAGATTGGGTTTCATGGCTGGCCTTTCAGGAAGCACGCACGCGGCCGATGTGCTCGCGCAGTTCGTGGACGTAGCCGGCGAAGGCATCGGTGTAGGTCACGTCCAGGTCGCGCGGACGCGGCAGGTCGATCTCCCGGCGCACCAGCACGCGGCCCGGCCGCTTGCTCATCACGTAAACGGTGTCGGCGAGGAAGACCGCCTCGCGCAGGTCGTGGGTGACGAGGATTACCGTGAAGGGCTGCAGCTGCCACAGGTCGCGCAACATGCACCACAGCTCCTCGCGGGTGAAGGCATCCAGCGCGCCGAAGGGTTCGTCGAGCATCAGCAGGCGCGGCTGGTGGATCAGCGCGCGGCAGATCGACGCCCGCTGTTGCATGCCACCGGACAATTCCCACGGGAACTTGTCCTCGAAGCCCGCCAGGCCGACCCTGGCGAGCAGCTGGCGCGCCTCGGCCTCGTAGCGCGGACGCTCCTTCTTCAGCGTGGAGCGATAGGGCTCGACGATCTCCAACGGCAGCATCACGTTGTCGAGGGTCGTGCGCCAGGGCAGCAGGTTGGCGTTCTGGAAGGCCATGCCGACGATCTTCAGCGGCCCGCCGACCTGGCGACCGTCCACATAGACATAGCCACCAGACGGCATGCGCAGGCCGGAGATGAGCTTCATGAGGGTGGATTTGCCGCAGCCGGACGGGCCGACCACGGCGACGAACTCGCCCTCGCGGACGTCCAGGCTGACGTCCTCGATGGCCAGCGCACCACCCGGCGCGTAAGCGAGATCGACGTTCTCGAATTTGACGAAGGACATGGGTGTTTTCGGAGAGAAATTGTGGGGGCGAATTCATTCGCCCACAGTCTTTGAACGAGCAGCTGAGGGCGAATGAATTCGCCCCCCACTGAAGAAACCAGGAAGCAGCAGGCTTACAGGCTGCGCTCGGCCTTGGACGGCAGGAAGGTAGCGTTGAACAGCTCGGTGGCCGACGGCACCTTGGGCAGCGCGTAGGCCTCGGCGGTCTCTGCCATCGAGCGCTTGAGGCGGTCCGGCGTCACCGCGCCGAGGCCGATCTGCTTCACTTCCGGCGTGACGATGCTCGACTCGATGGCCAGCTTCAGGCGGCGCGTTTCGAGGCCCGCGTCGATCAGCGGGTCGCGCTCCTTCACCGCCGGCACCGCCGCCTCCGGCTTTGCGATGGTCTCCTTCAGCGCCTTGTTGAAGGCGCGCAGGAAGCCCTCGATGGCCTTGGGTTTCTCGGCGATCAGCTTCGGGCTGGCGATGATCGCGTTGCCGTACAGCTCGACGCCGTGGTCCGGGTAGCGCAGCGCGACGATGTCGGCCGGCTTCACGCCGCGGGCTTCCAGGTTGAGCAGGCTGGTGAAGTAGAAGCCGGTGATGCCGTCCACGTCGCCGCGGGCCAGCAGCGTCTCGCGGATCGCCGGATCCACCGACTGCCACTTCACGGCGTCCACGCCCAGCTTGTTGGACTTGGCAAAGGCTGGCCAGGCCTTGCGGCCGGCGTCGAAGATCGGCGCGGCAAGGGTCTTGCCGGCCAGGTCTGCGGGCTTGGTAACCCCGCTCTTCTTCAAAGCGAATACCGCCGCCGGCGTGGCGTTGTACACCATGTACACCGCCTGGATCTTGGAGCCCGGCGTCTTCGCGTCGTATTCAACCAGCGCGTTGAAGTCGGCAAAACCCATCTCGTAGGCGCCGGTCGCTACGCGGGTCACCGCGCCGGCCGAGCCGTTGCCGGCGTCGATGGTCACGTCCAAGCCTTCGGCGGCAAAGTAACCCTTGCTCTTGGCGAGCAGGAAGGGCGCGGCCGGCCCTTCGAAGCGCCAGTCGAGGGTGAACTTGATCTTCACCGGCTCATCCGCAAGCGCGGACGCGGGCAACAGGGGCACGGCAAGGGCGGCAAACCCGGCGGACAGAAGCAGGCGACGGGATGCGCTGAAAAGGTGCGGCATGGGCAGAAACTCCGGGGATGATTGGACGAGGACGTCGAATGGTGCGTCTCGGCCTGTTTCCGCAATCTCCATGCCAATTTTCAAGCCATTGATTTTATTATCTTTAAATCCTCACAACGGAATACCCCCGGATTCAGGCCGGAATCTCGCCGGAAAAGCCGCCAGAATACGCCCCCGCATGGTGCAAAACGCCTGTTCGCGCACTCTCCGCGTGCATTCCAAAAACATATACATAACAACAAAGATTCTTTATTTTCAAATGGATATACACCATCAACTATATCCTTTCGGTGATGATGGATATCGCCATGCCCATAGCGGGCTCCTGCTAGATTCGGCTCCAAGGCGTCACCGTGCCTAGCCACGCGGACCACCTGCAGATCCCCGAATCGACCCAATCAGGAGCCACCATGAAGTTCTCCCAGAAGACGATCCTCGCCGCCTCCGTCCTTGCTGCCTGTGCTGGCACGGCCGGCGCCGCCGAGTGGAGCGACACCTCCATCGGCTATCGCTACGGCACCAAGTTCGCCGAGCCGTTCGAAAGCAACAGCATCAACAAGAGCATCGTCAATCTGACCCACGCCAGTGGCTACAAGTACGGCACCAACTTCTTCAACGCCGACCTGCTGATGGCCGACAGCAAGGACCCGGCCGCGCCGGGCTCGAAGTCCGGCTCCCAGGAGATCTACATCGTCTACCGGCACACGCTCGATCTCGGCAAAATCACCGGTCAGAACTTCAAGTTCGGCCCGGTGCGCGGTCTCGGCCTGACTGGCGGCTTCGACGTGAACACCAAGAACGACGCCGGCTACAACTCCCGCAAGCGCATGGTTGTCGCCGGCCCGACGCTGATGATGGACGTCCCCGGTTTCCTCAACGTGAGCCTGCTCTACCTGTGGGAAAGCAACGCCCCCTACAGCAAGTTCTCCGGTACCCAGACCGAGCGCTACAGCTACGACGTCCACCCGATGCTGACCGCCGCCTGGGGCATCCCCTTCAATCTGGGCCCGGTCCCCTTGTCCTTCGAAGGCTTCGCCAACTTCATCGCCAGCAAGGGGCAGAACGAGTTCGGCGGCGGCACCAAGCCGGAAACCAACATCGACATGCAGGTGATGTACGACGTCAGCCCGCACATCGGCGCCGCCAAGAACACCTTCAAGGCCGGCCTGGAATACCAGTACTGGCGCAACAAGTTCGGCAACGATCACACCAAGGCCGCCGGCGACGGCGCCTTCGCCAAGACCCCGATGGTGCGCGTCGAATACCACTTCTGAGCACACACCAAGTGGGGGCGAATTCATTCGCCCGCGGACTGCAGACAGGCAGCGGAAGGGCGAATGAATTCGCCCCCACGAGTCACCCCCACAGACGCAAAAAAGCCAACCCCGCGGGGTTGGCTTTTTTGCTGTGGAGAAAACCGGATCAGGCGGAAGCGGCAGCCAGCGGCTTGTCGCCGTTCGGTGCGTCGTCGAGCGCGCCGTTAAGGGCCTTGTCCATCCGCTCCATGTCCAGCTCGTTCTCGGAGCGGGACACCACCACGGTGGCGACGGCATTGCCGATGATGTTGGTCAGCGCACGGGCTTCGCTCATGAAGCGGTCGATGCCGAGGATCAGCGCCATGCCGGCCACCGGGATGGTCGGGACCACGGCCAGCGTGGAGGCCAGGGTGATGAAGCCGGCACCGGTGATGCCGCTGGCGCCCTTGGAGGTCAGCATCGCCACCACCAGGATGGTCATTTCCTGGGCCAGAGTCAGCTCGGTGTTGGTGGCCTGAGCGATGAACAGGGCCGCCATCGTCATGTAGATGTTGGTGCCGTCCAGGTTGAAGGAGTAGCCGGTGGGCACCACCAGGCCAACCACGGAGCGGGCGCAGCCCATCTTCTCGAGCTTCTGCATCAACTTGGGCAGGGCGGACTCGGAGGACGAGGTGCCCAGCACGATCAGCAGCTCTTCACGGATGTAGCGGATGAACTTGAAGATGCTGAAGCCGGTGTAGCGGGCGATGGAGCCCAGCACGATGACGATGAACAGGATGCAGGTGAGGTAGAAGGAACCCATCAGCTTGGCCATCGGGATCAGGGAGGCCACGCCGTACTTGCCGATCGTGAAGGCCATCGCGCCAAAGGCACCCAGCGGAGCGAGCTTCATCACGGTATTGACGATGCCGAACATCACGTGGGAGATCTGCTCGACGAAGTCGAAGACCGGCTTGCCCTTCTCACCCATCGCGGCCAGCGAGAAACCGAACAGGATGGCCAGCAGCAGCACCTGCAGGATGTCGCCCTTGGCGAAGGCATCGACGAAGGTGCTCGGGATAATGTTGAGGATGAACTCCACCGTGCTCTGGGCGTGGGCCTTGGCCGTGAAATCGGCAATGGCCTTGGTGTCCAGGGTCTTAACGTCGGCGTTGAAGCCGGCGCCCGGCGTCGCCACGTTGGCCACCACCAGGCCGATCAGCAGCGCGAAGGTGGACACGATCTCGAAGTACAGCAGGGCCTTGCCGCCGACGCGACCAACCTTCTTCATGTCCTGCATGCCGGCGATGCCGTGCACAACGGTACAGAAGATCACCGGCGCGATGATCATCTTGACGAGCTTGATGAAGCCGTCGCCAAGGGGTTTCAGATCGACCCCCAGCTTGGGCTCGAAGTACCCCAGCAGCACGCCGCAGGCGATGGCGAACAGCACCTGCACGTACAGAACCTTGTAGAACGGCTTCTTCATGACGGTTAATCTCCGGTGTTATATAGGACTATGAGACGAACAATAGATCCCTCACCGAAGCCCCGAAATTGTGTCCTCCCCCATTGTGGACGGCCCTATTGTGGATGTCCGTAATAGGCCAAGCCCCTCCGACGGGGGTCAGTCTGGCACAACGACCGCCAGTCGCCGCCCGAGGACAATGCCTTCCGGCGTAACCTCGCCCCCCAGCGCGAACACCTCGACGCCCTGCGCCAGCGCCTCACGGAGTGCCCGCCCGTAGGCCGGATCGATGTGGTCCGCGGGTCGCACCTCGTCCACGTCACCGCGCTGCACGCAGAAGACCAGCGCCGCCCGGTGGCCGCCCGCCACCATCGCGCTCATCTCGCGCAGATGCTTGGTGCCGCGCGTCGTCACCGCATCCGGGAAGAAAGCCACGCGCCCATCCACCGCGGCGGTGACGTTCTTGACCTCCACGTAGCAGGCGGGCCGGCCGCTCTCCTGCAGCAAAAGATCGATACGGCTGCCCTCGCCATACTTCACCTCCGGGCGGATCGTTCCATAGCCGGCCAGCTCCGGCAGCACGCCGGCCTCGATCGCCTCCCGCACCAGGCCGTTGCTGCGCCCGGTATGCACGCCGACCACGCAGCCCGGCGCCACCTCCACCAGTTCCCAGGTCCATTTGAGCTTGCGCGCCGGATTGTCCGCCGGCGACAGCCACACCCTGCTGCCCGGCGTCTTGCAGCCGAGCATCGAGCCGGTATTAGGGCAGTGGGCGGTCACCAGCCCGGCATCGGTTTCGACATCGGCCAGGAAACGCTGATAACGCCGTACGAGACGGCCTTCGACAAGCGGATGAGGGAAGCGCATGGTGAATAAATGGCCATAAAGGATGCGGTCATCAGCCTGTCCGCATGGAAAAAATCACATCGCAAGGGGCACGAATTCGTGCCGCCGCCGTATCATGCCCCTAGAAGGCAAGCGTGGTGCGGCTTTGCGCCGGATCACCCATTACAACCCGCCGAACAACGACAGCCAACAACACCAAGCCATGCGCGATCCTTCCCCAGCGGCGGCCAGCGAGCTGCCCGACTATCTCCGCGAAACCTATACCTGGGCCTATCTCGACCACCGCACCGTGCCCTGGCTGGACCGGCCGGTGGTGGTATCGGCGATCCTGTGGGGCAACGCCAGCCGCCTGATGGACAGCGCCGTGCGGGAATTCAGCCCCGGCCAGCGGGTGCTGCAGGCAGCGGCGGTGTATGGCGATTTTTCGCCGCGCCTGGCCCGCCAGCTCGGTGACGAAGGCCAGCTGACGGTGCTCGACGTGGCGCCGATCCAGATCGCCAACACCCGGCGCAAGCTCGCTCCCTGGCCCCACGCCCACGCCCAGGTCGCCGACCTCACCGAGCCGGTGGGCGCCACCTTCGACGCCGCCTGTTGCTTCTTCCTGCTCCACGAAGTCCCGCCCCACGCGCGCCGGCGCATCGTCGCCAACCTGCTGGCGGCGGTCGAACCGGGTGGCAAGATCGTCTTCGTGGACTACCACCAGCCGCGCTGGTGGCACCCGATGGGGCCGATCATGGCACTGGTGTTCCGCTACCTGGAACCCTTCGCCAACTCCCTGCTGGCCGACTCGATCGACAGCCTGGTGCCGGAATGCGCCGACTTCGAATGGCGCAAGGAAACCTGTTTCGGCGGGCTGTACCAGAAGGTGGTGGGCATCCGGCGCTGAGGCTCCTCCCGCCCTGACAGCGATGGGATGGGCGAATGAATTCGCCCCTACGGGAGACCGGGGGGAGCGATTCCGTGGGGGCGAATTCATTCGCCCGCGGACTTCCTTCGAGCACGACACCTACCCCAGTGGAGTTGGGCGAATGAATTCGCCGCCACAGGATGGCCCCTGTGGCAGGACATCAGCCCTCTGCCAACTGATCCAGGCAGGCCGCGACCGCCGGCAGTCCTTCGCGGATTGCGGCCGGTCCCGGTGCCAGCAGGATCGCCGACTTGATCTCGAAGACTCGCCCGTCGCGCACCGCCGGGAGCGCGTCCCAGCCCGGTCGCGACGTGACGTGGCCCGGCTGGAAATGCTTGCCGCACCAGGAGCCGATGATCACCTCCGGCGCCCGTGGGATGACCAGCGCCGCATCGGCGAGGATCCGCTGCTTCGCATTGGGATGCACCGACAGCTCGCCGAAACAGTCTTCGCCGCCGGCGATGCCGATCATCTCGGACACCCAGCGGATGCCGGTGATCAGCGGCTCGTTCCACTCCTCGAAATAAACCTTCGGCCTCCGCCCCAGACTCACCGCGCGAGCTTCACCACGGGCACGTACCTCTGAAATCGTCGCCTCCAGCTCGGCCACCAGTGCCAGCGCCTTCTGCTCGGCGCCGACCAACCGGCCGACGGTCTCCACCATGGCGAGGATGCCATCCACGCTGCGGTGGTTGAAGACATGCACCGCCACCCCGGCCTTCACCAGATCCCGCGCGATATCGCCCTGCAGATCGGAGAAAGCCAGTACCAGGTCCGGCTCGACGGCCAGGATGCGCTCGATCTTGGCACTGCTGAAGCCACTGACCTTGGGCTTCTCCTTGCGCGCCCGCGGCGGATGGGTGGTGAAGCCGGAGATGCCGGCGATGCGCGCCTCCTCGCCGAGCAGGTAGAGCACCTCGACGGTTTCGGTAGACAGGCAGACGATGCGTTGGGGCAGACGGGACATGGTTTCGCGTTATCGGGGATAAGGGGTCGGACAAGGCTGGCGGTCACCGGCCGGGTTGCATAGCCGGACCTGGGCCAGGAAGGCTTCCGCCGCCGCCCGCGGGGCCGCACTGTCGACCTTCAGCTGCTCGGTGTCGCCCGCTGGCAGGCGCCAGGCGCGCTGGACCACATACAGGTAGTCCGGCCCCTCGATGGCCTTCACGACCGCCATCTCGGCGTAGTTGGTGTCCGGCACCCGGGGGCAGACCAGGTAGGTCTGCGCGATCTCGCCGCTGGCCTCGTCGCCGGGCAGAGCCTCCACCGGACCAGCCGGCAAGCCGCAGCGGGACTCGCGTGCCCGTTGCATGCCTTCAAGCAGGGCCCGCGCCTGGCCCCGGCTGTTCACCCGCGGCAGGCCCTGCACGCCGATCAGCTGCGTCCATTCCCGCGGACTGTCGCCGAGGGGCACGAAATCCGCATTCCAGCCCCGTGCGCCGGCACTGTTGGCGGCCGGCACACTGTCCGGCGGCAACGGCAGGTTGAGCCAGCGCACCTGCCCGGCAGCCTCCTCGGTGCTACGGACCGCCGCCAGTTCCTGCAGGCGGCGCAGCGGGGGGTCGAGCTCGGCCTGGAAATCGGTGGCACTGCTCTCGCTGACCTTCAGCTGGGAACGGCTGGCCTCGAAGCTGTACCACACGTCGTAGTGGCGTACCACGCCGCAGGCCTGCACCGACCAGCGCTCGAGAGCGTGGTGCACGCGGTACGGGCGGGTCTCGATGAGGTCCGGCGCGGCCTGCACCGTATCGAAGACGATCATGTCCCTGCAGGCCTTGCTGCGCCGGCCTTCCAGTTCCTCGATGCGTTCCACGACCTTGTCCTGGGCCGCCGCCTGGCGCCATGCGCCGGCATAGCCCGGCACCTTGCGCTGATCGGCGGGAACGGCGGCCACCTGGCCGATGCGGGTGACGACCTCGCCGGGCAGCGGGCCGGCATCGGCCATCCGCAGCGCCGCCGCCAGCACCAGGCCCAGCAGGAAACGGCCTTTCATCGCTTGGCGCGGGCTTCTTCGAGCTGGCCGCACAGGCGCTCGGCCCCGTCGAGGATGCGCGGCGTGTGACGCTGGATCTGGTCCGGCGGAATGAAGAACAGATTGCCCCGGGCCACCGCCGGCAGCTTGGTCCATTTACGCCAGTCGTCCAGCCACTCCGGCCGGCTCTCGCCCATCCCGCTGGCAACGAGGACATCCGGCGCAGCCGCCAACACCGCCTCCACGTCGATGGTCGGCGCCAGCACCGGCAGCTTGGCGAATACATTGTCGCCGCCGCACAGGCGGATCACGTCGGAAATGAGGTGCTCGCCGTTAATGGTCATCAGCGGCCGGTTCCAGATCTCGTAGAAGACCCGCAGCTTCGGTCGCCCGGAGTACCTGGCCGCCAGCGCCGCATGGCGGTTGCGGAAGGCCTGTGCGGCAGCATCCGCCACGGCCTCGCTGCCAGCCAGGCGACCGAGCTGGGACAGGCTGCGGGCTACGTCCTCGATACGCCGCGGCTCGTTGATGAAGACCGGAACACCAAGGGCTTTCAGCTTGTCCAGATGGGCGTCCCGGTTGCCGCTCTTCCAGGCGACCACCAGGTCGGGCTTGAGGGCGGCGACCTTTTCCATGTCCGGCGCCGTATAGCTGCCAACCCGCGGGATCTTGCCCGCCGCCTGCGGGTAGTCGCTGTACTGCACCGCACCGACCACCCGGTCGCCGGCACCGGCGGCGAACAGCAGCTCGGTCACATGGGGTGCCAGGCTGACGATCCGCCGGGCCGGCTGGGCAAGACGGAGGGTCTGGCCCTGATCGTCGGTGACATCGATGGAAGCCCGGGCGAAACCGGAAACGAGCAACAAGCCGAGAAGAAGCCCACGCATTCAGAAATCTTTCAGTAAAGGTCGTTACAGTCGGCCGAGCGCCGCCGCCAGGCGCGACCACTCGGTCTCGTCGCCTGGCAGGCCGAAGCGCAGACCGGACGGGGTTTCGAATAGACGGGTCAGGATGCCCTGCTCCGCAAGGCGGGCGTGAATGTCGGCCGCACGGGACGTCGGCCGCCATTGGAACAATGCCGTACCAGCACCACCGGCAAGACCGTGGCGATCCAGCAAATCAGCGAGCCGGCGGCTGTCGGCCGTCAGGCTCTCCCGCGTCGCGTGCTGCCAGGCCCGGTCGGCCAGCGCCGCGGCAGTCACCGCCCGCGCCGGGCCGGATACCGCCCACGGCCCGAGCCGCTCGGCCAGTTGCACGCGCAGCGCCGCCTCGGCAAACACGAAACCGACCCGCGCCCCGGCCAGGCCGAAGAATTTGCCCACCGAGCGCAACACCACCAGGCCGGGACTCCCCACCAGCGGCACCAGGCTGTCGGCTGGATCGGCATCGATGAAGGCCTCATCCACGATCAGGCGCCCGCCACGGCTCGCCAGGTCTTCCCGCCAGGCCAGCAGTTGCCGGCGCAAGAAACGCTGGCCGTCCGGATTGTTGGGCTGTACCAGCAGCAGCGTGTCGGCGTCGCGCACTGCGGCATCGATGCGCTCGGCCGGCAATGCCTGCAGCGCGTGGCCGCGCCACGCGTGGGGATGCTCCGCGTAAGTCGGCGCCAGCGTGACCACGCGGCCGGGCGGAAAGCACGCCGGCAGCACCTGGATCGCCGCCTGCGAGCCGGCCACCGGCAGCAGTTCCGGGCTGCCGTAATAGGCTGCGGCAGCGGCCTCCAGACCGTCGTCGTCCTCCGGCAGACGTTGCCAGACCTCTGGCGCCAGCGCCGGCACCGGATAGGCCCGGGGATTGATGCCGGTGGACAGATCGACCCATTCGCCCAGCGGAATGCCGTAGCGCTGCGCCGCGCTACGCAGGCGACCGCCGTGCTCAAGCATGGATGCACACGCTGACGATGGCGACGCCCAGCAACCACAGCCACACGCTGTTCTGCACCAGGGCCAGCGCCTTGTCGATGTCCGCCGCGGCCGCCGGACGACCGGCGCCCAGGGACGGACGGGTCTCCAGGTGGCCGTGGTAGATCGCCGGACCGCCGAGGGAGAGGTCCAGCGCGCCGGCGCCGGAAGCCATCACCGGGCCAGCATTGGGGCTGTCCCAGGTCGGCGCCTGGGTGCGCCAGCAGCGCAGCGCGGTCGCCGTGTGGCCGAGCAGCGCGTAGCTCAGCGCGGTCAGCCGCGCCGGGATGAAATTGAGCACGTCGTCGATGCGCGCCGCCGCCCAGCCGAAGCGCAGGTAACGCTCCGTGCGGTAGCCCCACATCGCGTCCAGCGTGTTGGCGAGGCGGAACATCAGCGCTCCCGGCCCACCCAGCAGCGCAAACCAGAACAGCGCGCCGAAGATCGCATCGTTGCCGTTCTCCAGCACCGATTCGACGGTGGCCTTGGCCACGCCGGACTCGTCCAGCTCGGCCGTGTCGCGGGACACGATCCACGACAGGCGGCCGCGCGCACCGGCCAGATCACCAGCCGCCAGAGGGGTGGCCACAGCCCGCGCATGTTCGGCCAGGCTGCGGCCACCGATCGCCGCGTACAGCAGCACCACGTCGAGCAGCATGCCGAACCAGAAATGCCCCTCCCGCAGCGAGCCGGCCAGCGCAACCCACGGCAACACCGCCACGCTCCAGGCGAGCAGGCCGACGGCCCGGTTGATGACGCCGATGCGGCGGAACAGGCGCTCGACGGCCGCCGCGTAGCGGCCGAAGCCGACCAGCGGGTGGTAGCGGCGTGGCTCGCCGAGCAGGTGATCGAGCAGCAGACCGAGGGCCATCGGAACGGCGATCGGCAGCAGGGCGAGGAGGTATACAGCGGACATGGGATAATCGAAGGCTTTCTGCACCCGAGATTGTAAGTCATGCGCCACGCCAACACCCTGATGGT
The DNA here is from genome assembly GCA_018241665.1 of Pseudomonadota bacterium. Lineage (GTDB taxonomy): Bacteria > Pseudomonadota > Gammaproteobacteria > Burkholderiales > Rhodocyclaceae > Zoogloea. The sequence goes on from JAFEDK010000019.1 coordinate 434,534, forward strand.
TCAGGGCACCACGTCCGACGCGGGCAAAAGTACCCTGGTCGCCGGCCTCGCCCGCCTGCTGTGGCGGCGCGGCGTGCGGGTGGCGCCGTTCAAGCCGCAGAACATGGCCCTCAACTCGGCGGTGACGGTGGATGGCGGCGAAATCGGCCGTGCCCAGGCCCTGCAGGCAGTGGCCGCCGGCCTGGAACCCCACACCGACATGAACCCGGTGCTGCTCAAGCCCTCCACCGACATCGGCGCCCAGGTCATCATCCACGGCCGCGCAGTGGCCAACCTGTCGGCCCGCGACTACCACGAGTACAAGCCTCGGGCAATGGCCGCGGTGCTGGAAAGCTACGGCCGCCTGACGGACAAGTACGAGGCTGTGCTCGTCGAAGGCGCCGGCAGCCCGGCGGAAATCAACCTGCGCGACCGGGACATCGCCAACATGGGCTTCGCTGAAGAGGTGGACTGCCCGGTGATCCTCGTCGCCGACATCGACCGTGGCGGCGTCTTCGCCCACCTGGTCGGCACCCTCGACCTGCTGTCGCCCAGCGAGCAGGCCCGCGTGAAGGGCTTCGTGATCAACCGCTTCCGCGGGGACATCGGCCTGCTGCAGTCCGGCCTCGACTGGCTGGAAGAACGCACCGGCCGGCCCGTGCTGGGCGTGCTGCCCTACCTGCACGGCCTCTTCCTCGACGCCGAGGATGCGCTGGCTGACGCCCGCGCCGAGAAGGGCGAAGCCCGCCTGCGCGTGGTCGCACCGGTCTATCCGCGCATCTCCAACCATACCGACCTGGACGCCTTGCGCCTGCACCCGCAGGTGGATTTCAGCTGGGTCGGCCCCGGCCAGCCCATTCCGCCGGCCGACCTGATCGTGCTGCCCGGCTCCAAGTCCGTGCAGGCCGATCTGGCCTGGCTGCGCGCCCAGGGCTGGGAGGCGGCGCTCCGCCGCCACCTGCGCTACGGCGGCAAGCTGGTGGCGATCTGCGGCGGCTACCAGATGCTCGGCCGCCAGCTCCATGATCCGCAGGGCCTCGAAGGCGCTCCGGCCAGCCTGCCCGGCCTCGGCCTGCTCGACGTGGAAACCACGCTGGAGGCCGAAAAGCAGCTGATCAATGTCAGCGGCACGCTGGCGCTGCCCGGCGCGCCGAAGGTCCAGGGCTACGAGATCCACATGGGCGTCACCCGCGGCGCGGCCCTTGAACGCCCCGCCGCCCATCTGGCCGACGGCCGTCCCGACGGCGTGCAGTCGGACGACGGGCAGATCCTCGGCACCTATCTGCATGGCCTGTTCGACCACCCGGACGCCCTCGCCGCACTGCTGGCCTGGGCCGGCGTCAGCGACGCGGCGCGCGTCGACCTCGCGGCCCGCCGCCAAGCCGACCTCGACCGCCTCGCCGACAGCATGGAAAAACACCTCCATCTGGACCGCCTCGCCGCCTGCTTCGGCGATGGCGCCGCAGCCCGTGCCTTGCGTCCGTCATCGCCGGTGGCGCTTGCTTGACCCCATCCCCGCCCCTCTCTAACATTCGCCGCATGGACGCCGAACTCGCTTCTCTCGAACAGAAACTCGAACAACTGATCAGCCATTGCACGGCTGCTCGGACTGAAAACCAACGCCTGCGGGAACGGGTCGCCAGCCTCGAAAGTGCCAACCAGGAACTCAACGCCAAGCTGGGCCAGGTCGGTAGCCGTCTCGAGGATCTTCTCGCCCGCATCCCTGAGGCCTGACATGGAACAGCTGGACATCAAGCTGCTGGGACGCGAATACCGCGTAGCCTGCAAACCGGAAGAAAAGGAAGGCCTGCTGGCCGCCGTAGCCTATCTGGACGGCAAGATGCGGGACCTGGCCACCAAGACCAACTCATCCGGCGAACGCCTCGCCGTCATGACGGCCCTGAATATCAGCCACGAATTTCTGCAACATCAACGCGCCGGCGGGTTTGACATCCCGACGCTCAAGCGTAGAATCGAGCACATAAACGGTCGCCTCGATACAGCCCTCGCCGAACAGGAAAACCTGTTCTGAGTACGGTAGATCCGGGCCACCTGAAAGAGTTTGATAAATCCCCTGCGGTGTTGGTCAAGGCTTAAAACTCCTTGAACCAATGTCTTCGTGACATGGGTCGCTGCCCATAGAAACCGTTGGTGTGCGCGCTCCTCGTCGAACGTGCCTGATACGGAAGGAATGCGGCCCCCCTGAACTCCGGTTCAGGATGAAGGCCTGACGGCACGCGCGGGGGACCCATAAAGAAAAGGCGCAGACCACCGGTCTGCGCCTTTTCCATTTCTGCTCCGGCTTTTGCCCCGCAAGGCAAAAGCCGGCCAGCGAATTTATTCCGGAGCCTTGAAGCTGGCACCCGCCTTGTTGGCCAGGAAGGCCACGGCGCGCTTCAGTTCGTCGTCGGTCAGATCGGCCGCGCCACCACGCGGGGGCATGGCGTTCTTGCCGGCGGCGGCGGATTTCACCAGACCCTCGAAACCCTGGGCGATACGCGGGCCCCAGGCAGCCTTGTCGCCAGCCTTCGGCGCACCCGCTGCACCACTCTCGTGACACGCAGCGCAAACGGCCTTGAAGATGTCCTCACCCTTGCGGCTGCCCGGAGCTGCGGCCGGCGCGGCGGCCAGCTCGATCTTGGCGACCGGCTGAACCAGCTTGGCAGCCAGTTCTTCATCGACGGCAGCCTTCTTGCCACAGCCCACGAGCTGGGTAGCAAGCGCCGCAACACCGATGGAAAGCGCAATCCGCGCATAGGAACGAACAGGGGCAGAACGACCAAGATCCGACATGCTGAATTCCTCGAGTACTGGCAAATTTAGTAAAGCATTGATTATAGCGGGGCCATTCACCTTCTGTCAGGCAAAGCATGGACTTTGCCGTCGTTTCACGCTATGCTGCGCGCCTCGCATGAGAATGCGCAGCATTGTTTCCGCAAGGCGCCCGTAGCTCAGCTGGATAGAGTACTGCCCTCCGAAGGCAGGGGTCGAACGTTCGAATCGTTTCGGGCGCGCCACAAATTCAATGGGTTGGATCGAAAGATCCAGCCCATTTTTGTTTTTGGCCCATTCTTGGCCCAAATTTAGCCCACCTCTGGCCCACGGTTTTTTCGTCCCGCTTAGCAAGGGGATGATTTGCCCCCTGCTCTCCTGGCCCAGGCTATAACAGGCTTCGGATACGCTCCTGCTCCGCACTACTCTCCCCCATCACCCGTTGGCTTACCTTCATTCGGAAGGTGTTCAGCGAGTTGCTCCAGTCGACACGCAAAGTAATCGCACAGACGGTCAAGGTTGTCCGTCACGGTGCTGTAGCCGGGGTGGTTAGCAATCTTCGACAGGGTCATCCGATTGATCCCAGTCTGTGCGGCAACCTCCGTCATCGTGATCACGCGGCGCTCACGAAACTCCTTTTCTGCAATTAGCTCCTTGAGCCTAAACCTGATCATGACTAGCACCTGAGTGTGTTTTGTTGCGGATGATTAAAAATATTATCGTTCGTAGTTGACGTTACGCATAGATGTGATTAAATTTGTTATCAGGTGATCGCAAAACGCAACCACCGATAACCAAGGAGAGCATCATGGAACTGACCTACCTCACCACGGACGAGTTGTCGGAGCGCATCAAGTACGACCCCCGGACAATTCGCGAACGTCTGAAGGACAGCGTATTGATTGAAGGAACCCACTACATCCGTCCATTCGGGGGACGCAAGATTCTGTACATCTGGGAACACATCAAGCGGGACATGGGCTTGAAGTCGGCGGCAACCCACTTCGCTATTCCGATGGCAAACGGAGGTGTGTGCCATGGGTAGCATTCGCACGCACGGTCAGACAGGCGCGCTGTTCTTTGACTTCCGCGTCGAAGGTGCCCGCTGCCGTGAATACACAACACTTCCGGACACCGCTGCCAACAAGAAGAAGATGGAGAAGGTGATGAAGATGATCGAAGCCGACATCACCGCCGGCATCTTCGACTACAGGAAGTACTTCCCGGCCAGCAAGAACGCGGCCCGCTTCGATGCTGTTCCGGCGGTCAGCGTTGCGGTGCCCATCACCGCACCGGACACACCACCGGTAGCCCCGACGCCCCTCTTCAAGGACTTCGCTGAGACCTGGTACCTGGAGAAGGAAGTGGAGTGGCGCAAGTCCCATCGGATCACCATCCGCAGGGAACTCGACAGCCTGATTTCCCGCTTTGGGGAGATGGCGGTCGGCCAGATCACCAAGGCTGACGTACTTGCCTACCGCGCCGAACTCGGCAAAGTAACCGCGCGGGGCAAGGAAACCAAACTGTCTGCTGCACGGATCAACAAGATGCTGAACCCACTCAGGCAAATCCTCAACGAAGCGGCCGACCGCTTCAATTTTCCCACGCCTTACCAGAACATCAAACAGCTTCGCATCAAGCGGACCGATGTGGATCCCTTCTCCCTCGAAGAGGTGAAGTCCATCCTCTCCACCGTGCGCGAGGATTTCCGCGACTACTTCACCGTGCGCTTCTTCACCGGCATGCGCACCGGAGAGGTGGACGGCCTCAAGTGGAAGTACATCGATTTCGAGCGCCGACTGATTCTGGTCCGCGAGACGGTCGTCCTCGGTGACGAGGAGTACACCAAGACCGACGGCTCTCAGCGGGACATCCAGATGAGCCAGCTTGTGTTCGACGCCCTGAAGCGTCAGCACGCGGCGACGGGGAAGCACTCGGACTTTGTCTTCTGTAACCGCCTGCACAAGCCGCTGGATCACAAGAACGTGACCAACCGGGTCTGGTATCCGCTGCTACGTCATCTGGGCCTCAAGAAGCGACGCCCCTACCAGTGCCGGCACACGGCGGCCACCCTGTGGCTCGCCGCCGGCGAGGCGCCGGAGTGGATCGCGCGGCAGCTCGGCCACACGACGACCGAGATGCTGTTCCGGGTCTATTCCCGCTACGTCCCCAACCTGACTCGCCGGGATGGTTCGGCCTTCGAGCGCCTGATCACCCAGTCGATTGCCGACACCCCCTTGCCCGTGAATCCCGTCGAGGAGACCCGCCATGTCTGATGCCCGCAAAACTGTGTTTTCCCTGAACCAGCTGCCGCAGCCGGACCACGTCATCGATCGCCTGCCGCCGGTCTTCCGAATCCAGTCGATCGAGCGCCTACCCTTCGACGCGCGCAACCTGCTCAACGTGGCGGTCGTCTTCCACGAGCGGGCGGTACTGCGGGTGGAATGGCTATGCCGGCATCCGGATAGCCGCCTGACGGTCGGCAGCCTCGTGTCGATCCGCTGGCTGGGTCGGCCGACCAGCACCCTGGGGGCGATCCGGATCGCTCGGCTGGTGAAGCTCGAACGGCCCGAGGCGAGCTTGAATCCCTTCGACACGGTGCCCCACGCCTGGGTCCGGGATCGGGAGCTCGTCGCGCGGGCAGCGCGCTTCTGGGAAAGCCTGAGCCGTCCGCTGCAGCACCTTTTCAACGCGGTGTTCTGGGAGCCGCGGCGCTTCCAGCGTTATCTCGAGGGGCCGAGTTCGCTCCAGGGGCATCACAACGGCCGTAACGGCAACTTTCGCCATGCGCTGGAAGTTGCCGAGCGGGCCCGTACCCTCGGCAGCCATCACGCGGAGGTGCATCTGCCTGTGCTGATCGCGGCGAGCCTGCTCCACGACGCGGGTAAGGCCGAGGAGTACAAGTTCAATCCGGTGCGGTGCCGCTACGAGATGACGGAGCGCGGGGCGCTGCTGGGCCACAAGCATACGATTCTCGAGTGGATCGCCGCAGCCCGGGCCCAGCACCGGGTGATCGTGCCCGAGGCCCATTACCTCGCACTTCTTCATGCCATCACCGCCGCCAAGGGGGCGCCCGACTGGCTGGGGCTGCGGGAGCCCCTGAGCCTGGACGCCCACATCCTGTCGACGGTGGACCGCCTCTCGGGCCAGGCCGATCTCGTCAGCCGCCACGCCGCGCGGGACGGGGGCTTCGGTGCCTATCACCGCCACCTGGGCGGACGGCCTTACGTCGTGCGGGAGTGAGGTTGGCTGCGCAGCCCCGACCCACCCGCGGCGGCGCCCGCAGCTCGCTTAGGAAATCGAGACGTTTCGCTATGCTGTTCCGGACAGCGGACGTCCCGTCATTCCACCCTTCGTAATTGCTTGGAGATTCTCATGGATCAACATGATGACCGCGCTCGTCCTCAAACTCGGACCCTGCGTGGCACCTGCATCACCCGAACTGTCGACCTCGCCAATCCGCGCCTGATCGGCGTCTGGAAATGGAACTTTGAAGAGGCCAGTCGCCGCCTGTACGCGGTGTGCGTCTATGCGCCCAACGTCCTGCGGGATGCCTACCCCCTGGAGGAATTGGAACATCTGAAGGACTGCATCGCGCAGCAGGGCCACAAGGTCGAGAAGATGATCGACTGGACGCGGACCCAGCTCGACGCCGCCGGCCTGCAGGTGGGCGAATCTGGCCGGGTCGAGCTTTTGAGCGCCGATATCCGCACGCCCCTGGCGAGCGCTTACGCGGACCTCTTCCTCCGCGCCGATCTCGCCATCCAGCTGCTGGACGCCCTGTGGGTACAGGGGGCACTGACCGACGCGGGCCACGCGGAGCGGACCGGGGCGATGCGCCGCGCACCGCTCAGTGTCCTGGGTGCGATCCAGCGGATGCATGCGCGGTGCCGGGCGCACATCGAGGCGCTGTACCGACAACGGGAGTCGGGGCCGACATAGACGGCGTGTAGCCAGGCTCAGGCGCTTTGGAGGGTCTCGAGCTGGGTGATCAACTGGCGGAGCTGGTCCCGGGAGCACCCTCCCAAGAGCCGGATCAGTTCCGCCAGGTCGTCATCCGGCTCGTACAAGCAGGAGACCGGAACACTCAGTTCTGCGGCCAGCCGCTGCGCCGTCTGCACGTCCGGCACATGCTTGCCCCGCTCGTACTGGTTAATCCGCGCACTGGCAACGAACTGGTCAATCCCGGCCAGGATGCCGAGCTGCTTTTGCGATACGCCTCTCGCCTCCCGGGCTGCCCGTAGTCGCCTGGCAAATACTGACTTCTCTTCCATCCCCGTCCTCCGCGCGTGAGGACTAAGAGATTCTTAGGAAGGACGCCTATGGCATACTAAGGAATCCTTAGCTCTGTGGTCATAAGACCCACCCAACTCGGGCCGCCGTGGCTTTTGACTGCGACGAAGTTCGCTCACACGACGGCCCACACATTGAATATCAATAAGGATCAAACCATGTACAAGATGACTGCTGCACTGGCGCTCTGCCTTGCGCTGACCGGCTGTGCCTCGATGAAGCCCTCGGTTCACACCGAATCGACCTTCGTGATTTACGACGTCAAACCCGCCACGCTCGACCGGAATCTGTTTCTGAAGGCCGTGCTCGACGGCGTGCAGAAGAGTGCCAGCAAGCTGCGGGTGAATCGTGAGATTCCCCCCGCGGAGCTGCCGGCCACGCCGGGGCGCTTTGAACTCCAGGATCCGTTTGCGAATTCGAAGATGGGAGCGCTACTGGCGTCCCAGGCCCAGAACATCCGCGTCCCGGTGTGCAAGAACGCGCTGATGACGGTCTCCACCGAAAACACCAGCATGGCGCAGTACGGCGAGCAGACGACCTTCTTCCTGTGCGTCCTGCCCTACAAGGACGGCTACCACATCGACATTCACGCGACCTTCGTGCGGGCGAGCAGCGGCTTGACCCCGCAGGGGATCAGCGCTGCGGTCGGACGCTCGCTCATCGGCGACTCGAGCCAGTTCATTCCGCGGACGATGAATAACGTCCGCGTTGCGGCCGAGTCGGTTGGGGGGAGGGTGACGGTGGTCGACAGCTACATCCCGGAGGATTTCAAAGGGGTGTTTGTGAATCAGGCCGAGAGTGCCGGCAAGTAAGCCCAGGAAGGAGACACCTCAAATGGACAAACGCGTCGTTGGAACACTCTTGGGTATCGCCGGCATGCTGTTGTGGTTCATGCCCTGGACGGAGTTCTCCATGGGAGACATGGACTTCTACCGGACCGGTAGTCACGTTGGCGGCATCGCTTACATCCTGCTGATGAGCTCGCTGGCCTCTGCGGTGCTGTCCTGGGTGCCCCAGCCAGTGCCACGCATCATCGTGGCCGCGCTCTCGACGCTGCTCAGCGGGTACTTCTGGCTGAGTATGGGGGAGGTTGCTGCCTGGGGGCTGGTCGGGCTATGCATGGTCAGCGGCATCAGTCTGCTGGACGCAATTGAAGAGCACTTGGCCTTCAAGCGCAAAGAGAAGCTCAAATAAACCTTCAATGCCAGAATGAGGGGGCGCCGCAGTCACCTACAGATACCGATGGCTGTTTGCGAGAGCCATCACCTGTTCAGGGGACTCGGTGCCCCCTGATGTTGAGAAGCACTGCTACTACTTCCTGCGAAAAATCCCTGCACATTCAACCAGAATGAGCAGTTCAGACGCGTTGATGGCGCCGCCATGATCGTGCGGGACATCGATGGCGATCCCCAAGTCGATCAGATCCCGCGGCCTCGATCAGGTTCAAGGCCTGCGGCGGCGCATGAAGCCCAGTCCCGCCAAACCAAGTCCAGTTAGCACCATGCTTGTCGGCTCCGGAACCGTCGTGCCCCCCGAAGGCGTGCTTCCGTCTAGGTTGAAGTGGAAAGACTGCCCCGAGACTTCACTGGCTACTGTCGCAGCGCCTCCCGAGAAAAGCGAAATTTCTCCCAGACTATTAACGGATGGCAGGCCGTCACGGATGCCCACGTAAACACTTTTGGTCGAGTTTCCCGCGGTAACGTCACCATAGTAAAAGCCCACATCCCCGTCCGCGGCAGCGCGCGCAGAGCTTGGGTTGTTGAGCACCAACTGAAACTGGGCACGCCCCGTGTAGTTGTTTAGGGAATAGCCGAGTCGATCCCAGGTCACGACAACTTGATCGGCATCCACTTGCCGAAAATAGACCCCGGATCCTCCCGTGCTGGAGGCGATTGCACCCAGCGGATCGCCACGGCTATAGAGATCGCTCCAGTAGACGCCGATGCTCTTGGTGGATGCGACGCCGGGAAAGCTGACGAAGCCATCGTTGTACACGAGCATCGAATGAAAGGTCTCGCCAAACAAGTCGAGCCCAAAGGGCAAGGGTGCGGTGTAGTGCAGATCGTCGTTAGGCGTGTAGCCCGTTAGCAATTGCCCAAAATCGGATGTGTAGAGACTCGCCTGGGCGCTGACGGTGGATAGGGACAACGCAGCCAGAATCAAGATCTTTCTCATCATCAACACCTTCCACGCCATGCATAATGACTATTATATTCCGTGGATTGGCTGTCCCAGTCAACGCATGCTTCATCCGTGGATGAAACTGCGTTCAAAATCCTTCAGCGAGACTTGGGAAATGGCATCCGAGTGGCCCGCAAGGTAGTCGGCTTGTCGCAGGAGGCGCTCGCCCTTGCTGCAGACGTTGATCGCAGTTACGTCTCCCAGCTCGAGCGCGGGGTGGCGAACCCATCTCTCGGAGTTCTTCTGAGAGTGGCAGAAATTCTGGAATGCCAGCTCAAGGTGACATTGGAGCACGGCAAGCCAAGCATGGTTTGAGCGTGCTTGATCCCAGCTCAAATGAGCCTGACAAGGATGAACCCAGCTAAAGCCGGTTAAACCCTAATGGACTGACTGAAGGTGGCGTAAACTGTGTTCAATTGCCGCCATTCCGGCGGCGCATTTCTGTTTGGGTGCAGACATGGACGACCGCTGGCTCTCTGTCGATGAAATCGCCGATTACCTTGGTGTGGCCAAAGACACCATCTACACCTGGGTGACCTCGAAGGGCATGCCGGGGCACAAGGTCGGACGCTTCTGGAAGTTCAAGAAGGAAGACGTGGACGCCTGGGTGCGAGAGGGCGGTGCCGCTGCCAGCAGTGATGACTTTGATGACAAGGAGCCGCGCAATGCCTAAGCAGCGCTCCGCACAGGACAACAATGATATGAGTGACCTTGATCAAGCAGCCCAAGCGCCTGAGTGCGCACTCGAAGAGGGCAAGGTCTTTGACTACATCACCGGCAAACCGGTGAAGGACAGCGACAAGGAACAAGTCCGCCAGCGCATCGCCCGCGCCATCATCCATGAGTACGGCATTGCTGCCGAAGACATGGAGCCTGACTTCAAGCTCAAGGTACTGGGCAAGAACCGCAAGCTCGACATCGCCATCTTCAAGCCCGGCCAAGCGCACACGATAGACAACCTCTACCGTGCCGTGGCGGTCGAAAAAGAACCCAAGCTCGGCACCAAGGGCGCCTATCGCATGCGCGACCCGGAAGAGGCGCGCAAAGAGTTTGAGCTGCTGGAAACCGTGATGGCAGAAGTCGACTGCTGCGACTACGGCCTGTGGACCAACGGCCTGGAGTTCTTCTTCTTCAAGAAGGAAGTCACCCGTTTCGACACCAAGTTCAAGCCCATAGGCGATTGGCCCTTGGGTGACGATACCTTCAGCGTCGAAGGCCGCTCCATGGGGCGCTTGCGCCGCGCCGATCCGGTCATGCTGCGCACAGCCTTCCGTCGCTGCCACAACTACATCCACGGCAACGAAGGCATGCCCAAGGACGCTGCCTTCTGGCAGTTCCTGTACCTCATCTTCTGCAAAATGTATGACGAACAGCAGCCCAACGATGCACGTCGCTTTTGGGTGGGGCCGTTTGAGCCGTTTGAGCCAACTGGGCGCGAGCAAATCCGCCTGCGCATCAAGCCGCTTTTTGAGGCGGTAAAGAAGAAGTACAGCAGTCTTTTCAAGGGCAACGAAGAGATCACCTTGTCCGACCGGGCCTTGGCTTTTATCGTTTCCGAGCTGGCTCGTTACGACTTTGGTCGCACCGATGTGGATGCCAAGGGTACGGCCTACCAAGAGATCGTCGGCACCAATTTGCGCGGAGATCGGGGCCAATACTTCACGCCGCGTGGCGCCATCAGCCTGGTGGTCAAGATGCTGGCCCCCAAAGAGAGCGAGCGTGTCCTGGACTCGTCCTGCGGCACGGGCGGCTTCTTGGTCGAGACCTTGAACTACCTGAACAAAGCCTTCCACGAAGAAAAGCGCATCAAGGCAGGTGACGAGAACACCGAAGAGTTCATCTCCATCCGTGACCGGCTCGCCAACTTTGCAGCCAAGAACTTGTTCGGCGCCGACTTCGACCCCTTCCTGGTTCGTGCCGCTCAGATGAACGTGATGATGGCGGGCAATTCACTGGGTAGCCTGTACCACATGAACTCGCTGGAATTTCCAGCGGGGCACCTGCCCGGCGTTCAAGCTGCCAAAGAGGCCATCCCGCTCGGCACCATCGATGTCTTGATGACCAACCCGCCGTTTGGTTCAGACATCCCTGTCACTGAGAAGACCATCCTGGAGCAGTACGAGCTGGCCCGCCGCTGGGAGCGCCGAGGTGACGGTTTCGTGATGACCAACGCCATCAAGCCTGCCGTGTCGCCCGAGGTGCTGTTCATCGAGCGCTGCGTCAAGTGGCTCAAGCCCGGTGGCCGAGCCGGCATCGTCCTGCCAGACGGCATCCTGGGCAACCCTGGCGATGAGTACATCCGTTACTGGATTCTTCGCCACTGCTGGGTCCTGGCCAGCATCGACCTGCCGGTGGAGTCCTTCATCGTCGAGGCCAACGTCAACATCTTGACCAGCTTGCTCTTCCTGAAGCGCAAGCCTGAAGAGGTGATCAAGGCAGAAGACCTGGGCCAGAAGAAGGACTACCCCGTCTTCATGGCAGTCGCAGAGAAGGTGGGCTTCGACCGCCGTGGCAACACCCTCTACAAGCGACACCCTGACGGCGAAGAAATCCTGGTGGATGTCAGTCACGAGGAGAAGGTCCGCATCGGCGGTGGCCTGCAAGTGCGCACGCTGCATCGCAAAGAACGCATCCTCGACGACGACTTGCCCGAAATCGCCAAGGCGTATGCCGAGTTCCGCGCCCAACATCCGGAGCCCAGCAAATGATCACGCGACTGGAAGCCGCACGCTATCGCTGCTTCGAACGCCTTGGCGTTGATGTCGGCGACTTTCGCGTTCTCGTCGGGGCCAATGGCTCTGGCAAAACCACGCTGCTTGATCTGCCCGTGCTCTTGGGTGACCTGCTGCGCGCCAACAATGTCTCCGCGCCATTCATGGAGCGGCGGCCCGAATCGCCGCCGCGTGCTGGCAGTTTGAACGAGTTGGTGTTCGCCGGGCGCGGAAGCGACTTCTCGCTGGCAGTCGAAGCACGCCTGCCGGATGCCGTGCAGTCCAACGTGCTCAAAGGCATGTTCGCCAGGAAGCGCACCGAACGCTCGCGCCAGGCCCTGCAAGAAGACCGCCGCCAGTGGCCCACCCACATACGCTATGAAATTGGCCTGCGGATCGGTACGGACCAAGCGCTGCAGGTGGCCTACGAATACCTGTTCATGTTCCCAGAATCGGACGGTCCTGACCGCCGCCAAGCGGGCTTTCACGGCGTCGCTGCAGCCAACAAGAAGCACTGGCACCTCACCCTGAAGCGTGAGATCGGCTATGAATCAGAGTTCTCCCCCGAAACGCCGCAAGCAAATGCAGCCAAGGTCGGCCTGCCCGAGACCTTGCTCGCCATGCCGCGCGTGCTGTTCGAGTCGGAGGCGGGCTACCCCGCTGCGCGGTGGCTGCACGGCTTGTTGACCACTGACGCGGTGTTCTTGGAACCCAACTGGTCGGCCATGCGGCAAGCCAGCCCACCGGGGCAGCCCAAGGTCATCACCGCCAACGGCCGCAACATCCCGTGGTTGGCCCTGGAGTTGAAGCGCGAGGGCGTGCCGGAAGGCGCGGGCGCAAACTACCGGAGCGAGCGCTATGCCGATTGGATTGCTCACGTGCAAACCGCACTACCGCAGGTGGTGGACGTGGAGGTACGCGAGCGTGAGGACGACCATCACGCCTACTTCGTGGTCAGCTACAAGGGCGACTTCAAAGTGCCGTCACCCGGCTTGTCGGACGGCACCCTGCGCATCCTCACGCTGACGCTGCTGCCTTACCTCAGCAAGCAGCCCGCTATCTTGGTGACTGAGGAGCCGGAGAACGGCATCCATCCGCGCGCTATCGAGGCCGTCTTGCAGTCGCTCTCGTCTATGTACGACAGCCAGGTCTGGGTGTCATCGCACTCACCGGTGGTCTTGGCGCGTGCCAAGCTGGACCAGTTGCTGTGCGCACGGCTGGCCAGCGAAGGTGGCGTGGAGATGGTCGCCGGAACGGACCATCCTCGCCTGCAAGAGTGGCGCGGTGGCATCGATCTTGGCAGCCTGTTCGCAGCGGGGGTGCTGGGATGATGAACAAGCGACCCTGCGTCATCTTGGTGGCCGACAGCAATATGGCTGCCACCTTCCGTGGGTACTTCAAGCGCGAAGCATGGCACCTGAGCCTCGGTTGCGCGCCCTTCGAGATCAACACTGATGTCGGTGCCGACCTGCTGGTGGACGAAGGCGGCAACGACCCCGGCGTCTACACCAAGGGCCACGAGTTGTTGCGTCCCTACCAGAGTAGCCACCAGCGCGCCCTCGTGGTGCTGGACTGCGAATGGGATGGTTCTCCAGGCAAAGACGCGATCGTCGCCCACATCACGGCCAATCTGGTTGCCAGTGGTTGGGCCGAGGATGCGGTCAAGGTGATCGCCATCGAGCCCGAGTTGGAAAACTGGCTGTGGCAGGACAAGCCGCAGGTGGCAGATGTGCTTCGCTATAAGGGTGATAAGTCGCTGCGTCAGCATCTGGCTGAGAGCGGATGGTGGCCTGCTGACGCCGCCAAACCACCGCGACCGAAGGAAGCTGCCGAATGGGTGCTTAAGCAGACGAGGCAACCGCGTTCCTCTGCGATCTACCAGAAGCTGGCTGAGCACATCTCGATCAAGGGTTGCACAGATGCGGCTTTCGCCCAGATGCACGCAGCGTTTTGTACTTGGTTTCCTGTAGAGGTCGCAGCATGACCTTCGCAAATTTCAAGAATGCAAAAATTGTCCGCTCCAATTGGCTCGAAAGCGGCGGCAGGCGGCTTGACTGCAATCCGTATATGTCCGGAGCGCTAGAGGCAATTGACACTCTCAACGCACTAAACGTGCGTAAAGATCGACTAGATGATGTCACAGACGATATTTTCGATTCCGGGAGAGAGAGTCGAAACTGGGTTGATGATCCTGCTTTCGGGGTTCCTTATATGGGGACATCGTCGATCCTTTATTCGGACCTGACAACGTTGCCCTTGATTTCCTCAAAGCAGGTGCAGAGAAATCATCGCTTGCCCATAAAAAAATCTTGGTCGTTGATTACCAGATCCGGCTCCATCGGGCGGATGGCGTATGTTCGCCCCGATATGGTTGGCATGACTTGCTCGGAAGATGTTCTGAGAGTCGTTGCAAACCAAAGCAAGATTGCCGCAGGCTACTTATATGCATTCTTGGCGTGCAAATACGGCGTCCCCCTGGTTGTATCTGGAACCTATGGTGCGATTATTCAGCACATAGAGCCAGTTCATGTAAAGGGAATTGAAGTGCCGAGGTTTGGAGATGAAGTCGAGTCACGAGTCCATCAGCTAGTGGAAAAGGCAGCATTGCTTCGCTCTCAGTATCAGGCAAAGCTAAATCAGGCGACGTGTCGCCTACTCTCGGCTGCGGGCATTGAGGACTGTCCTGCTCACGTTTGGAACAAGATGGGCCCGGAGTCAGGCTTTTCTGCGTCAATATCCATTTCACGCAGCATGCGAGCGGCAAATTACTCGACACGAGTCCAGCAGTTGTTGGGCATGATCGAGAATAGTGGTTCAACAACGCTCGGCGAAATATGTGATGGGGGTCAGTTAGGAACTGGTACTCGATTCAAGAGAATTGACTGTGATCCCGAGGAAGGGATCCGGCTTGTCGGACAAAAGCAGGGGTTTTGGATGCGGCCAGAAGGACGTTGGATTGCGCCGCGCTATACGCCAGAAGGTGTTTTTGCCACCAATGAGTCGGTTCTTATTGCATCAAGTGGCACATTGGGTGAAAGCGAAGTCTATTGCAGGCCAATTCTGGTTACAGGGAAATGGCTTGATTTCGCCTATACCCAACATTTCTTGAGAGTGGTGTCTGGGAATTCAGATTTTCCTGGTGCATATCTGTTCGCGTTCCTCAGAAGTGAAGTGGCCTTTCGGATTTTGCGATCAATGAGCACCGGGAGCAAGCAGCAAGAAATTCACCTTGGCTTCGTCTCCCGGCTTCCCGTCCCAACACTTACCTCTGATCTGCGTATCGAAATTGCCGAAACAGTTAGAAGTGCATTTGTAGATAGAGATCAAGCAGACTCATTAGAGGACAAAGCGCTTCTTATTGTGGAGGAAGCAATTAAAGGAGGGGCTGCTTAATGGCCAAAGTGATCCCAGTAGGTCAGCCGGTCAACGATGCAGAGCGCAGCGCCATCGCTTACCTGCGGGATCGCTTGCCAGACAGTTTCGTTCTGCTTCACAACTTCGAGATCGAGCGGCAGGGCGAGCGCTTTGAGATCGACATCGCGTTGCTGACGCCGCACGCCCTGTATCTGATCGACGTGAAGGGCACGCGCGGCACCATCGATGTGTACGGCAACAAGTGGTACCCCGAGGGGCGCGCGCCGTATCCGTCGCCGCTGGGCAAGCTGCGCGGTCATGCGCGCACGGTGAAGGGCTTGGTGACTCAGGCCAATCCCGGTCGGAATGAACTGGACGGTATCTATGTGGATGCCGCCATCCTGCTCACCGCGCCCGATGCTCACTTGAATGACCGCGAGCAGCTGGATGCAGACCGGGTAGTGAAGCTGAAGGACGCAGAGCGCTACTTCAAGGATGCCACGCGCATTCCGACGCGCTTCTCCAAGAACATCCTGCAGCAGCAGGGATTGATCCTGCATGCCTTGAAGGTGGTGAAGCCAGCTTCCGCCGTGCAGCGCTTTGGGCACTGGCAGGTGAAAGAGAAGCTCGGGGCAGCAGAGGCCTACACCGAGTTCCGCGCCGAGAACGCTTTCGCAGGTGGCACGGCCCGCCTGCGGGTATACCAGGCAGACCCCTATCAGCCGGAAGACGTGCGCAAGGCGCAGGTCAACCGCATTGCCAATGCCTACAGGGCGCTGTCCAAGCTGCCGCTGCATCCCAACATCGTGGCGGCGCGGGATTTCTTCCCGGCCGATGACGACAAGTCGTTCATCCTGATCCTGGACGATGCACCGGGCCAGGCGTTGACGGTGCACATGGCTCGGCCCCAGTTGGCGCTGACGCTGGACCAGAAGTGGCGCGTGGCCAAAGACCTGTTGGCGGCATTGGCCCACGCCCACCACCACGGAGTGGTGCATCGCAACCTGACACCGGGTGCGATCTTGATCGGCCAGGATGGCACGACACGCATCACCGATTTCGATTTCGCCAAGCCCGGCATGGACCGCAGTTTGACGATTGCGACGGACATTGTTGACTTGGTGGAGAAGGCCTACGTGGCGCCGGAGGCCTTCCGGGAGCCAGGCGCTGCGTCTGCGGCATCAGACATTTTTTCAGCTGGCGTCATTCTCTACGAGCTGTTCACTGGGGAGCGTCCATTCGCAGGCGAGCCAACCACGGTTTGGGATCGGGCGGGCGAGTTTCTGAACAAGCCCTCCGCGCTGCGGCCAGAGCTGAACGAGGCCTTTGACGCATGGCTTCAAAGTCTGTGTGCATTCGATGAACTCCAGCGGCTGACTGCATCGGCCGCGTTGGCGGCATTGAATGCCTTGTTGCAACCCGTGGCTCAATCGGGAGTTGGGCCAATGGACGCGCCGAAGCCCGAGCCGCTTGAAGCGGCAGAAGAGACCCAAGCCGATTACTTGAACCTCGTGGCGGGCTACCGGCTGACCCACAAGTTCATCGTTGAGAAGAAGTTGGGGCGTGGCAGTTTTGGCGTGGTCTACAAGGTGATCGATACCTTGGGGGATGTGGCGCGCACGGTGAAGCTCATCGTCAGCGACCGGCACTCGACCCTGGAGCGCTTGAAGAAGGAATACCGCCATCTGGTGCACATCCCTGAGCACCCACACGTGGTGCGTGTGCTGGATGCGGATGTGATCCCTGGGCGTGACATCCCCTTTCTTGTGTTTGAGTACGTGGAAGGTTCCGACGTTGGCGACATGATCCAAGATCGCTTGCTGTCGCCGGAGGATGCGCTGGAGCTGGGCAAGCAGGTGATGGAAGGCCTGGTACACCTGCATGCGCAGGGCTTCCACCACTGCGACATCAAGCCGCGCAACCTGCTGTGGACTCAGAAGGGCGCCAAGATCATCGACTTCAATGTGTCGGTGCGAGCCGATGACAAGGAGTCGCGCGGCGGTGGTTCTCGGCGCTATCTGCCGCCTGACTTCGACCCGGAGGTCATTCCGCACAACGGCGAGCGCGCCGACCGTGATCTGTATGCCTTGGGCTTGACCTTGTACGAGGCGCTGACCTCCCGCTACCCCTGGGACACGACCGAGCCTCCCATCAACAAGCCGGCGCCAGACCCTCGCGAGCTGTCAGGCTTTGCCGACCTGGCACCAGAGTTGGTGAATGTGGTGTTGAAGGCAATTGCCCCGCGTCGGGCTGAGCGCTATCACACCGCCATTGATTTCCGGGCTGCGCTGGCAGAGGTACGCCACGCACGGCGCATTCAGACTGTCAGCCTGACAGCCATGGCGACGGCAGCCAGCAGTGGTCAAGCTGTTCTTGCTGAATCAGCGCCGAACAGCAATGCCTTTGTCTCGCACCTGCTGACGCTATACAGCCAGAGCCGCCGCAGCAATGCTGGCACGCGCGGCATGGATGCGCTGGGCTTCTCCGCCTACGTGGACACCGCGCTGGATCGGGCCTTGTTGCCTGCCGTGCTGCAGGGCGAGTTCCGGTTGGTGCTGATCTCGGGCAATGCAGGTGATGGCAAGACGGCCTTCTTGCAGCGCTTGGAGAAAGAGGTTGAAGCCCGAGGCGGCTCTGCCAATCGAGGCCTGCCCAATGGCAGCGAGCTGAGCTTGGCGGGCAAACGCTACCTGATCAACTACGATGGCAGCCAGGACGAGGGTAACAAAGACAACAACCAGGTCTTGCTGGATTTCCTGGCGCCGTTCAAAGGCGGCGACGCAAAGCTGTGGAAGCCGCAAGAGACACGACTGATCGCGATCAATGAAGGCCGCTTGGTGGACTTCCTCGCGACCCATGAGGGGGACTTTCCTGCATTGACCGCGCTGGTTCGGCGCGCGTTTTCGAGTGGCGAGGCTGAGTCTGGCGTGGCGGTGGTGAACCTGAACCTGCGCAGTGTCGTTGCCGACGCTGAAGGTGGCTCTATTCTGGAACGAACCCTGCAAAGCATCGTTCAGCCCAAGAATTGGTCTGCTTGCGAACAGTGTGACCTGAAGGGCAGCTGCTATGCCCTGCACAACGCGCGCAGCTTCCAGGATGAGATCGCTGGTCCGCGCTTGCTGGAGCGCCTCAAGACGCTTTACACCATGGCGCACCTGCGGGGGCGCTTGCACATCACGATGCGTGATCTGCGCTCGGCCCTTTCGTTCATGCTGATCGGCAACCGCGACTGCGGCGAGATCCATGCGCTGTATGCGGCCGGGAAACATGATGACGTGGCCCGCAGCTTCTACTTCAATAGCTGGATGGGCGGCGGGCAGCCCACGTCGGATCGATTGCTTACGCTGTTGAGCGACCTTGATGTGGGCAAGCAGGAAGATCCACGCTTCGACCGAGGGCTGGACTTTGTGCAGCCCGATGATCGGGCCTTGTTCCGTTTTGAGCGTCGAGGGCAGTTCGACTTCGAGGTGTTGAAACGCCTGTTCGGCGATCTGCCGCGTGGGCTGTCAGATACATCGGTTCGTCAGCGGGCGCGCAAGCATCGTGAGTATGTGGCCATGGCTCGCCGCAAGCACTTCTTCGAGCGGCGCGACGCCAGCTGGGAAAAGATGCTGCCCTATCGTTCAGCCAAGCGCATGGTGGAGATCGTCCGGGGGGCGACGCCCATCGAAGCACTCACGAGCGAAATCCTGCATGCGATCAACCGAGGTGAGGGGCTGCAGCGACCTGAGCGCCTGGGTGCCAGCCTGGCCTTGCAGTTGCGACAGGTCGAGCACGGCACGGTCCGCAGCTACCGCTTGTTCCCTGTTGATGGCTTTGGGGTGCAGGTGCAAGACTTTGCGGCCAAGGCGCGCTTCGTTGAGCATCTACCGACAGGGCTGCTGCTGAAGTTTGAGGGGCAAGGCGCAGGCGCTATCACCAGCGAGTTGATCATCAACCTGGATGTGTTCGAGATGTTGGTGCGTCTGAATGAAGGCTACCGGCCGAGCGTCGAGGAAATGCAGGGCTTCTATCTTTGCCTCGGTGTCTTCAAGAACAGCCTGAACGCGCAGCCCTATAGGGAAATCCTGCTGACCACCACGGGACACGACTTCTATCGCGTGGCGCGCCATGACGATGGCCGCGTAGAGATGCGTTTGCTGCAGGGGCCGGTGACGGGTGTGCGTCAAGAAGAAGCCGTAGAAAACGGCGTCAAGGGGAACTGATGGCATTGCAGAAGAAGGACAGGGAGTTCCGCCTCCCGAAAATCAGCTATCTCGACTTCAAGACCATCGAAATGGACCGGGTGCTAACAGGCCTGTTCGAGCGCCTGGAGCATGGAGGCTATCCGAGCGTCTTCCGCGACAAGCGTGAGCTAACCGTGGGCAAGTTTGTCGATGACATCCTTGATGCCAGCGACAAGTTCTTGGGCTTCACGCAGCACCGAGACATGGTGGAGCGTTGGGTGGAAACCCACCTGATGGACATCGTGAACCGGGGCAAGAAGAATGCGGCCGTGGCTGGCCCGCGCCCGCTGCATGGCTATACCTACCGTTTTCGCAACCCGAAGCACTCGCGTGACTACGGCGCGGCCCAGCATCTCTATCAGATGCTTTATCACGCAAGAAATAGGTCTGGTCACAACGCAATCGAACACCTGAAAGGCTTCTTCTTCGACGGGTTCGATAAGCTCACACGCGAACTGGACGACAAGGCTCTGACGGACATCGAGACAGCGACGCTGCTGCACTTCTTGTCCCAACGGAAGGATACGGCTGACACGCGCGCCGGCGGTGATCGGTTCGCCCCCGTGTGTATCGGATCGGCCGACCTGATGGCCGAGGACATTCAGCGACTGCTGTTTTACAAAAAACACATGCCGCGCTCGGTGATGGTGGAGTACCTGAAGGTGCTGCTGTCATTCCACCTAGGGCTGTACCACCTTCGCTTGCTGAAGCTGCTGCCCGCCTGGCAGAAGCTGGAGGGCGCGAACTCGCTGTGCGCCGAATCGGCGTGCCCGATGAAGCCGCGCGAGCAACGCGACCCCCAAGGTGATTGCCCTTACAAGCTCAGTTTGTTCGTTGACCTATCTGGCAGCGCAGAGTCTCCAACCGCGGGGCTGGCTGAGCGAAGCGCAGATGGCTACTACCGGCGCATTCCTGGCTTTGTGTGGGCGTACTTCGTCGCCAAAAAGCTTGACGAATTCTCGGAGCATCTTGTTCGACGAGGCAAGCTGATCAGGCCCTTGAATTCCGTGTTCTCGGTGGGCGAGCTATACGGCCTGCAAGGCGAGCCGTTCGCGGAAGAGCGCGACAAATTCTTCGGTGAGCGTCTGGCCGGGCTTCTGGAATCCTTGTCCGAAGGCGACGCGGGTTTGGACACGGAGGTCGAGGCCATCACAAAGATGGGACTCTCGGACTTCGAGACCTACATCGAGATTCTGGTGGCCCTGCGTGGTGCCTTCCACCGGAAGTACATCATCGAGTCGCTGGACGCGACGATGTTGAAGAACAAGTCGGGGGCGCTTCTTGCGCAGACTCGCGCGCGAAACGCACCTCGGCGATTTGCGCTGGAGAGTCGCCTGCTGGAGGTGCTGCTGCAGATTGCGGTGTTGCGGCCAGGTGGTGACCAGGGCTACTTCACCGGGGAGATGCGGATCGATGACCTGCTGTCGTTCCTGCGCGAGCGCTACGGGCTCTACATCGATCAATTGCCTCCAGGCGAGGGCTTCAGCGCTCCGAACATTGACGAACGCAAAGCATTGCGAGGCAATGTGCAGGCATTCACCGGACGCCTTCGGGAGATTGGCTTCTATCGAGATCTTTCTGATGCCTACGTGACCCAGACAGTTGTGCCGCGCTACACGATTGCAGAACGAACCGAAGGAGCGCGCGCATGAGCCAAGGACTGCGTGAACTCACGAATCACGAACTGAACGCGTCACTGGAATCAGTCCTGCTGCCAAGGCTGTCGAAGCTGCTTGCTGCCCGTGACCTAGGGCATTGCATGCGGGTCACAGACTTGGATCGGGAGCTGATGATTCGACTGGCAGGTGGCCTACGGGCTGCCGTGCCGTCCGCGAACGTCGTGGTTCTGGCGGACGACAGTTTGCGGGCCATGGCGCCGGACATGGCCGTCAGCAGTACCAAGCTGGTGGAGTTGCGAAACCCGCTTTCTAACGATGAGCTTCGGCCCCCACTGTTGGTGTTCGTGCCAAACGATCTGCGTGCTTCGGCAGAAGACTCTTTTGGCGTTGCGACATTTGAAGAAGTCGCGATTGACGGTGCCTACGCTGAACTGAACGCGCAGTTGATCACACAGATACCCGCCAATTTGCGTGTGGCCGTAGAAGCAAGCTTGAGCGAGCTGCGCCGTCGGGACGCACGCTGGCAGTACGCAGACGATGCCGCATTGGCACGGTATCTGCTTACCTGCCAAATCAACGAATTTGATCCTGACGCCATGGGGGCAGCTCTCTTTGAGCTGGCTCTGGTGCCGGACTTTGAGCTGTTCCTTCAGGCTGAACGAGCGCCGGCGCGGGTGGCGCGTAACCGGGAGTGCGTCGAGCGCATCACCTGGTCTACCAAGACTGAGCGCGTTCGCGCCCTTGAGCTGGGATTGCTCGATCCCTTGTTCTGCAAGCAACTGGGCGAGTTCTTTTCACGGGTCGGCGTTTCCAATCCCAGGGAGTGGACTCAAGCGATTGTTCGCAACCGTGTGCATTGGCCTCTTGCGTTCAACAAGTGGCTGTTCGAGGACGGCGGCGTCAACCCGGACGCCATCTACATCGGTGATGTTGTATTGCCCGACCTGCCGGTGGTGAAAGATGACAACGACGACCCTCGATTGGCAGAGTTGATTGGGCACAAGGTACTGCCGATCTCGAAAACTGGGCTTAAGAAGTTCAGCGTTTCATTCCGTGTCGACCCAGTGCCTTCCAAGGTGGAGGGGCTGTCCAGGTTTGTGGCAGAGGTCGTATCGCGTGACAACGGGCCGACTGGCTTGCGTCGACGTAAGGCAGCGTGGGGGAAGGGCACGGACTCAGGCGCGATTGCCTTTTCTTCGATTGGCAAGATCGATTGGGAGGAAGGTTGGCACTACGTGCGCGTGTATGCGGAAGCCGAAGACGGTGATCGCATTCCGCTCGCCGATGGTGAAGGTAATCCTGTGCGGTTCAACAGTGACGCTTCGGAAACGCATGCCAGTCCTAACGAGAGTGATCTCTTTTACGTGGTCACCGATGATGAGGTCGAGGTAGAGCCACCACAACGTGCTGTGCCGCGCGAGGTGAGCTTGATGCACGCGCTGCTACGCGCGCGTTTTGCTGCCGTTGCCCAGGACCGCGATCCCGGTTCTATTTCCGTCACCGGCTGCGGGTGGGTGGAACGAAGCAGTAAGGCCACAACCAGCGGCGAGACCTTGGAGATTCGCCTGGGCAAAGAGGGGAAAGCGAACGTCCTAGTGTCGGGTTTGTTGGCAAACTTGGAGCGTGCATTTCTTGATGACCCCGATGGTCTAAACCGTCTGAGGCTTTCAGTCAGCGCTTCCGGCGTTGCGACACGCTCCACGACATCGTTCAAGTGGCCGGTCTCCGACGAGGTCGCCAGGTTCCGGGAGGCGCGGGCGACGTTCTTCGCGGCTGTACTGAAAGGCGACCAGCGACTGATCATGCAGGCCTGTGATCTTCTGCATTTGCAGGAGCCAGCTCAAAACTACGCTGCTGCCTACCTAGCCTGGATTGACGCGGTGCTCGCGCGCGCTGATTCCACTGATGAGACCGTTGCGCGGCAGGCCATGGATGAGCTTCGATGCGTCCTCACCATCGATTCAGTTGCCCTGGTGTTGGAAGACTACCAAGGCAGGCGACGAGATGCTGTCCTGCTGGGGCCAACGCATCCGCTGCGTGCCAATTGGCACGTCGCCTGGAGTCATCTCGGACAGTCCTGGATGGAGCAGAGTCGGTCGAGCAGCAAGGAATTCGTGGTCCCAACCCGTGACGCGGTGATCAAGCAACTTGCACCAGCAGCCTTTCCTCCGGTAGTTCCCTTCGGCGAAGAGCTGGGACGGACAGCGCTGGCGGTGGACAACATCAATCCGTTCTGGTCCTTGTACGCTGCGACCGATGAGAAAGACCCTCGTGGCCTGATCGGAGAAGTGTGTGCGGCCCTCGGACTGCCTGAGCCAGCCATCGGTGGCGCGACCATTGATAGTGCTTATCTGGCCGCGCGCGTGCGGCGTTATCTCGTTCAGCACCCGTATGTCGAGACCCTGACGATTAACGCCTTCAACGCAGGGCGAGCAGGGGCTTTGGCCGAGGTGCTGCTGGCACTCCAGCGACATCCTGAGTTTGCCGATCTTCGGTACGACATCCGGCTCTTCGTGCTTGACCCGGCAGCCCCATCAACAGGGGAAGCGTTGCTGGAACTCTTGTCGCCAGACGCAGGAACCAGCGCCAAGGAGGCGGATGCGTTCTCAACGCCGACCGACAGTCATCTGCACCCGAAATTGCGATTGGCCATTCGGGCGATCAAGGAATTTCGCGACGATCCGGAATTGCACGCGGCGCATCTTTCGTTCTTGCTTGACTTGTTCCCGGCAGAGGAAATTCGAGTTGTTGATGTTGATGACAGCGACGACTCCTCTTTTGTCCATGGTCTGGTTCAGCCGTTTGAGGTGGACTATCGAGAGGACGAGCAGTCCATCACTTGGCTTCGTCGCCCTCTTCATGGTGTCGCACAGCCTCTGGAGGGTGCTGAGGCGCTATCCGACTTGATGGGGAGCATCTCCCGTGCGGTATCGGTCGCTGTGGCGACGGTGGCACGTAGCCAATGTCTGCCGCATGCACGTCCTGTGGTTGCACTGAGCTTGTCCGCCGACGAGCGCGCAATGCTCCATCAAGTGCACGAGGTCAGCGACTGGGTACTCACGATTGATCGGAACTTGGGGATCGAGTTCTTTGACCATCGGCGGCATGCCACGCGGCCGGATTATCTGATTGACCACTCGCCCGATATGGCGAATGCGATAAGCCATCGCTTGGCAATCACTTCGCGATCGGTCGCCGAGCTTGAGTCTTTGTTGGTCCCCATCCTGGGCGAGTATGGTCTGCCTAATACAGGCCGCCATGCCTTGGTGATGCTGGATCAGCTTCGCTCGCTGTCCGGACGGTTGGCCCTGAAGCTGTTGTCCTCGTCGTCGCAGCGGGCCGAAGCGATGGGGCTTGGGCTATCGCGCTTGTTCCTCGAACACCAAGGTGTTTTCCAGAACCAAGTCGTCGTGCCATTGGATGCGCACTTGGAGCTGTACAAGACGCTGAAGCAGAGTGCAGAGGAAATGGGCGACGAGGTTTGCTTCCGTCGGACTGACCTCGCTCTGTTCGATCTCGACCCAGCAAGTCGTGTGGTGACGTGCAGACTGGTCGAAGTTAAGTGCTACAGCCAGGTGGGGGACGTAGCTGCCTACGCGCAGTTGAAGGCATCCATCGCCGATCAGATTGCCCAGTCGGAGCGAGTTCTGGCTTATCACTTCGACCCCAAACTGGCAGAGGTGGATCGCCCAGACCGGCCGATCAAGAATCGTGATCTAGCGGCATTGCTGGGCTTTTACTTGGATCGATCAGAGCGCTATGGCGTCGTCTTGCCTGAGGCTGCCGAAGAAGCGCACTACTTCTTGCGACGCCTCGATGAGCACCTCTACACGCTGAAGTTCACGCGAAGCGCTGTGGTCTTCGACTTCAGCAAACCGGGAACCGAGTCGGCCGAGTACGAAAACGGCATCGAGTTCTACCGTATCGGCAGCGACCTGATTCGACAGCTGGTGGAGTCGGCCGTGACTGACACCGAGACGATTGCCAGCCTCCAGTTCACTCGCGCCGCCGACACGGCACGAGAGGTGACGCAGGAACTGCTTCGTCGCAGGGAATTGGCTCCTGCCGTTCCCACATTGGAGACAGCAGCTTTCCTCAGCCCACCGCGTGATCGAACGCTCGCATGGGACAACAGCCCACGAGTGTCCTACCGGCAGCCTAAGGTTGTTCTCAGCGCGCAGGCGCGTGAGCCTGACCCCGCTCCCGCACTACAGGCCGCCACCCAGCCGATTGTAGCCGTTCAGCCTCCAATTTCTGCCGTTGAAACAACGCCATCTCGGGCGAACGAGCCGCCTTCGGCACATATACCGGTGCCAGCTCAGGCTGACGAGGTGGGCGAGCATAAGGGCAATTCCGCTGCACTCTATCTTTCGCGAGGTGGCGAGACTCCGAACGTCCGCGTTGCCTACGACATCATGCTCGGCGTGACCAGTGCAACACCACAGTACGGCCTGATTGGCGAGGTGTCAGGCCGCAAGGTGGCGCTGGACCTCAATCAAACCCACACCATCAGCCTGTTCGGTGTTCAGGGTGGCGGCAAGAGCTACACCTTGGGCAGCGTTGCAGAGATGGCCTCACTGGCAATCCCAGGTATCAATTGCTTGCCCGAGCCGCTGTCCACGGTGATCTTTCACTACAGCCCGACCATGGACTACAAGCCTGAGTTCACATCGATGGTGGGAGCAAACAGTATCGAAGATCAGGTTCGAGCACTAAAAGAGGTCTATGGCGCTGAGCCGAAAGCGCTCGCAGATGTCTTGCTTCTCGTGCCTGCAGATAAGATCGAAGAGCGGCAGGCCGAGTATCCAGGTATCGAGGTGCGGCCTTTACAGTTCTCTGCATCAGAACTGAAGGCGTCGCACTGGAAATTCTTGATGGGTGCCGTGGGCAATCAGGCCACCTATATCCGCCAAATCATGCGCATCATGAAGGCGATGCGAGATGACATCACCCTTGAGGGCTTGCGCGCGGGCATTGATGCGTCGTCGGTTCCCGATCACCTGAAGGAACTGGCTCGGATGCGCCTCGACTTGGCTGCCGAGTACATCAGTGACGGCACCTCGCTTACCGAAGTGGTGAGGCCAGGCCGGCTGATCATCGTAGACCTGCGAGACGAATTCATCGAGAAGGACGAGGCACTCGGACTGTTCGTTGTGCTCCTGCAGCTGTTTGCCGACGCACGGATCGATGGGCGCAGCTTCAACAAGCTGGTGGTGTTCGATGAGGCCCACAAGTACATCGAGAGCCCTGACCTGGTTGCTGGACTCATCGAAGTGGTGCGAGAAATGCGGCACAAGGGCGTAAGCATCATGGTGGCGAGCCAAGACCCGCCGTCTGTACCTGTGAGTCTGATCGAGCTGTCCAGCCAGATAATCATGCACAAGTTCAACTCGCCTGCTTGGCTGAAGCACATCCAAAAAGCCAACGCCGCGCTTGGCAACCTGACCCCAGAGCGCATGGCTCTACTGAAAGCCGGCGAGGCCTACGTATGGTCAAGCAAGGCAACCGATGAATCGTTCTCCAAGGGGGCCGTCAAGCTTCGGTGCAGGCCCAGAGTTACACAGCACGGCGGTGCCACTCGGGTGGCGGTCACGGATTAGATCACTCGCGTGATTTCTTGCACGCTGAGGGGGACGGGGATGAGCGAGGTCACGAATTGGCCTGAGGATGTCTTGAGGTGTATGCTTGTACGGAGGGTCTCCTTGACAGTGCACGTACGGGGGCGAGATATGGATGTGGAATCGTTGTCGCGTTTTCTGGAACTCCCAGAGGTTCATCGACGGCTCTTGGCCGGCTATGGCGGACCTTATTCGATGGGGGTCGGGCAGACACCCGATCGAACCGGGTCAGTGGTAGTCCTGCATGTCAGTGAAGAGCCTATACGCCCGTTTCCAGATCATTTGGATCTCCTAGGGGAAGTCGTGCCCGTAGTTGTGAAGCGGGACTTTGTCGCCCCTGCTGCTTATCAGGGTGAGAGGGGCACATCCACCTAGGGACGCCTGCAGAGGTGCAAGACGACCTGCTCGCTGACTTCAGCAGGGGTAGACTTTATATGCCATTGCCATTAGCATCTTCCTGACTGCCTAAATACAAGGCAATAGGGGGGGCAATGGCAGACTTGACCGTAGCGCTTGATGGTGTAGAACAAGCCTCTTCTGTTCTCTTTGACGCAGATCCGGCCATTCGGTCCGTGGGCGTCGGTCGAAATGGCGATGGATTCGTATACATAGCAATCCGCAATGTTGCTGCGCCAGTTGCGTATGCGGTTCTATTAAATCGCCCACATCCGCCCGAAACAATCAATGGCGTCGCGATCCACTACCTAAACAGTACAAGCGACCCAGCGAGTTTGGTCAAGGTGCCGCACACAGGCCCTGGGAGCCCCGGGACATTCTTCGTGCCGGAGCAGCAGTCGCAACGCCCGCTTGTTTGCGGCCTGCAACTTCAGAATTACGATCACGATCTACGCGCAGGCATCATTGTGAATGGCGCAATGACGGTTGGCACACTGGGCTGCTTCGTGAAGCTTCCCTCGGGGCTCATCGCGATTCTGTCCAACAACCATGTATTGGCAGCTGAGAACGCAGGCATAAAGGGCTCTGATCGCATTCAACAGCCTGGGGGGGCGAACCTCAGTGTTGCAGAAGTCGCGGCCACTCTGACCGACTTCGTTCCGCTCGTTCCGAGTCCACCAGGCGCATCAGTGATTGCGGGAACTGTCAGGTTCAATGACGTTGACGTTGCGGTTGCCACCCTCGACGGAGGCGTATTCCATCAGCAGACCTACTTGCCTCAAAGACCGTCGCTTTCACCGAAGGGCACTGCTATTGCCCGTGTGGGCGACAAGGTCCACAAGGTCGGTCGCACGACCGGCCTTACCTGGGGCGAAGTCACGCAAGTGGGTGTGCAGGTTGGGCCAGTGGGCTACGGGATCGGGGGCTGCTGGTTTCGGCAGAGCATCGTCGTTGAAGGCATAAACGGCGGAACGTTCTCGATGCCGGGAGATTCAGGTTCGGCTATCGTGCGCAATGCTGACGGCATGGTTCTCGCACTTCTTTATGCGGGCAATGGAACGCAGACGTACGCCTGCCCAATCGCTGCAGTCTTGAATAGTCTGTCGCTGCAGCTTGCCTAGCGGCGAGTCCTTGCGTTTGGCACTCGCTCGGTAGGCAAGACAATGGGCATGGAGCACGCTGGCGCCTTCGCTTGTGGCGCTGTTGTTGGGTGGCTCATGACGTTCATCTGGTTCCCGCGGTCCCAGAGAACCACCAAGGCCTGCATTCGCCATCTGTCGCTGTCGGCGGTCAGCACCATTGCTGCGCTGGCAATGTGCTGGAGCTTCGCAGGGGTCAAGGGCGAATTTACCGCCGCTCTAGGCCTTCTTGTGGGTGCATCAATCTCGTTCAGAGTTAGGCAGGGCATCAATCGAAAGTACCGAGAGGAGATCCGAGAATGCAAGTGAACATGGCTATGGCGGGCGCCTTTGCGTTTGGCTTGATCATCGGCTGGTATGTCTATTACGTGAATCGCTATCGAAAGGGTGACGTCGCGTTCAGTGATCTGACTACCTTAATCGGCATCATTGGCGGCGGGACAATCCTTGCCCTGTTCAAAGGTGAAGGATCCTCTCCCGATTTGTTCGGGTGGTATGGCGTTGGCCTCGCTACGGGATTCTTTGGCTACTTTCTTGTGCTGGTCGGATTAGTTAAAAAGTCGACCAACTTTGACGCCGACTGGTTTCTTGACGGTAGACGAAAGAACCCTGCTGATGGATTCGGGTATGGAACCGATGTCAGGCCGACGATGACGCCAATGTCCGGCACGATCTCCACGAATGCGATATCGCCGACGTCGAGCAGTGGCACAGTTCAAAACTTCTATCTCGCGTCCGAGAAGACGAAGGCTTCAGTATCAGTTGAGCCACTTGTTGAGTGGGATCTCCTACCGAATGTCAGACCACGCAACGAGCGTGTCGCTGAGGCCAAGCGGTTGCTCGCCGAAGGTAAGGTTTACCCGAGAGGGTGTAGCGAGTTCGTGAGCGCCGTCCTCGGCGTACCTTACGAAGTAGCCAACGACCTCATGGGTGCGGCTCCCACCACAGTCGGATCTCGGCCACCCTATCCATCGCTTGCCCCCGGAGACATTGTTGGCTGGACCAATGCGGCTGGCATGGGGCACGTAACCGTGTACATCGGCGAGTCTGATGCGGTCGCATTCATTGATGTTCGAGAGCCTGGGGCACGGCCTAGGTCGAAGAATGGCTTCTATGACCGGGAGCTCTGCAAGAGTTCGCGGTTCTAGGTTCTCTTCCTTGAGAGGTCGCCCGCCTGCACCGGATCGTGCCATTCAGACAACGATCCAATGATCCAGTGCGGGGCGAAGCTTGTGCGCTCAAGCAGGCAGTTGGCAGGGGCGTCGGAAAGCAGTCTCGCGACGGCCCTGCTTGATGTTCCAACGACAACGGGAGTAGTCCGATGACACGGGCAGTGAAGATTCCGGGGCTCGGCAATGCCCATGCGGTTGTCGTGATGGAAGGCGAGCTGTCGGAAGGCTTCTTCGAGCCTTTGGCGGCGACGGTGACAGGTTCCACAGGGGCGGTCTTGCGCTGCGACATGCCCGAAGGTGTGCGGATCCCCGAGTGGGCGATCGACACGACACAGGAACCGTTCGAGCTGTCGAAAGCGAGAGTACGCACCGCCCTGGCGGGTCCTCTTGACTTGGCGACGCGCAAACTGAGATCTCAATTGCTCGACTCGCTGCGGCGCCTCGAATCGGTGCGTGTCAGCTGGGATGCCGAGCAGCCATTCTGTGGAGCAACGATCCGGGCCGAGGGCGAAGCCAAATTCTTCCTCTCGCGCTGGCTCGTGGATGCAGGGCAGCCCGACGACGCACTGCGCGCAGAGTTCAGCTTTCGAGTCACGGGCGGTGTCAACGGAGGTCCTGCATCGTTGCGCGCGACGGCGGCACTCACGCTTGCCTTGACTGCGGACATACCGAAACTGCGCTTTGGAAGCGACGACCTCAACTTTTCGTTCCCGGAAGTCGACTTCCCTGACCTGGATCTCCGCAACCCGTTCCGAGCGACTATGCTCGACGGGCCATGCGTGTCACGTCTGATCGAGCGCCTGGGGCAACTCGCACAGGGAACCGGCATCACCGCAGAGGTAACCTGCAAGGACGTCGAGGGCTCGGAGTTCGTGGCCGACCTCTCGGGCGGGACGCCGAACTGCGCGCTGGTGAAGAAGGGCGAGAACCCGATTCAATGGGCGGATCCCGCGGCCTTGCTCGGCCAACTTGCCACCTTCGACGTCGACTTTCAAGGCACGGCCCCCACCAAAGCCGCAATCAAGAGGGCACGCCTAGCGCTCGTCGATGGAAAGCTCGTCCACGAAGGCGCGATACAAGCAGCGGTGGACCTTCCACTCGTCGCGGAGAAGGAGGGCAGACTCGGTGCATTCCAGTGGCGCATCCGGAACCTGAGGACCAGGCTGGAGGGTATCGCGACCGCGGAGGACAGGGCGCTCGTCGCCAAGTTGCATTTCGAACGACTTCGCGTCTGGTTGACCGATGACCCGACGGCGGCGCTCGAATTGGAAGTGAAGGTGGAGCTCACGCCTTCGGGAGCGCGGCTCACTTACCTGAAACTCATAGATCCGACCGAACTGGAACTCTTGCAGGGCGTCGCCAACGCACTCGCAAGGGGGGTGCGCAACGTCGCGACGATCGCGGCGAATCTCAAAGGCATCCCTACCGTCGACCTACGCCGGTTGCTGGAGATCCTGGGCAAGTTCGCCGCCGCCGTGGTTCGCCAGGCGTACATCGTCGGCAATGCGATCGCCGATGCTGCGAATGAAGCCGGTCGGATGATCGGTTCGATGCTGGACGCGATCGGGGAGGCGATCAAGTCCTTCCTCGAGATGCTGAGGGACTTCGTACCGGATGGCGCTCCCGTTTCGGATGTCGACGTCCAGGTGACGTTGTCGTTGGATCCGTTCGAGATCCTGCAGATTCTGGTGCTGCGCAAGGCCTCCGAAGGCGCCAAGGAACTCGAGAAAGCCGGGCTCTTCTTGAAGCTCCATGCCGGGTGGCAGCCCGGTCTGCTGATCGACCTGTCGGCCAACCCCGGCGCATACGTCGTCGCGGCATGGCCCGGCGATCCGGCTGGCGGCAAGCCGCCACTCGTGACGCTGGCAACGGACCTCTGGCTTGAATCCGCGGAAAAGACTGTGACTCACACGCCCGACGCGGACCCGGCGTCGGGTGCTCGTCCGCAGTCCCGCCTCATCGAGATCAACGCCGTGCACGAGGACGGAGCTTCGCCGCTCGTCGTCTTGGTAGCAGGCGTTTGCAGAGGTGAAGCTGTCTTCCTGCGCAGCCTGCCTCGCCCGCCGTCCAACGCGACCGGCGGCCTCGCGGTCGCGGACGGACCGCCCATCTTCCAGGACCTGGGCGACGCGATCGGCGTCGATGCCAAATTCGCAGTCGACCGCATCCTGCCGCTGTTGGGTATGGGTGAAACCGGCGAGACTGAAGCTAGCCCCTCCGGCGGCTTCCTGGAAAAGCTCAAGAGCGGAATTGGTCAGGTCGTCAGCGTCAAGTCGTACTCGGGCAAGTTCCATCCGAAGGAATTCGAGATCGACGGGAATCTCGAACTGGACGTCAAGGCCGCGGGCATCTCCACCACCGTGGCGCTGAAGCTGGGACTGTCGCTCAAGACGCTGCGCGCGAAGCTCGCGGGACCCACCAGCCTGGGCCTCGCATCCAAGCGTATCGAGGAGGATGCGCTAGGCCTCACTTGGATCGTCGAGCAGAAAGACGACGACAAGCGCAAGAAGAATATCGAAGTCGAGATGTTCAAGCTCGGCTTCTCCGGAGGGGAATCGTTTTTCGAGCTCGGGCCCGAAGCCCGCATGCAGTTGCGCTTTGGCGGCCTCTCCAGCGATGGGGAGGGTGTGGTCTTCAACGTCACTACCTTTCGGGTCGGTCGCCGTGGCGTCGACATCACGGCGCAGGCCGGCGACAAGTCCGTACGTCTCAACGGCCTGGACGTGCCCTTCCGGTTCACTTCGGGCAAGTTCGTGATGCGCGCAAGCCGCCTCGTCGAGGCCTCGGTGACGGGCCGGGGCGCGTTGCCGCCCGCGCTCATAGGTGAAGCCGATTGCACTCTGGCACTGGCCTTCGTGCAGGGAGCCGATGGCATTGAGCTGCAGTCCGGCAAGGTTGAGATCGACAAGAAGGGCGAACCCATCGTTTGCCACTCCACACGTTTCACACTGACGGTGAACGATCTCGACGTAGGCATCCAGAAGGACGCCGGCGCCTGGCACTTCTACTTCCTCGTCACGGGATCGCTGCGCTTCACGCCGAAGGCCGGAGAGTTCGAAGGGGGGCTACTCGGCTTCCTCAAGGACATCGAGATCAACCTCGAACGAGCACCGCTCACCGGGGACGCACGTGTCCTGAGCAAGCATGTCTCCTTCCAGAAGGCACTCAGCCCGAAGAAAACCTTCAACCTCTTTAACCTCTTCACCTTCGAACTGCGTGGCTTCGGCTTTCACCCGGCATCGCCGCGGTTCGATGGCAAACCGGCCATCAACCTGTCCGGCCAGATCAAGTTCGCCGAAATCGGCGACGTCATGCAGCCGAAGATCGATTTCCATGGCCTTTGGATCGCACCTCCCAAGGACGGCGAAGCGCTACCCCGGATCAGCGCCGAAGGCCTCGGTTTGGACCTGCAGTTGGCCGGCGCCATCAAGATCCGGGGCTCCGTGCTCGCCGTGGATCCGTCCACCCGCACGGTCGAAGGCAGGGACTTCGCTCCCCC
Source organism: Pseudomonadota bacterium (assembly GCA_018241665.1). GTDB lineage: Bacteria > Pseudomonadota > Gammaproteobacteria > Burkholderiales > Rhodocyclaceae > Zoogloea. The sequence goes on from JAFEDK010000019.1 coordinate 467,493, forward strand.
GGGTTACGACACCTACGGTTTCCTCGGCGAGGGCGAGGTGGACATTCCCGGTTGGGGTTCCATGCAGGCGAGCCTGGGTTTCCTCGAGGTCGAGAAGAAGGCTACCGGTGATCGCTACAAGGCGTTTTTCGTCTACCTGCAGAAGGACAAGCTGGCGGTCCAGATTCCAACCGGCTTTTGGACGTTCTACATGCGAGAGGCGGGATTCGGCTTCGGCTTCCGGTACACGCTCGCGGGAATTCGGGATGCTGATACGGCGACCAGCCCCGCACAACTGATTCGCGTGCTGGACGACGTCTCTCGAAGGCAGGGTGACCTCGCGCGCTACGCGGCGTGGAGTCCCGACACGAATCCGGAGGCCAACCGCTTCACGCTGGCCCTACGCGCAGCGGTCCAGGCTTATCCGGCACAGAAGGTCTACAACGACGCGCGCGAGGAGAAGGCGGAGAACCCGTTCTTCTTCGACGTGATCGTCGCACTGCGCTCCGACCTCACGCTGCTAGCCTCGATGCGAGGCTATCTCGGCGTGAACTACGCGGACTTCCGTGCCAACAAAGACAACTTCCGCGAAAGACCGGGACTGCAGGGATACCTGTACATCTCCGCGCCCCGGCAGGAGCTGCTCGCGCGGATGATCGCGAACTCGCGAGGCTTCATAGGCGAGAGATTCCCGGGACTGCAGACGGGCCAGATATTGCGGCGCGCCGTGGAGTCGGTGGACTGGTCCTCCACGCTCTACATCCGGCCCGGTCTGTTCCATTACGAGATGGGGTGGCCCGACCAGCTGTCGGTGCGGCTGGTGGACACCAACAACATGAAGGTGTCGTTGCGCGGGGGCATGATCTTCCGTGCCGCCGAGGACGGGCTGCTGTGGGGCTACAACATCGAGGCAGATGCTTGGCTGCGTTTTGGTGGCAGCGTCGGCAGCGACATCGGTGTCGCCGCCGAAGCGTCGATGCAGGCGCGCTTCGTAGCACGGCTCATCGCCTACCTGAGTTGGCGCTTGCAGGGCTCGCTGGTCTACGGGCTGGTGTCGCTCGACGCGACGCTCGCCTTCAGCGTCCGGGCCTGGATGAAGATCAACCTGCGGTTCACCAGTTTTATGATCCGCATCGGTTTCTCGTTCTCGGTCCATTTCAGCGCCGCCATTGAACTGGCGGTAGGTACCGATGGAGTGGGTGGTCGTGCCGACGCACGGATCTCGGTAAGCGTCTTCGGCTGCTCCCTCGGCGTGTTCGTCGGATTCAGCTTCAACGACGGCGCTCTGGAGAGCGCGCGCGCACGCGTGCAACGCTTCATGGCGATGTCGATCACGGCGGACGAGCCCGCGCAGACGCCCATCGAACAGGCCAAGACCGGCGAACGGTTGGCGAACGAGGCCGCCGACCGAAAGGAGGCATCGACCGTTCTGCAGCCTGCCGGCCAGAGCACGCAGCCCGTAGTGGACGCCGCGGGGAATCCATCGATTGAGTACCCCAAGGGTACCGGACGCACGATCGGACCGACGAACTTCTGGCTCGTGATGCATGCAAGCGCCGGGTGCATCGACAAGGCCTGCGCGCTCCTTGTTCCGCGCGAGGCGTCCGCGGACGAGTTCGGCGGCTTCTACGCTGCACCGCAGCGCAACACGCCGATCGCGCACACCCTGTACGTCAGTCCAACCATCCCGCCGGAAATCTTGGAGGACGTTCGCATCCTCGACGCGCAGGGCAACCTCCACGTGCTGGTCATCGGCGCCAATCCAACCAAGGCCAATTGGGAGGCGCCCATCCCCATGGATGAAGGTGGACAGCCCTATTCACTGGGTGATCTGTGTGACCAATGTTTCATCACGAACGTGAGGTGGGATGACGGCGGCTCAGGTCCGGTCAGCGTGTCGTGGGGTTGGCAGGAGCCGAAGGGGCTCCGTGTCTCTGGGAAGCACGAGAAGCCGCAAGGCACGGAGCGGGAGCGCAACCTGCATCGGGACACGCTACAGAAGCAGCAGGCCTTGGTCGCCATGCAGCGGCCTGCCGATGAGCGCGCGTACCAGGGCCGCAGCACCGTCATGACCATGTTCCTGGACCAGTTCGTGAGCTTCGCGATGCAGGGCAAACGTCCCGACGATCACGCCCACGTACTGGATCTCGGGCTCATGTTCACTGGCTCTTCGCAGAACCTGGAGCGACTGGCCGACTACCTCGAAGTGCAGAAGGCCGAAGTCGACCCCGCAGCCGCCAACGGGAAAGTCGAGGCCCTCAATCCGATGGACACGTGGTTCACTCGGCAGGATCCGGTCTTCGCCCAGCCCCGTAGCGAGATCGGCGCGACGGGACCGCGTCTCGACTGGGACCTGTCCCTTCCGGGCGGTCTCAAAGGCGTCGATCCCGACCACTTCCTGTTGCAGTACGAGATCGTCCGGACGATCGAAAGCATCGAATTCACGCCTCACGTCATGCGCGTGAAGCCAGCGTCCACGATGGGCGGTGTGCGAGGCGACGCGGTCCAGCTTCTTAAGCCCGACTGGCAGTTTGTCGACGACCTCGCGGACCTTGGCGAGGACTGGCGCCATGCGCTGCTTCCGCCGCGAAACGAGCAAGAAGCGCTTCGCGCGGCCCATGCGTGGATGAAGCTTGCTCTGGATGCCGACGTGACCATCACCTACTCCGTCACGCCGGTCGACATCGCCGGCACACGTGGCTTGCCGCGCAGCTTCGCCCTGACAGTCGACAAGCCGCGTCCGGCCGTGCGCCCCGCGAAGGCCGAGATACGCGTTGTTCAGGACGTGAGAGGCATGCAGCCTCACCAAGAGAAGGACACAACCCCCAATGATCTGCAGGTATTTGTCGGACTGGATGACTCCGCGTGGGGTGGAGACAACCCCATCACGATCGATGGCATCCAGTACGAGGTCAAGCGCGAATACCGGCTCTACGTAGAGCATGAGAATGTGCTACCGGCCGGTTCCTTTGGCTCCGACGGTCTTACAGACCGCCTCCGTGGGTTCGGCGGCGAAAGGGCCGTCGCACTGGCGATCGAGCGGGCGATGGCCGAGTCCGGCAATCTTTCGCAAATCACGTTCTCCAGCAAAGATCTCGTCGACGCGAGGGGCGACGCATCGGGTAAGCCATTCGCCGAGTATATTCAATCGGTCGTCGAGGCCGATGCAGCCGAACGCAATCGCCTCCCCCTGTGGACACGGCTCGGTGGTGCCTCGGTCGAGGGAACGCATGCCGTATACCCAGGGCTGCTCAGGGCCTTATGGGCGGAGAACGGCGAACGCATCGCATCGCGGTTGTGGCTGCGCACGGAAATCGCGTTCTACGGGACGAGTGGGAGTGAGGCCTACCGACTGGCTTCCTTGCCGGTGGAAATGCCCCTTTCGCTGGCAATCCGCAACTCACCTAAGACAAAGCCGGCCGTTCCGGTACAGACATTGGCGGTGCTGCAACCCCAGTCCTTCGAATGGCCGGTGGATCTGCGCTTCCCGCCGCTGCAGCAGGGACACGTGCGCGTGCACACTGGCTTCCTGCACGTTATGGCGCCGCAGGGGCGAGCGACCCTGGCGCAATGGGCGGCCAGCAAACTGCCCGACGCTGTCAACATGCTTCGGGACCCGGCCCGCCGCACGCTCACCGTGCTGGAGTTCGATGCCATGCCGGCATTGCAGCCCGGCGTGGCTCAACTACATCGCTCGAGTGTCGCCGGCTACGATGTGCATGCACTTGACCTTGACGATCTCGCGCCGCTGGACAGCGCGCCGGGTGATTTGGGAAGCGTCAGATCAGCATGGATGCGTGCGCGGCGTGTCGCGCACGTGAAGCTCTTGTCAGAGGATGCGGCGGGGCTCACGCCGGCCACGAACGCCGACTGGCTCGGGTGGCAGGCGAGTTATCCGAGTGAGACCTGGCGTGCGAAGCCAGGCACGCACCGAAACCAAGTCCGCAGCGGCTGGTACTCCGCTAGCGAGTCGCTTCCGCAGTTTGCTACGCGTCTGCCCCGCTTGCGGTTGTTTCCACACACCGTGGACACTTGGGTCGACGAACTGCTGCTGGGTGGGCAGCCGGAGCGGATTACGGCCCAGATGACGGTCATGGCCGGCTCTAGGGCAATGACGACGCTCGAGGGCAGTGAGGAACTGGGGCCGGTGACTGCAGAAACCCTAGTGCCGTTGCAGCAGGTCCCGTGGTCCAACGCCACTCCTGGACAGTTCCTCTGCGCTTCCGGAGCTCGGTTCAACGCCGCTTGCCTTCGCTATCTGCTGCTGTGCCTTTGTAGACCAGTCTTCAAGGACAAACAGAGAAAGGCCATCGCAGCGTGGCAGCAGGACGTGCGGGCACTCGAGGGCCTGAGCCTCGTTGTGTCAGCTTCAATTGGTGGCAAGGACACAGCGTCTGTCAGCATCCCGCTGCAGTTCGACTCGCCCCTTCATGGCGTCCTGGAAGAGACCATTGCCCAGCTTTCATGGGCAGTTAGAGAGACGGACCGAGGCTTCCCTGCCCTCTATCGCCGGTACGCCGTAACAGTGCAGGCGCCGCCGGCCGTTGATGCGCGTGACCTGGGCCAGTACCTAAACGCAACGGCGTCCTCCACCGACCCGTACGGCTGGGGCGTCCTGCAAGGTCTGGGCTGCGCCACGACGATCAGACTCTTCGACCTGACCAAAGCGCGCCATGAGCGGCCGACCGTACTGGCAGAGCGGTGCAACGAGGTGTTGTCCTCAGTGATCAAGCGATGGCTCGCCGCCATGTCGGAGGAGTCGCCTGACGGCGTGCTCGGCCAACCATTCGCGGAGGTCATGCTGCGCCCCGGCGCCAACTGTGTCGCGAGAAGTTTCGATGGTTTGGCCGGCAGGGCGGAAGCCGCTCTTCCGACGAGCATCGACGATCGCGCACTATCGATGATCCAGCTTTCACTGAGGCCGAAACCCACTCAGGGCTGGCAGTATCTTGCTCTGGCGATTCCGGCGATGGATGGCGAACGGTTCAACCCGCCGATCCCACCGCAAGCGAAGGTGCGACAGCTCGTTGTCGAACTGGACCTGATGGCAGACGACGTCGTGGACTTGGCGATCGCCGGGCAAACTGCGACGACCCGCTTAGACAAGCCGGGCAAGTGCAACCTCGCCGTGGCCCAGTCGATGTCACGAGTACGTGGACCAGGCGGTTTCACCGCGCCCGCCGTCACGCTCTTCATCCGCCGCGAGAGCGGCAGGAAGGGGCTCCAGAACATCGTCATCCGCTACCGGGCGATGACGGAAGAGACGGTGGAAGCGCCCGACGAACTCGTGTCTCCGCGGCCGTCCAGGGTGGGACAGAGCGTGCTCGAGATGCCACAGGGCGATGCGGCAGTGATCACAAACTTGGAGGCGCCCGGTGACGGCGAGGACGGGTTCGGGTACGAACCGTACGGATTCTTCGAGCCGCAGGGCGCAGACGTCTGGGTGGCGCGGACCGCGGTCACGCCCACCCGGCCTGAGTTCGACGCCGTCCGATCGCTACGGGAGCAGTTGCTGGCAGTCGCGCCGGAGATGACCCTACCCCAGACGCAAGCGGAATGGAAAACCGTCATGCCGCAATACCTCGAGTGGATGCGACGCTTCCTCGATCACGCCGCCGCTCCGCCGCTAGGCGGGATCAAGTCATCGGACATTTCGCTGGCGGTAGCGGCGCCGTCGCGCGTGAGTCCCTACGAGGTCGCTCCCGACGCGGCGGGGTGCGTCACCCTGACCATTCCGGGCGACGACAAGCTCGCCCATGCAACGGCGTATGCGGTGCGCCCCGTCTCACGCTATGCCCACGTCTTGGCGGGCGCGGGGGGCACGGCGCAGGAAGTCACCGAGCGACTCCTGGACAAGACTCGCCCGCCCGACGAGAAGGTGGGCTATGCCGTGGCTGTGCTGCCGCGTACGGAGCGCATCGAGCCACCTGTGATCCTGGGCAGCGGAATCGTCGAAGGTCAATGGGAACTGGTTCTAGGTCGCCATGCCGAGGAGGCGATGGCGCATTGGAACCGGCCGCTCTTTGCCCGATTGGGCAAGCCTGCCACGCTTGTGACTCAATTGCGTACGTACCGCACGCCGCGCTGGCCAGAACGACTCGAACGGCTCGGCGCAGGGGGAACAGTCAGCCTCTATCCCGAACGCAAGGCTGAGCGGCCGCCGGTGCGGCCCGAATGGGAAAACCCGGACGACGACCCGGTGCCGATTTCGCACGGTGAGCTTCGGCGTCTTTCTGCGGCGCGCCTGGGGACGCTGGCGCGGGAGCATCCAGGGCTGTGGAAGGGGGCCGAGGTGCTGGCGTTCACTACACCGCCACCCCAGTACCGCATGGCGGCTCTCGCCGTCGCGCGAGGCGGCATCGTGCTTTCTGAAATCAGCACAGTGGTGCAGGACGACTTCCCGCGCGAGCCGCTAGTTCCGGCGCTCAAGGAGGCCGGCGCTGCGCTCGCACCCGCACTCAGCATCACACGAGAGAACGGCGCGATGGTCTTGAAGCTCTCGTATCGACTCGTGTCGCATCACGATCTGACGCCTTCCGGCGCGCGAGAATGGGAAACGGGTGCCAATGCGGACATCGCTTGGTGGCCCGACCCGGACGTGGTCTACAACGTGATCCACCGTCGGCGAGTCGGCAAGTCGCTCGTCGACGAGGAGGTGGCGGAGATCCGGCTGGTCGCCGAGGCTCCGAGCGGTCAGGACGCGAAGGATGCGGGTGCCGTGGTGACAAGGACGCGTGGTGGTCGTTGGACAGTGTCGGATGCAATAGAGCCGAGGGTTAAGAGGAGCGACTCCCAGACCCGTGCGAACTTCCATCTGACGCTCGGTTTTGGGCTCGATCCCGGAGGCGCGTCGTCGGGAGTCGACACGTTGGGGTTAACGGAAGAGGAGACCACGCACGCCGCCTTCGCCGAGTTGGTCGACGCGTGCCGCCCATTTGCGACTGTCGTGGATGGTCTCATGACCATCACCGGCTTGCCGACCGAAGCCGAAGCTGAGGTGCTCGCGGAAGTGGCGCATCCACTTGCCGAGAAGGATTCGCGCGTGTGGCAATCACTTGTTCGGCGCACCAAGGCTGGCGCGGACTCGTTGATGTTGCGCGCCGTCGATGGACGCGCCGGTGCAGGCATAGATGCCGATGGCCTTCCGGTACCGCCATCGGTGGCGCTGATCGAGATCGAGTGGCCGAAGTTCGTTAACAAGCTGGTGAGTTGAGGGAGAAAGCGTTCATGGCAAACGAAGCGCTCCGCTACGTCGTACTTCGCGGGCCTCAATGGTCCGACGGCCAGCCGCTGTGGCAGATTGAGCTCTCCGCGCCCAAGCTGAAGAGGCTGGAAGGTGAAGACCTCACCCGCGTCGTCAATCAGCTCGAAGACCGCATCTTCCCGCTTCGCATGCTGCAGACCGACGCGCTCGTGGGACCAGGCGGCCCGGACGAGCTGTTCCGCAGACCGCATGTCGTAGCAATGCACGTCATCGGCGGCCATTCGAAGGAACCCTACGAGTCCGAACTCATAAAAGCGCATAGCAATGCGGACGAGCACTACCTGGATCGTGGCTATCCAAAGGGATTCGAGGAGTACCGGAACGCGAGTTCCTCAGATTTGCTACAGCTGTATCGAACACCCGAAGCGCTCAGCTTGGTGGCCCCGGAAGCCGGAGGGACGCTCGCCAGAAGCAAGCGCACGGTCTTCGCGGAGCTGCGCTGGAAGAGACGCGCTCCTTACGTTAGGCGAGACATGCCAACGTACTGGTACACCATGGGTGCCGCAGCCAGCGGTGACCTGCCGTCCCAAGGTGCCGGAGAAAGGGGCGACGCACAATTCCAGCACGTCATAGCTGAACCCCTGTTGGCGCCCGGAGAGGACTGGCCCGGCAAGGATGCCGACATCCGCCTGCCCGCATTCGGTTTGCTCGCTGGCGCGGTATCCCTCGCGGTCGCGCATGGCGGTCTGCCTTGGCTCGGAACCCTACAACCCACGGCCCCGCCCAGACGAGGCCCGCTGAAGATTTCCCGTTACCCGGTGCGGCTCGTGCCCGACGGCATCGAGTTGCGCACGTCCGTAAACTTTCTCGGAAGAGGGGCACTCGAGGGATGGTTCCATCTGGGTATCGGGCACGAAGCAGAGGAAGAGTTTCTGGTGCTCACCCTGCTCCCGGAGCGCACGCGCGAAGCAAGCACACCCGAACGTGACTTGCTCGGCGCCTGGCAGGCGGCCTGGAAGGCGGCCATGCCCGCACCCGGTACTGAGGAGGCGTTACAGGGCTTTCGTGTGGCCGCCGACTTCTCGACGGTGCCATCGCTTCGCTGGCGCATCCCCGCTCTTAAGGGCGCGGCAGCGCCAGAGGACGACCTTGTGCCGGGCAACTCCACGCTGTGGGGGCCCAAAATCGATGCAGACCTCGGGTCGCTCCCCGTTGACATTCCGGCGAGCGCGATGCGCGTCGAGCTTTTGAGTCCGGCCGGTCCCGGCGGTGTAGACGGTGTCGTGACTACCGGCGGTGGCTACTTCCGACTAGGCACGAAGGTGGCCATGCAGACGAACCTGCCAAGTGCCGGCGCTACGGATCGCAGGTTTGAAACGTGGCGTGAGAAGGCCGCTAAGAATTCGCTCATCCTCTGTTGGGCAAGCCCTGCTCAAAAGCAGAGGCCTCAATCATTCTGGATGGTTGACTCGCGTGACAGCGAGTCTGATGTGAGGCTGGAGAATGAAGGTTCGGAAGCCTACCTTTGCGCATACAACCCGACACTGTTGGCGGAGCGGTTGAGGCAGATCTACGGAATGTCCGCTCCGGGAACTGACGGGGACGACCGTGAATTGCTGCCCGCCTTCGTGCCGCTGCGCGATGGCTGGCTGCAAGTGCAGGTGCCGAACGTACCACCTGACGACCCCACGAAAGACGGTTTGGATGCCACGGCCCTGGCCCGCGCGCGCCAGAACGTCCTGAGCGGCTTCCTGCGATTTGGCAACGCGAGCCAGTTGCCGCCGCTCTATTCAGCGTACGAGAAACTGCCGCCACGAATGGTGGCAGAAGCTCCGTGGCTGGTCACGCTGGAGGCCGCCGAACGTCTGCGCATCGCCATCGAGATAGGAAAGGCCCCCCTGTCCGGACTAGCCGTGACCGACAACCCGGAGCTGTCGATGAGAGGTCTGTTGTGGCTGTCCTCAGATCGGCCCGATGCGCTCGAGGCGATCCCGCGACTAGGCGCAGGTCCTGGGGCCTTCATTGACGTGCCACTGGATCGACTCGACAAGGAAACGATCCAAGACTCGAGGCGCAATCTCCAGATCGGCCTGACGAAACTGTCCCTGCACGTCGACAGGCAGGCCGTTTCGCGCACCGGACTGCACATGTCGCTGGCGCTCAGCGAAGCCAGCGGCGAACACGTCGTGCGTTGGCAGCGCCATCCGCTCATGCCACTGGCTGCGATCATGCCGCTCACGCGATCTGCGCGCTCGGCGGTGAGGCCACTCGAAAGTCGCGACCTAGTTCCCTTCATCGCGACGAAGACGGTCGTCGGTTCGCTGCAACCTTTGGCGGACCTGACCTGGCAGGCTGGGGAATCGTTGCCGCGAATGCAGCCTGGATGGAACTACGAGCTGGCGACGGAACCCGCGGTGATGCGCGATATACCGCAGCCCGATGATTCGACCCGCTGCCGGCTCTCTTGGGCGGCCTTCGGCGTCCCAGGCTGCGAGTTGGTGCCGCGCAAGGGGGGCGATGGCCCGTGGGACATCGTCGCCGCGTCGCGCTTCGACCTGCCCGTCAATGACGAAGCCTTCGCAACGGCCACCCTGCCGCCGAGCATGCTGTCGGCCGAGGAACAGGCCCGGCTTCTCGCCCCGCCTTCAGTCACCGCGCTCGATTGGGGCGCACTCGTGGCGTTTTGGGGAGAGCAACAGCGTCTGCTCCAACTCTCACGTGTCGCGCACAGCTACCTCGCGGAGTTCAGATCCTTGGGGCAGACGCAGCCCTTAGATGTGGACGACCTCGTGGGCGGCCGGAAATGGAAGTTGGCGTCCCTGGATTTCTCGGTACCGGGTGCCGGATCGGCATTGCCGTACGGCGCGATGCTCGTCGGAGCCGAAACCTGGAGCGGAAACCGCGCGCTGCTCGGATTCAGCGGTCGGCTCGGCGTGACTGCCGACAGCTCGCTCGAACCTGCGTCCGTCGCGTCGCCGAAGACCATCGACGTCGTCGGCTACAGCCCGGGGTCGTTTCTGAACGGCGGGTTCCTGCGCGACGCGCGTGGTGTCGGAACGGCTCCACTGGAGGTACTCCAGGGCGGGCTCGTACGTTGGCGCGCCATCGACTCGCGCGCGGCCGAACTCGTGGGCCGCATGAGTCTCGCGAGGCCGATCGATATTGCATCCGGTCCGGCGAACCTCAAGCTCTGGTTCAAGGACTTGCCGATCGATGCGCAAGGGAACTACATCGCCGATGCGGGACGCTTGAGTCCAGCAGCCTGGCAGGACGGTGAGTTGGAGCGGCGGGGCGTCGAATGGCGCCTCGTGGCGCGAGGCGACACCAAGGGCTTTGAGATGGGAGATGACACTGTCCCCTTCTTCGGACTGCGCCTTAGACCGTTGCGTCTGGAGTCCATGCAGATCGAGATGGATCGCGAGCAGCCCGCCACGAATCTCCCGCTGAATGTCTCGTTGCTGGCCGAGCTGATCCTCGGGCCGCGCAAGGAAGACGTGGGTGACGGCGGCAACATCGTGCGTATCGACATGAAGAGGAGCGATGCGCGACTCGCCATCCACAGCATCCAACTCTTCGGCCAGCGAGTGCTGCACTTTCCGGTCTCCCTTGTCGGCGACGTGGAGGATGCCGCTCGGGAAGCCCGGCTCGACGTGGATGTCGAGTCCATTGACTGGGACGAGGAAGTGCAGGAGGTCGTTCTGAAGGACGTGTCGCTCGCCTTCGATTTCCTCGGTTCGCGTGTGACGCTAAAGGGTGTCGAGTCAGTGTCGGCGCCGGGGCCGGTGCCGGGGACTATGGCCATTGTCTTCACCTGGCAGGGGGCCGCCGCGTCCCCGGCGCGTCTCGCGATGCGGAGGGCGCGCCTGTGCGTGGGCGCGAGCTCCCAGCTCCGCCTGCGTCATGAATTGAGCATCGCGCCTGGCGGCGCTCCCGGGCTGGGTGCACCAGTCGCAGTGACGGCGGTGGAGGCGTGGGGGTCCGGCGGTAGTGATGACTGGCCAACGGATCTCGAGCCCGGTTGCTCCGTTCGTGTTCTCAACGTGAGCGCACCGGGGAGATTCACGGCGGGGCCGCGTTCCTTCGCCGTGGATAGCAGCGCAAAGGCGGAGGACGGCATCAGCGCGCTGCTGCCCGGTTTCCCGGCAGGCGGCGCGTTCGAATTCGGTATGTTGGCCGCCGTCGGCGACTTCAGCGACGCTAGCGTCTCGTTGGGCGCCGGCAGCCTTTCGGGTGCCGTCGAGTGGTCCAAGGTCGATCCTGATCAGACGCTGCAGCTCGAATCGATCCGCTTCGAAGCGGGGAATGGCCTGCGGGGCGAAACACCGGTTGGCTGGCAGGGCAGGCTGCTGCTGAGTGGCGATGTGGTGGGAACCAGCTCGATCGCGTGGCCCGCGATCGACCTCGGGACGGGCGCCTCCATCCCAATGCCTCCGGTAGACACGACGATCACGCCGGTGGAGCGGGTCAGGGGCGTCTGGTATCGCCATACGGTCACCTGGTTGCTGCGCAACCACGAGATGCCGTTTGCCGTCGCCGCCGGACTTTGCGAACGCGACGACGCGGTCTGGAGCGTGGTTGCCTTGGCGCGGCACAAGCTCATGCGTGTGGCCGAACGCGGTGACGAGCTGGAGGCGCTCGTCTTCTCGTCGGTAGATACGTTGACGCTGGCCCCCATGCGAGTTTTCGCGCCACCCTGGCCGGCGGGCGGCCGTGCGGCAGATCTCCAGGCGTCGAGCACCTTCGCCGCCCGCTACGTGACGGGGGCCGACAACAAGCCCGATCCGGGCATGGCGTGGCCGGGCAGAGGCGGAGTCGGTTCGGTGCTGCAGGGTTTTGGCGGCGAGCACTTCCGCAAGGCCTTCTACGCACATGGCGGGGCCAGCGACGGGCAGTCGCTGGTCATCGTCGCGGGTTTTTTGGGACTCGTCACGTTGCCGGGCGTCGACGCCGCACCGCTGCTGCGCCTGCCAACGCTGGTCGCGCTGGAAGGAACCTTTCGACCGACCGATGGCATCCCGCCGATCCAGCAGGACGCGGACGTATCTGTGAAGGTCGCGTGGGTGGATGGTGTCGCCGCTTCGGACGTCGTCGTGCCATGGCGCGCTGCCGTCACCACGGTCACCGCGGCGCACGCGGACTTGGAATCCGCGATGGACGCTGGCATACGCAGGCCGCCTCCAGCCCTGCGTGCCGAACGGCTTTTCAACGCGATCCTCGTCGAGCAATGCTTCCCGGTTGCTCTCGACGCATCGCACGGTTTGGCGCACACGCCGTATTTCATCGCGTCGATGGTCTCGCTCGCTCGCGTCCTGGCGCATGTCCACGAGCGCAAGACCGATCAGCCTGATGTCTCGGTCGCTTCGCTGTCGGTGCTGTCACGCGTCTCGCTCGTGCGAGCTTCCGGGAAGGCTCACCGAAAGGGCGCCGCGGCCGTACTGCAGGCTTCGCGGGGACAGACAGACTCCAGTCCGATGCCGCCACGTCCACCGGGGCGACTGCTGGTAGTGGGCGATGACCTCACGAGCAGCCCCTGGCTATCGGGCGAGGTGGGTACGGAAGCCGACGGGCGCGTGGCCACCGTCGCGACGGAACTGCACAAGCGGCCTCGTATAGCTCTCGTGCGTGATGCCCAAGGCAAGCACACGCCCGTCGGACTGCCGCAACGGCAGCTCCGCCCTCCCGTGCGTCGTACGCCAGATCTGCTGTATGCGGATGTCGCTCGGGGCTACATGCTCGAGCCCGAAGAAGACATGCTGATGGCCGGCGCAGAGGAGGGCTGGACGGGTTCCTTGCGCGATCTCGCGAGTGGTATCGCTGCGATGGGGCGTGTGGCGGCACTACCGGCGCAGGCCCGAGGTGGTACCGGTGGCGGGCTCGCCGTCTGGCATACGCAGCAGCGTGTGCCAATCTACCTGCCCATCGCGTCCACTATTCAGTCCGAACCTATCGCGTGGATGGACCCTAGCAGCGCGCGCACGCGTGTTCCGGTCGAAGCCGAAGTGAATTGCGCGCTCGTCCGTGCCGTAGGCGCGGCCTGCGAGGATGCCACGCAAGATGGGGCGATGGAGCGGGACAGGGTAATGTGGCAAGGCATCGTGCCGACTCGCCTCCTCACCACCTCAGTGTCGGATCGCGCCGGAGTCTTGTTCGCACGGAGCCAAAGGTTAGAGACGGCCGCGAGGAGAGCAGACGGCGGAGGGTATCCCTTCGACGAAGCCTTTCCAAGCTATGGTGAGCCCGCGCAGTCAAGTTCGGCTCATGCGCGCACAGAACGCACTCCGCGCCCAGGGATCCTGCCAGTCAACACCGTAGACATGGAGAGGAATCGCAGGCCCTGTGCGTCGCCTCTTCAGGCGAACGTGAACAATCGCGCTGTGCTCGGTTCGGCGGACACCGTCGGTGGTCGCACGTGGTGGAAGTATGAAGGTGAAGGCACCGTTCACGGCACAACGTGGTCGACGAAGTTCGTTGCCTGTCCGCGCACCTGTGGCGTGATCTCCGATCCGTGGGACGGCACGCTAGACATCGCGGTCGAAGTCGACGTGTTGGAGGAAGGTGCTCAAGCGAGCCTTCCGGCCTACCTGGCCGAATTTGTGCTGGGCGCGAACTTCAAGACTCGCAAGGTGGCAGCGAGTGCGTCGATCGTCGTGAACGGAACGAAGTACCCTTTTGCGAGCCTGCACGTACGCGACTTCGACGTGGGACCACCGCCCCCGCTTGGGACGAGCATGCGGCGTGGTTGCGTGACGCTGGTGCTCGACATGCGAGATGTCGGGACGGCCGCGACGCTTCCCGGTCCGGCGTACCCGGCCTTGTGTGCCATCCGCAACGCGGGTCCGGTGCCGCCCGCTGTCGAAGTCCAGTTCACGCTGCATCCGAAGGCGAACGCGAAAGTGTCCGTCACGCCACTTCCGGCAGACGTTCGGTTCGCACTTGATGCGGAGCAAGCGATTCCTTATGGGAGGGACCGGGCACCGGTGACGCTGCGCTTCCCCCTCTTTGCCGTGACGCGCGAGCGCGGCGCGGTTCCGCTGGAGCCAGCGACTCTGCTTTTCATGGATCCGGCATATGATGATGGGCTCGCCTCCCAGCCCGTCGAGGCAGCTCTGCGCATCCCCGAAAAGTCCTCATCGGCTGCCATGCCTCGGGGTCGGGGCGACATGAGGTTCGTCCTCTCGGCTGACCGGGCGCGCGTGAATCGCGGCGCTTCGATAACGTTCATGGCCGACCTCAGCTTCGAAAGGCGACTGCCCGCTCACCTTGCTGAGTTGTTGAAGCCTGGCACCGGCGACATCAAGACCGGCTCAGATGACCCGGATGAGTTGAAGGAACTTGGTGTCAACGACCCGGAGCTATTGGTCCTTGAACTTCAGGTGCAGCCTCGTGCCGGCGAGCGACGCGAGATCTTCATCGCATCCCGCGGTGCGTCGGCGCCGACACGGTGCCGACTGAAACTTGCCACTGTGTATGAGCTCACCCTGACGTCACTGGTCGAAGCCGACGGCTCCACCGCTCGAATGCTGGCGGGCGACGTGTTAGAGCTTTCAGTGCGCAAGGCCCCGGCATCCGGTGTTGGGCAGGCCCAAGACGCTGATGTGATGCTCAAGGTTGACGTGCTGGACGCTGCGCATCTCGGTGGCATGGGCCAGTGGAAACCCGTCACCTTCGATATGACGGATCGAAACCTGACCTTGCGGCTCACGCTCACGGACGAGCCCGTGATCGAGCCACCTCCGGCTCTCTACGCTGCTCTCCTACGCAAGCGAATGGAAGACAAAACGTCACTCTCCCTGCCGCTGTATGCACAGTCGCCGTTACCGTGGCGTGTGGACCTGCCGAACGCAAAGGCGGACTTTCGGGCGGGCCTCCTGCGGCGCACGGCAACATTCGTATGGTCCTTGCTTCGGCCTGCGGACGAGCGCGAGCAACTCGGGGTGTTCGTTGTGAAGTGCGACCGTAACGGACAGACCTATCTGCCGGACGAAGCGAGTGAGTCGGAGGACTTCCAGGCGTTCGTGAAGCTAGCGTGAAAGCATCGCAATGGATTGTGCGATGGCTCATGGGACGGTAATCGAAACGTGAATTGAAGAGGACTTCGAAGGGAAGGCCTTCGGCGTGATGCTGGACACCGACATGGGTAGTTGGAAGATGGCAACGCGGGAAAGCAGGTCGTCACGACTAATGTCGGTGGGCGACTGCTTTCCATTCGCCGAGTTTGGCTGCCCAGTCGTAAGCCCCCGGCCAACCTTTCGTTTACCCACAAGTACCCTGAAGATAATCGGTACAGCCCTGTCAAAATCCTGATGCAAGACGTTGAGGCTGGGGGTGGTGATCATGAAACGGGCTGACGATGTGCGATCTGCCTTGGCGGGGCACCCTTCCGGAACGGCCTGGATCGATCGGGAAATGGCTGGCAGCCATTTGCCCGATGAACGCCTGGAGAGGCGGCGGCACAAACTACTGGCGCAATTGTCGGCGCGGACAGGAAACAGTCTGCCGATGGCCTGCCAAGACTGGTCGAACACGAAGGCGGCGTACCGCTTCCTCTCCAACGGGCGGGTGAGCGAGGCCGAGATCCTGGCCGGCCATTTCCAGGCCACTCGGGAGCGCTTCGCTGCGACCAAGGGATGGATGCTCGTTGTCCACGATACGACCGAACTGTCCTTCAAGCGGGAAAGCATGCAGGCGGTCGGAATGCTGGGCACTTCGTTCGTAGGCAGGGATTAAGCCGGACTCGCCCGTCACCACACGGTGTGCGGCATTCTGATGCATTCAAGCCTGGTCCTGACCCCTGAGGGGCTGGCGGCAATCAGGTTCTGGACGCGCGACAAAGTCAAGGGGTGCAAAGCGCTCAAGCGCTCGATCAATCCGACCCGCTTCCCGATCGAAGAGAAGGAGAGCGTGCGCTGGCTGGACAGCCTGCGCCAGAGCACCGAATGGCTGGGCGCGCCGCAGCGCTGTGTGCATGTGGGAGATCGGGAGGGCGACATCTTTGAACTCCTCTGCGAGGCCATGACCTGCGGGTCCCATTTCCTGATCCGCCACTGCAATGACCGGCGGATCGGCTATGGCACGACGACGCTCGATGCCGAAAGTTCTCGAAGGCCAGATCCACGTCGATGATGCCTACCTGGGCGGCGAGCGTAGCGGCGGCAAAGCCGGTCGAGGCTCGGAAAACAAGGTTCCGTTCGTCGCCGCCGTCTCGCTCACCGATGACGGCCATCCGCTGCGAATTAAACTCACCCCGGTCTCCGGCTTCAGCCTCAAGGCCATCGGGCAGTGGGCCCGGTTCATCCTGGCTCCCGGCTGTACCGTGTTTTCCGACGGGCTGGCTTGCTTTACCGCCGTCGGAGAGGCCGGATGCGCGCATCAACCCACCGTCGTTGGCGCACGAAAGCCCAAGGATCTGCCCGAATTCAAGTGGATCAACACCGTGCTGGGCAACCTCAAGACCAGCCTGAGCGGGAGTTACCATGCATTCGCTTTCCGAAAATACGCGGCCCACTACCTCGCCGCCTTCGCCTATCGATTCAACCGCCGGTTCGATCTCAGCACACTGCATGTGCGTCTGATCGTCGCCGCCGCCAACTGTGGGCCGCATACCCAACGGGGTATTTTGACGGCTGAGGTTCATTGCTAATCAGGAGGATCAATGCCTCACCTCCTCAACCATTCGGAGCCATGCTGCTGCATGGTTGAGCCCACGGACGCGCCCTTCCCAGTGCAGTTCCGTTGCGCCCACATCACGAGACGTATCCTTCACATCCAGCCTGAGAAGGGGGCCCTTCATCTTTCTCTTCTTCCACGCCAGGCGTTCGACTACCGTGGAGACCCCAATTTTCTTGGCAAGATCAGTTGCGTGTACGACGAAATCCGGGTTCTCTTCCATTCCAGCCGGCCTTCGCACGACAAGCGTCATCTGGGAGGCATCGATACCCAGCAAGACAAGCCCCTTCAGGATCAACTCGGCATCGCGGCCCTTGGTACCAAAGTAGATCTGGCCGGTTCTCGGGCCCGTACGCTGAATCAGTGCCTCCGCGATGGCGGTCAGTGCGGGTCGATTCTGCGGCTTGGCCGCTGAATTGAATGCATGGTCCAGAATTCGAAAGTACTCGTGCTGATCTCTTCTTGTACGCGGTGGTTGAGGAAGGTCGAAATGCAGTTTTTGCGTCTTCACCGACTGCTTGGCATACATCCGCCGATAGGCTTGAGCAGCAGCCGCGATGGCCTTGGCAGGAACTGCGAAGGTCTGCTCCAGCTTTTCAAGCTTAGCCCCGGAAAAGTGTCGTCGTAGGAGCGTCACCATTACGGCGGGCCGTGGCAAACTTGACTTGATCAACTCACTGAGGCACGGCAGCTTTTCCGGCTCACCGACGGGAGCCCTCTTTAACTCGTGGGCCCTGCCATGCACGGCAACATAGTGGCGCATGAATCCGGTCGGGCTTGTCGCCAGATCTCGATATATGCCCTTGTAGGGCATGGAGCCCGAAAGTCCACAGAGGCGGCCAAGTTGAGGGGCGCCTAGTGCCTGAAGTCGATTCTCCAGCGCAAGATCGAGATACCGCCCCCCCAGCCAATCGATCAGGTGGAGATAGCTCAGGCAGGTGGTGGTCGGGCTCAAATGGCCCATCAACGCAGCAACCTGGTAGAGGTGTCGCCGGTCCGGGAAACGCTCAGCCCCAGCCCCGAGAGGAAAAAAGCATTCGCGGAGCAGTTGCAACCGTTCTGCTGCAAGCAAGTGCGAATCGAGTAAGGGCAGGCGCCGTGCCAGTAGCTCGGGCTCGTCCATCGCCAGAAAGGCGATGAAGATCCAGTTGGCGAACGAGTGCCGCAGGTGATGGAAACGAAAGGGCAGGCCGGCTTGCCCAGTAATCACTGCAAAGAGTGCGGTCACCGGGTCAATCAGTCGCGCATAGGGCAGCGGCGTCCAAGGAGCGCTCGGATCCGCGAAGAGCAAGCCAGCTTCACTCCCGATCTGATCTATTCGTCTTGCGCGGAAAGCCATGAGGGCCTCGAGCTCATCGCTCTGCAAGAGAGGACGAAGGGGTATCCGGCGCTTCGACGAGTTTGTCTTAAGGGACGCCAGCCTGGACGGTCGAATCAGCAGAAAGGACTCAGGCCCTGGATGGATGTCCTGAATCCGCAGCATCTGGGTTTCGCGCCGACGCAGGCCCGCGCGGTAAGCCAGCATCCCGGCGAGAAAGACCAGCGTTCCAGCATCCCGATCGGTCTCGGCGTTCAGGCTCGCCTTGAAGCGCTGAAACTCATTTTCGGTCACCAGATTGGCTGAAACCCTGATGGCTCCGGTTGAGACCCAGCCGTCCAGTTCTCGCAGGTCTACATCCGGGGCCCCGCAGCGGAACATGAAGTCGTGAAAGTCACGCAGACGCCCCCAGAAATAGGCCCGGCGGACCTTGGAACCAACCCTCTCAGCAGCCCGCTCGTAAAGCGTCTCGAAGTCATCTACCTCCAGGTCGAGGAGATCAATATCCTCAGCTTCGTAGATCAGATGCAGGGCCAGGGTACGGAAGTAAGTTTCAGCACTGGACGCCTTGATAGCCCCCAACGGACAGCCGGGCTCCAATCGCCATGCCGTCCAGCTGATCAGAGCATGGGTGATGGGCCATAAACCCCCTTCGTTTTCCTCGAGGATTTCTTTCAAGCGCCCGATGACACCACTCTTTCCTCCCAGCGCCTTGCAGACCTCCCGAGCGACCATTAATTGACCATTGTGAGGCAGGTCAGGTTGGAAGCTGACGTCCAGCGCGATCGGGATCGACTCTCCCTTTGACTGACGTTGTGAGTCGTCTGAGCGGGCTTCCATCGTTGGGTGTTCCCATCCCCCGGCCCTCCGGAACACTGCGTCAGGCAGAGAATGACTTTCCAGGTCGTCAGCCAGAAATGCGGCGACAAAGCCCGGGACATTCAGGGCGTTCGCCATCCGGGCCGCCCGGAGAAAATCACTCAGCCCATCACCCCACGGGGGGAGTTGGAGGCGCTCGCAGGCTTCCGTCAATGTCGTCCGCACGGCACCACGGTCGAGCGGCCGCCTGACCTCTGTCGGGAACAATCCTTCGTTGAGCACCCTCGTCAGCAGGGTCGCCGTGAGCGCATCGGGATACCATCGGACGGGATGACTTCCCTGGGCTGCACCGGCAACGGGTAGATCAAGTGTGGCCCAAAGCTCGCCGTTCATCACCTGGACGGTGTCGGGGCGAAGCGTCAGCAGGCCCACCACACGTGCGAATGAAAGCACGCCTCCATTCAAGATTGCCGAAAGCAGGAATGCATCGTAAAGATTTTTGGACTCCAACGCTCCTGAGACGCGATCCAGGAAGGCCTCTTCCAGCGGCCGTAGCCTTGCCAACAGCTGAAAGTCCCTCCGTACGAAGGCCGGCCGCTCGGGCGCCAGCTTGACCCGTTGCGATCCAGGGCGAACACTCCAGAGCTTGAGGCGATGCCCTTCCGCAACCAGGAGATCCCACCAGTTCGCAAAAATCCGATGGGTCGTCAGTTCGGACTCATTTCCAAGCAGATTGGAAAGCTGAGTCTCGAGGATCTCCTGGGTGTATCCAGGCTCCGGCTGCCCGCTCCACAGAGACGGGACATTTTTCGCCATCCAGTGGCAAAAGAAGTCAAAAAGCGGCTTCCGCTTCTTTAGGTCGCGCGGGGCCGCGGCGCTAGCCCAGACCGGCCAACCGACACTCGGCGCTTCGACGACTTCCGTCATGGGCGTCCGGTGCTCCTCAACAGCGGGCTCGACAAGACCTCGAATCCCGCATCTGCGATGATCTGAACGAAAGCCGTGCCCAACCGCCGGCGCCACGGAATGGGTGGCAATGAGCTGAGTGAGCCCCACGGTGCTTCACCCCGTTCGCCATGCCCCAAAGCAGCGTTGATGGCCTCCCCGGGAATCGCACGGCGAAGCAGCTCTGTGCGCACAAAGTGGCGAAGAGCCCCGAGGCGAAGTTGCCATGTATCGCCAAGAAGGCTCTGGAGTTCAGCAGGAAATGTCGGCGTCAGCTGCCCCCCCTCGGCGGCGAGGAGGAACAAGGTCGGCATACCCTCCTTGTCGAGCAGCGCAAGATCATCGGTCCGGTTGGGTGAAGCATGTCTGGACAGGGGAGGCGTCCGTCTCTGGCCATCCAGCTGACTGATGCCCTGGGGACTGGTCAGCGCGAGATACTGCCTGAGGCGCATCACATGCGTACGATACTCATCGAGTTGCCTGAGCAGCGTCGGATGCAGCCACACAATCCGTGCCTGCTCATATGCGTCATTGTCCTTGTCGCTCACGAAACACAGGCCCGTCGCACCATCGACATCGAAGCGGGCTGGCAGCAAACTGGAAACCGCGCGCAATCCCGTCGTCGCCAGCAGGAAAAAAGCCAGATATGCAGTGTAGGCGTTGTGCTGTTCAGCGAATGATGAATGACTCGAAGAGGCCAGGCGTCGTACGGTGTCGGTGGCCACCCGCACCGTGCTCCGAACACTTGCTCGCGTAGGAACGTGCATGGAGCCAACGAAGGTCTCTTCATCGGCGACGACATTGGCTTGCAACGCCACGCGCTCCGTGACGAGGTCGGGACGACCGGCGAGTCGATACATTCGGGCGCACGCCTCAGTATGGAGTTTCTGCAGCTGGCGCACAGAGACTGCCGAATAAACGCAGGGATTGTGCTGATTCGGCGGCATGCCTCTGAAGTACAGCTCATAGACACGGTCCTTCCCGCCAAGTTGTGCCATGAAGCGCGCAATCATCCGGCCAACCCGTTCAGGGTTGAGTGCCGTGCCCCGTGCGAGGTTGATGGCCGAGAGTACTCGGCCGAACTCCGTCTCGTAATCACGCTGGAACAGCTTGTGCCCAACGGGTTCAAGCCGCGACAGCGCTCGATCCAAAAGAGGCGGGATACTGACGGCGAAGCTCTTGACGATCGGCAGGGTTCGCATCGCTGGCTCACCTTGGCACACCGGCGCGACATGCCGCGGCGACTCGACAGGAAGCCAGACGAGTCCCCTCGCCGGGATCCAGGTGATATGAGTGGGAGACCGTCCAGGGTCTAGCTCGTTTTCGTTTGCTGCTTTGCCCGAGCGCACTACACGCAGTTGGCTGGTGGCGTCGGCCGGCCGGCAAAGAAAGAGCCGGCTTGCCGCCCAAGCCGCAACGGCAGCACGATCAGCTTCCGCTACCTCTTCCCAACCCTGCCCCCCAAGATCATCAATCAAGGTAAGAAGCAGTTTGAGCTCGTGGCCCGACAGAGTGGCATGGGTAACGGGAAGGCTTTGGTTGCCCAGTGCTATCGCTTGGGCTGTGTAACGCGCGATGTTCCGTGCCAGCCCACGCCGGTCGCCGCGATTCGAAGCCGAGGCCGATCGTGGCGGGACGGTGACCAAAGTTCCCCGCCGCGCGGCATCGGCAGGAGGCGAGAACTCCAGATCCCTATCGTTCGCACGTAGCGCACGGTCGTCCTCAACAAAGTCGGTAGCAGCGATTCCACTGCCATCATTGGCTCCCGCCAGTAGCCGCGGAATGGATCTGCTGGGTTGTGCATGTTCCGTTGCGCCGTGTCGTGCCGCCCGATGCGTGCCAGCCTTGCCGGTTTGTTCGTGCCCTTTGACCTCCCAAACACCCGTCTCAAACCACTGCAGCGCCCGGTGCACATATCCGATGTTGCGCATGGGCCCCGTAACCTGAGGCTTGAGCCCCAAGCGCGTCAGCTGGGTGTCGAAATGGATCAATAGCGCTTGCGGTTGAAGCGGACGGAGGGGCAAGTTGAAGAGAAATGCGCTGACTGACGGATCCGGAAGATCGGTTAGTTGCCTGAGGCTAAGCCCGACCATGTATGCAGGATCCGATGGTGGAGCTGGAACCTCTCGATCCTTATCCAACCTCATCTGCACGGCAAACAACGACACAACCAGTGCGTCGTATTGTTTCTCAAGCTCGGGCGATGCGCAGGCGTGCCAAAACACGCAATAGTGGGGGTGCGAGCTGTAATACCCCTTCAGGATCTTACGGCCACCTCCGGACGCCTCAGGAAAGCAGTTGAGAATCAGCTCTGGGTACTCAAGGACCCTCCCGAGCGAATCAAGAACATCACTGAGGAGCTGCCGCTGATCCTCATCGACGATGGTGAGAAGGGAGGCCAGAACGGGCTCAAGTCGCCGCGCCACAGGAAGGAAACCCATCAAATCATCGGGAACCCTCAAGATCTGCTTGAGCGGCGCCAGAGCACGCAAGACGTCTTCCCGGCTCTTCATGGGGCTAACATCAAGTGTCTATACCCTGATCGCCAGACGCCGGCTCAGGCGCCTCAGATGAGGCGGGGGATATCGGCAGCAACTCCAGCTTCACGCTGGCGGATTTTTGCTCAGCCTGCTTTTCCAACAGCTCTCTACGCTTGCTTACGCTCCGGTGCAGTCCCGCTCGTGACATCCCGACGAGACTACCGATCGCCGCATCGCTGGACACATCCACATACTTTCCAGCAGCCCCCCTGATCGTCTCGTTTTCCTTCAATTCAGCAGCGATCACCGCGAGGTCATCCCCATCAGGCCGACAGATCAGCTTGAACAGCACAGTGTCGAGAACCTCCAAGTCCGAATCACTCGGCCGATCCTTCTCGTCAGCCATGCACAGCGCCCAGGTCACGTGATCACGAGGGTGCTGCTCAAGGAGCAATTGCAGCGTCCGCCGGCCAGCCACCAATCTGTAACGCCGATCGCTCTGCGAACGGGTAATCGGGCCCACCTGCACCACCACCAAGGGCTGCATGATCTGCAGGGGATCCAGCGCAGCCGGGCGAGCGGTGGGAACGCTCTCGGGGAGATGATGCAGCCCCGCGTACCAGGCCTGCGAAGGGCGCTGAACGTCGATCTGGTCCAGCTTAAGTTTCACAACAACGGGAAGCTTCAAGCTGTCATCCCTTGCAAGTCAGCGCCGAAGCGATCAAGCCGCGTTCAATTCCGAGAAGTTGATCGACACCTTCTTGCCCACTTATCGAATTAGGTACCGTTTTTGGTTCGCCCTGTACGCACCATTGCATCCAGCACGCCGCGGTGCGGTCTATACCCATTTCAGTACGACAGGCCCAAGTATGCATGTGATTCATTTTGAGATAAATGAAATTATACTCTTTGATCCTCACTGCAAACCGGCGTATAGTTGGCTCTAGGCGAGAGCAAAGGTCATCCGAACCCCTCCCAAGCGCTGACCTCAAGATCACATCAGCAACAGGCAAACGTTTTAAAACGTATATAAAACAGCATGATGTGAATTTAACCAGGATCCGCCCTGCGCTCAGCAAGCTCTACGTTTTCACCAACTTAGCCAAAAAATCCCGCTTTACCCAACCGCACAACGCCACCCGTCAACGGCCCTCCGAAGGCTTCGGGCGCGCCACAAATTCAATGGGTTGGATCGAAAGATCCAACCCATTTTTGTTTTGTGCCCGCGTCGTGCCCATCCTGCGCCCATGCCGTGCCTCGCACTCTGGCAGCTTTTCCCCAAGAGCAAGGAATTGAGTGCTGCTTTCCGTGCCTCTATTTTTCACGAAGCCGCATCGTCAGGCACTCGCTCGAACAA
>JAFEDK010000001.1 GCA_018241665.1 Pseudomonadota bacterium
TGTAAAAAACACAGGGTACGGCTCTGTTTCTGTGGGGGCGAATTCATTCGCCCCCACAGGGAGCACCCCACAGACAGCCCCCGACGCCCTGCCCCCATACCAGCCTCAAGCCGGTGTAGCATCCTCTTTCATTCCCGTCCTGGACGCCCTCGATGAACCTGGAAAAAGTCATTTTCGGCTTCTTCATCGTCTTTGCCGCCACGCTGAACTTCGGCTTTTTCATAGGCGAGCTCGACAACCCGGTTCACCATGATCTCTACGAATTGTTCGCGGCGATCGTCGTCAACCTGATCGCCACGGTGCTCAAGTTCGGCGACCGGACGCAGATCGGCGCTGTCCACCTCGCCACCAGCCTGGTGGCCGACCTGCAGTTGCTCGCCGCAGCGATGGTCTGGGGCTACGCAACCCACGTAGCCGGTACCGGCATCACCGCCGCCAGCATGTCGAGCATCGTCTCCCTGTCCGGCGGAGCACTGTTCGCCAACGTGGTGTCGGTGATCATCCTCATCGCCGAGACGATCATGCAGCGGCGCTGAGCCCGGTGGACAACACGCCCACCAGCACGATCTTCCTGGTCCTGCGGCGCCTGCGCGCGCCGCTGCTCACGCTGATCGTGATCTTCGCGGTGTCGGTCCTCGGGCTGACGCTGGTTCCGGGTCCACCGGACGCCAACGGCGTGGCCCAGCGGATGAGCTTCTTCCACGCCACGTATTTCCTCAGCTACACCGCCACCACGATCGGCTTCGGCGAGATTCCCTACGCCTTCTCGGAACAGCAGCGGCTGTGGGTGACCATCTGCATCTACCTCTCCGTGATCGGCTGGGCCTACACCCTGGGCACCGTGTTCGCGATGCTGCAGGACAAGAACTTCCTCAGCGCCCTCGCCGTGCAGCGCTTCGCGCGCCAGGTGCGGCGCCTGCGGGAAGCCTTCTTCCTGGTCTGCGGCTACGGCGAAACCGGCCACATGATCTGCCAGGCTCTCGACGAACTGGGCTACCGGGCGGTCGTCATCGACAAGGACGAAGGCAAGATCGCCGACCTGGAGCTGCAAAGTTACTCCGCCGACATGCCGGCCCTGTGCGCCGATGCCGGCGTGCCCGACACCCTGGTCTTCGCCGGCCTCACCAAGCCCCAGTGCCGCGGCGTCATCGCACTGACCGACCACGACCCGACCAACCTGGCAATCGCCATCTCGTCCCGCCTGCTGGCCCCTTCCATCCCGGCCCTGTGCCGCGCCGAGCACGCGGAAACCGCCGCCAACATGGCGTCCTTCGGCACCCGCCACATCATCAATCCCTTCGAGAAGTTTGGCGAGTACATGGCCTTGGCCCTGCGCTCGCCGTCGGCCTACCACCTGCTGCTGTGGCTAACCGGCCTTCCCGGCACGACCCTGACCCGCCACCGCGAACCACCGAAGGGCAAATGGGTACTATGCGGCTACGGCAGTTTCGGCAAGGTGATGGCGACCACCCTCGAGAAGGCAGAGCTACCGCTGACGATCATCGACAAGAAGGTCTTTGTCGATCCACCGCGCGTCGGCGTGAAGGGGGACGGCGCCTGCGGCGACGCACTGGGCAATGCGGGCATCGCCGACGCCGTCGGCATCGTGGCCGCCACCGGCAATGACATCGACAACCTGGCCATCGTCGTCACGGCCCGGACGATGAATCCGCGGCTGTTCACCGTGCTGCGCCAGAACCAGGTGGCCAACCGTACCCTGTTCAATGCGGTGGAGCCGGATTTCTCAGTGGTGCCCAGCGAGATCATCGCCCACGAATGCCTGGCCACGCTGACGACACCACTGCTGGCCGTTTTTCTCGAGGCCGTCCGGCAGGCCGACGACGCCTGGGCCCGGACCGTACTGGAGGGACTCACCGGCAAGCTGGGGTGGACGGTTCCCGCCGTATGGAGCGTAAAGCTGAACCTGTCCCAGGCCCCCGCCCTGCACCGCCTGCTGATGCGCGGCGATGCCGCCCCAAGCCTGGCATCCATACTCAAGGCGCCCCTCACCGACCGACCTGAACTAGGCTGCATTCCGCTCATGCTGGCGCGGGATGGACAAGCGCCACAACTGCTGCCAGAGCTGGCTCAGCCCCTTCAGCCGGGCGACCACCTGCTCTTCGCCGGGACTGAAAGCGCTCGCAAGGAGCTCGGCCTGACCCTCTTCAATGAACACAGCCTGCGCTTCGTGCTGACCGGACGAGACAGCCCTGGCGGACTCATCTGGGAATGGCTTGCCGGTCGGCGTCCGAATACCGGCGCGACACGCTAGAATGGGCGTCAATAACACAACAGCATCATCCGCATGAGCACTGCAGGAATCCTTCCCGCGACCCTTTCCCGCGTCAGCTTCAGTGTCGCCCTGATCGTCATCTTCATCATGGCGATGATCCCGTTGCCGGAAGTGTTCAACGCCTTTTCCTGGCAGGACAAACTCGAGCACTGCGCCGCTTTTCTGGTGCTGATGCTGCTGGGCTGGAGCGGATGGCCGCGCCACCCGCGCGGGATCGCCGCTGGCCTGCTGCTGTATGGCGTGCTAATCGAGCTGAGCCAGCATTTCTTCACGCTCAACCGGGTCGGTGATCCCTGGGACGTGGTAGCCGACACCAGCGGCCTACTCATCGGCAGCTGGCTTACCCGCCTGCATGGCTCACGGGACACCTCCGCGGCCTGAACAATTCGACGCGGCAGCCCGCCCGGCACACTCCATCGGCATCAAGGCCCGCGGCGCCGAAGCACAGCCCAGCGGACCTCATGTCTTGTCCGGCTAGTCCGCCAGACCGGCGGACTTGAACAGATCGATGGTCGCGTTCTCGGTGAGGGTCTGCGTCGCATCGGCGCAGTCAATGGACACCGTCCGGCCTTGTGGCAGACGCACCAGGATAGATGTATCCCCTTTCAAGTCCTCGGTGATCTCGTAGCGATAGGCACCGCGTTCAAATGCCAAGCTCACCCCATGGGCCAGCAGACCGAAGGTGAAATACCCACGCGGGTGCATCAGCGTACGGGGAAACCGGAACTCCAGCCTCGACGGCCGGCCAGCCCGGTACTGGAGATAGCCCTCCTCCTCCCCCAGGTTCCTGGACGCGCACAGCGAATACTGCCTGAGCCCGGCACGACAGGACCAGACCGTGCGCTCAGTACCATGGCACAGGGTCTTGACGTCCGCCATCGCCGCATCGCCCCATGCGGCCCCTACCAAGCCCAACAGGAAGAACACCTTACGCATGCCAGTCAGCCCCACGCAGCGGAAGCACCTCGCCCCCTGTCCCGCATGTTATCAATCCCCGTGCCCGTTGCCGCAAGCTCAACGCGCCGGCATGCGCTCTTGCAAACCCCGAAACGGGGTCTATAACTGAGGGGCATTACGCTCGCAGCATTGACGGCCCCCGTCCCGGCCTCCGCACCTCCTGAACACGCTGCACAACAGCCCAAGGAGCAACGATCATGCTGACTGCCGACACGCTGAAGAACGTGTTTCCCCTGTGTCCCGATCCCGACGCTTGGGCCAGGGCGCTCGCGCCCGCCCTCGACAGATACGAAATCAACACCCGCGACCGCATCTGCAGCTTCCTAGCCCAGACCGGGCACGAATCAGGGCAGTTCCGCGATCTCGTCGAGTCCCTCAACTACAGCGCCGCACGGCTGGTAAAAGTCTGGCCCAAGCGTTTCCCCACCCTCGCCGCCGCCACGCCTTATGCGCAAAACCAGGAAAAGCTGGGTAATTTCGTGTATGCCAATCGGCTCGGCAATGGCGACGTGGGCAGTGGCGATGGCTTCCGCTACCGCGGCCGGGGCCTCATCCAGCTCACCGGCAAGAGCAACTATGCGGCGGCCGGCAAGGCCATCGGCGTCGATCTGGTCAGCCACCCGGAGTATCTTCAGCAGCCCGCGTATGCCGCCCTGAGCGCCGCCTGGTTCTGGCAAAGCCACGGGCTCAACGCCCTCGCCGACGACAAGACGGATGACGATGATCTGGAAGACTTCCGGGAAATCACCCGGCGCATCAATGGCGGCCTTGTCGGCGTGCAGGAACGGCTCGCGCTCTACAAGCAGATCGAAGGTCTCATGTAGCGCTGAAAGCACAGGCAGGAAAGATGCACGGCGGCTGTCTATAGTGGGCTTGTATAGCCTTGCGGAGCCATGGCGTGGCGCCACGAGGTGTGTCCAGCCCCGCTTCCAGGGAGGTGCATCATGGCCGCCGCAGACTTCGGCTTCCTGCGTATCAAGGTCATCGCCCTGGCGGTCATCGACAAACACCGCGCCCACCGCTTCTACAGTGAAACGCTGGGGCTTGAGCCCGCTTATGAAGGCACGCAGAAGGTCGGCTATTTCCTCGGCACGACGATCCTGATGCTCAAATCCGGCTGGTACGGCAGCCCAACGGATCAGCCCAACCCCCGCATCACCATCGCCACCAAGCATGCACCGGATACCGCCGCCGCCTTGGCCGCGCGCGGCGTCCGCATCTCCGACCCGGTCCAGGCCTACGATGACGGCTTCAATGTCGGCAGCTTCCTCGACAGCGAAGGCAACAAACTGTGGTTCTGCTCACCGGTAGCAACGGGCGAACAGCTTCCGTCACCGTAAGCGGGCATCCCGAACACCACGCCAGAGGCGACAAGCCAGTAGGCCATCGCCGGGATGAACGCAAAAACGCCGACCACATGGATCGGCGTCAGAAAAACGTCAGACGAGGCGCTGAAAAGTAAAAAGCCCAGCCGGTTAAGGCTGGGCTTTTTACTTGAATTCTTGGTGGCCAGTCGCGGAATCGAACCACGGACACGCGGATTTTCAATCCGCTGCTCTACCAACTGAGCTAACTGGCCCCGAAAGAGAGCGCATTATAGGAAGCCATCAGATGCTCGTCAAGCACTTTCTACTTTTATTTTCGATCAGCCCGGCGGGAAGTGTTCTGACGCCGCCCGCGGCAACGCCGGGCGCCCGGCCGAATCCTCATCCGAGAGCGGGCGACTGCGCGGGAAGACGACTTGGGCGATGGTGCCCTTGCCCGATGGATTGGGAATCAGGCTGACCTTGGCACGGTGCAGTTCGGCGATCTCCCGCACAATGGGCAGGCCCAGGCCCGAGCCGCTCTCGGCGCTCCCGAGCACCCGGTAGAAACGCTCGAAGACCCGCTCCCGGTCGCCCTCGGGCACGCCGATGCCGGTATCCTCGACCTCGACGATGGCACGCTCGGTGGCGATGGTTCGCACCGTGACACAGCCTCCGTCCGGGGTGTACTTGATCGCGTTGTCGATGAGGTTCTTCAGCAGCTCACCAAGAAGCACCGGGTTGCCGTCTATGACCAGGGGCTCATCGGTAGTCTCAAGACCGAAGTCGATGTTCTTCTGACGGGCCCGTGGAACGAAGTCACTGAGCATGTTGCGCAACAACACCTCCAGATCGACCCGCTCTACGGCGTAGATCTTTTCGTAGCTGGCCTCGGCACGGGCCAGGGACAGAAGCTGGTTGATCAGGTGGCTGGCGCGCTCCGCACTCTGGGAAATATGCAGCAGGGAGCGATGGATCTGCTGCGGGTCGGTCTCCATGAGGGCCAGGTCGGTCTGCATGCGCAGGCCGGTCAGCGGCGTGCGCATCTGGTGGGCCGCGTCGGCGATGAATCGCTGCTGGGCCTGCAGGTTTTCTTCGAGACGCGCCATCATCTCGTTGAAGGCGACGATCAGCGGTCGCACTTCTTCAGGCACGCCGGAAACCGAAATCGGCGACAGGTCGGACGGCCGGCGACGGCGGATCAGGCGTTGCAACTGGTTGAGCGGCGCGATCCCGCGGGACAACCCGAGCCAGACGAGGATCACCGCGATGGGGATGATCGCGAACTGGGGCAGCAGCACACCGGTCACCACCCGCGACGCCAGGGTGCTGCGCTTGTTGCGCGTTTCGGCCACCTGCAGCAGCACGAGCCGGTTGGGCATGCTGTCGATGGGGCGCAGGAACTGGTAGGCGACGCGCACTTCCTCGCCGGCGATGGACTCGTCCCGGTACATCACCAGATCGGGCACGACGCTCTCCGGCACGCTGACCTGGGGAATATCCTTGTCGCCGGCCAGCAACTCGCCCTTGAAGCCGATCACCTGATAATAGACCGTGTCGTCCTCGTCGGCACGCAGGATCAGGCGCGCCGGCGCAGGGAAGTTGACCTTGGCCTGGCCGTTCTCCAGCTTGACCAGCCGGGCGATGGCCCGCACGTTGACCGCCAGCGCCTGGTCATAGGGCTGATTGGCGATGCTGTTGGCGACGTTATGGGTGACGATGATGGAGATCGGCCACAGGAACAACAGTGGCGCGAGCATCCAGTCGAGGATCTCGCCGAACAGCGAATTGAAGGCCTTGCCGTCGGCGGAGGACGCATCCTCTGCCACCTTGCGCCATCTAGGCGACCACATCCGGCTTTTCCAGGCAGTACCCCAGGCCGCGGACGGTGACGATCTGCACACCGCTCTGCTCGAGCTTCTTGCGCAGGCGATGCACATAAACCTCGATGGCGTTGTTCGACACCTCCTCACCCCAGCCACACAGGTGGTCGACCAGTTGCTCCTTACTCACCAGCCGGCCGGCACGCAGCAGCAGCACTTCGAGCAGGCCGACCTCCCGCGCCGACAGTTCCACC
Source organism: Pseudomonadota bacterium (assembly GCA_018241665.1). GTDB lineage: Bacteria > Pseudomonadota > Gammaproteobacteria > Burkholderiales > Rhodocyclaceae > Zoogloea. Next base: position 6,632 of record JAFEDK010000001.1, read on the forward strand.
ACCTGCCCGTCTATCTTGACGACCCGGTCGGCCTGGTCATAGACGAGGCGCGCGTACTCGATACAACGGGCCTGGCCGGTACCGCGACGGGTCAAGGCCCGGACCCGGGCTTCGAGCTCCGGCAGCGCAAACGGCTTGGTCAGATAATCATCCGCGCCCGCATCCAGGCCGCGCACGCGATCCTCGATGCCGTCCTGGGCGGTCAGGATCAGCACTGGCAGCGCCGATTTGCGGGCACGCAGACGACGCAGCACCTCGATGCCCGACAGCTTGGGCAGCCCCAGGTCGAGAATCAGCAGATCGAAGGTCTGGCCGAGTAGCGCCGTATCCGCTTCGGCGCCGTTGGCAACGTGGTCCACCGCGTAGCCGGCTTTCTTGAGTGCGCGGCACAGACCGTCAGCAATGATCAGGTCGTCTTCAGCCAACAGAATCCGCATGGCACTCCCGATGTGATGCAGAGGTGTAAGTTTGAAGTAAGCAGGCCGATGCATATTCGGCTTGCTGTTCTCCTTTTACTCGGTCTTGGGGGCATCGGCCCGGCTTTCGCTGGACCACGCCTCGGGGGATCGGGCCGCCCGACGGCTCTGTCCCCCGCCGTCTTTTTCCTGCTTGGCCGGCTCCGGCCTTTCCAGCGCACCTTACCGCCACCGCGGGCTTTCAAGGGCGCAACGACATTCCCAAAACGAATCCGCTCGAGTCTAGCACAGGGCTGCGCACGCCATTTCTGCACGCCAATGCCTGGCACGCAAATTAAAACCCCGGCGTCCTTTCGGACCGCCGGGGTTGGCGAACGACCGCCGGGCTTTCGCCCGGCGGGAATACAGCTTAGTGACTGGAAGCAGTCGCTGCGCCGATACCGGTTTCGGAACGGATCAGCTGGGCCGCGAAGTCCTCACGCTCCTTCTGGGCATTCGGGCTGCGGTCGAGCAGCGAGAAGATCCAGATACCGACGAAGCCGATGGTCATGGAGAACAGGGCCGGCGAGGTGTAGGGGAACGGTGCGGAACCCTTCGGGTTGCCGAGGGTAGCGACCCACACGGAATCCGACAGCACGGTCATCACCACGGCGCTGAGCAGGCCGAGGAAACCACCGATCACCGCGCCCTTGGTGGTGCAGTCCTTCCACAGCACGCTCATGAAGAGCACCGGGAAGTTGGCGGAAGCGGCGATCGCGAAGGCCAGGGACACCATGAAGGCGATGTTCTGCTTCTCGAAGGCGATACCCAGAACCACCGCGATGACACCCAGCACGACCGTGGTGATACGGGACACACGCAGTTCGGCAGCGGAATCGGCGTTGCCGTTCTTGAACACGGTGGCGTACAGGTCATGGGACACGGCGGAAGCGCCGGACAGGGTCAGACCTGCAACCACAGCCAGGATGGTGGCAAAGGCAACCGCGGAGATGAAGCCGAGGAAGATGTTGCCGCCAACCGCATTGGCCAGGTGGATAGCCGCCATGTTGCCGCCGCCCTTCAGCGCGCCCTTGGCATCCAGGAACTCCGGATTGGTCAGCACGAAGGTGATCGCGCCGAAGCCGATGATGAAGGTCAGGATGTAGAAGTAGCCGATCCAGACGGTCGCCCAACCCACGGACTTACGTGCTTCCTTGGCATCCGGCACGGTGAAGAAGCGCATCAGGATGTGGGGCAGACCGGCGGTACCGAACATCAGCGCCATGCCGAAGGAAATCGCGGAGATCGGATCCTTCACGAAGGAACCCGGGCCCATGATGGAGTCGCCCTTCTTGGCGGCAGCCACGGCGATATCCACGCCCTTGGCGGCAGCTTCCTCGATCAGCTTGGCATCCTTGGCCGCCAGCGCGGTCTTGATCTCGACGGCCTTGGCGAACATGGCCTCGGGGCTGAAGCCGAACTTGACCAGCACCATGAAAGCCATGAAGGAGGCGCCAGCGAGCAGCAGGCAGGCCTTGATGATCTGCACCCAGGTGGTGGCGGTCATGCCACCGAAGAGCACATAAACCATCATCAGCGCACCGACCACGACCACCGCGATCCAGTACTCGAGACCGAACAGCAGCTTGATCAGCTGACCGGCACCGACCATCTGGGCGATGAGGTAGAAGGCCACGACGACCAGCGTGCCGGAGGCCGCGAAGGCGCGGATCGGGGTTTGCTGGAAGCGGTAACCGGCCACGTCGGCGAAGGTGAACTTGCCGAGGTTACGCAGGCGCTCGGCCATCAGGAAGGTGATCACCGGCCAGCCAACCAGGAAGCCGATCGCATAGATCAGGCCATCGTAGCCGTTGGCCATCACTGCGGCAGAAATACCCAGGAAGGACGCGGCGGACATGTAGTCGCCGGCGATCGCCAGGCCGTTCTGGAAACCGGTGATGCCACCGCCGGCAGTATAGAAGTCAGCCGCCGACTTGGTCTTGGATGCGGCCCACTTGGTGATGAACATCGTGCCGGCAACGAACACGCCGAACATGATGATCGCCGTCCAGTTGGTGGCCTGCTTTTCAGCCTGGCCCAGATCGGCACCGGCAGCCAGCGCGGCACCGGAAGCCACGACGGCCAGCAGGCCGAGGAAAAGTTTGGAAACGCGCATCACTTGGTGGCCTCCTTGATAACCTGAGCCTTCAGATCGTCAAACTCGGTGTTGGCACGGCGGATATAAACGCCGGTAATGATGATGGTGAACAGGATTACCCCCAAGCCGATGGGAATGCCGAGGGAGGTCACGCCTGCGCCAGTCTTCTGGGCCAGGAATTCCTTGTCGAAGGCCACCAGCATGATGTATCCGTAATACACGATCATCATCATGGCCGTCATGACCCACCCGTAGGCGTTGCGTTTCGAGACCAGCTCCTGGTATTTGGGATTTGCCCGGATGCGGTCGCCGAGTTCGTCTCTCATTTTTTCTCCTCTCCAATTAACCTTTGCCGAGGAACCACAGGATTCCTCTTAGGGTGTTGTCAAGGTACCGGGCCTCCCTTACTGAGAACTTACGTATTCTATGGGCCGATAAAAGTCCTTAATAAAAGACAAGAGTGCGGCCCCAGAAAGCAGAAAACCCCGCCGAAGCGGGGTTTTCCGAGGCTTTGGGAGCCGGGCTGGAATTACATGCCCATGCCCATGCCGCCCATACCACCCATGCCGCCCATGTCGGGCATGCCACCGGCCGGCTTGTCTTCAGCCAGTTCAGCAACCATGCAGTCGGTGGTCAGCATCAGGCCGGCCACGGAGGCGGCGTTCTGCAGCGCGGTACGGGTCACCTTGGTGGGATCCAGAACGCCCATCTCGACCATGTCGCCGTACACATCGGTAGCAGCGTTGTAGCCGAAGTTGCCGGAGCCTTCGGTAACCTTGTTCACCACCACGGAAGCTTCGGCGCCAGCGTTGGCGACGATTTCACGCAGGGGCTGTTCCATGGCGCGCAGCACGATCTTGATGCCGGCATCCTGGTCGTGGTTGTCGCCCTTGAGGCCGGACAGGTTGGCGCGGGCACGCAGCAGCGCGACGCCGCCGCCGGGGACGATGCCTTCTTCAACGGCAGCGCGGGTGGCGTGCAGCGCGTCTTCGACGCGAGCCTTCTTTTCCTTCATTTCGACTTCGGTGGCAGCGCCAACCTTGATCACGGCAACACCGCCGGCCAGCTTGGCCACGCGCTCTTGCAGCTTTTCACGGTCGTAGTCGGAAGTGGCTTCCTCGATCTGCACGCGGATCTGCTTGACGCGGGCTTCGATACGCTCGGCAACGCCGGCACCGTCGATGAGGGTGGTGTTTTCCTTGCCCACTTCGATGCGCTTGGCCTGGCCGAGGTCGTCCAGGGTGGCCTTTTCGAGGGTCAGGCCGACTTCTTCGGCGATCACCTGGCCGCCGGTCAGCACGGCGATATCTTCCAGCATGGCCTTGCGACGGTCGCCGAAGCCCGGAGCCTTGACGGCACAGGTCTTCAGGATGCCGCGGATGTTGTTCACCACCAGGGTGGCCAGCGCTTCGCCGTCCACGTCTTCAGCGATGATCAGCAGCGGGCGGCCAGCCTTGGCGACTTGCTCGAGCACCGGCAGCAGGTCACGGATGTTGGAGATCTTCTTGTCGAAGAGCAGGACGAACGGGTTCTCGAGGATCGCAACCTGCTTGTCCGGGTTGTTGATGAAGTACGGGGACAGGTAGCCGCGGTCGAACTGCATGCCTTCGACGACGTCGAGTTCGTTGTTCAGGCTCTTGCCGTCTTCAACGGTGATGACGCCTTCCTTGCCGACCTTTTCCATCGCGTTGGCGATGATGTCGCCGATAGAGGAATCGGAGTTGGCGGAGATGGAGCCAACCTGGGCGATTTCCTTGTTGGTGGAGCAGGGCTTGGAGAGCTTGCGCAGCTCTTCCAGGGTGGCCACGACAGCCTTGTCGATGCCGCGCTTCAGATCCATCGGGTTCATGCCGGCGGCAACGAACTTCATGCCTTCGCGGACGATGGACTGGGCCAGCACGGTGGCGGTGGTGGTGCCGTCACCGGCGATGTCAGAGGTCTTGGAAGCGACTTCCTTGACCATCTGGGCGCCCATGTTGGCGAACTTGTCCTTCAGCTCGATTTCCTTGGCCACGGACACACCGTCCTTGGTCACGGTCGGGGCGCCGAAGGAGCGCTCGAGCACCACGTTGCGGCCCTTGGGGCCCAGGGTCACCTTGACCGCGTCGGCCAGGACGTTGATGCCTTCAACCATGCGAGCACGAGCGGAATCGCCAAACTTGACTTCTTTAGCTGCCATTTAGTGTTTCTCCGGAATTCTTAATCTAGGGACTGGGGAAGACGCGGGTAGCGAGGCTCAGGCCTCGAGCACGCCCATGATGTCTTCTTCGCGCATGACCAGCAGTTCCTGGCCATCGACCTTGACGGTCTGGCCGGCGTACTTGCCGAACAGGACGCGGTCGCCAACCTTGACATCCATCTTGCGCACTTCGCCGCTCTCGAGGATCTTGCCGTTGCCGACAGCCAGGATCTCGCCCTGATCGGGCTTCTCGCCGGCGGAATCAGGGATCACGATGCCGCTGGAAGTGGTGCGCTCGGCTTCAACGCGCTTGACGATCACGCGATCATGCAAGGGACGGATATTCATCTATGGATCTCCTACTCGTTTCAAACCGGGCAAGGCTGCCCGACGGAAAAATGCATTGGCCAATTCAGGTCTTGGCGAGGACCGGGGACGACGCCTGTTAGCACTCACCCCCAACGAGTGCTAATAATAGGGTCGCCCAGAACGCTTTTCAAGTACAGTCGAAGAGCTTTTTTGTTTTTGTTATATGCCCACCTGAGGCGCCTGCGCAAAAACAGGCGCAAGCTCCGTGCAAGAAAAAAGTAAGTTCATCGACAGAAAGTCTTCCTAGACTAGGATGACCGTCCCATCCCGGATTCCGGCATGCGTTCCCGCTCCTGCTTCATCCTGGCCGCCCTCGCGCTGCCCCTCCCCTGCCTGGTGCAGGCCGCCGACCTCCAGCCCCTGAGCCTCGCCGACGCCGACCGCCTGCTGCTCGAGGCCAACCCGGCCATCGTCCAGGCTCGTGCGGCACTGGCCGGAGCCCGCGCCGGCATCGACATCGCAGCCGCCCGACCGAACCCCCAGCTGACGGTAGGTGCAACCTCCGTCGATCCCGGCCAGAGAGGCAGCGGCGGCTACTGGAAGCGCCCGACCGACAACGTCGTGCGTATCGACCAGGTCTTCGAGCGTGGCGACAAGCGCGCGCTGCGCCTGCGCGCCGCCGAGAGCAACCTGACGGCCACCCAGGCCGACCTGGACAACACCATCCGCCTGGCCCGCGGCGACCTGGCCAATGCGTGGATCGACCTGCGCGCCGCCCGCGAGATCCGCCGCATCGCCGACGAGAACGCGGCCCTCGCCCGCCGCGCCGCCGACGCCGCCGAGCTGCGCGGCAAGGCCGGCGACCTGGCCGGGGTGGACGTGGCGCGCTTCGCCGCCGACGCTGCCCGTGTCGCCAACGACGCCGTACAGGCCGGCCTGGACTTGTCCCGCGCCCGCGTCGCACTCGCCCTGCTGCTCGGCAACCGGGTTCCTGCCGATCGCCTGGACACCACCGAGGAATGGCCGGGCGCGGACGCCCTGCCGGCGCCGGCGGCCTCCGTCGCGGGCGAGCGCTACGACGTCGTCGCGGCCCGCCAGCGCGTCGAGCAGGCCAACGCCCTGCGCGACGCGGCCCGCGCCCAGCGTACCCGCGACGTGTCGATCGGCGTGCAGTACGAACACACGCCCGCCAACACCAACAACGCGGTCGCCGAAAACGCTTACGGCCTCAGCCTGTCCATTCCGCTATTCCTCGGCAACGACTACCGCGGCGACATCGCCAGGAGCGAAGCCGACTACGGTGCCGCCGAGCAGCAACTCGTCGCCACCCAGGCCGGCGCCAGCAGCGAACAGGCCCGCCTGCGCGCCGAGCAGGCCGCCGGCGCCGCCCGCTTCGCGCGCCTCCGCGACGTCGTGCTGCCCGCCGCCGAACGGGCCGGCCGGGGCGCCGACATCGCCATCCAGAAAGGCGGCATGGGCCTCACCGACTATCTCGACACCCAGCGCACCCTGCGCGCCACCCGCATCGAGGCCATCCAGGCCCGCGCCGACCTCGCCCGCGCCGCCCTGCTGCTGCGCCTGGCCGGAGACACCCCGCAATGAAAACCAGACTGATCGTCATCGCCCTGGCCGTGGCCGCTGCCGGCGGAGCCTACGTTTACTTCCACAACGGTGCGGACGAAAGTGCTGCCGAACCAGTGGTCATGAAGCCCTCCGCCGAACCCGGCGTGCTGCGCTTCCCGACCGCCGCCCCGCAACTCGCCCAGATCAAGGTCGAACGGGCCGAGGTGGCGCCGGTGCCGCTGGACGAGCCGCTGGCCGCCCGCGTCGCCTACGACGAGAACGCCACCGCCCGTCTGTTCGCGCCGATCGCCGGCCGCGTGCTGGAGATCCGCGCCAACATCGGCGACCAGGTCAAGGCCGGTCAGGTTCTCGCCGTCCTCGACGCGCCCGAACTGGGCACCGCCGCCGCCGACCTGGCCAAGGCCCAGGCCGACGCCCACCAGAAGAAAGCCGCCCTCGAACGCAGCAAGAGCCTTTTCGATGCAGAAGTCGTCCCCAAGCGCGACCTCGAAGCGGCCCAGTCCGACTGGCATCAGGCCCAGGCCGAGGTCGAACGTGCCCGCCTGCGCCTCGCCAACCTGACGCAGGGCAGTGGTGCGGCACAGGGCGGAGAACGCTATGTGCTGCGTGCCCCAATCGCCGGCATCGTCGCCACGCGGCGCATCAACCCGGCGATGGAAGTGCGCCCGGATGCCGATGAACCGCTGTTCGTCATCACCGACATGAGCCGCCTGTCGGTGCTCGTCGACGTCCCCGAACGCGACCTGCCACTGGTCACCGTCGGCAAGTCCGCCCAGGTCGAAGTCTCCGCCTACCCGCACCGCAGCTTCGAAGGCAAGGTCGTGCGCGTTGCGCCGACCCTCGACCCGCAGACCCGCCGCGTGCAGGCACGGGTCGCCGTCGACAACCGGGAAGGCCTGCTCAAGCCCGAGATGTACGCCAAGGTCGGCATCCTCGCCGACAATCAGGGCGAGCTGCCTAAGATCCCGACCGGCTCGCTGCTGGTGGAAGGCGTCAAGAACTACGTCTTCGTCGAACGGGAAGCCGGCGTCTTCGAAAAGCGGGAAGTCACGCTGGCGGTGCAGACCCGCAGCTACGCCTATGTCTGGCAGGGCATCAAGGCCGGCGAGAAGGTGGTCGGCGTCGGCGCCCTGCTCCTCAACGCCGAGCTGGCCAGCAGCTCCCGCTAAGGACGTCCCGGCATGTTCGACTCCATCATCACCGCCGTCCTGCGCCAGCGCGCCTTCGTCATCATCGCCGCGCTGGCCCTGCTCGGTTATGGCCTGTACTCCTTCAGCCAGATCTCCATCGAAGCCTTCCCGGACGTGCAGGACGTGCAGGTCCAGGTGGTCACCCAGGCCATCGGCCAGGCGCCGGAGGAGGTCGAGCGCACCGTCACGCTACCGATCGAGCGCGAGATGAGCGGCGTGCCGGGCATGACCCAGCTGCGCTCGGTGTCGATCACCGGCCTGTCGGTGGTCACCCTCACCTTCAACGAGAAAACCGCCGACTACTTCGCCCGTCAGCAGGTGCTGGAGCGCCTGCAGACCGTCAATCTGCCGCCGGGCGTACAGCCCACGCTGGCGCCGCTGACCACCGCGGTCGGCGAGATCTACCGCTACGTGCTGGATGCGCCCCCCAGTGCCTCGCAGGAAGAAATCCGCGCGGTCCAGGACTGGACCATCCGCCCGGCCCTGCGCATCGTGCCGGGCATCGCCGACGTGGTCAGCTTCGGCGGCTCGATCCGCGAGGTGCAGGTGCGCATCGAGCCAGACCTGCTGCGCAAGTACGGCGTCAGCCTGGACGACGTCAGCAAGGCCCTCGTCGGCGCCAGCGGCAACGGCAGCGGTGGCCTGCTGCGGCGTGGCGACGAAGCCCTGGTGGTGCGCTCGCTGGGCCTCTTCAGCAACCTCGACGATATCCGCGACGTGGTCGTGGTGGCCCGCGAAGGCAAGCCGGTGCGCATCAGCGACGTGGCGGAGGTGGTCGCCGGCGCCCGTCCGCGCTCAGGCATCGTCGCCTTCAACGACCGCGACGACGTCATCGAGGGCATCGTGCAGATGACCAAGGGTGGCAACGCCGCCAAGGTCGTCGAAGCCCTGCGTGCGAAGGTGGACGAGGTCAATGCGCGCCTGCCGGAAGGCTACAAGGTCCGCCCGATCTACCAGCGCACCGAGCTGATCGGACACACCGTAGCCACCGTCGGCGAGAACCTGCTGGTCGGCGCGGTACTGGTCACCGCGATCCTGCTGGTCTTCCTGCGCAACCTGCGGGCGGCCATCATCGTCGCCGCGGTGATTCCGCTGTCCCTGCTGTTCGCCTTCATCCTGATGCACGCGCTGGGGGTATCGGCCAACCTCATTTCGCTCGGCGCCGTGGACTTCGGCGTCATCATCGACAGCGCGGTGGTGATGGTGGAAGCACTGATGGTGCGCCTGGCCTTCGACGCCCGCAGCGAACACCACGGCATCACCTCGCCGGTTGGCCGGCGCATCCACGCCCTCAAGCAGACCTGCATCGAGCTGGGCTCGCCGATCCTGTTCTCGAAGGCCATCATCATCGTCGCCTTCCTGCCGATCTTCACTTTCCAGCGGGTTGAAGGGCGCATCTTCACGCCGGTGGCCCTGACCCTGTCCTTCGCCCTGCTCGGCGGCCTGATCCTGACCCTGACCCTGGTGCCGACGCTGCTGTCCTTCGCCCTCAACAAGGACATGGCCGAGAAGGAAAGCGCCTGGCTGCACAAGCTGCAGCACAGCTACCGCGACCTGCTGGTCCGCCTGCAGTCGCACCGGGCGCTGACCATCGGCATGTCGGCGATCTCGCTGGTCGTCGCGCTGGCACTGGCGCCGCTGCTCGGCTCGGAATTCCTGCCCAAGCTCGACGAAGGCAACATCTGGCTGACCGTCACCCTGCCCCAGTCCTCCTCCCTGACCAACACCAAGGAGATCGAGCGCAAGGTCCGGACCATCATGCTCAGCTACCCCGAGGTGAAGACGGTGATCACCCAGGTCGGCCGCCCCGATGACGGTACCGACCCGAAGGGCCCCAACAACCTGGAAATCCTCGCCGACCTCAAGCCCCACGGGGAATGGCGCTTCGCCAGCAAGGACGCGATGATCGACAGCATGGCCGCCAAGCTGGCGACCATCCCCGGCCTGCCGTCCAACTTCTCCCAGGTCATCGAGGACAACGTGGAGGAATCCCTCTCCGGCGCCAAGGGCGAGCTGGCGGTCAAGGTCTTCGGCCCTAACCTGCAGGTGCTCGAGGCCAAGGGCCAGGAAATCGCCACCGTCCTCAACCACATCCAGGGCTCGGCCGACGTGGCGGCCCTGCCGGTGGGCGGCCAGAGCGAGGTGGACATCCGCCTGCAGCGCGAGGCGCTGGCCCGCTACGGCATCCTGGTGAACGACGTGAACGCGATGATCCAGACCGCCCTCGGCGGCACCGCGGTCAACGTGTATTACGACGGCGAGCGGCGCTACGACGTGACCCTGCGCTTCGGCCCCCAATACCGCGACCAGGTGGACGACATCGCCCACCTGCCGGTGGCCCTGCCCGACGGCAAGGGCAGCATCCCCCTCGGCGACCTGGCCGACATCGAGCTGCGCCAGGGCGCCTCGCGCATCCAGCGCGAAGCCGGCAGCCGTAGCGTGATCGTCAAGGCCAACCTGCGCGGCCGCGACCAAGGCAGCTTCGTCGCCGAGGCCCAGAAGAAGGTCGCTGCCGAAGTCTCCCTTCCGGCCGGCTACTCCGTTACCTGGGGTGGCCAGTTCGAGAATCAGCAGCGCGCCATGGGCCGCCTGAAGGTCATCGTGCCGATCACCCTCGGGGCGATCTTCTCGCTGCTGTTCTGGGCCTTCAAGGACATCCGACCGGCCCTGCTGGTGCTGGCGATGGTGCCCTTCACGCTGATCGGCGGCTTTGCCGGGCTGGCGGTGGCCGGCCTGCACCTGTCGGTATCGGCGGCGGTGGGCTTCATCGCGGTGGCCGGCATCTCGGTGCAGAACGGCGTGATCATGGTCGAGCAGGTCATCGAGATCGCCCGCCGCGGCGCCACCCGCACCGAAGCCATCCTCGACGGCGCGATGCTGCGCCTGCGCCCGATCGTGATGACCGCCCTGATGGCCGGCCTCGGCCTGCTGCCGGCGGCCCTGTCCCACGGCATCGGCTCGGAAACCCAGCGACCGTTCGCGGTGGTGATCGTCGGCGGCATCGTCAGCGCCACCATCTTCACCCTGCTGCTGCTCCCGGTCTTGCTGTCCTTCGGTGGTCCGAAGGATGCGCCGCGGGAAGAGAGATAAACCATGCGTATCCTCATCGTCGAAGACGACCCCCTGCTGGCCGACGGCGTTGCCCAACTGCTGCGCGGTGCTGGCTTCACCACCGACTACGTGGGCACCGCCGAACTGGCCGAAGCCGCGCTGGCCGCCGAGAAGTTCGACCTGCTGGTGCTCGACATCGGCCTGCCCGGCATGGACGGGCTGGAGCTGCTGAGCCGCCTGCGCACCCGCCACAATCCCATCCACGTGCTGATGCTGACCGCCCGCGACGCCCTCAATGAACGGGTCCGCGGCCTCAACCTGGGCGCCGACGACTACCTCACCAAACCCTTCGCGGCGGTCGAGCTGCTCGCCCGCGTCAACGCGCTGGCCCGCCGCAGCCGCGGCCAGGGCAGCGCACGGCGCGAATTCGGCCCGCTGGTACTCGACGAGGAAGCCCACCGGGCCTGGCTGGACAACCAGCCGCTGGAACTGCCACAGCGGGAATGGGCGATCCTCACCTTCCTGCTCGACAACCTGGAGCGCGTCCTCAGCAAGGAACGCATCGTCGCTGCCGTGTGCTCCTGGGACGAGGACATGAGCGAGAACGCCGTCGAGGTTTACGTCTCGCGCCTGCGCACCAAGCTGGAGCCGGCGGGCATCCGCATCCGCACCGTACGCGGCCTGGGCTACATGCTCGAAGACATGCCCCATGACGCGAAGCCTGCGTAAGGCGCTGCTGCTGTGGTTGCTGCTGCCAGCCGGCCTCGCCGTGGCGACCTTCCTGCCGCTGGCCTACCACCTGATCCACCAGCCGGCGATGGAGGCCTTCGACCAGGCCCTGGCCGACGCCGGCCTGGCCCTGGTGCCGCACCTGGAGGTCATCGGCGGCGAGCCCAACTTCGTCTTTCCAGCCGCCGCCGAGCAAGTGCTGCGTACCGACCGGGTGGACGAGGTGTATTTCCTGGTCCTCGGCCCCAATGAGCGTTTCGTCGCCGGCGACATCGGCCTGCCCCATGCCAGTCCAAACGACGACACGGAATCCGGCGGTGAGGAACGACTCAATTTCGACTCCCACTTCCGCGGTCACCCGATCCGGGTCAGCACCCTGCGCCGTACCATCGCCGGCGAAGCCTTCCTGTTCGTCACCGCCGAGACCACCCGCAAGCGTGATCGGCTGCGCGTAGACCTGACTTTTGCGCTGGCCCTGCCGCTGATCTTCTTCGCCGGCGCCACCGGCCTGACCATCTGGTTCGGCATCCGCCATGCGCTGTTGCCGGTGGAAGACATCCGCGCTGCGCTGAAGCGGATGGGGCACCGTGCCCTGCAGCCGCTGGACGCAGCCTCCGCCCCGACCGAGATCCGCCCGCTGGTCGACGAATTCAACCTCGTGCTCGACCGCCTGGAACAGGCCGCCGCGGCCCAGCAACGTTTCGTCGCCAACGCGGCCCACCAGCTGCGCACGCCGCTGGCCGGCGTCCGCACCCAGCTCGAACTGCTGCAGCGGGAAAACGACGCCAACGCACGGGAAGCCCGCTGCGCACAATGCATCAGCGCCATCGAGCGTCTCGGCCACCTGGTCAACCAGATGCTGGTGCTGCTGTCGGCGGAACCCAGCGGCCGCCACGCCGACCTGGCGGCCCCCATCGACGTGCCCGAGCTGATCCGGGAACGCAGCCCGGAATGGATCCGCCTGGCCGAAGCCCACCACATCGACCTGGGCTTCGAACTGCAGGCCGCCTCGGTCAGCGGCGACAAGCTGCTGCTCGGCGAGGCCATCTCCAACCTGGTAATCAACGCCGTCCACTACACGCCAGCCGACGGCGAAGTGACGATCCGCTGCCGCCAGCAGGGCAACGACGTCTTCATCGACGTGGAAGACAACGGCCCGGGCATCCCCGCCGACGCCCGCGAACGCGTCTTTGAGCGCTTCTTCCGCCTGCCCGGCACCGCCGGCCAGGGCAGCGGCCTGGGGCTGGCCATCGTGCGCGAGATCGCCAACCGATCAGGCGGCACGGTAGAGATCCTCGATGCACCCGGCGGACACGGCAGCTTGCTGAGAATCCAGCTGCGCAACTGAGCAGGAATCCGGACCTCAATCACTCAGGGGGCCGGCGATCTGCACCACTATCGGGTGGATTTTGGTTGGGAATCCAGACCTCAATCACCCCGGGGGTCGGCGACAGGGCCGGCGACAAGGGCTCAACCTTCCAGCCCGCCTGAGCGACTTTGCCCCCTAGGGCTTCGGCGCAGGCCTTCGATCCTACATCGTGGTAGCGCACCGTCGTAGTAGCCACTTCCTTCGGACTTGCCCGCCCTTTCTTCGCCGCCGTGGCCACTACGTCTTCGATGGGGGGCACCGAGGCGCCAAGGGTCCGCCAGTTATCGCGGTACTTACGCACCTCATCCCGCATGGATTGACCATAGATCTGCAGAAAGACCGTCTTGCCGGCACACACATCGTTGGCGCCAAGCGGCCTCTTCGGGATCGTATCGGTGGCGGGAGCGCGATCCGGAGGTGGTACGGGCTCCGGTGCTGGCCGTTGAGCCCCCGCAGGAGAGGCTGTGGCCAGAACCGTGCAGGGCTCTTCAGCCAGGCTCAGGGCTTCAGCCTCCCGCTCCCTTGTCATCTGCTCCAGCCGTGCCCGGCGCTGAGGATCGGCGGGATGACGCCGCGTGGCGACATCAATGGAAGCCGACGAGGTCGCGGTGTACTCGTAGATCCAATAGCGGGGTGCCCGATAATTGGATGCCTCGCCCGTTTGCCCGAGCAGGCACTCCTCCGGATGGCCGTCCTCGCGTCGCCCGGCGACGAAGGCGTCCAGCAGCGTCCTGCAACTGGCCGGTCGGTCACGGAAGGACAGCAACTGGCACTGGGTCACCGCATCCCCATAGATTCGCCGCACCGCATCCCGGAAACGGCCTGAGTATTCGACGCTGCAGGATGTATCGACGCGCCGAACCAGAGCATCGGCCAGCGCCCCGATCGATGCTTGCGCCTTCAACGCCTCCTTGTGCCGGTCGCAGGCGTACGGCGCCGGCAGCCGCAACCACGGCTCGCTCAGTTCCTTGAGTACGTCATCCTCGGCCTTGCTGCGCTGCGCCTCCGCGCCGAGAAATTTCTCGATCTCATTCCATACTGGCAAGCCGATCGACACCAACCCGCCAATACCGATCGAAGCGGTAACCGCGTTAGCGCGCAGCCGCGCCGGCAGACGATTGAGCTTTGACGCCGCCGGCTCGGTCGCCTCCTTGCCTACCGCGTCGCCAATGCTGACCCCGGCATCCGCGTCGAAGCAACACCTGAAATTAAGCTGAAGCCAGTCGACGAATGCAGGGTCGAGCACGCTGCCCAGACTGCTGCCAAGCTGGTAATAACTCTCCCACTGGGCCTCGTCGAAAAACTGATCTGCGGTCGTCTGCTGTGGGAAATCCGGGTTCTCGGCCGCAAAGTTGAGCAGGTCCACCGGCAGCGAGGAATACAGATTGGGTTTGACCACGATCATCAAGGCATGCCCGCCGTCCCGGTACTCGACCTGGGCCAGCGCCAGGCAGGCGTGCTCCCCTTTCGAGGCCAGATCGTTCAAGGAACCAAACGCTGCCAGCGCAGCGCCATGCTCGGCCCCTGGAGCAAGGCCCCCGGATGGCTTGAGGAAGCAGATCTCGGCACCGAGGTCGATCCGCGCCTTGCGCACGAGATTCTCCAGGTCGCCGAAGACATAGTCAGGATCCGCGCCGCAGTCGGCGACGACAATCATCTCCGCCTGCTCGGCGAGCAGCATGTAAGCCCCGGTATTCTCGAAATGCCCGCCATCGCTCAGAAACCAGTCGGGCCCGGCCGCCCCCTTGAAGACCCCGAAGGTCTCGCTCAGCAGACCGCGCGACTTCGCAGGCAGACGCCATGGCGAATGGCGCTCACCGTCCCGCAGCACCGCCGACCACCAATAGCCAAGGCGCAGACCCGCGAAAGTGATCAGAGCCGAGATGCCCCCTTGGGTGTTGCTACCGAGCCCCGGCGCCACCGCGGCACCTGAGATGGCAATCCACGACCCAAGGCTGAGCGCCCCACGCTCTCCGATCTGCTTCCAGCTGCCGTCAAGCCCTACGCGCATCAGGCCACCCGGCGCGATGGTCAGGGGCAGGCCGCGGCGGTCCTGGTTGAAGAGGCCGCCGCGGGGGTCACGGGTCTGATTGATGCAGGCATTGATCAGATGCACGGGGCCACCAAAGCGCTGTGGCGCATACTCGGTCATCGCCACGTCGTCGCCGTCATCGGGATCGAAGACCGATTTACGGGTCAGCGTCCGCGGCACCGTTTCGGACACTTTCCCGATCGCACGGAGCGGATCTGAGTCAGGGGTCGCCCCAAAACGGGCCGGATTCGCGGCGCCCAGATAACTGCGCACGAGCCGGGCACGGTAAAAGGTGTGCAGGGAAGAAAGGTTGAGGAACTCGAAATTGCTGCCCGTCACCCACAGGTACACAGCCGCCAAACCGCCGATCAGCGCCAGCCTGGACAAGGCCTGCCCGAACTCGACCTCCCCGGCCGCCCCGAACAAGGTACTCAGGCCCGCCAGGTGGGCCAGCGAGACCCACCAGGCGCACAACAGGAAGGTCAGCAGATAGCCCGCCACCCGTCCGACGATGAGCACCCCCCGCGCGCCCCCCGAGCCGGGCGTCAGCGATGAAGCCATTGGCAGCAAGGCACGCAATACCGCCGAAAGCACCGCGAGCACCAGCCCGGCCTGCACAAGATCCCGGTACTCGAAGGCCAGGAACCACGCCACCCGGTCCACCAGCCCCACCAGCAGGATGAGTCCGCCCCACCGGAACGCACGCGCCAGCAGCCCGGTGAGCCTCCGCAGGACCGCATCCTCACGGGCCCGCAGCTTGCTGGACTCCACCGCTCCCAGTACGTCGCGGAGCAGGTAATGACTCCATGGAATGGCCAGCAGCCAAAGGGCTGCCAGCGCCAGCACGCCCCACAGCAGCACCGTCCGCAGTGCCGCCCCAGGCTGACCAGGATCGCCCAGAAAGAGCTGGCGGGTCAGGAACAGGCCCACCACGACAGCACATAGAAGCAGCCAATGAATGCTCACCCGTACCCCAGTCGCCACCCATGGCACGACCCAGTAGGCAGACGCCAAACCCCCGGCCCACAGCATGAACAGGAAAATCAACAACCATGGCGTTGGTAGCCACTCGGGAAGCCAACGCACCGCATCGAATATGTCCACACCGCAGTGGCCAAGCGCCTCCGGCACGCCCTCTGACATGGCGTCGGCACCGGCTGGCATCGCGCAGACCGACGCCAGCGATGACAGGCCCCACCAGGCAAGCAGATCGAAACCCGCCAGCAGCGCCCCGAGAAGAAGGGCTAGCACACCCAGCTCGAGGTGGATCGCCACCAGGTTGCGTACGAAGACCGTCGCCGCAAACACCTTGTCCGCCGCGCCCCTGGGTATGAGGTAGCGGCCATTGGCCCGCAGCCACCAGGTAAACCAGCGCGCATCACGCGCCCCGAGGGAATCGAGAACCGCGCGAACTTCCCCATACCCGCGGGCACGGTTCAACAGACGCCCCAGCATCGCACCGATATAGCCACCGCCCGACACCGTCGAAAGCAGATCGAAACGGTGCAGCAAGCCCTTGCGGGACAGGGCGGCGAGCAAACCGAAACAGAAGGTCGCACTGCGGACCCCGCCACCAGAAAGGGCCAGCCCCCACTTGGAAGCGGCACCCTCGGGCGAACCCGCAGCCTTGCGCCTTGCCGCGACCAGAGCATCGATCTGTTTACTCATGTTTCCCCCACGCCGTATTCGCGCCAACGCATCACGCATATGACTTGGGTATAGCAGGACTATCCGCGGGTACAAGCCCTGATCCACCGCAGGACAGTCTCATCCGCCTACAATAAAGGCAGCAAACAGATCAGGGCCCAAGCCCCAACCCGCTCAAGGAGTTATCCAGCATGGCCATGGATGTCGTCGATTACGAAATCTTCGGGAACGAAATGCAGTACGTCGAGGTGGAGCTCGACCCGGGCGAGGCCGCCGTCGGCGAAGCCGGCGTGATGATGTACATGCAGGACGGGATCCAGATGGACACCATCTTCGGTGACGGCTCGGCCCAGCAGAGCGGCCTGTTCGGCAAGCTGCTCGGCGCCGGCAAGCGCCTGCTGACCGGCGAGAGCCTGTTCACCACCATCTATCACAACGAAGGCAGCGGCAAGCGCCGGGTCGCCTTCGCCGCCCCCTACCCGGGCAAGATCGTGCCGGTAGACCTGTCCACGATAGGCGGCACGCTGATCTGCCAGAAGGACTCCTTCCTCGCCGCCGCCAAGGGCGTGTCCCTCGGCATCGCCTTCCAGAAGAAGATCGGCGTCGGCCTGTTCGGCGGCGAAGGCTTCATCATGCAGAAGCTGGACGGCGACGGCATGGCCTTCATCCACGCCGGCGGCACCCTGCTCGAGAAGACCCTCGCCCCCGGCGAGACCCTGCGCGTGGACACCGGCTGCGTGGTGGCCTTCCAGCCCAGCGTCGATTTCGACATCCAGTACGCCGGCAAGATCAAGACCGCCCTATTCGGCGGCGAAGGCCTGTTCTTCGCTACCCTCACCGGGCCCGGCAAGGTATGGCTGCAGTCCCTGCCCCTGTCGCGCATGGCCGACCGCATCGTGATGGCCTCCCGCGTGGTGCAGGGGGGTGGCGGCAAGGAAAGCACCTCGCTGCTCGGCGGCATCGGCCTCGGCTCCCTGCTCGGCGACGACGATTGAGCGCCGCCGCGCCGGCGTCCGCGGCAACTGGAGAGTAATCCCATGAACGACGCACCGGTTCCCGCCCGCTACTACCCACCGAGCGGTGACGCCCACGGCCACCCGGCGCTACTGCGCTGGGAGGGCGGACATCTGCTCGTCGCCCCGGAGGATTCCGACCAGTTGCGCATAAGCGCCGCCTCACTGCGCGCCGAAGCCCGGGGCTTCAACCACAGCCAGTGGGCGATCGCCTGGCCGGGCGAGGGCGGCGAGCATCTACTGATCGTCGCCGACGCAGCCATCGCGCCGCTGCGCGCCACCGCTCCGGCCCTGTTCGCCACCGGCACCCACGCCCAGCGCAAGACCCACCGGCGCTTCGGTCTCGGCGTGACGGCACTGATCCTGCTGCCGCTGCTGCTCATCGCCGGCATCTTCCTGGCCGTCGAGCCGCTGGCCGACCGGGTCGTCGAACACATCCCGCCGTCCATCGAGAAGCAGATCGGCGAAGCGGTGCTGGCCCGCACCCGCCTCGACAGCAAGCTGATCGAACAGGGCCCGGCGCTGGATGCGCTGCAGCTCATCGGCAAGCGCCTGGCCCGCCCTGGAGAAGACCTGCGCTTCTACCTGGCCGAACGCCCGGACATCAACGCCTTCGCCGCCCCCGGCGGCGTGGTGGTGGTGTATTCGGGCCTGATGAAGCAGGCCGACTCGGCAGAAGACGTGGCCGGCGTGCTGGCCCACGAGATCGCCCACGTGGAGTTGCGCCACAGCCTGCGCCAGATCGTCCGCTCGGCCGGCCTGCGGGTCATCGTGTCGGCACTGTTCGGCGACTACGGCGCCCTTGGCAGCTGGGGTGCCCAGCTCGGCGAGCTGAAGTTCTCGCGGGATGCGGAGCGGGAAGCCGACGCCCGCGGCCTGCAGCGCCTGGCCGAAGCGCACATCGACCCGCAGGGCATGCTGCGCTTCTTCGAAACGCTGGCGCGCAGCGAAAACGGCGCCGCCGCGGCAGTACCGACCGTGTTCTCCACCCACCCGGCCACCGCCGAGCGCATCGAGCGCCTGCGCGAGGCGCTGGCCAGCCATCCGGCCGGCACGCCCCAACCCATCCCGGTAGACTGGCAGGCCGTCCGCCAGGCCTTGCCCGACACCAGACCATGAGCATCTTCGACGACGCCAAGATCGACTGCCACGCGCACATTTTCGACCCGGTGCATTACCCCTACGGGGAAGACAGCTTCTACAAACCCGCCGGCCAGGAGCTCGGCACGCCGGCCCAGTTCCTGCACGTCCTCGATGCCTACGGCGTCGGCCACGCCTTGCTCGTCCAGCCCAACTCCGGCTATGACCGGGACAACCGCTGCATGCTGGGCGCCATCGCCGCCAGCCGGGGCCGCCTGAAGGGCGTGGCGGTCGTCGCCAACGACTGCTCCCGCAGCGAGCTGGAAGACCTCAAGGCCGGAGGCATCGTCGGCATCGCCTTCAATGCGGCACTGTTCGGCGTTGCCCACTATGCCGACAGCGGCCCGCTGCTGGAGCGCCTGGCGGAGCTCGGCCTGTTCGCGCAGATCCAGGTACAGGAAAACCAGCTGGTCGAATTCGCCCCGCTGCTCGAAGCCGGCGGGGCACGCCTGCTGTTCGATCATTGCGGCCGCCCCGATATGGCTGCCGGACTCGGACAGGCGGGCTTCCAGGCCCTGCTGGCCTTCGGCCGCCGCGGCAATGCGCATGTGAAGCTGTCCGGCTACGTGAAGTTCTCGCAGCAGGCCTACCCCTTCGAGGACACCTGGCCCTACGTGCAGGCGCTGGTGGAAGCTTTCGGCAGCGGCGGCTGCATCTGGGGCAGCGACTGGCCTTTCCTGCGCGCGCCGTCGCGGGTGGACTACGGCCCGCTGCTCAAACTGATGGAACGCCTGCTGCCTGGCCCGGCAGAGCGCCGGGCCGTGCTGTGGGACAACCCGCGCAGCCTGTTCGGCTTCGACCAGGCAAGTCCGCTAACATAGTCAGCCTGTTCCCTAGGGGTCATCGCAAAAGCATGAGCACACAAGAAAAAAATCCCGTCGTCTTCGGCACCGAAGACCTGCTGCTGAGCCTCTGCAACTCGGTCACCAAGGTTCTCAGCGTGGCCACCCATAGCCAGATCCGCTATTCGGGCATGGTCCAGCGCATCACCAAAACCTGCCTGAAGCCGGACATCGGCTGCTTCGTGCTGTTCGATGGCGGCTTCTCCGGCCTGGTGGTGATCAACTTCTCGGCCCAGTCGGCGATGGAGTTGTACGAGAGCTACATGCTCAACATGGGGATGGCCAAGGAAGACCTGGCCAGCTCCTACACCTCGGACGACGTCAGCAACGTGATGGGCGAGCTGATGAACCAGATCGTCGGCGACTTCACCGGCCAGGTGGGGCGTGAGCTGCAGACCCACATCACGCAGAATCAGCCGAAGATGCTGGTCCTCAACAAGCAGGTGGTGCTCAGCGTGGACACCCACCTGGACCAGCCCGAGACCCGCCGGGTGACCTTCTACACCGGCCGCAACAACATCTTCTACCTGGAACTGGCGATCGACCGCACGGAGTTCATCAAGCTCTACGACTTCGAACCCCAGGACGCCCCCGATCCGGACGCCCTGATCGACGCTGCCGACGCTACGCCGAATGCAGCCACGGCAGCCACCCCTGGCAACGGCGGTGGCGACGACCACGACGATCTGCTCAAGTCCCTCGGCTTCTGAACTGCACGTTCAGGCGGGCAGGTCGGCGCGGGTATCCACGTCGCGCAGGCAGCCCGCGTCGTCGGTATCGATGGCGCGCAGGTCCGCCTTGTGGGCCGACAGAATCGCCCGCGCGCCCTCGTCGCCGGCAAGGCCCAGCAGCTCATCCCGCCAGCGGGCCGCAAAACCGACCGGGTGGCCGCGCCGCCCGTCGTGAAAAGGCGCCGCCAGCACCGCACCGCAGTTGATGGCATCGGCAACCCGGGCGAGGGTATCGACTTGCAGGAACGGCATGTCTGCCAGCGCAACGACCCAGCCCGAGGCGTCGGCACTGGCCGCCACGCCAGCGGCCAGGCTGTGGCCCATGCCATCCACAGCGGCCGGACAGAAGACCGTTTCCAGCCCTTCCGCCAGCAGCAATCCAGCCAGTTCGAGCTGCTCCGGGCGGAGCACCGCGATGTTCCGCGGGCAGGCCTGGCGCAGACGGCGCGCCGCCGCCACGGCGATCGGCGTGCCGTTGGGCAGCGGATGCAGCAGCTTGTCGCCGCCGAAGCGCCGCCCCTGGCCCGCCGCCAACAACAGGCCAACCACCATTCCCGTCACGGGCGCACGCCGCAGCCCGCGCTGGGGACGGTGCTCGCTTCGGCCCGCGGCACGACGACTCCGTTCTTCACCGCGGTCATCTCGGCCAGCACGGACACCGCGATCTCCGGCGGCGTACGGCTGCCGATGTGGATGCCGATCGGCCCGTGCAGGCGCCCGACCTCCCCTTCCGACAGGTCGAAATACTTGAGCAACCTCTCCTTGCGCGCCGCGTTGTTCACCCTCGAACCCAGCGCGCCGACGTAGAAGGCCGGCGACTTGAGCGCCTCCAGCAGGGCCATGTCGTCCAACTTCGGGTCGTGGGTCAGCGCGACGATGGCGGTGTGGGGATCGGGCCCCATCGCCAGCACCGCGTCGTCGGGCATGCCGGCCACCAGCGGCGCGCCGGGCACGTCCCACTCGACGGAATATTCCTCGCGCGGGTCGCAGACGCTCACCGCGTAGTCGAGGGCCTGGGCCATCGGCGCCAGGTAGCGGGCGATCTGCCCGGCGCCGATGATCAGCAGGCGCCAGTGGGGGCCGTGGATCGTGCCGAGCCGAGTGCCGTCCCACAGCAGGGCTTCGCCACGGCAGGCATCCAGAATGCGCACCGCACCACTGTCCAGCTCGATCTCCCGGCGCACCAGCTGGCCGGCCTCTATGCGCGTCGTCAGCTCGGCGAGCTGGGCCGCATCCGGCGCCGGTTCGACGACCAGCTCCAGCGTACCGCCGCAGGGCAGGCCGAAGCGGTTGGCCTCTTCACGCGTCACCCCGTAGCGCAGCACGAAGGGCTGGCTGCCGGCGATGCGCCCGTCCAGCATGCGGGCGACCATGTCGTCCTCGATGCAGCCGCCGGACACCGAGCCCTGCACCCGGCCGTCGTCCCGCAGGGCCATCCAGGCCCCGGCCGGACGGGGCGCCGAGCCCCAGGTCTGGGCGACGGTGACGAGGGCCGCCCGGTGTCCTTCCTCGCGCCAGCGCCGCAGCGCGGCGAGGACCTGCAGATCCTGACTGTCCATGCTCTAGACCTTTTCCTTGCAAACCCTCTGTGGGGGCGAATTCATTCGCCCCCACAGAGGGTGGATAAAAGCGAACCCGTTCAGGCCTTCAGCTCATCGGAGCGGAAGGGCAGGCGGGTCAGCCACTTGCCGGTGGCGGCGGCGATCGCATTGGCCACGGCCGGCGCCACCGGCGGCACGGCGGGTTCGCCGATGCCGGTCGGCTTCTCGGCGGACGGCACGATGTACACCTCGGTCTTCGGCATCTCGTTGATGCGGATCGGTGCGTACTCGCCGAAATTGCCCTGCTCCACGACGCCGTCCTTGAGGGTGATCTCGCCGTGCAGCGCGGCCGACAGCGCGAAACCCACCGAGCCTTCGACCTGGGCGCGGATCACGTCCGGGTTGATCGCCACGCCGCAATCCACCGCGGTGACGACGCGATCGACGCGCAGACTGCCGTCGGCCTGCACCGTCACCTCGGCCACCTGGGCCACGTAGGAGTGGAAGGACTCATGCACCGCCACCCCGCGGCCGCGGCGCTCGCCCGGCTTGCCCTTGGCCAGCGGCGTGCCCCAGCCGGCCTTCTCGGCGGCCAGACGCAGCACGCCGGCGTGGCGCGGATGCTTGTCGAGCAGCTTGAGGCGCAGGGCCACCGGATCCTGCTTCGACTCGGCCGCCAGCCGGTCGAGGAAGGTCTCGGTGGAGTAAGCGGTGTGCGTCGAGCCCACCGAGCGCCACCACAGGACGGGCACCGTGATGTCGCTGGGCGTGTGCAGTTCGACCTGCAGGTTGGGGATGCCGTAGGGCAGCGTCGCAGCGCCTTCCACCGACAGGCCATCGACGCCGTCCTTGATCATGAAGCCCTCGAAGGGCGAGCCCTTGGCGATGGACTGGCCGACCAGGCGATGGCGCCAGGCGCGGATCGAGCCGTCGGCGTTCAGCGCGGCCTCCATCGCATGGTGGAACTGCGGCCGGTAGTAGCCGCCCTTCGTGTCGTCCTCGCGCAGCCACACCATCTTGACCGGCGCGCGGGTGCCGGCCGCCTTGACGATGGAGGCGGCTTCCTTGACGTAGTCGGAGTCCTTGCAGGCGCGCCGTCCGAAGCTGCCGCCGGCGTAAAGCATGTGGATGCTCACCTTCTCGGGCGGCAGGCCGAACAGGGCCGCCAGATTGGCCTGATCCACGGTCTGGAACTGCTCGCCGTTCCACACTTCGAGGCTGTCGCCGGTGAATTGCACGACGCAGTTCAACGGCTCCATCGCGGCGTGGGCGAGGTAGGGGAAGTCGTAGCTGGCCTTGACGACCTTGGCGGCACCGGCCAGGGCGGCATCCCCGTCACCGTCCTTGCGGGCGATCAGGCCGGGGGTCTGGGCCAGTTCATGGTAGCGGACGAAGATCTCCTCACTACCGAGCTTGAAGGCAGCGCTGTCGTCCCATTCGACGCTCAGCGCATCGCGGCCCTTCTTGGCGCTCCAGGTGTCCTTGGCGAGTACCGCGACGCCACCGGGAATCGCCACCACATCGACGACGCCCTTGATCGCCTTGGTCTTGCTGGCGTCGAAGGACTTGACCTTGCCGCCGAAGCGCGGCGGATGGGCGACCACCGCCACCAGCATGCCCGGCAGATGGACGTCCTGGGTGAACTGGGCCGTGCCATTGGTCTTGGCGAAACTGTCCTTGCGCGGCGCGTGCTTGCCGACGAGGCGGAAATCCTTCGGGTCCTTGAGGGGCACGGTGGCCGGCACGGCCTCGGCGGCGGCCGCTTCGGCCAGCTCGCCGAAGGTCGCCTTGCGCTTGCTGGCTGCGTGGGACACGACGCCGTCGCGCACACTGATCTCGGCGGCCGGCACATTCCAGCGCTTGGCGGCAGCGGCGACGAGCATCGCCCGCGCCACGGCGCCGGTCTGGCGCAGCTGCTCCCAGGAATTGGCCATCGCGGTGCTGCCGCCGGTGCCCTGCATCGGGCCGAAGGCCAGGTTGTTGTAGCGCTTGGCGTCGGCCGGCGCGCCATCGACACGCACCTGGGCCCAGGCGGCGTCGAGTTCCTCGGCGACGATGGTGGCCAGCCCAGTGTAGGTGCCCTGCCCCATTTCCAGGTGCTTGGAGATCACCGTCACCGAGTTGTCGGCGCCGATGCTCAGGAAGGGGGTCGGTTCGAACGCTGCGGCAGAACCGGCTGCGGTGACCGTCTTTGCCCCCTTGGCGGCGAAGGCCGGCAGCGCCAGGCCGAGGGTCAGGCCGGCGGAACCCTCAAGAAAGTGGCGGCGGGAGAGGTTGTGAATGGCTTGGGTCATATCGTCTCTCCTCAGGCCAGCGCCCTGGCGGCTTCGTGGATGGCCGCGCGGATGCGCACGTAGGTGCCGCAGCGGCACAGGTTGCCGGCCATCGCAGCATCGATGTCGGCGTCGGTGGGGTTCTTCTTGGTCTTCAGCAGGCCCACGGCGCTCATGATCTGGCCGGACTGGCAGTAGCCGCACTGCACCACGTCGAGCTTGCGCCAGGCCTCCTGCACGGCCTTGCCGACGCGGGAGTTGTCGACAGCCTCGATGGTGGTGATCTTCTTGCCCGCCACGCTGGACACCGGGGTGATACAGGAGCGGGTCGGCTGGCCATCCACATGCACGGTACAGGCGCCGCACAGGCCGGCACCGCAGCCGAACTTGGTGCCGGTGAGGAGGAGCGAATCGCGCAGGGTCCACAACAGCGGGGTGTCGGGGTCGACGTCGGCGCGCTGGGGCTTGCCGTTCACATTGAGCTGGATCATGGTCTATCTCCGTGGGGTTGCCGGATTGTTCTTTGGACGTGGGGGCGAATTCATTCGCCCGCGGAGATCGATTGAGCCGCCAAGGGCGAATGAATTCGCCCCCACGGTCATCGGACTCCCGCCACCATGGACCAAAATGTAGCCCAGCCTCACCCGGAAGGCATTGCAGGATCCTGTGAGATTCTTGCCCAATCATCCAGAATAGTGTCTCATCCACTGCAGGCCCGACGGGAAAACGATAACCTCGGGCACGTCGATGCAGGAGAATCAAACCATGACCGGATCAGGCGCGCCCACCCAGCCGGCGCCCTTCGCGCTCGACGCCTCACGTCTTGAGCTGGCCACGCTGATTGAACGATATTGCACCGCGGACGGCCCTAACCCGACGCCGATCAACGGCCTCAGCCTGTTCCGTGCGTCGAGCACCAGCACGCCGATCTGCGCCGTCTATCGCTCGGTGCTGGCCGTCGCCGCCCAGGGCACCAAGCGCCTGAGCCTGGCTGACGAAGCCTTCCAGTACGACAGCCAGCATTACTTGATCACGTCGGTGGATCTGCCGGTGATCGGCCAGATCACCGAAGCCTCGCCGGAGCGCCCCTACCTGTGCGCGGTGTTCGACATGGACCCGCGCCGGATCGCCGAACTGGCCGGCTCCATGCAGCTGGCGCCGCTGCCGCCGGGGGCCGGCGCGCTCGGCCTCGGCGTCAGCCCGCTCACCGCCCCGGTGATGGACGCCTTCCTGCGCCTGGTGCGCCTGCTCGACACGCCGGACGACATCCCGGTGCTGGCCCCGCTGCGCGAACAGGAACTGCTCTACCGCCTGCTCACCGGCGCCCAGGGCCAGCGCCTGCGCAGCATCGCCGCCACCGACAGCCAGGGCCACCGCACCGCCCGTGCCATCGACTGGATCAAGGGCAACTTCGACCAGCCTTTGTCCATCGATGCGCTGGCCGACGCGGTCAATATGAGCAAGTCGTCCCTGCACCACCACTTCAAAGCGCTGACGGCGATGAGCCCGCTGCAGTACCAGAAGCAGATCCGCCTGCAGGAGGCGCGCAAGATGATGCTCACCGAGGCCGTCGACGCCGCCACCGTCGCGCGCCGGGTCGGCTACGAAAGCCCGTCCCAATTCAGCCGCGAATACCGCCGCCTGTTCGGCGCCCCGCCACTGCGGGACATCGCACGGATGCGTTGAATCCACCGGGGCCTGTGGGGGCTGGGGCCTGTGGGGGCGAATTCATTCGCCCTCGGACTCCGATGGGCCTCTGAAGGGCGAATGAATTCGCCCCCACGGCCACCTGGAACGGAGGATGACTACGCACAGGGCGAATCAATCCACCCCTACAGGAAACGCCCCGTCATCATAGGCTTCACAGTACGTCTTCCAGTCTTTGCGCAGCCGGTCGCTGCATTCGTCGGCCGCCCCCTGCAGTGCCTTGCGCCACTTGCCGGCACCGAAGTCGATGAGCGCATCGGCAATCGCCGAGCCGCTACGCCCGCTGCTGCGTAACTGGGCGCTGGCGACGATGGCCCCCATCGTGCCGACGACGCCGCGGATGGCCTCGAAACCGGAACGAGACTCCTCCAGCACGACCCGGTCCTCGGTCGGCTGCAGACCGCGCAGGATGTAGGAGCGCTTGCCCATCCTGACCGGCTGCAGGAAGGCCATCGACACCGCCTGCATGCGCCGCTGCACCGCCACGACCCGCGCGGCCTCGGACTTCCAGGCCGGCTGCGGCGTCTTCAGATAGGGCGCCAACGACGAGGGCAGCGCCTCCTTCAGATCGAGCAGGTAGTTGCCGTCCAGCGAGCCCTTGCCGCGGACCAGGATCACGAAGCGATCCACGCCCAGGCTGCCGTTGCCGGCGATCCGCCGGGCCACGTCGAGCACCTCGTAGAAGCGCGGGTCGGCCTGGGACTCGGCCAGTTCGCCGATCAGCTTGGTGACCTTGTCGCGCTGCTTGTCGGTAACCGGCAAGGCCTTGCCATTGTCCAGGCGTAACTGACGGCGCTTGCCCTTGAGCACCGTCCGCCCGTCCAAAAAGGCCGGACGCAGCCGCCCATGCAAGCCATCGAGGAGATGGCGGACCAGGCCGCTGGCGGTGTCGCGCTCGACCCAGCCGGCCTTGCCGGCAACCAGCGTGGCCCGGTAGGCATCGAGGAATTCGTCGCACAGTTCGCCGGCCTGCTTCTTCTTCACCTCCATCGACGCGGCACCGATCTGCACGCTGCTCAGGAGGCGCACCAGATCCCAACTGGCCGGCGCCAGCGCGGACTCGTCGAAATCATTGAGGTCGAAATAGACCAGCCGGTTGTCGCCCTTGTAGCTACCGAAGTTCTGCAGATGCAGGTCGCCGCAGCTCCACACCGGCGGCGCGGTGGCAAACAGCGGCTCATCCGGCAGACGCTGGTAGAACAGGTGGCAGGTACCGCGCAGGAAGACGAAGGCGCTCGCCCGCATGTTGCGGTACTTGAGCACCAGGCGCTGCGGGTCGCGGCCGGCATTGAAGTCCAGGATCTGCTCGACGACGTCGCTCATGACCATTTCCCCGTGCTCATCAAACCACGCAGCATACGCCTGCCGCCCCAGACGCCCCTAGTGGCGATGCCCATCGTCGGGCAGGTCGTGGGGCTGGCGCGCTGGCGGCGACTTCTCCATCAGTTTCATGCGGGCGATACGCACCTCGCAGTCGCCGGGCACCGTTGCGCACAGGCTGGCGTCGTCGATGCGCAGCTTCTTCTGCGTGGCACGGAAGCGCTGCAGGAAGGCCAACGCGGTGTCCTGCGCGCCGCGCATGCCGAGGCGCGCCGAATTGAGGGCGCCGACGAAACCGAAATACTCGATGCCCAGGCGCCGCGGCCCGGCCTTCTTCTCCTCGGCGAGCAGCCCCGTCAGGCAGGCTTCGTAGGCATGGGTGTCATGGTGGATCAACCGGTAGCAGCGCCCCTGGGCGTCCAGCGCGGCCTCGGCAATCCGGCCCGGCAATGCGGGATCGGGGGCTCCGGCGATGGCGGCCGGCAGGCCTAGCGCCAGCAGGAAGGCAAGCAGATGTCTCAACACGGAATCAGTCCCTCAAAACAAGCCGGGGCGACAACGCCGCCCCGGTCGAAAAGGCCGGCACGCGGCCGGCTCCAAGATCCTTGTTATCAGTTCAGGCGGGTGACGCGCGGTGCCGGCGGCGCCAGGTTGAGGTTCTTCTTCATGAAGCCGACGAAGGCGTCGATGTCGATGACGCCGCTGTTGGTGACGTTGGTGCCACTGGTGGTGACCACCGAGAAGTTGTCGCCCGGGCCGGGGGCCATGAAACTGTTGAGCGTGACCCGGTAGGTCTTGCCCATGTCCATCGCCACGCCGTTGAGCTTGAGGGAGCCGGCCACCACCCGGTTGCCGCTGCCGACCGCGGCGCCAGCTGGCCTGGCGGCGTCCCAGCTGTAGCTGAACGTGTTGCTCGGCTGGAGCATGCGGCCACAACCGTTGGCTCCGGTCTTGGCGGAACAGTTGGGCGCCTCCCACTGCTGTTCCAGCAGGCGGACGATCTGCGCGCCGGTGAGATCCACGGTGGCCAGCGTGTTGCCGAAGGGCGCCACGGTGAGCAGGTCGCCATAGGTGACCGCGCCGCCGTTCTTGTAGATCAGGTCAGCACGCACGCCGCCCGGATTGATGAAGGCAATGTCGGCCTGCGGACCGCCGGACAGGTACACGTCGGCCATCACGTCGCCCATCGGGCCTTCGGCGGTTTCGTCGCGGGTCGGCGTGGCGGTGTTGGAGAGCAGGGCCCGCTTGATGTCGGCAGTGATCGAGCCAACCACCTGGTTCTTCAGCGTGGCTGCGAGACTCACGTAGGACTGCACCGCGGCGTCGATGGCGGCGTCCTTGGCGAGGATCGCGTAGCCGGTCGGCGCCGAGGTGTTGAGGTCGTTGATGACCGGCACGCTGTTGGCTGCCACGCTGGTGACGCCCCTGCCCGGCACGATGGTCAAGTTGATGTCGGTGACCGCGCTGCCGTAGAAGCCGGTGGAGGTCAGCAGCTTGCCGTTGCGCTTGCAGACGTATTCCTGGTGCGTATGGCCACTGACCACCACGTCCACGTCCTTGCCGAGGGCATCGACGACGGGAAGGATGTCGCCGGACAGGTTCGGGCAGCTCTGGTCATTGAGGGTGGACGCCGTGGTCTGGCCGCCCTGGTGGATCAGCACCACCACCGCATCGACGCCGTCCTTCTTGAGCTGGGCAGCGTAGCTGTTGATGGTGGTCGCCTCGTCGAGGAAGTTCAGGCCGGCAACACCGGTGGAGGTCACCACCGCCGGCGTGCCCTTCAGGGTCAGGCCGATGAAGCCCACCGAGGCCTTGCCGAACTTCTTCACGTAGGTCGCCGCAAACAGGGTCTTGCCGCTGGCGGCATCCACCACGTTGGCCGACAGCCACTTGTAGCTGGCCCCCGGGAAGACGCCGCCGTTGATGCAGGTGTCCTTGCCGACGGTGCCGCCGACGTAGCAGCCGCCATTCTGCAGGCGCTGCAGCTCGCCCTTGCCGTGGTCGAACTCGTGGTTGCCGACCGAAGTCACTTCGAGGCCGATCTGGTTGAGGATGTCCACGGTGGCTTCGTCGTGGGTCAGCGTGGAGGTGACCGGCGACGCGCCGACCATGTCGCCGGCGCCGACGACGATGCTGTTGGCGTTGCTGGCCCTGAGCTGTTTGATCAGTGTCGCCAGGTAGGCGGCGCCGCCCGTGCGCACGGTGGTGCCGGCGGCATTGGCCGGGTCCTTCAGCACCACGGAGCCGCCGTTGTTGGCGGCCGGCACTTCGATGTTGCCGTGGAAATCGTTCATCGCAATCACCTTGACGGTGACCGGATCGGGCAGACTGCTGGAGCTGCCGCCGCAAGCCGCCAGCGCCAGTACGGAACTCGCCGCCAACCCGGCGGCGAGCTTCTTGACAGGGAATTGCATGGTCTTCCTCGGAAGGTCGGGGGGCACCCGCAACCTTGCCGAAGGAATATGACCCACCGATTAAGACAACCTGCTTGGGGTCTTCAGACCAGCCAGCTGACCGCTTCCAGGCCGATCCGGCACAGGAAGGCGATACCCAGCGCCAGCGCCACCGACAGGCCGATGGAGAACAGCGCGTCGCGCCGCCCGATGGTCTTCAGCATCACCGCGAAGGTGGACACGCAAGGCACGTAGAAGGTCAGGAACACCAGGAAAGTGGTGATCTGCACCCAGTCGAGCAGCGGCGCAATATCTTGGGTGCCGAGGGCCTGGTAGACCATCAGCAGGGACAGCTCCTTGCGCAGCACGCCGAACAGGATCGGCACCCCGAGGACCACCGGCAAGCCCAGCCACCAGTGGGTGACGGGAAGCAGCAGCGTGTTGACCACCGCGTCGGCGCCGAAATGCGCCAGCAGCGCCAGCACCACACTGCCCAGCACCAGCAGCGGCGTGACGATGGTCAGAATGTCGCTGGTGCGCTCCCAGGTGATGGACAGCAGGCGCCGCCACTGGGGCAAGGCATACGGCGGAATGGCCTGGATCATGCCCGGGCTGGCCTGCACGTAGCGGCGGGTCAGCAGCTTGCCGGACACGGCGATGATCAGCATGGTCAGCAGGAAGATGCCCAGCACCCCTCCCCAGCCCAGATACTTGCCACCGATGGCGAGCACGATGGCCGAGCGCGCCGAGCAGGGCACGAAGGTGATCAGCAGCGATGCGACGATGCGCTCCCGCCCCGACGAGGTGGCCGCCGCCGCCGACAGGGCCGGCACGTTGCAGCCGAGGCCAAGCAGGAAGGGCACCGCCACGCCACCGTGCAGGCCGATGCGGTGGAAGCCCCGGTCCACCACGAAGGCGACCCGGTGCATGATGCCCGACTCCTCCAGGCTGACCAGCAACAGCACCAGCGGCAGCATGTAGGGCACCACGATGCCGACCAGGCCGACCATTCCGTCGGCGACGGCCCGCCCGATCACCCCGACGGTGGTATCCGGCTCCCACTCGCCGACCCATGCAGCGAGGGGCGCCGAGGTGATGGAGTCGAGCGTCGTGCTGACCTCGAAGACCATGAACAGCACCAGCGCGAACACCGCCAGCGTGCCGATGAAACCCCACTGGGGATGCAGGAAGACCCGGTCCAGCGCGCGCTTCCAGCCGGCCTTCTCGGCGGCGTGGCCGAGGCGGGTGACCTGCTCGTGCAGCGCCGCGGCGCGGTAGTGGCGGTCGGCGAAGAGCTCCTCCGCCAACGGCCGCGGCAGGTGACGCGCGGCTTCGGCGCGGGCCTCCGCAATGGCCGGCAGCAACGCCGGGAACAGGCGCGCCATCTCGGCGGTGAAATAGGTGTTGTCCTTGGCGAGCTGCGTCAGCAGCAGCGAACGCGGCACCGGAAAAGCCGCTTCGACTTCCGGCTTGTCGAGAATCGCATTGAGCCCGGCCAAAGCCTTGAGCAGATGGGCGCCGGGCAGTTGCGGCAGCGGGCAGGTCTTGCTGCGCACCGCGTTGAGGGCCGCCTCGAACAGCGTGGTGATGCCCTTGCCCATGTGGGCGACGGTGGGCACGACAGGCACGCCGAGTTCGGCGGAAAGGGCTTCCACGTTGATGTAGATGCCGCGCTCACGCGCTTCGTCGAGGCGATTGAGGGCGATCACCAGTGGCTTGCCGAGCTGGCAAAGTTCCTGGGCGAGCGCCAGGTTGGGCTCCAGCGCGGTGGCGTCCACCACCTGGATCAACACGTCGGGGGCCTTGAAGCCCCCCTTCCCGGGCTGGCCGCCCAGCAGGGCCATCAGCAGCAGGCGGTCGGCGTCGTCGAGATCGTGCAGCGTGCGCAACGACGGCAGGTCCACCAGGGAAGCCTGCTCGAGGCCGACATTCACCTGGCAGGCATCGAAACCGAGAGCGCTGCCGGCGAGCTGGCCGGATTCGACCGCAGTGCTGGACGCGGCCTGGAAGATCGTGCTCTTGCCGGTCTGGGCCAGGCCGACCAGGGCGACCTGCGGACGGCGGGCACCACGCAGCAGGGTGGTGGGCAAGGCGATGGTCGCAACGGCGGGGGCAGCGGCATTCATGCGCAAACCCTCCCCATGGCTGGGAACCGGGCCGGCCCCGCCGGAGTGCGCTGCTGTCCTGGAATACGAATCATCGGGAACCGCCAAATGCAGATCAGTTGCGCCGATTATAGGTACAAATAAGAATTGTTCGCAAATGAATTCCCCGCTGCACCGACAGCGGGGTTGGCCCCACTCCAGCGCTCAGACGCGCAGGCCGGCGCGGGTCATCATCAGCAAGGCCTGGGCCCGGCTGGTCACCCCGAGGGAGCGCAGGATCGCCGACACATGAACCTTGACCGTCCCTTCCGACAGCCCGAGGAATTCGGCGATATCACGGTTGGACTTGCCCTGGGCCACCAGCTCCAGCACCCGGCCCTGGGCGGCGGTCAGCTGGAAGCGTTCGGCGAAGGCCTGGCTGGCGCGCCGGTTGCGGTTGCCGTCATTGCCGCCGATGGCCGAATCCGGCGTAAACACACCGCCGGCCAGGATGGTCCGCACCGCTTCGATCAGCGTATTGCTCGGACTGGCCTTCGACACGAAACCCGAAGCACCGGCCTTCAAGGCCCGCTGCACGGACTCCCGGTCGTCGAGGGCCGACACCACCAGCGCCGGCACGTCGGGAAAGCGCTTGGCGATCACCCCGAGCAGCGAGAAGCCGTTGATCTCCGGCAGCATCAGGTCCACCACCAGCAGGTCGCAGTTCGGATCCGCCTCCAGCAGGGCCAGCGCGTCGGTCGCGTTGCTGGCCTGCTCGCAGTGCACGCCCTCCCCCACCTGGGCGAGGGTCAGGGCCATCGCCTCGCGCACCAGCACGTGGTCTTCAATAATCAATATGCGTGTTTGCATCATCACAAATCGTTAAATTGGACGGCTGTCCGCAATCCGGGCCAGTTTAGCCTACCCAGCACGCAACAAAACGTAGAAAATCCGGCCTCCGGGCCGAAACGGCACGACGACCATGCCGATATCCCAGTTTTCCGCCCGCCGCCTCATCATTTTCCTGTTGCCTGCAATCGGAATACCCATTTCGGGCATGTCGGCCGCGGCGACCAGTGAATCCGCCTACCTGGACGACCTGCCGGTCGTCCTGTCGGCCAGCCGCCTGTCCCAGGCCCAGGCCGATGCGCCAGGAGCGGTGACGATCATCGACCGGGCCATGATCTCGGCCTCCGGCGCCCGCAACATCAATGAACTGTTCCGCGTGGTGCCCGGCTTCCAGGTCGGCATGCACACCGGCAACCAGCCGCTGGTGAGCTACCACGGCCTGTCCGACGAAGCGCCGCGGCGCATGCTGGTGCAGGTGGACGGCCGTTCGGTGTATTCGCCGTACTTCATTGCCGGCGTCGAATGGAACCAGCTCGGCGTGGACATCGACGACATCGAGCGCATCGAGGTCTTCCGCGGCTCCAACTCGGCGGCCTACGGCAGCAATGCGTTCCTCGGCGTCGCCAACATCATCACCCGTGCCCCCTCCGAAACCCTCGGCACCCGCGTGCGCTACCGGGGTGGCAGCGACGGCGTCAATGACATCGGCGTGCGCATCGGCAAGCAGCTGGGCGACGTGGACCTGCGCCTCAGCGTGGCCCGCAATTACGACCGGGGCTTCTCCGACATCAACGACTGGCGCCGCTACGAACTGGCGACCCTGCGTGCCGACTGGGCGCCCAACCGGGTAGACCAGTTCGAGTTCCAGGCAGGCTGGACGCGCAACGCGCTGGGCATCGGCAAGGACAACAACCTCACCGACCCTGAGCGGGACAGCAGCATCGGCACCGGCTTCGGCCTGCTGCGCTGGCGCCACGCGCCGGCCCCCGACGAAGAGCTGAGCGTCACCTACTACCATCAGGAGGAATCCGGGCAGGACAGCTTCACCGCCAACGTGCCGATCCGCCCGGCCCAATCGCGCCTGCCGGTCACGATCAACATTCCGCTGCTGATCGATTACGGTTTCAAGGCGGTCCGGGACGACATCGAAATCCAGCGCATCACCCATCCGGGCGAAGCCCTGCGGGCGATGTTCGGCGCCGGCGCACGCGTGGACCAGATCCACGCCCCCTTGCGCTTCAACACCGACGAGACCATGCGGGTGGCCGTCAACCACCTGTTCGGCACCCTCGAATGGCGGGCCTCTCCGCGCTGGCTGTTCAATGCCGGGGCCATGCTGGAGAACAACGCCCTCACCGGCACATCGCTGGCGCCACGCTTCTCAGCCAACTATCATATGACGGAAGCGCAAACCTGGCGGTTGGCCGCCAACCGTTCATATCGGAGTCCCATGGCGTTCGAGCAGAAATCCAGCATGATCTTCGTGAACTCCGCCCCCATCGCCACGCCGCGTTTCACGATCCCGACCGGTACGCCGATCTCCCAGACCTTCCGTCCATCCCCCGACCTGCGCGCCGAGCGGATCACCACGTATGAGCTGGGCTATCTCGCCGAGCTGCGGCCGCTGGCCACCACCTTCGACGCACGCCTGTTCCTCGAACGGGCCCGCGACCTGATCGAGATGCGGCTGGAGAACTCCACCGTCGGCCTGCTGCCCCGCGACAACACCCGCTACTTCGCCAACAGCGGGCGGGCCGACATCCGCGGCCTTGAACTCAGCGCCACCTGGCGGCCGGCCCCGGCCACCTGGCTGTCGGCCCAGCACACCGAGCTGCGCATCGACGGCCCCGGCGACGCCGCCACCGCCAGGGCCGCCAATCCGAGTGGCTGGGTCGAATACACCACCCCCAGGCACAGCTCGGCGCTGTTCGGCGCGTGGGAGTTCCATCCACGCTGGCAGGTCAGCGCCACCCACACCTGGGTCGGGTCGATGAGCTGGTACCAGGACGGCGCCCACCGGGTCGCCAGCTACCGCCAGCTGGACCTGCGCCTGGCCCACCGCCTGCCGCCTGCGCTGGCCCGTGGCGACATCGCGCTCACGGCCCAGAACATCGACGGCGTGGACCAGACCTATGCGCCGCGGACCTCCGCCTGGGGCAGCCGGGTGTTCTGCACCCTCGGACTCGAATTCTGATCCCCGATGGGGCGCCTGCGACTCTTCCTCCTCGCACTGTGTGCGGCCCTGCTGGTCGCAGCCCTCCCCGTCCACGCGGCGCAGGTGGCCCTGGTCCTGTCAGAGGAGGGGGGCGCCTTCGGCGAGGCCGCCGACGCGGTCTCGTCCGAACTGCGCAGCGCCGGCCACCGCATCCAGACCGTCACCACCCCCTTGCGCGCCGAGGACGGCGCCACCCTCAACGCCAGCGCGCTGATCGTCACCTTCGGTACCCGCGCCGCCCAGACCATCGCCGGCCTCGCCCCGCGCAGCCTGCTGCTGCACACCCTGCTGCCGCGCAGCGCCTATGATCGCCTGCCCCAGCGCAGCGAGGACGGGCGGCGCACCTCGGCGGTATTCATCGACCAGCCGGCGGGCCGGCAGATCGAACTGCTGCGCCTCGCCCTGCCCGACTGGTCGCGGGTGGCCCTTATCGTCGGCCGGGAAAGCAGCGAACTGGGCGCGCGCCTGCAGACCAACGCCCGCGAACGGCGCCTCCGCCCGGTACTCGAACAGGTCAGCGACGAGAGCGACCTCTATCCGACCCTGCAGCGCGTACTGGCCGAGCCGACCATCCTGCTGGCCATCCCCGACGCGGCCCTCTACAACAACCGCACGATCTCCAACATCCTGCTCACCGCCTACCACCACCGCTCGCCGGTGGTCGGTTTCTCGCCCGCCTACGTCAAGGCCGGCGCGCTACTGGCCCTGTACAGCACGCCGGCGCAGATCGGCCAGCAGGCCGGTGAAACCGCCCGCCACGCCCTCGCCAGCGGCAACCTGCCGGCCGCCAGTGCCCCGCGCTACTTCCACGTCGGCACCAACCCCTACGTGGCGCGCTCCCTCGGCATCAACCTGGAAGACGCCAACACCCTGCGCGAACGCCTGGAACGCTGGGAGAACGCCCAGTGATCCGCCCCGAAGACTGGGACATCCGCCCCCGCGCGATCCTGATCGCCATGCTGCCGACGGTCGTGATGGCCACCGTGCTGATCGCCTATTTCACCACCAGCCGCCTGTCCGACCTCGAGGAAGCCCACGTCCAGCGCGGCAAGGCACTGGCCCGCCAGCTCGCCGCTGCCAGTGAATACGGCGTCTTTTCCGGCAACCAGGACAACCTGCGCAAGCTCGCCAACTCCATCCTGCAGGAAAAGGACGTGGTCCGCGTGGCGGTCTTCAGTCCCCAGCAGGAAGTCCTCGCCGACAGCAGCCGCTCGCTCCAGACGACGACCGCGGTGAATCTCGTGCCCCACGAGAACAATGCCCCGCTGCGCTTCCGCGAACCGGTGGCCGGGCCGGGCGTCAACCTCGACGACCCCTTCCTGGACAGCATCGCCGCCTCGGCCGCCAATCAGGAAACCCGTCACGGCGAGGTCCTCGTCGAGATGAGCCGCGAGTCCCTGCGCGCCGAGGAAAGCCGCCTGCTGCGCAACGCCTTCCTGATGGTGGTGACGGTCCTGCTGGCCAGCGTCGCGCTGGCCATGCGCATGAGCCGCGGCATCTCCGGTCCCATCCTGCGTGTGGCCAGCGCGGTCGCCAGCTTTGGCCAGGGCAATTTCTCGGCGCGGGTGCCGGTGGAAGGCGGCAAGACCCTCAGCACCCTGGCCGCCGGCGTCAACGAAATGGCCGACCGGCTAGGCGCGTCGCAGGAAGACCTGCAGCGCCAGATCGACGCCGCCACGTCGGAACTGAAAGAGAAGAAGGAAGAAGCCGAACGGGGCAACCGCGCCAAGACCCGCTTCCTCGCCGCCGCCAGCCACGACCTGCGCCAGCCGATGCACGCGCTCGGCCTGTTCGTCGCCGAACTGGGCCAGAAGCCCCACGCCCCCGACACCCGCCGCCTCGTCGAGCAGATCGCCGTCTCCGCCGAGACCATGGAGAACCTGCTCGACAGCCTGCTCGACATCTCGCGCCTCGACGCCGGCGTGCTCGACCGCCAGATCAAGCCCTTCCCGCTGCAACCCCTGTTCGAGCGCATCGACGTGGATTACCGGCGCGAGGCGGAAGTGCGCAAGCAGCGCCTGCGCCTGCGCCCCACGCCCCTGTGGGTCGAGAGCGACCCGCTGCTCCTCGAGCGCATCCTGCACAACCTGATCAGCAACGCGCTGCGCTACGCCCCCCGCGGCACCATCCTGCTGGCAGCCCGCCGGCGCGGTCAGCGGGTGCGCATCGAAGTCCGCGACAACGGCCCCGGCATCGCACCGGAAGCCCAGGAAGCGATCTTCCAGGAATTCGTCCAGCTGGATAACCCGGAGCGCAACCGCGCCAAGGGGCTCGGGCTCGGCCTGGCGATCGTGCGCCGCCTGACCAACCTGCTGCAACACCCGCTGTCCCTGCACTCCCTTCCGGGTAAAGGCGCCCTGTTCGCGATAGACCTCCCGCTCGCCACCCCGGTCACGGCATCCGACCGCCACGCACCGCCAGCCCCCCATTCCTTCCAGGGCCTCCACGTGGCCCTGGTGGACGACGACGAGCTGGCCCTGGCCGGCACCACCGGCCTGCTCGAGTCCTGGGGCTGCCAGGTCAGTGCCGCGACCAGCCCCGACGCGCTGCTCGCCACGCTGGCCGGACAAGCGGCACCGGACGTGCTGGTATGCGATTACCAGAGCGGCCGGGAACACATCGGCCCAGCCATCGTCACCCATCTGCGCGCGCATTTCAGCCGCCCCGTTCCGGCCATCCTGCTGAGCGGCGACACCTCCCCCGAGGTTGCCGGCGAGGCCCAGCAGGCTGGCATCCCGCTGCTCCACAAACCGGTCCGTCCCGCCAAGCTGCGCGCCCTGCTGCAGCGCAAAACCCAAGCCTGATGCAGGCCTTCGACGCATCGGTTACTATCCCTGCGTCGATGACATATAAACAAGGGGGAGAACGATGAGCACCGAGAACAAGGCGCAGGACCCGATGGAGTTCATGCGCAGCATGTGGAGCAAGATGGGCTTCAGCCTGCCCGGGATGGTCACCCCGACACTAGACGTGGAGGAGCTGGACAAGCGCATCGCCGACATGAAGGCCGTCGAGAACTGGCTCAAGATGAACCTCAGCTCCCTGCAGATGGCCACCCAGGGCCTCGAGATGCAGCGCGCCACCATCGCCACCATGCAGGCCATGAGCAAACTGGCCGCCGAAGGCGGCAAGGCTCCCGAGGGCGAAGCGCCCCAGCCCAACCCCTTCGCCAGCTCCATGTGGCCGTGGAACCTGATGCAGAACGCCGCCGAACAGGCCAAGGCCCATGCCGAAGCCGCGCCGGCCCAGGCCTCCCCGGCCAAAACCAAGGCCAAGGACAGCAAGTAAGACACGACGACGGGGCGCCCTGCGCTCCCCACACCGGGGGGCGCTAAGGCCCCCAGTGCGTCAGCGCGGCCAGCCAGGCCGTCAGCGTGACGGCTGCTGCCACCGTCGTGGCGGAAATCAGCCAGGCAACACCCGGCCCATCACCGCCCATGCGCATCGCCAGGATGTAGGCCGACGACGCGGTAGGCAACGCGGCGAACAGCACGGCAACGGTAAAACTCACCCCTGCCAGCCCCATCAAGCCCGCCAGCCCCCAGGCAATCGCCGGCAGCACCAGCAGCTTCAGCCCGCACAGGTAAAGCAGCCCCGGCCAACCGCCCTCGTGACGGCCGCCGCGCAAGGCAGCCCCCACCGCCAGCAGGCCCAGCGTCACCGCCGCATCGGCAAGGCGCTGCAGGAAAGGCAGCGCCGGCGCCGGCAACACGCCACCCGCGAGGTTGAATAGCAGCCCGGCCACGGTAACCAGGATCAGCGGATTACGCGCCAGCTCCCGCCACAGCCGCCCCTGCCCATGGTGGGCCAGCAGACCGACCGCCGCCATGTTGGCAAAGGGCACCATCGCCCCGCACAGGGCCCCCATCGTGGCCACCCCGGTCGCCCCGGCCACCTTCCCCGCCACCGCAATGCCGATGTAGGTGTTGAAGCGGTAAGCGCACTGCACCCGCGATGCGAACGCCATCGGCCCCAGCCCCATCAACGGGCGGGCGACCAGCGCCAGCGCGAAACCACTCGCCAGGGTTGCCAGGCCGACCACGAACAGCGGCGCCATCGCCGACAGCTCGATGGACGCGCGAGCCAGCGCATTGAAGAGCAGCGCCGGAAACAGCACGAAATACACCAGGCGCTCGACGCCTGGCCAGAAGCCCTCGCCAAAACGGCCGTAACGCCGCAGCGCGGCGCCAAGGGCGATCAAAGCAAAATCGGGCAACAGCAGCAGGAAGCTCTGCATCGCGGTTCAGGGCCGGAAACACGGAAGGGCATGCATCCGGCGGAGTGTGCCAGAAGTCATGACGACGGATCGTCCCCCTGTGTGGCGGCGGGTGCTGTGGGCAGCTGCTGTGAGATGGTGCTGTGGCTGGTGCTGTGGCTGGTGCTGTGGCTGGTGCTGTGGCTGGTGCTGTGGCTGGTGCTGTGGCTGGTGCTGTGGCTGGTGCTGTGGCTGGTGCTGTGGGGGCGAATTCATTCGCCCGCTGAGCTAATTCAGCCGACAGCGGGCGAATGAATTCGCCCCCACAGCTATCCCACAGCTATCCCCCACAGCTCTTCTCCCCCCACTGCGCCCCCCACACGGAACGACAGACCTTCTGGTGGCATCCCCCAGCGGCGGCGGGCGCTACTCGTAGCTGCGCAGATCCTCGATCAGCTTGCCATCGTTGGGCAAGCTGCCCGGCGTGCAGAAGTGCACTTCGCCGCGCAGCTTGGTGAGTTCGCGCAGCGAGGCAGCGATGGCCTCGGCGAGCCCGTCCGGCGTGCCCGCAACCTCGCAGTGCAGCGTCATGCGGTCGGTTTGCGCCGGGTTGTCCACCACCAGCCGCCCGCGGCCGAGCTCCGGGTGGCGCTTGAGTACCGCCGCCACCTGGCCCGGATGGACGAACATGCCCTTTACCTTGGTGGTCTGGTCGGCCCGCCCCAGCCAGCCCTTGATCCGCGCATTGGTACGGCCGCAGGGCGAGATGCCCGGCAGCAGCGCCGACAGGTCGCCGGTACCGAAGCGTATCAGCGGGTATTCCGGGCTGAAGCTGGTCACTACCACCTCCCCGACTTCCCCCGGCGCCACCGGGTCGCCGGTGCCCGGGCGCACGATCTCCACCAGCACGTCCTCGTCGAGCACCAGCCCGTCCCGCGCCGGCGTTTCGTAGGCGATCAGGCCCAGGTCGGCGGTGGCATAGGCCTGGTAGGCCTGGATGCCGCGGGCCGCCAGCGCATCCCGCAGGCTGGGCGGAAAGGCCTCTCCGGACACGAAGGCCTTCTGCAGGCTCGTCACCGACACGCCCAGTTCGTCGGCCTTGTCGAGGATGATGCGCAGGAAGGACGGCGTACCGGCATAGCCCGCGGGGCGCAGATCGGCGATGGCCGCCACCTGCATCTCGGTCTGGCCGACGCCGGCGGGGAACACCGTGCAGCCCAGCGCGTGGGCGGCCGTCTCCATCATCGAACCGGCCGGCGTGAAGTGGTAGGAGAAAGTGTTGTGCACCAGGTCGCCGGGGCGGAAACCCGCCGCATAGAAGGCCCGCGCCAGGCGCCAGTAATCCTTGCGCGCGCCCTCCGGTTCATAGATCGGCCCCGGCGATGCGAACACTCTTGCGCAGTGCCTGCCCCAGTTCACCGTCGCCAGGCCGCCGAAGGGGCGGTCGCGGCGCTGCAGCGCGACCAGCTCAGACTTGCGGATCACCGGCAGTTTCGCCAGCGCCTCGCGGCTCGTCACCGCCGTCGGATCCACATCCCGCAACAGCTCGCCGAAGGCCGGCGCATGGGCACGGGCATGGGCAAGCTGGGCTGGCAGCGCGGCCAGCAGTTCCCGCTCCCGTTCGGCAGGAGGGCGGATTTCACGGGTGTCGTGGTAATTCATCGTGGCTCCATGCATGTTTGCGTTCAGCGGCGCGCAGGCTGCGCGGGATCAGGATTTTGTCATATCAACACCCCAAGGACATACCACGTGGGGGCGAATTCATTTGCCCATGGCGACGAACCGGAGTCCGAGGGCGAATGAATTCGCCCCCACAGAGCCCCCCCACAGAGCCCCCCCACAGAGCCCCCCCACAGAGCCCCCCCACAGCGAGCCTTTTAACAAAGGCACTACCCACAGCAGCACGCCCCCATCCACAGGCGCAGTGCCCCTTCGGAAACGTCCGGTCCTCACGACAGCCAGCGCTTGCGCCGGCGGTAGTGCTTCACGTCGCGGAAGCTCTTGCGGCCCTCGGCGGACAGGCCCAGGTAGAACTCCTTCACGTCCTCGTTGTTGCGCAGTTCGTCCGCCGCGCCCTCCATCACGACGCGGCCGTTCTCCAGGATGTAGCCGAAGTCGGCATAGCGCAGCGCCACCATGGTGTTCTGCTCGGCGAGCAGGAAGCTGACCTTCTCCTTGCCGTTGAGGTCCTTCACGATCTCGAAGATCTCCTCGACGATCTGCGGCGCGAGGCCCATCGACGGTTCGTCGAGGAGGATCATCTCCGGCCGGGCCATCAGCGCGCGGCCAATGGCGCACATCTGCTGCTCGCCGCCGGACGTGTAACCGGCCTGGGAGCTGCGCCGGGTCTTGAGGCGCGGAAAGTAGCTGTATACCCGCTCCAGGCTGTCGCGCAGCTCGGCACGGGACTGGCGGCGCGTGTAGGCGCCGGTGAGCAGGTTCTCCTCGATGGACAGGTGGCCGAAGCAGTGGCGCCCCTCCATCACCTGGATCACCCCGCTCTTCACCAGCTCGGCCGGCGTCATGCCGTCGATGCGCCGCCCCTTGAACTCGATCGAGCCCTTGGTCACGTCGCCCCGCTCGGCGCGCAGCAGGTTGGAGATGGACTTCAGCGTGGTGCTCTTGCCGGCGCCGTTGGCCCCCAGCAGCGCGACGATGCGGCCCTCGGGCACCTCCAGCGAGACGCCCTTGAGCACCAGGATCACGTGGTCGTAGATGACTTCGATGTTGTTGAGGCTGAGGTAGGACATGCTGGCTAGATCCCGAACGCTTCTTCAAGTAGGGGCGAATTCATTCGCCCGCGGACTTCGCTCAACCAACGGAGGGCGAATGAATTCGCCCCCACGGAGTGGCGCCTAACGGCGCGGGACACCAGCCTCAGCCTTCCTTGCTGCAGTCCCGCGGCTTGATGCCCTTCTCCTTCGCATAGGCGGCTGCCGACTCCTCGATCATGCCGCGCACCAGCGGGCGGTCGGACTCGACCCAGTCGGAGATCACCTTCCACTGGCTGCCGTCCCATTGCTGGAACTTCACCACGCCCGGCCCTTCATGGTCGGCGCAGCTGATCTTCAGCGACGGCAGAAAACCGGTGGCACCGAGGGCCTTCAGGCGGGCATCGTCGAGGTTGAGGTTCTCGAAGCCCCAGCGCACCTGCTCGCCGGTCAGCGCCTTGCCCTTGCCGAACTTCTCCTGGGCCTTGCGGATCGCCTCGACGGTGATCAGCCCATGCACCACGCCGCGGTTGTAATACACCGAGCCGATGCGGGCCTTGTCCTC
The DNA here is from genome assembly GCA_018241665.1 of Pseudomonadota bacterium. GTDB lineage: Bacteria > Pseudomonadota > Gammaproteobacteria > Burkholderiales > Rhodocyclaceae > Zoogloea. The sequence continues at coordinate 48,854 of JAFEDK010000001.1, forward strand.
CATGTTGCCCTTGCCCTTGCCGTAGACGAACTTCTTGATGTCGGCGACCACCGGATAGTTGGCGCCGGCCACGTTGAAACCGGCGGCGATGAAACCCTTGGCGGCCGGCCCCGCCGGGATGGTGTCCTCCTCGGCACCGGACCACCATACGCCGATCATCTTCTCGCGCGGATAGCCAACCTTGGCGGCCGCCTTGAGGGCCGTCGGGTTCATCACCCCCCAGCCCCACAGGATCACGTAGTCGGGCTTGAGCTGGCGCAGCTGCAGCCACTGGGACTGCTGCTCGTTGCCCGGGTGGGCGACCGCGATCTTGCTCAGCTCGAAGCCGTGCTTGGCGGCCAGCCTGTCGAGGACCGCGTGGGACTCCTTGCCATAGGCGGAGTCATGGTAGAGCAGGCCGATCTTCCTGCCCTTCAGCTTGTCCATGCCCCCTTCCTTCGTGCCGATGAAGTTCACGATGGCGGAGGCCTGCGACCAGTAGGTGGTGATCAGCGGGAAGACCCACGGAAAGACCCGCCCGTCGGCGGCGTCGGTGCGCCCGTAGCCGATCGTCACCACCGGGATCTTGTCCTGGGCGGCCTTGTCGAGCACCGAATAGGTGATGCCGGTGGATACCGGCTGGAACACCGTGTTGCCGGTGCTGCCCTTCTTCTTCAGGCGCTCGTAGCACTCCACGCCGCGGGCATTGTTGTACTCGGTCTCGCACTCTTCCCAAGTCAGCCGCACGCCGTTGATGCCGCCGTCGCGCTCGTTGATCAACTGCATGTAGTCGATCCAGCCACCAAAGACCCCCGAGCCGCCGGACGCATAAGGGCCAACCCGGTAGCTCGGCAGGCCGATGAACTGCTCCTCGGCGGCTCCCGCCACGGAGGAGGCCAGCAGGCCGGCAAGGGCCGCCCCCAGCAGGACGGTGCGCTTCAGTTTCATGTGTGTCTCCTCTTATGGGTATAGGTGCAACGCCCGCTCAGTGCGGGAAGGGCCACAGGCGCAGTTTTTCCTTGGCGATCTGCCACAGCCGCGCCAGGCCGTGGGGCTCGACGATCAGGAAGAAGATGATCAGCCCGCCGAAGATGATGAGTTGCAGGTTGGACGCGAAGCCCGCCCCCAGCGCATCGCCGAACAGCGCCGGCACCAGATTGTCGAGCAGGATCGGCAGCAGCACGATGAAGGCCGCCCCCAGGAAGGCGCCCATGATCGAACCGACGCCGCCGATGATGATCATGAACAGGATCTTGAAGGACAAGTCGAGGTTGAAGCCCTCCGGCTCGACGGTGCCGATGTAGGTGTAGGCATACAGCGCGCCGGCCACGCCGCAGTAGAAGGAACTCACCGCGAAGGCCAGCAGCTTGGTGCGCATCAGGCGGAAGCCGATCACCTGAGCCGCCACATCCATGTCGCGCACCGCCATCCAGGCCCGCCCGGTGGCCGAGCGCACCAGATTCTTGGCGGCCAGCGCCAGCACCGCGACGACAGCGAAGGTCAGCACGTATTTGGCCTCCGGCGAGGCGAAGCGGTAGCCGAGGATGCTCACCTCCTGGGCCGTCACCACCCCCGACGAGGAATGGTTGGAGAACCACGGAAACTTGACCAGCACCCACACGATGAAGAACTGGGCCGCCAGCGTCGCCACCGCCAGGTAGAAACCCTTGATGCGCAGGCTCGGCAGGCCGAACAGCACGCCCACCAGCGCCGCTGCCAGACCGGCCAGCGCCAGCGCCAGCAGGAAGGGCATGCCGTCCACGCGCAGGATGAAGTTGTAGGCGGCAAAGGCCCCCACCGCCATGAAGGCCGCCGAGCCGAGGGACAACTGGCCCGCGTAGCCAGTCAGGATGTTGAGGCCGATGGCGGCCAGCGAGAAGATCAGCACCGGCGTGAGGATCGCCTTCAGCCAGTACTCGTTGGCCAGCAGCGGCACCGCCACGCCGAACACCAGCACCAGCAGCGCGAAGCCGACGCGGTCCTGACGGATCGGGAAGATCCGCCCATCCTCGGCATAACTGGTCCGGAACTGGCCCGCCTCGCGGTAAAGCATTCCACGCCCTCCCCTCTCTCCTAGTGGGGGCGAATTCATTCGCCCAAGGACTTCGTTCAACCGACTGCGGGCGAATGAATTCGCCCCCACAGTCATTACACCCGGTCGATATGCCGCTCGCCGAACAGGCCTTCCGGCCGCACCAGCAGGAAGGCCAGCGCCAGCATGTACGGAAACCAGCCCTCGATGCCGCCGCCGACCAGCGGTCCCACATAGACCTCGGCCAATTTCTCGGACGCACCGATGATCAGCCCGCCGACGATGGCCCCGGGCACCGACGTGAAGCCGCCGAGGATCAGCACCGGCAGCGCCTTCAGCGCGGTGAAGGTGAGCGCGAACTGCACGCCGTTGCGGGCGCCCCAGATCATCCCGGCGACCAGCGCCACGAAGCCGGCCACTGCCCACACCACGCGCCAGATCGTCTGCAGCGGAATGCCTATGGACAGGGCTGCCTGATGGTCGTCGGCCACCGCCCGCAGTGCCCGGCCGACCTTGGTGTACTGGAACAGCAACGCCAACAGGGCCACCAGCGAGGCGGCCACGCCGGCCGCGAAGAGGTCGAACTTCGACACGCCGATCCCGTAGTCGTCCATCAGCCAGGCGATCGGCTCATCCATGATGCCCAGTTCAAGCCCGCGCACATTGGCCCCCCAGGTCATCTGGGCCAGCCCTTCCACCACATAGGTGAGCCCGATGGTGGCCATGAACAGCGTGATCGGCGGCTGATTGACCAGCGGGCGCAGCACGATGCGCTCGGTGGCGATGCCGAGCACCACCATCGTTGCAAAGGCCAGCAGGAAGGACAGCCAGAACACCGCCGCGCTGCCGGCCTCCATGCCGAAACGGGCCGGCAGCACCTCCTGGAAGCCGACGAAGCTCAGCGCGGCGAAGAACACCATCGCCCCCTGCGCGAAGTTGAACACCCCCGACGCCTTGTAGATCAGCACGAAGCCGAGGGCCACCAGCGCATACATCACACCGGACAACAGGCCGCCGATCAGGACTTCGATGAAAAACTGCATGCTCGTGTCTCTCGCTCCTGTTCCATTAGCACGGCTACCCGACGACGGCACCCTGTGGGGTTCCCTGTGGGGTTCCCTGTGGGGTTCCCTGTGGGGTTCCCTGTGGGGTTCCCTGTGGGGTTCCCTGTGGGGGCGAATTCATTCGCCCATCGCGCGTCGATCACGTCCGCGGGCGAATGAATTCGCCCCCACAGTTGAGAGCCCCTCCACAGCAGCCCCCCACAACAGAGCCCCCCCCCACGGCCCGGGGCCAAGCGTGCTCAATGGGCTGTGCCCAGATACGCCGCAATCACTTCCGGATTACCTTTCACTTCATCCGGCAGGCCGTCGCCGATCTTGCGGCCGTAGTCGAGGACGACCACCCGGTCGGAGATGTCCATCACCACGCCCATGTCGTGCTCGATCAGCACGATGGTGGTGCCGTAGTGGTCGTTCACGTCGAGGATGAAGCGGCACATGTCCTGTTTTTCCTCCACGTTCATGCCGGCCATCGGCTCGTCCAGCAGCAGGATGTGCGGCTCGGCGGCCAGTGCGCGGGCCAGCTCGACGCGCTTCTGCAGGCCATACGGAAGGCGGCCGACCGGCGTCTTGCGGATAGACTGGATCTCCAGGAACTCGATGATCTCCTCGACCTTCAGGCGGTGGGCGCTCTCCTCCCGCTGGGCGGCACCCCAGTAGAAGGCGTGCTGCAGGAAGTTGCAGCGCATCTTCAGGGCCCGCCCGGTCATGATGTTGTCGAGCACGGTCATGCCCTTGAACAGCGCGATGTTCTGGAAGGTGCGGGCGATGCCCTGCTCCGCCGCGTGGTGAGGCTCCATCCGGCGGCGCAGCTGGCCGCGGAAATGGATCTGCCCCTCCTGCGGGTGATACACGCCGTTGATCACGTTGAGCATGGAGCTCTTGCCGGCGCCGTTGGGGCCGATGATCGAGCGGATCTCGTGCTCGCGCACGTCGAAGCTGATGTCGGTGAGCGCCTTCACGCCGCCGAAACGCAGGGAAATGTTGCGCAGATCGACGATCACGTCGCCGCTTTGCCGGACCATGGGCGTCTCCTCCGGCTCAGGCGGCCTTCCGCGCCTGCGGCGGGAAGGTCTGCGCGTCCTCGATGCGCAGCTCGGCGGCCACCATGTTGCTGCGCCCGTCCTCGTAGCTCACCTGGGTCTCGATGTACTGGCTGGCCTTGCCGGCGTACAGCGCATCGACCAGCACCGCGTACTTCTCGGCGATGAAGTTGCGGCGCACCTTGCGGGTCCGCGTCAGCTCGCCGTCGTCGGCGTCCAGCTCCTTGTGCAGGATCAGGAAGCGGCGAACCTGGGCGTCACCCATCGCCGCATCGCTGGACAGATCGGCATTGACCTGCTCGACGCAGTCCTTCACCAACGCATACACCGCCGCCTGGCCGGCCAGGTCGGTGTAGCCGGCGTAGGCCAGCCCGCGGCGCTCGGCCCAGTTGCCGACGGCCTCCAGGTCGATGTTGATGAAGGCGGTGACGTGGTCGCGGCGGTTGCCGAAGCACACCGCCTCCTTCACGTAGGGGAAGAACTTCAGCTTGTTCTCGATGTAGTTGGGGGCGAACAGGCCTCCGCCGTTCAGGCGCCCCACATCCTTGGCCCGGTCGATGATCTTCAGGTGGCCGTCGGCATCAAGAACACCCGCGTCGCCGGTCAGGAAGTAGCCCTCGGCGTTGAGCGCCTCGGCGGTGGCCTCCGGGCGCTTGTAGTAGGCCTTCAGCAGCATCGGCCCGCGCACCAGGATCTCCCCGTTGTCGGCCAGCTTCACCTCCACCTGGGGCGCCGGCGTGCCCACCGAGTCGAACTTGATCTTCCCGTCCGGCTGCAGGCACACGTAGGCGCAGGTCTCGGTCTGGCCGTAGAGCTGCTTGAGGTTGATGCCGACGGAGCGGTAGAAGCGGAACAGGTCCGGCCCGATCGCCGCGCCGGCGGTGTAGGCGACACGGATGCGGCTGAGGCCCAGCACGTTCTTCAGCGGTCCGTAGATCAACACATTGCCCAGCGCGTAGCGCAGGCGATCTGCCGCCGACACCGGCTTGCCGTCGAGGATATCCGCGCCGCAGCGCCGCGCCACGTTCATGAAATAAGCGAACAGCGCACGCTTCGGACGGCTGGCGTCCTCCATGCGGATCGTCACCTGGGTCAGCAGGTTCTCGAAGACCCGCGGTGGCGCGAAGTAGTAAGTCGGCCCGATCTCGCGCAGATCGTTCATCACCGTCTCGGCGGATTCCGGGCAGTTGATGGTGAAGCCCGCCACCAGCGCCTGGGCGTAGGAGAACAGGTGGTCGCCAACCCAGGCCATCGGCAGGTAGGACAGGATGTCCTCGGTCTCGCCGAGGCGGTCGAAAGCGCAGCCGCCCCGCGCCGCGGCGATGAAGGCGGCGTGGCTCTGGCAGACGCCCTTCGGCTGGCCGGTGGTGCCGGAGGTGTACAGCATCACCGCGATGTCCTCGGGGCTGCCCTTGTCGATCTCGTTGGTGAGGAAGTCCGGGTGGTGCTCGTCGTGGATACGTCCCATCTCAAGCACCTCGTCCATGCCGTGCAGGAAGGGCTGGTTATAGTGGCGCAGGCCGCGCGGGTCGTCATAGACGATGCGCTCGAGGCTCGGCAGGCCCGCCTCGATCTCGAGCAGCTTGTCCACCTGCTCCTGGTCCTCGACGCAGGCGAAGCGGATGTCCGCGTCCTTCATCACATAGGCCATTTCCTGGGCCACCGCATCCTGGTACATCATCACCGGGATGCCGCCCAGGCACTGGCAGGCGGCCACCGACCAGTACAGGCGTGGCCGGTTGTCCCCCACCACGGCCAGCCGGTCGCCGCGCTTGAAGCCCAGCTCGGCCAGCCCGCTGGCCAGCGCACGCACCCGAGCGGCGACATCCGCCCACGTGGAGGTCTGCCAGATCCCGTATTCCTTTTCGCGCATCGCCGGGCGCTGCGGGCGCTGCCGGGCATGCTCCATCAGCAGGCGCGGAAAGGTGTCCAGGCTGGCGACGTCCACAGCTGCCGCTCGGGTCGTGGCCATGCCCCCTCCTCCGGTTTGTCTCGATGTCGTCCCCCGCGGCTTCTACCGATTACGCCCGTGGGCGTTGCCGATGGCGGCGGGTGGGCTGTTTCGTCTCGGGAGGCAGTCTGGCAAAGCAAGTTTGCGCAACTGTTTTTCAAATGTACGGAATTGTGGCGGCGCTGGAGGCGCTGCGTTCCGGATCAGCTTGCAAGCGCGAGACCATCGCCCTCGGACGCGATGACGTAGCGCCCGCGCCCCTGGTCCTTGGCCATGTACATGGCCTGGTCGGCCGCCAGCAGCATGGCTTCGGGCGTACCCGTCCCGTCGCTGATGGCGATGCCGATCGACACCCCCAGCAGGCACTGGCTGTCCTTTATGGTCAAAGGCGCCGCGAGCGCCTCGATGCAGCGCCTGGCCAGCGCTGCCGACCCTTCCCCGGCATCCGGCCCCAGGTCGGTGGCCAGCATCACGAACTCGTCGCCACCGACACGGGCCAGCGTGTCGCTCTGGCGCAGCACCGTCGACAGGCGACGCGCCACCTCAACCAGTGCCGTATCGCCGGCTTCATGCCCGAGGCGGTCGTTGATCGGCTTGAAGCCATCCAGGTCGAGAAACAGCACCGCTACCTGCGTGCGGTGGCGAGCGGCGCGCGCCAGCCCCTGACGCATGCGGTCGTCGAGCAGCATGCGGTTGGGCAGTCCCGTCAGTCCGTCGTGGTGAGCCATGCGCTGGAGTTCGGCCTGACTGCTGACCAGCTTATCGAGCAGCCGGTTGAAGGCCTTGGTGAGGTGACCGACCTCGTCGTCGCGCACCACCGGCAGCGGCTCCAGCGGAATCTCGTCCTGGGTCATGCGCTCGACGAGGGTCGCCGCCCGGTGCAGCGGACGCAGCATGGCCCGCACGAACAGGCCGGCCACCAGCAGCACGACCGCCATCGCGGTGAAACTGTGGCGGATCACGTTGTCCTGGGCGCGGCGGACCGGCGCAAAGGCTTCCGCCGTCGGCATGCGCGCCACCACGAACCAGCCGGTGCTCGGTACGCCGGCCATCGCCGACAACTCCTCGACGCCCTTGGCATTGATCGTCACGCCGCTGCCGCGAAAGCCGGCCATGGCCCGGTCGTGCAGCAGATTGATGCCGGGCGGCGGGGTCGGCTTGAGCAGCAGGTCCGGGTCGCCAGCCGCGACAAACAGCTTGTCGGCGGGTGAGACGAGCAGGAAACCGCCGGTTTCACCAATCCGCCCCTGGTTGATGCGGTCGAGGAAATCCGGCGCCGTCAGCGCGGTGATGCCCACCAGCACCGCCACCACGTGGCCACCGGCATCCTTCAGCGGGACGCCCATCGGCAGTACCGGTTGTTTGGTGAAGGTTCCCAGCAGCGGCGCGCCGACCCCCGCCTGCCCCTGCAGGGCCCGCAGAAAACCCGGATTGCCGGCCGCTGACGCGCCACGACGCCCCGCCACCCTAGGGAAATCGACGATCACGCGGCCATCGGTGGCGATTACCAGCAGGCCCAGGTTGAATGCCGGATGGAGCGAGTGCCGCTCGGCGAGCCAGGCCTCCAGCCGGTATGGCTGGCCGAGCAGCTCCCGCGGCAAGGTGGCCGCCAGTTGATCCAGCAGCTGGCGACGCTCGCGGATCTTGTAATCGATCTCCCGTGCCACTTCGTCGGCCAGCGCCATCTGCTGGGCCGATACCAGCTGGGTCAGATCTTCACGCAGGTAGCGGGCCTGCATCACGTAACGCGCCGCGCCGCCGGCTATGACCAGCAGCATGCCGAACAGCACCAGGCGGGTGACGAGACTGTTGGAGATGCGCTTCAGGGCCATCGGCCTATGGTAGCCGAGGGCGGTCAAGCACACCCCCGACAAAAGTCATCCTTCCATGTCGAAAGCGGTGCCGACGCCATGCATGGCGCCATGTCTAGTCGGCCGCCTGTCCGGCCCAGCGCTCCGAACGCAGCGCACGGGCGACGGCCGCGGCGCGCGCCTCCAGCAGCGCATCGGCAGCGCCGGCGGGGTCGTCCTCGTAATAGCCCAGGAGAGCCCCCTCGTCGAGCACCTTACAGGCATCCAGCGCCGCAGCCAGCATTGCGGCCTTCGGATAGGCGCGGGTTGCCCGGCCGGGATAGGCCCGGAAATCGCAGGTGCACAACAGCATCAGCCAGTCGAAGCGCTGCGGCTGGCCGAAGGCATCGACCCGCTCGAGCATCGCCGCGATGGAGCCGGCCCGCATCTCCGCGGCCCGATGCACCCGCTCCACCTCCAGCAGCGCCAGCACGGCCAGATCCCGGAACTCCGGTGGCACGCGGAAGCGTTCGGCAATCGCCTCGATACGCGGAAGGCCGCGCTCCATGTGGCGATAGTGGGCGGGCAGGTGCTCCGGCGGCGAATCGGACTTGCCGATGTTGTAGAGCAGCGCGGCGAAACGCACCGCCAGCGGCGCCTGGCGTCGCGCGGCCTCGTCCACCACGCGGAACTGGTGCTCGCCAATGTCCACGGTCGGCGGATCGTCGGCGCTCTGGGGCATGCCGAACAGGGCATCCAGCTCCGGCAGCAACACCTGCAGTGCCCGGCTCTCGCGCAGCACCCACAGCATCCGCGACGGCGCGTCGCTCATCAGCCCGTTCGCCAGTTCGGCCCAGGCCTGCGCGGGATCGAGATCGGCGAGCAGGCCCTCGGCAACCTGGCGCCGCATCAAGGCAACCGTCTCCCGGTCCACCTCCCCATCCTGGCTGGCCGCCGCCGCGGCGATGCGCAGCAGATTGACGGCCGGACTCACCAGCAGGGGCGAGATGGGGCTGCGGGGCAGTTGGAAGCTCATGGAATGTCTCGCAAGGAATGGCGGGTTTGCGACAGATGCCGAACGAATGTGTCGTGGGCATACCAAAAAACCTGTCACGACAGGATCGCGCAGGTGTTTGGGAGGACTTGCCGGAGCTTGAAGCAAGAAGAGGACCCACTGGTCCATGCACAGGGCAATCCGTGTGCTCTGCGGCTTACGGCGATTGCCGCCCCACCGCGGGGGGCGGCGTCGCGAACATACAGGTGCTTAGTCGCTACCGATCGGGCCGAGCTGCTTGCGTAGCTTGTCCCACATGGACGGCGGCGGCGGGGCGGAAGTCATCCCCATCCGTTCCTTGTCCATGTCGGTACGCACCGGTCCCTGCGCCCCGTACCACTCCTGGGTGCCGTAGGACGGCGAGTCCATTCCCATTCCCTTGCCGGAGTCCGGACTATGCATGGTCCCCATCGAGCGGCTGTCGGTGAGTTCCTTGATGCTGTCATTGAGGTCGGCCGCCTGGGCGGTGGCCAGCGGAATCAGGCTGAGGACGCTTCCCGTCAGAAGGCCGGCACCGATCTTCATCCAACGACTCGATTTCATTTTGCCCTCCTTGTGTGGTGATCCTCCCCGCAAAACAAAGCAAGCAAGTTAACGATGCGCTACCGCTCCGGGGTCTGGGCCCGCGGGCGGTAGTCTGCACACCTCCATATTAGTCGACGGAAACAGTCGGGAAAGAACCCATTCCGCTAGCGTGGCACTTCAGGAGCGAGGGCGTCCTTCAGCTCAAGCATGGCCAGCACGTCACCCACCACCGCGCGATGCGCCTCCGGCGCATTCCGGTACCAGTGGGTCAGATAGGCGCGCAGGCTGCTGCGCGCATCGGCCGGATCGAGATTCAGGTAGGCCAGGGCCTGCCAGTTCTCGGGGTTACCGTCGAACAAGGGCAGCAACAGGTTGGCCAGCACCTCGTTCTTGTCACGCAGGTAGGGGTTGTTGCGCAGCGCGTCCTCGTTGTCGCGCAGCCAGCCGGCCAGTGGCGCGTCGTGCGGCAACTGGCGATGCCCTTCGGAAATCAGCAGCTCGAAGAAACGCCGCAAGGGAGCCGCCTCGCCGGCCCACTCAGGCCCCGGCGGCGCACTCTCCCAGCGCTGGGCAAGGCGCTTGAGGGTAAACAGCGAAGCCGTCTCGCACAGGGTTTCCTCGAACCACTGGTTGTAGCGGGTCGGCGCTGCGCCGGGCGCCACGTTCTCGTCGTAGTTGGACAGCACGTGGCACAGCTCATGGGCAAACTCGTAGGCATACAGGTGCCAGTTGTCGCCGCGTGCATGCAGGCGGATCCGGTACTCGCCCTGCTGCCCGCGACCGTACAGCGCCACCGGCGGCCCGTCCGTATGGGTGACGACGATGGGCGCCACGAGCCGCTCGGGCAGGTTCACCAGCAACGCATCGGCAACCTCCTTGAGTACGGTCTCGATGGCCTCCTTGCGGGCACTGCCCCAGCCGCCCCCCTGCACCTGGATGTCGAGGGCCGGCTTGCGCTGCCCGGCGGCCTTCTTGGGCACCGGCGCGTCCGCCCCACTGCCGGCATGGGCCAGCGAGCACAGGATGGACGCCATGACGAAGGGCACGCGCATGCCACGCCGCAGCCAGGCCTCCGGCACCTCAGGACGAAACCGCGTGCGCTTCTTCTTGTCCATGACACACCCCGCGTCAAACAGGGGCCGCGCCGGCGGCCCGTGCTTTCAGGATAGATCGGCACCCGGGGTTACGCGCTATCATCAGCGTCCGCCAATGCAAACAACATTCCACCTGCTGTGATGAAGAATCCGCTCCGCCGCTACCTGGCGATCCTGGCCCTGTGCCTGCCCTGCCTTGTATCCCATGCCGCCGATGCACCCGCCAGCGACGGCCGCGCCCGCTTCGAGGCGGCAGCACAGACCGCCATGGCCGCGGTCCAGCCCGGCCCGCGGGACATCCCGCTGGGCGAACAGGGCAAGCTGCACCTGCCGGCCGGCTACGGCTTCATCCCGCAGGCCGAGGCGTCGGCGCTGCTGGCCGCCCAGGGCAATCACACCGGCCCGGGTTTCCACGGCCTGATCGTCGGTGACCGGCTGGAAGGCTTCCTGGCCCTGGACTACAAAGCCGCCGGCTACGTGAAGGACGAGGACGCCAAGGAGTGGGACGCCGCCAAGCTGCTCGACAACCTTAAGGAGGGCACCGAGGCCGCCAACGAGGAACGCCGCAAGCTGGGCGTGCCCGAGTTCAGCGTGGTCGGCTGGGTGGAAGCCCCCAACTACGATGCCGCCACCCACCGCCTGGTGTGGTCCGCCATCACCCGCCGCAAGGACGCCCAGGCCGGCGGGGACGGGGTGAACTACAACACCTACGTGCTCGGCCGCGAGGGCTATTTCTCGATGAACCTGATCACTGGCCTGGCCCGCGTCGACCAGGAAAAGCCCGCCGCCCGCGAACTGCTGGCAGCCCTCGAGTTCAACGACGGCAAGCGCTACGCCGACTTCAACTCGTCCACCGACAAGGTCGCCGAATACGGCCTGGCCGCGCTGGTCGGTGGCATCGCCGCCAAGAAGCTGGGCCTGCTGGCGTCCTTGGGCCTCTTCCTGGCCAAGTTCTGGAAAGCCGGCGCGCTGGCCGTCGTCGGCCTCGGCGCCGGGGCACGCAAGCTGTTCGGCAAGAAGGACGGAGCATGATCAAGCTGCTCCTGCTCCTTCTCAGCGGCGCCAAGTTCGGCAAGCTGCTGACTACCGGCGGCACCATGCTGATCTCGCTCGGCGTGTATGCGCTGATTTGGGGCTGGCGCTACGCCGCCGGCTTCATCGTGCTGCTGTTCTGCCACGAGATGGGCCACTACATCGCCGCCCGCCAGCGCGGCCTCAATGTGGGCGCGCCGACCTTCATCCCCTTCGTCGGCGCCTGGATCAACCTCAAGGAGCAGCCGATGAACGCCGAGACCGAGGCCTACGTAGCCATGGCCGGCCCGCTGGCCGGCACCGTCGCGGCCCTCGCCTGCTACTTCCTGGCCCGCTCGCAAGACAGCGGCCTGCTGCTGGCGATCAGCTATTCCGGCTTCTTCCTGAACCTGTTCAACCTGATCCCGGTGCCGCCGCTGGACGGCGGCCGCATGACCGGCGTGGTGTCGCGCAAGTTCTGGCTGCTCGGCGCACCGGCGCTGGTCGGCCTGTTCCTGTGGCGGCCGAGCCCGATGCTGATCCTCATCGCCCTGCTTGCCGCGCCCCACGTATGGAAGGCCTTCCGCGGCGAAGGCGGCGAGGCACCCGGCTATTACGACACGCCGCCGGGCAAGCGCTTCGAGTACGCCGTGCTGTACCTGGGCCTGCTGGCCTACCTGGCGGTGATGACCTACGAAGTGCACGAGATGCTGGGCGGCCTGCGCGCCCAGCTCTGAACGCCAAGCTCAGGCCGTCGGCGTCGCGCGGGCGCGCAGGGCATGCTCGATGTCGTCGGCCCACGCCGGCGCATCGCCGGCCGCCACCCGTGCGGCACGGATCAGCGCCAGGTTGCGGGCGGTGGTTTCCGGCTCCCAGTTCTCGCGCACCGCGGCCAGCGCGTTGGCGGTCGCATCCAGCGCGGCGGCCTCGTCGCGGGCCAGCACGGCCAGTTCCACCAGCGTGGCGAAATCCCAGTAATCCGGCGTGCCCCGGGCGATACGCCGCCTCACCGCGTAGGTGACGACCGGCAAAAGCTCGATGCGCCGCGGGTCCGGCGGGCTGGCCAGTTCCATCAAGGTCACCGCGTTGATGCCCGGATAGGCGTCGCGCCAGTCCGCCTCGAAGCCCTTCAGATAGGTATCGATAGCATTGCGCAGCCAGCCGCGGGCCGCCAGGGTGTTACCAGCCTTCGTCTCGGCCTCCCAGCGGTCCTTGTAGACACGGCCGAGCAGGCCGTTGGTCTCGCTGCTCGGGCCGCGGCCGGCGATGAGCTCCAGCAGGACGGCCTCCGCCTCGTCCTTGCGCCCCAGGCGGTTGAGGGCGAAGCCGTACTGCTCCTGCACCAGCGTGCTGCGAGCCAGCGGCTTGGCCATGCCGGCCACCAGGTCCACCATGCCCTGCCAGTCGCTGACCGCCCGGTAGGACAGCAACAGGTCCACCAGCACCCCGGCTTCGGCGCCGGACAAGTCGCCCAAGGCCTGTGCCGCTGCCCGCACTGCATCCTTGCCGCCGCGCCGCGCCGCCGCCAGTGCGTTGCGGGCATCCAGCGCATAACGGGCCTGGTCGCGGAACACGTCGGTCTTCAGGCGGGCGATGTCCGGCGCCACATAGCCCTCCAGCAACTGGAACACCGGGCTGTCGCGGGGCGGCTCGTCGCGGGCGCGCCGCGCCTCGTCGAGGAAGCGGGTCAGCGCAGCGGCTGCGGCGGCCGGATCGGCGGGCACGCCGCCCGCATCCATCGCATAGCGGATCGTGCGCAGCGGGGCCACATCGAAGGGCAAGGCCCCCGCGTCGCCGAACAGCATCACCGTCGTCGCCGGCCGCACGCCGTGGCGCAGGCCCAGTTCATAAAAGACATTGGGGTTGGCACCGGTCAGGTCGGCCACCGCGAAATCACACAGGATCAGGCGCTCGTACATCGGCTTGTGGATCAGCCCGCCGACAGCCTCCTCGTCGGCCCGCAGCGGCTCCATGCCTGCCGCCTCGATACCGGGCTGGATCAGGCGCCCATAGACCGCATCGAAATCCACAATCAGCCCCGTGGGCAGGGTCTTCTTGCCGAAGGGCATCAGGACGAAACACAGCGGACGGGTCATCACAGCCTCCGGTTGGAATGTCCCTTCATCCTAGGCGAAATCGGGCGGCAGGGTGCCGGCCCAGATGACCGCGCCGCCTGAGCAGCCGCCCCCCGAACGCCCGATCATCAGTATCGCCACGCCATATGCCGGATGCCGCCCCGGAACGGGCGGAACGCTGCCCACGCCATTCCCATGGATTAATCAGGAAACCGGTCCTATGCTTTTTGGAAGGCATCAAGCCTCCCGAGGATCGCGCCATGCAAGCCCATCGCCGGCCCGGAGCCGGCCTGATCGCCCCATCCCTGTTCTCGGCCCTGTTTGCCGGCGGCTGTACCACGGTGGTCATCCACACAGACGGCGCGGTAAAGACCGAAACCCGCTTCGGCATCGTGCACCTGAATCTCGACCCCGCGCACACCACCGCCATTACGTTGACCAGCTTCGGAGTGGTGTCCCTGCCCGGCAGCACGGCCATCGGTTACACCCGCTGGCAGGGCGTCGGGCTACCGGCGGCGGAAGCTGATCGCTGCCTCCTCGTCACTTTCGATCCCCCTCAACAGACTGGAGTGGAAAAATGAACACACGGATCCCGCAATCCTGCCTCGCCGTCGCGGCCACGACGCTATGCCTCGCCGGCTGTGCGACAGTGCCGATGGCACCACTGGTCTACGGTTCCAAGACGGTGGGCGGGCTGGACATTTCGACCACCACCACCGGCGCCAGCCCTGGCGTGAGCATCTCCTTGGGCTACAAGCGCGACGATCTGGCGCTGGTACCCGTTGCGGTGATGCAGGAAAAGGAGGGGACCAACGGCAAGACACTGGAGCGGGTGAAGATCATCCGTGGTCACGATATCGACTCGGATGACGAGGACGATGCCAAGTCGGCCGGCGATGCGGCCCCCAAGGGTGCCAAAGCCCCGCCCAAGCCCATGAACGATCACAGCCGCAAGGACGCCATGTCCGTATTCGGCAGCTTCGAGGGTCGGGGCCTGGCAGATAGCTCGACCCAAACGACACGCGCGCAGGCGATCGCGGCCAACTACTTCTCGACCGGCATCGCGGCCCAGAATCTTGCGCGCGGGCTGGGCAACGCGGCGGCGGCGGATCAGCTCCGGAAGTGCTTCCAGATCGTCAAGGACCTTGCCGACGGCGTACCCGACGCGGATCGTCCCGCCTACGTCAAGAAAGGCATGGACGCCTGCAGCAACGCTGGCGCAGTGGCGGAAAAATAAGGCGGCTCCAAGTACCCCTGCCCCAAGCAGCAGGAGGCGGCGGAGTGGTTCATCGCCCAGGGCTCCGGACGTGAAAAAAGACGGCGCCTTGCGGCGCCGTCTTTTCCTGCTGTTCCCCTCTTTCCGAGGGTCTTCTTGTAAGCCTTACATGCTGCGGCGGTACTGGCCGCCCACCTGGTACAGGGCGCCGGTGATCTGGCCGAGGGAGCAGTACTTCACCGCCTCCACCAGCACCGCGAAGACGTTGCCGTTCTCGATGACCGTCTGCTTGAGCTTGGCCAGCCACTTGGGCGCTTCCTCGGCGTTGCGGACCTGGAAGTCGGCCAGGCGGGTGAGCTGGCTCTGCTTTTCGTCCTCGGAGGAACGGGCCAGCTCGATTTCCTGCTGGGCCATGCCCTTCGGGTTGAGGAAGGTATTCACGCCGATGATCGGGTAGGAGCCGTCGTGCTTCTTGTGCTCGTAGTACAGCGACTCTTCCTGGATCTTGCCGCGCTGGAAGCCGGTTTCCATCGCGCCGAGCACGCCGCCGCGGGAGCTGATGGCCTCGAACTCCTTGAGCACCGCTTCTTCGACCAGGTCGGTCAGCTCGTCGATGATGAAGGCGCCCTGGTTGGGGTTCTCGTTCTTGGAGAGGCCCCATTCGCGGTTGATGATCAGCTGGATCGCCATCGCGCGGCGCACGGACTCCTCGGTCGGCGTGGTGATCGCCTCGTCGTAGGCGTTGGTGTGCAGCGAGTTGCAGTTGTCGTAGATGGCGATCAGCGCCTGCAGCGTGGTGCGGATGTCGTTGAAGTCCATTTCCTGGGCGTGCAGCGAGCGGCCGGAGGTCTGGATGTGGTACTTCAGCTTCTGGCTGCGCTCGTTGGCGCCGTACTTGTTCTTCATCGCGACGGCCCAGATGCGGCGGGCGACGCGGCCGATCACCGAGTACTCCGGGTCCATGCCGTTGCTGAAGAAGAAGGACAGGTTCGGCGCGAAGTCGTCGATGTGCATGCCGCGGGCCAGGTAGCTTTCCACGTAGGTGAAGCCGTTGGACAGCGTGAAGGCAAGCTGGCTGATCGGGTTCGCACCGGCTTCGGCGATGTGGTAGCCGGAGATCGACACCGAGTAGAAGTTCTGCACCTTGTTATGGACGAAGAACTCCTGGATGTCGCCCATCATCTTCAGCGCGAACTCGGTGCTGAAGATGCAGGTGTTCTGGCCCTGGTCTTCCTTCAGGATGTCGGCCTGCACGGTGCCGCGCACGCTGGCCAGCACCCATTCGCGGATCTTGTCGGCTTCCTCTTCGGTCGGCTCGCGGTCGTTCTGCGCCTTGAACTTGGCCAGCTGCTGCTGCAGCGCGGTGTTGAAGAACATCGCCAGGATGATCGGCGCCGGGCCGTTGATGGTCATCGACACGGAGGTGGTCGGGTTGACCAGGTCGAAGCCGTCGTACAGCACCTTCATGTCGTCCAGCGTGGCGATGGACACGCCGGAGTTGCCGATCTTGCCGTAGATGTCCGGACGCGGATCCGGGTCGCAGCCGTACAGCGTCACCGAGTCAAAGGCGGTGGAGAGGCGATGGGCCGGCATGCCTTCGGAAACGCGCTTGAAGCGGCGGTTGGTACGGAAGGCGTCGCCTTCGCCGGCGAACATCCGGGTCGGGTCCTCGCCCTCGCGCTTGAAGGCGAACACGCCGGCGGTATAGGGGAAAGAGCCGGGGACATTTTCCTTCATCAGGAACTTGAGGGTCTCGCCGTCGTCCTCGAAGCGCGGCAGGGCGACCTTGCGGATCTTGCTGCCGGACAGGGACTCGCTGGTCAGCTGGGTGCGGATCTCCTTGTCGCGGATCTTCACCACGTACTCGTCAGCGGCGTACAGCTCAACGGTCTTCGGCCACATGTCGAGGAGCTTCTTGGAGGTGCCGGTCAGTTCGCCGTCCTTCCAGTCGATGAGCTCGTCGAAGCTGCCGGCGTCCTTCTTGCAACCCTCGAAGAGCTGCTTGGAGATGCGCAGGGCCTGGCGCTCGCGGGCCACCTTGGCCTGGTCGGCAGTGTGCTTGTGGTAGCCGCGCACGGAATCGGCGATCTCGGCCAGGTAGCGGGCACGCTCGGCAGGAACGATGGCGCGGCCACGGCTGGAAGCCTTGACGCTCACCAGCGGCAGCTTGGGTGCGGCCAGCTTGAGCCCCTTGGAGGACAGCAGCGGAGCGATGGCCTGGTACAACGCGGTGACGCCGTCGTCGTTGAAGCGGGCGGCCATCGTGCCGAACACCGGCATTTCGTCGGTCGGGGTGGAGAACAGCTCACGGTTGCGCTGGTACTGCTTGCGCACGTCGCGCAGCGCATCCTCGGCACCCTTGCGGTCGAACTTGTTGATCGCCACGAAATCGGCGAAGTCGAGCATGTCGATCTTCTCGAGCTGGCTGGCGGCGCCGAACTCGGGGGTCATCACGTACAGGGATACATCGACGAAGGGCACGATGGCCGCGTCGCCCTGGCCGATGCCGGAGGTCTCGACGATGATCAGGTCGAAGCCGGCCAGGCGAGTGGCGGCGATGACTTCGGGCAGCGCGGCGGAGACTTCCTTGCCGGTATCGCGGGTGGCCAGCGAGCGCATGAAGATGTTCGGGTGCTCGATGGCGTTCATGCGGATGCGGTCGCCGAGCAGCGCGCCGCCGGTGCGCTTGCGGGACGGGTCGATGGAGACGATGGCCAGCTTGACCTGGTCGTCCTGGTCGAGGCGGAAGCGGCGCACCAGCTCGTCGGTGAGGCTGGACTTGCCAGCGCCACCGGTGCCGGTGATGCCGAGGGCCGGCACCTTGAGGTCCTTGGCGGCCTCGATCAGCGCCTTCTTGACGTCGTCACCGTAGGCTCCGTTCTCGAGGCCGGTGATGATGCTCGACAACGCCCGGCGATCGCCGGACTTCAGCGCGGCGACGACAGCCTCGGCGCCCTGGGGGCCGGCGGCGGACAAATCCACGTCGCAGCGCTCCACCAGATCGTTGATCATGCCCTGCAGGCCCAGCACGGCGCCGTCTTCCGGCGAGTAGATGCGGGTCACGCCGTAGTCGTGGAGTTCCTTGATCTCGGCCGGCACGATCACGCCGCCGCCGCCGCCGAATACCTTGATGTTCTCGCCGCCGTTCTCGCGCAGCAGGTCGATCATGTACTTGAAGAACTCCACGTGGCCGCCCTGGTAGGACGTGATCGCAATGCCCTGCACATCTTCCTGCAGCGCGGCATTGACGATCTCGCCCACCGAGCGGTTGTGTCCGAGGTGGATCACCTCGGAGCCGGTGGATTGAAGAATCCGCCGCATGATGTTGATCGACGCGTCGTGGCCATCGAACAGTGCCGCCGCGGTGACGAAACGCACCTTGTTCTTGGGCTTGTAAGCGACGAGCTTCTTGGCAACGCTCAGGTCGGTCATGGTTGTCTCCCCCACATCATGTTTGTCGATGCGTTCATGGTAGAAGCGGGCGGCGCGCTCCGCCATTGCCGTTGTCGACGGGATTCGTGCAAAATCCGCCAAGCTGCATTTCCACCTTTCCGTCAGTACGCCAGGGAGCCGAAACCCTCTTGAGCACCAGCCAGTCCCGTAAACGTGCAACTGTTTCAATGGGTTTCGTGAGCGGCATGCTGTCCGGCATGCTGCGTCGCAACATCGACACAGCGCCACTGCTCGCCGGCCTCGACATCAATCTTGCAGACGCGGCCAGTCGCGTGCCGGTGGACCGCTACGCCACGCTGTACAACCTGGTGATCGGCGAACTGCAGGACGAGGGCTTCGGCCTGTTCTCCGCGCCAATGCGGCCGGGCAGTTTCGAATTCCTGTGCCGCGGCATGCTCGGCGCACCAACGCTGGCCGACGCCCTCGACCGGGCACGCCGCTTCCTGTCCATCGTGCTGCCCGACCTGGCGGTCGGCGTACTGCGCCACGACAACCGCGCGGAGCTGCACATCAGCGAGCTCGCGCCCCTGGCCGCCACGCCCGACGACCCGGCCCGGGTCTTCGCCTTCGAGTGGCTGCTGCGCCTGCTGCACAGCCTGTCATGCTGGCTGGTCGGGCGCGGCCTGGCCCTCGACGCGGTGGATTTCCCCTTCGCCCGCCCCGCCCACGCGGACGACTACGCGCTGGTGTATACCGAGCGCTCCGCTTTCGTCGCCGGCACCCGGCTGGTGGCGCGTTTCAACGCCACCCTCCTCGACCTGCCGATCCGTCGCGACGAAGCCGCGCTGATAGCCTTCCTCGACGGCGCGCCGGGGCGCATCAGCATGCTCTACCGGCGCGACCGCAACACCGTCACGCGGGTCCGCGACCTGATCCGCCACGCGCTGCCGGTGAGCCTGTCCCAGGACGACGTCGCCGGCCGCCTGCACATGTCACCGCGCACCCTGCACCGCCGCCTGGAGGAGGAAGGCTCCAGCTTCCGCGGCATCAAGGAAGCCCTGCGGCGGGACCTGGCCCTGTCGCGCCTGACCAAGACCCGCCAGTCCATCGCCCAGGTCGCCGCCGACCTCGGCTACGCCGACACCTCGGCCTTCTACCGGGCCTTCACCGGATGGACCGGCATGTCGCCGGAACGCTACCGGCGCCAGCTCGCCCACGACGAAGCGGTCAACAACGACGACAAAGCCTAGAATGGCGGCTCGGCCCAGAAACATCCATTCTTCATGCCCCGCGTTTACGAACCCCTGACCGAAGAGCTGCTGCGCGAAGCGGACGAGTTGCTGCCCACCCTCATCCGCAACGCCCTGATCGGCATCTACATCATCCAGGACGATCTGTTCCGTTACGTCAATCCGCGCTTCGCCGAAATGTTCGGCTACGCACAGGCAGAAATCTGCGGCCGCCTGGGCCCCACCGCGCTGATCGTGCCGGAAGACCGCTGCAAGGTCAGCGAAGCCATCTCGCGGCGCCTCCACCACGGCGCCGACACCGCCCACTACACCTTCCGCGGCCGCCGCAAGGACGGCGGCCAGATCGAGCTGGAAGTCTTCGGCAACCGCACCGAGTTCGACGGCCGCCCGGCCATCATCGGCATGCTGGTGGACATCACCGCCCGCGGCACCGCCGAACGTACCG
The DNA here is from genome assembly GCA_018241665.1 of Pseudomonadota bacterium. GTDB lineage: Bacteria > Pseudomonadota > Gammaproteobacteria > Burkholderiales > Rhodocyclaceae > Zoogloea. The sequence goes on from JAFEDK010000001.1 coordinate 68,773, forward strand.
CCCGCGAACAGCTGCACTTCATTGGCCAGCTCATCGAAGCGATTCCCAGCCCGCTGTTCTTCAAGGACGAACACGCCCGCTACCTGGGCTGCAACAAGGCCTTCGAGGCCTTCCTCGGCAAGCCGCGGGAAGAACTGATCGGCCGCTCGGTCTTCGATATCTCGCCACCGGAGCTGGCCGCCCGCTACCACGAGGCCGACCAGGCCTTGTTCGACCACCCCGGCGTACAGACCTACGAGGCGCTGGTCTCATCGGCGGACGGCCAGAACCGGGACGTGATCTTCAACAAGGCCACCTATTTCAAGTCGGACGGCAGCCTCGGCGGCCTGGTCGGCGTGATCACCGACATCACCGACCGCAAGCAGACCGAAGCCCTGATCTGGATGCAGGCCAACTACGACCCGCTCACCGGCCTGCCCAACCGCCGCCTGCTCAACGACCGCCTGGCCGAGCTGATGAAGCAATCCCACCGCACCCACGACTGCGTGGCGGTGATGTTCATCGACCTGGACCGCTTCAAGGAAGTTAACGACACCCTCGGCCACGAGGCCGGCGACCGCCTGCTGGTCGAGGCGGCGCGACGCATCGTCAGCGCCGTGCGCGAGTCCGACACGGTGGCCCGCCAGGGCGGCGACGAGTTCACCGTACTGCTGCCCGGCCTCGCCGACGAAGCGCCGATCGAGCGCATCGCCGAGGACATCATCGAGGCCCTGGCTCAGCCTTTCCAGCTCGGCCATGACATCGCCTACGTGTCGGCCAGCGTAGGCATTACCCTGTTTCCGAAGGATGCCGAGACACCGGCCAACATCCTGAAGAACGCCGACCAGGCCATGTACCACGCCAAGGACGAGGGCCGGAACCGCTTCAGCTACTTCTCGCCGCGCATGCAGGAAGCCGCGCTGCAACGCCTGCAGCTGGGCAAGGACCTGCGCCACGCCCTCGACCGGGGCCAGCTGAGCCTGCACTTCCAGCCCATCCTGCGCCTCGCCGACGGCCACTTCCACAAGGCCGAAGCCCTGCTGCGCTGGAACCTGCCGGCGCGCGGCTTCGTGTCGCCGGCGGAGTTCGTACCGGTGGCGGAAGAGCTGGGGCTGATCGACACCATCGGCACCTGGGTCTTCCGGCAGGCCATCGACATGGTTGTGCGCTGGCGGGCGATGGTATCGCCCGAGCTGGCCGACAGCCTGCAGGTCACCGTCAATGCCTCGCCCCGCCAGTTCGCCAAGGGGCGCTCGCTGGCCGTCCTGCTCGACGAGCTGATCGAAAGGAATGTCCCCGGCACCTGCATCGCGATCGAGATCACCGAGGGCCTGCTGCTCGACGAGCACCCGTCGGTCACCGCCCAGCTGGCGAGGCTCAGCGCCGCCGGCATCCAGATCTCCATCGACGACTTCGGCACCGGCTACTCGGCGATGGCCTACCTCAAGCGGATGGACATCGACACCCTCAAGATCGACCGCTCCTTCGTGCGCGACCTGACCACCGACCCCAGCGATCTGGCGATCACCGAGGCGATCATCGCGATGGCCCACAAGCTCGACCTGGAAGTCGTCGCCGAAGGCGTCGAGAGCGAAGCCCAATGCGAACGCCTGGCCGCCGCCGGCTGTGATTACGGCCAGGGCTACCTGTTCTCCCCGCCGCTGCCGGAAGACGCCTTCTTCGACTTTATCGCCCGCCATCGGCCATGACCTCCCGCCTGCCGCCCTCCAGCTCCGGCAAGCCCGCCACCCCCGAGGAACTGCGGCGCTACGACCTGCTGCTGGCCGGCCTCGACCTGCTCGACCAGGCCATCGCGGTGTTCGATGCCAGCCCCAAGCTGGTGACCTGGAACAAGGCCCTGCAACGCCTGCTCGACTTCCCCGAGGAAATGGTGCGGGTCGGCACCCCCTTCGAGGACTTCGTGCGCTTCAATGCCCAGCGCGGTGAATACGGCGGCAACGACGCCGAAGTGGAACGCCTGGTGGCCGAGCGGATGGCCTCGGTGCGTTCCTTCCAGCCCCACCAGGCCGAGCGCATCCGCCCCAACGGCCAGGTACTGCAGATCCGTGGCGTGCCGATCCCCAACCTGGGCTTCGTGACCCTGTGGACCGACATCACCGAGCAGCGCCGTTACGAGCAGCTCATCGAACGCCAGAACGCCGAGCTGGAAAGCCGCGTCAGCGCCCGCACCGCCGAACTGGAGGCGGCCACCACGCGCCTGGACGCACTGGCCGGCCAGCTGGCCCGCAGCGAGGAACGCCTGCGCCTGATCATGGACGCCATCCCGGCGCTGATCGCCTACGTGGACGCCGACGAGCGCTACATCTTCGCCAACCGCGGCTACACCGAATGGTTCGGCATCGACCCGACGCAGATCATCGGGCGCAGCATCGCCGAAGTCTTCGGCCCCGAGGCCTACACGCAGATCCGGCCCTACATCGCCCAGGCCGCCGGCGGCGAGCAGGTCAGTTACGAGTACTCGCGCATCAACCCGGCCGGTCGCCCGGTGCATGCCCGCAGCGCGCTGGTGCCCGAGGTCTCGCCGAGCGGCGGTGTGCAGGGCTACTTCGTGCTGTCCATCGACATCACCGAGCAGAAGGCCAGCCAGGCCGCGCTGATCCAGGCCCAGAAGATGGAGGCCGTCGGCCAGCTCACCGGCGGCCTGGCCCACGACTTCAACAACCTGCTCACCATCATCACCGGCAACCTGGCCACCCTGCGCGACAAGCTGCCGGCCCACCAGGGCTACGACGACTACCTGGAGCCGGCCCTGTCGGCCGCGCGGCGCGGCACCGAGCTGATCCGCCGCCTGCTGACCTTCTCGCGCCAGCAACCGCTGGAGCCCAGCCCGGTGGAAGTCGGCGCGCTGGTGCACGGCATGACCTCGCTGCTGTCCCGCTCCCTCACCGAGCGCATCCACATGCAGCTCGATCTGCCGGCGGACAAGCTCTACGCACTGGTGGACCCGCACCAGCTGGAGAGCGCCCTGCTCAACCTGGCCATCAACGCCCGCGACGCGATGCCCGACGGCGGCGAGCTGCGGGTCGCGGTGAGCCACCGCCAGGTCACCCCGAGCATCGCCCAGCAGGCCGAGGTCCCGCCCGGCGACTACGTCCAGTTCGACGTCTCCGACACCGGCTCGGGCATTGCGCCGGAGCTGCTGCCGCGCCTCTTCGAACCCTTCTTCACCACCAAGGCCTTCGGCGCCGGCAGCGGCCTCGGCCTGGCCATGGTGTATGGCTTTATCCGCCAGTCCGGCGGCAACATCCGGGTGCTCAGCACGCCGGGGGCCGGCACCAACGTACGCTTCATCGTGCCGATGACCGACGCCCCGGCGCCAGCCCCCGGCCCCGCCGCTCCCGCCGCCACCGCCACCGAGAATGCCCACCGCCTGGTGCTACTGGTCGAGGACGAACCCGAGGTTCGGAAAGTGATCCGCCAGCAGCTCACCGAACTGGGCTACCCGGTCCTCGAAGCCGGCAACGGCCTCGAGGCGAAGGCCTTGCTGGAGGCCGTGGAGGACATCGCACTGCTGCTCTCCGACACCGTGATGCCCGGCCTCGGCGGACGGGAACTGGCCGCCGAGGCCCGCGCGCTGCGCCCCGAGCTGCCGATCCTGCTGATCACCGGCTACGCCACCGGCGAACCGCCGGCTGGCATGCCCGACATCCCGACCCTGCGCAAACCCTTCGAGCGCAGCGCCCTCGCCGCGGCCCTCACCGCCCTCGACCATCCGGAGACTCCGGCACCATGACCGCCGCCGACAAGGACAGCCCCCTGATCTTCATCGTCGAAGATGAAGCCGACATCGCCCGCCTTATCGCCAGCAGCCTCGCCGAATACGGTTTCCGCAGCGAGAGCTTCGGCAGCGGCCGCGCGCTGCTGGCGCGGGCCCGCCGCGTGCAGCCGGAGCTGGCCATCCTCGACCTCGGCCTGCCCGACATGGACGGCCTGCAGGTGCTGCGCGAACTGCAGGAGCAGCACCCCTGCGCGGCCCTGATCCTGACCGGCCGCGACGGCCTCACCGACCGGGTGCTGGGCCTTGAACTCGGCGCCGACGACTACCTGGTCAAGCCCTTCGAACCCCGCGAGCTGGTGGCCCGCGTGCGCTCCATCCTGCGCCGCTACCAGAAGGCCGCCGCACAGGAAGCCAGCGGCCACAGCAGCGCACTCTTTGCGGGCTGGCATTTCGATCTCGGCCGCCTCCACCTCAGCGCCGCCGACGGCCGCGAAGTGACCCTGTCGGCCGCCGAGGCGGCCCTGCTGCAGACCCTGCTGAAGCGCCCCAACAAGATCCTGACCCGCGAACAGCTGATCGGAGAACGCGACCTCGACCCCTTCGACCGCAGCATCGATGTGCGCATCTCGCGCCTCCGCCGCAAGCTGGAGGATGACCCACAGGATCCGAAGATCATCAAGACGGTATACGGCGCCGGCTACCTGCTGTGCGCCGCCGTGGAGTGGGAATAACCGTAGGCTGTGAGGGGAAAAACTGTGGGGGCGAATTCATTCGCCCACCGCGGGTTGCATCACATCCGCGGGCGAATGAATTCGCCCCCACAGATCACTCCTCACAGATCACTCCTCACACAACCCTACGCATTGCATCCAATCCCACGGCGAGCCCGATCCCGCCGCGACTCCCGTAGAATGCCGGCTCCTTTAGGAGGGAAAAACCAATCATGACAAGACCATTCAAAGTACTCGGCGTCCAGCAGATCGCCATCGGCGGCCCGTCCAAGGACCGCCTGCGCACCCTGTGGGTGGACATGTTCGGCCTCGAAGTCACCGGCACTTTCAAGTCGGAACGGGAGAACGTGGACGAGGACATCACCGCCATGGGCAAGGGTCCGTTCAAGGTCGAGGTCGACCTGATGCAGCCCCTCGACCCCGAGAAGAAGCCAGCCGTGCACACCACCCCGCTGAACCACGTGGGCCTGTGGATCGACGACCTGCCGAAGGCCGTCGAGTGGCTCACCGCCAACGGCGTGCGTTTTGCGCCGGGCGGCATCCGCAAGGGCGCCGCCGGCTTCGACATCACCTTCCTCCACCCCAAGGGCAACGAAGAATTCCCCATCGGTGGTGAAGGCGTGCTGGTCGAACTGGTCCAGGCCCCGCAGGAAGTGATCGACGCCTTCGCCAAGCTGGCCGGCTGAGCACCCGCAGTAAACGACGAAGGGCCGGGCCTCTTGCGGGGACCGGCCCTTCGCACGTCTAGCGCCGCTTACAGCGTCTTGGCCTGGAAAGTGTTGCAGTCCTTCACCTGGCCGCTCGCCATGCCGCGCTTGAACCAGCGCACCCGCTGCTCCGACGAGCCGTGGGTGAAGCTGTCCGGCACCGCGTAACCCTTGGCCTGCTTCTGCAGGGTGTCGTCGCCGATGGCAGTGGCCGCACGCAGCGCCTCCTCCAGGTCGCCCTGATCGAGGATATGGCGGGCCGTATCGGCGTTTTTCGCCCACACGCCGGCCAGGCAGTCTGCCTGCAGTTCCAGGCGCACCGACAACGCATTCGCCTCCCGCTCGCCGGCCCGCTCCCGCGCCGCCTGTACCTTGGCCGACACCCCGAGCAGGTTCTGCACGTGGTGCCCGACCTCGTGGGCGATTACATAGGCCTGGGCGAAATCCCCCGGCGCCTTGAAGCGCGTCTTCAGTTCCTGATAGAAACCCAGGTCGATATAGACCTTGTGGTCCGCCGGACAGTAGAACGGCCCCATCGCCGCCTGCCCGGTGCCACAGGCAGTGCGGGTAGCGCCGGTAAACAGCACCAGCTTCGGATCCTCGTACTGCTTGCCGGCCTGGCGGAAGAGTTGCTGCCAGGTGTCCTCGGTCTCGGCCAGCACCTTGCGCACAAACTTCGTCTCCGCGTCGTTGGCCGGCGCACGGTGCGGCTCCACCGCTGGCGGCGGCGCCGACACATGGGATGCCTGGTTCAGCACGACCCGAGGATCGATACCGAAATACATCGCCACCAGCGCCAGCACCACGGTCCCGACGCCGATCCCGCCCACGGGTAAGCCACCGCCCCCGCCACCGCGCCGGTCCTCGACGTTGTCGCTTTCCCGGCTGTCGTCCAAACGCATAAAACCTCCTTCAAGACTTGCAACGCCTTGCCGCGCCGCAACATTTTCCTTGTGCGATGGGCGCATTATCGCTATAGTCCGCGGTCCGGTGCAAAAAGCGGTTTCGCACCGAGTCACATCGTCCCTGACCTTCTTATATCTCCCGTATTAGACGTGAGGTTGTCCTGATCGGTTAGTGCCGATATGCCAGTCAGGCAGCCATTCAGTCGCACGCGTTTTCGCGTGGCGGCGCGTTGCCGTTTTTTCTTCGCGGGCACCGCATCCGCAATACAAAAGATAAGGAAGCGAACATGGATTTCGCCACTCTCGGGCTCTCCGAACAGATCGTCAAAGCCGTTGCCGACGCCGGCTACACCGAACCCACCCCGGTCCAGCAAGCCGCCATTCCGGCCGCCCTCGCCGGCAAGGATCTCGTGGTTTCCAGCCAGACCGGCTCCGGCAAGACCGCAGCCTTCATGCTGCCGTCCCTGGAGCGCCTGACCACCGAATCCACCATCAAGGCCCGCGGCCCCCGCGTGCTGGTGCTCACCCCCACCCGCGAACTGGCCGTCCAGGTCACCGACGCCTGCAAGGGCTACGGCAAGAACCTGCGCTACGCGAAGGCCGTCAGCGTGGTCGGCGGCATGCCCTACCCGGTGCAGAACAAGCTGCTGTCCAGCCCCTATGAAATCCTGGTGGCCACCCCCGGCCGCCTGATGGACCAGATGAACAGCGGCCGCATCGACTTCGGCCGCCTGGAAATCCTGATCCTCGACGAAGCCGACCGCATGCTCGACATGGGCTTCGTGGACGACATCGAGGCCATCGTCGCCAAGCTGCCGGCCGAGCGCCAGACCCTGTTCTTCTCGGCCACCCTCGACGGCCAGGTCGCGCGCATGATGCAGCGCCTGCTGAAGGATCCGGAGCGCATCGAGATCGCCTCCGCGCAGACCCGCCACGAGAACATCGAACAGCGCCTGCTGGTCGCCGACGACATCAGCCACAAGAACCGTCTGCTCGACGGCATCCTGCGTGACGTGGGCGTCGAACAAGCCATCGTGTTCACCGCCACCAAGCGCGACGCCGATGCCCTGACGCTGAACCTGGAATCCCAGGGCCACTCGGTTGCCGCCCTGCACGGCGACATGAACCAGCGCATGCGCACCCGCACGCTGGACCAGCTGCGTCGTGGCCACCTGCGCGTGCTGATCGCCACCGACGTGGCCGCCCGCGGCATCGACGTGCGCACCATCAGCCACGTGATCAACTACGACCTGCCGAAGGTTGCCGCCGACTACGTGCACCGCATCGGCCGTACCGGCCGCGGCGGCTCCAGCGGCATCGCCATCAGCCTGGCCGAGCGCCGTGACGTGCGCCTGCTGCGCGCCATCGAACGCTACACCCGCCAGCCGCTGGCCGTGCACACCCTGCCCGGCCTCGAGCCGCGCACCACGCTGCCGGCCGACGAGCGCCGCCCCGGTGGTCCGCGCCGTGACGGCCGCGGCTACGGCAACGGCGGCGGTCGCTTCGGCGACAAGCGCCCGTCCGGCGGCTTCGGCAGTGGCGCGGGTCGTTTCGACCGCGAGCGTCGCGACGACAACCGTGGCGAAGGCCGCAGCGCCAGCCCCTGGGGCGGCAACAGCGAAGGCCGCCGTGATTTCCGTGACGCCCCCCGCCGCGCCGATGGCGCCAGCGCACCGCGTCATCCGGAACACCGTACCGAGTTTCCCCACGTGGCCAAGCGCAGCTCCACCCACCACAATGCCGGCGGCTTCGGCGGCGGACGCAGCGAAGGCACCGGCGGCAAGCCGCGCGCTGGCCGCACCTTCAACCGCGACCGCTAACACTGCAGCAGCGCCGGGCCACAGCCCGGCTCGCGGCACATGACAAGGGGGCGTCCACGGACGCCCCCTTGTCATGCGTGCATCCCCCGTATCTCGACAAAAGCAAGACAGGGCGCCCTTCCGCGCGCGGTGGGCGGAAACAGGAATAGCGTCAAAAGACCCCTCAATTCCTGAGGTGGATCAACTGCCGGCCATCTATGATGGAATACAGTTTCCGGCACGCAGCATTCCGGCCTGCCCGGCGCTCATTCCAAAAGGGGGAAAAACCATGAAAATCACCAGTCCCGTCATCGGCGAAATCGAAGTATCGTCGGACCGCATCATCGAATTCCCGAACGGCCTGCCCGGCTTTGAAACGGCCCGCCAGTTCACGCTGCTGCACCCGGAAGGCAATGATGCACCGAACATCTTCGTGCTGCAGGGCGTGGACAACCCCGAAGTGACCTTCACCGTCACCACGCCGGATGTGCTCGGACTGAACTATGAATTCGCGCTGACCGACGACGAAATCGCCGCACTCCAGCTCGGCAATCCGGACGACGTCAGCGTGCTGCTGATCGTCCGCAACAACGATGCGGACACTGCCGCGCCGCAGGTCAACGTGATGGGTCCGCTGGTCGTCAATACCGCCTCCCGCCGTGCAATCCAGAAGATCATCGGCCGCGTCGACACCAGTGTGACGCTGCGCGCCGTCGCCTGAACGCTTTCTGCATCACGCCGGACGGCCTCCCGCCCTGCCTGGGCCGGAGGCCGTTTCCTTCAGTACAGCAGGTAAGCCTGCCGTTCTTCGTCCCACGCCTTCTCGTCAGCCAGCGCCAGCGCATCCAGGTCACCGGGGCGTGTCGTCGCATCATCCACCCACTCGCGCAAGATCTCCGAGCCGTTGATCAGGTCGATGGCCAGGCGGTCGTGCTCGTACTCGTAGGGGAAATCCCGCCACAGCGGGTAATCCCGGCGCACCCGACGGATCGCCTTGAAGGCCAGCGCCTGCAGGCGCCACGGACGGAAAGCCGCGTGCTCGTAATGGGTCGGATCCTCCACATGGATCTGCACGCCCTGGCACAGCTTGCCGGCATGCTTGTGGAAGGTCGGCTCGAACCAGCATTCGCGCAGCTTGCAGCCGGCCAGCCACTTGGGCGCAAAGGCCTCCATCTCGGCCAGCACCTTGCGGGCATCCAGGTCCGGCGCTCCAAACAGTTCCAGCGGGCGGGTGGTGCCGCGTCCCTCGGACAGAGTCGTCCCTTCCAGCATCACGGTGCCGGCATAGGCCCGCGCCATCGACAGGTTGGGCGCGTTGGGACTCGGGTTGATCCAGCTGCGCTCGCCCAGCGGCCAGCCGTAGCCGGGCGCCGCCTCGGGCTGCCAGCCGTCCATCGTGATCACCTGGCAATCCACGTCGAGCTTCAGGGTGGCGATGAACCAGCGCGCCAGTTCCCCCATCGTCAGGCCATGGCGCATCGGCAACGGGCCGGCACCGACGAAGCTCTCCCAGCCCGGCTGCAGCAACGTGCCCTCGACCGGGCGCCCGGCCGGGTTCGGCCGGTCCAGCACCCACACGCTCTTGCCATGGCGGGCGGCCGCCTCCAGCACATAGCGCAGGGTGGTGATGAAGGTGTAGATGCGGCAGCCCAGGTCCTGCAGGTCCACCAGCAACACGTCGAAGCGGTCCATCATCGGCGCCGTCGGGCGGCGTACTTCGCCGTACAGGCTGAACACCGGGATGCCATGCTGCGGATCGAAGAAGTCCGGCGACTCCACCATGTTGTCCTGCTTGTCGCCGCGCAGCCCGTGCTGGGGGCCGAAGGCCGCCGACAGCTGAATGTCCGGCAGGGCCGCCAGCGCGTCGAGGGAGTGGGTCAGGTCACGGGTGACGGAGGCCGGATGGGCCAGCAGGGCGACCCGCTTGCCGGCCAGCGGGCGGCGCAGTTCGGGGTCGGCGAGCAGGCGGTCGAGACCGAAACGGATCATGGTGTCGGAGCCTTTAGAACGACGGCAAAACCGTCGCGATGATGGAAATCGGGCTTGCCCGGCGGATGCGCCAGGGCCCAGTAACTGTGATGGCCGTCGCCATGCTCGACGACGGCAGTGATACCCAGGCGCAGTTCGCCCGCCGGCAGGCAGGCCACCTCGAGATCCGCCACGAGGCTCAGCACGCCCGCACTGCGTTCGATGAGCAGCCGCGGCGCCGGCGCGACCGGCGCCGGCACGCGTCCCCGGTAGGTGGCGAAGTCGAAGCGCGCCCACTGGCCGTTCGGCGAGAAATTGAACTCCCGGTATGCCTCCCCCGCCGCCTTACATACGAAGACCTCAAAGCAGGTATAGGCCCACAGGCGCTCCGGCGGCAAGGGCGTGGCGGCCTCCGGAATGCGCAACGCTTCCAGATCGCCTTCCAGCCGGTAAGCCAAGCGCAGACCGCCATCGGCACCGCGCTCCAAGTCCACGCGGATCGACCACAAGCCGGCCGCCGGCGTATCCGGATGGCAAACCAGCGCGACGGAAGATGGGCTGTTCATGGAGATCGCCAGGTACGTGGGGGGCATGCAGTTTAGCGGTTAAGTCACGACAGGTTAAACTCCTGCGCACCGGCGCGGTCCATTCCGTCCGTACCCTTGTAGCGACCCCATGTCCGCATCCCATTCCCCGATCCAGCGCAGCCTCGCCGACCGCCTGCGCCAGGTCACCCTCTTCGAGGTCGGCGGCCTGCTGCTGATCACGCCGCCCTACATCTGGCTGTCCGGCCAGCCGAGCGGCGACTCCTTCGTGCTGATGGCCATCCTGGCCGTCATTGCAGCCGTCTGGAACGGCGCCTTCAACACCACCTTCGACTGGCTGGAAGGGCGCCTCACGGGGCGCACTGCCGACCGCCGCCCGTGGCGGCTGCGGGCCGTCCACGCCATCGGTTTCGAAGGCGGCCTGTTCATGATGACGCTGCCGGTGGTGATGCTGTGGACCGGCATGGACTGGCTCACCGCCCTCGCCGCCGACATCGGCATCGCACTGGCCTACGTGGTGTATGCCTTCGGCTTCAACCTGGCCTACGACCGGGCCTTTCCGATCGCCGCCGAAGCCGGCCGCTGAACCCCGCTGCAGGCGGCCGACGAAGCGCGGGCGGACCGCTATAATCCGCCCCTTCGCTTCTGCCGGAAACCTGCCGTGTCCGACCGCCTCAAAGTCCTGCCCCAATACCTGATCCCCAAGCAGGCCCTCACCGCGCTGGCTGGAAAGCTGGCCAGTGCCCAAGCCGGCGGCCTCACCACCAGCGTGATCCGCTGGTTCGTCGGCCGCTACGGGGTGAACATGGACGAGGCGGCCAACCCGGACATCGCCAGCTATGCCAGCTTCAACGATTTCTTCACCCGCCCGCTGAAGGCCGGTGCCCGCCCCCACGCCCACGCCGACTTCATCTGCCCGGTGGATGGCGCAATCAGCCAGTTCGGCCGCATCGACCGCGACCAGATCTTCCAGGCCAAGGGGCACGCCTACTCCACCCGTGCGCTGGTCGGCGGCGACCGGGACCTGGCGGCGCAATTCCAGGACGGCGAATTCGCCACCTTGTACCTCAGCCCGCGGGACTACCACCGCATCCACATGCCCTGCGACGGCCGCCTGACCCGCATGATCTACGTGCCCGGTGCGCTGTTCTCGGTCAACCCGACCACCGCCCGCGGCGTGCCCGGCCTGTTCGCCCGCAACGAACGGGTGGTGTGCGTCTTCGAGAACGACGAGATCGGCCCCTTCGTGCTGGTGCTGGTCGGCGCGACCATCGTCGGCAGCATGGCCACCGTGTGGCACGGCCAGGTCAACCCGCCGCGCCCCGGCAAGATCCGCGAATGGGACTACCCGGCCGGTGACGTGATGCTGAAGAAGGGCGACGAGATGGGCCGCTTCCTGCTCGGCTCGACGGTCGTCATGCTGTTCCCGAAGAAGCGCCTGAGCTTCACCGAGGCCTGGGCCCCGGCGCGGCCGATCCGTCTCGGCGAGGCGATGGGCAGCCGGCCGCGCTGAACCGCGCCGGCCTCAGTGGCGCAGGCGCAGGATGCGCCACGCGCCAGCCAGCACCATCGCGCCGATGATGCTGCCCACCACCCAGTCCGGCCACGGGCTGCCGAGCCAGGCCACCAGCCCGCCGGCGACGATCACGCCCAGGTTGGCCAGCGCATCGTTGGCGGTGAAGATGTAGCTCGCCTTCATGTGCGCGCCGCCGTCCCGGTGGCCGGCGATCAGCACCATGCAGGCCACGTTGGCGACCAAGGCCAGCAACGACACGCCCATCATCGCCCCGGCCAGGGTTTCCGAACCGTAGAGCACGTGGTCCGCCACCTGCACAAAGAGACCCAGCCCGAGCAGCAGCTGCAGCACGCCGGCGAAGCGCGCCGCCTTCAGCTGCAAGGCCGCCCCACGCCCGACCGCGTACAAGGCCACCGCATACACCGCCGCATCGGCAAACATGTCGAGGCCGTCGGCGAGCAGGCCGGACGACTCCGCCCACCAGCCGGCCAGCCCTTCGATCACGAACATCGCCGCGTTGATGACGAGCAGCCAGCGTAGCGCCCGCCGCTCGGCGGCCGGATCCTCCACCCGCGCCGCCGGCGCCCCGGCCGCCGGACCGCTGGCGAGGCGTTCTGCCCCCATGCCCAGGCGGACGATGCGGGTTTCCACCTCGTCGGCCGGCACCCCATGCCAGACGGTGACAGTACGGGCGACCAGGTCGAACTCCAGCCCATGGGCCAGCCCGTCCAGCTCCATGCGCACCAGCGCCTCCTCGGCCGGGCAATCCATATCGCCAACACGAAAGGTCGAGCGCAGCGAAGCCTCGCCGGCCGCCGACGCAGGCGAAGCGGACAGCACCGCGCCGGAAGCGGAACAACTGCATCCGCCGGAACAGGACGAACTCATGCCAAAACTCCTCTGGATTCCGTGGGGGCGAATTCATTCGCCCTCTGTAGCGCTTCAATTAAATCCGCGGGCGAATGAATTCGCCCCCACGGGAAAGGACCGGACATCACTGGCCATCCTTTCCGACCCGACGATGGTAGCCTGTCGGCCACGTTTCCTGCATTGCCGATTTCCTGATGAACGCCCCGCTGATCCGCTACGTCGAACCCGTCTTCCGCCCGCCCAGCGAGGCAGAGTCGCTGATCCTGCCCGTCACCGACGGCTGCTCATGGAACAAGTGCACTTTTTGCGAGATGGAATGGCGGTATTTGCACTAAGA
>JAFEDK010000020.1:0-49560 GCA_018241665.1 Pseudomonadota bacterium
AGCTGCGCATTATAAAGAATTATCGAAACCCGTCAACACTATTTCGGAAAATAATTTAGACAACACTCACCTTGGCAAACTTTCTCTTGCCAACCTGGAGCACCACGCTCTCCCCCACCTTCAACACCAAGGCTTTATCTGCTAGCTTTTCGCCATTCAATCTCACCCCACCCTGGCCGATCATTCGCAAGGCTTCGGATGTACTGCCTGTCAAGCCAGCCAATTTCAGCGCCGCGCTGATTGCAAGCCCCCCAGCCTCGGCAGACAAAGACACCTCTGGAATGTCATCAGGTATAGCGTTTCTCTGAAAGCGAGCTTCAAAGTCCTCCAGCGCGGCAACTGCAGCAGCTTGACCATGAAAGCGAGCGACTAACTCCTGCGCCAACAGGACTTTCACATCACGAGGGTTCCGCCCCTCGGAAATCGACTCGCGCAGCCTCTTGATCTCAGCAGCACCACGGAACGACAGCAAGTCGTAGTAGCGCCACATCAGCTCATCAGAAATAGACATCACCTTGCCGAAGATCTCACTAGGCGGTTCGTAGATGCCAATATAATTACCAAGCGACTTCGACATCTTATTGACACCATCCAACCCCTCAAGGAGCGGCATGGTCAACACGCACTGCGGAGCCTGACCGTAGTGCTTCTGCAACTCCCGCCCGACGAGCAGATTGAACCGCTGATCCGTCCCACCAAGCTCGATGTCAGCCTTCATTGCAACCGAGTCATACCCTTGGCACAAAGGGTAGAGGAACTCGTGAATCGCAATCGGCTGCTGCGCGGAGTAGCGCTTGGAAAAGTCATCCCGCTCCAACATTCGCGCAACAGTATGCTGAGCTGCAAGGCGGATCATCCCAGACGCGCCTAGCGCCTCCATCCAACTAGAATTGAAACAAACTTCAGTTTTCTCTGGGTCGAGAATCTTGAACACTTGATCCTGGTAGGTCCGGGCATTTTCCAACACCTGCTCCCGGGTTAGCGGCGGCCGCGTCGTATTTTTGCCCGACGGATCACCAATCATCCCGGTGAAATCCCCGATAAGGAAGAGCACCTGATGACCAAGCTCCTGAAAATGGCGCAACTTGTTGATCAACACCGTATGCCCCAGATGCAGATCCGGTGCGGTGGGATCGAAGCCTGCCTTGACACGCAAAGGACGCCCCGTCTTGAGCCTCTCAACCAGATCAGCCTCAATCAGAAGCTCGTCCGCCCCACGCTTGATCAACTCCAGCGACGCAGTAATGTCAGTCATATGTGTCCTTGCACAACCTCGGAGCAGCGCACAGACGCCATGACCGCTCCAAAAAAAGAGAGCCGAAATTCTAGCCCATCCCTGAAAGCCGGACGCGCAATTCCCGCGGTCGCCCCACAAAGAAAAAGCGCCTGTCACTCGCGTAACAGGCGCCTTCTTGAGATCAGCGCGAACTAGAACAAAACGTTTCGCGCCAGCTTACCGCATGCTTGCATCACGCAGAGAATGACGAGCCACACCCGCAGGTGCTCGTGGCATTGGGGTTACGAATGACAAACTGGGACCCTTCGAGACCTTCCGTATAGTCGATCTCCGCACCGACCAGATACTGATAACTCATCGGATCGATAAGCAGCATCACGCCATCCTTCTCCATAACGGTGTCGTCTTCGTTGCGGATCTCATCGAAGGTAAAACCGTACTGAAAACCGGAACAGCCGCCACCCGTAACAAAGACGCGCAGCTTGAGGTCGGGATTCCCTTCCTCGAGGATAAGCTCTTTCACCTTGCTGGCAGCGCTATCGGTAAATACAAACGGGCTCGGCATTTCGGTTACGGCATCCATGGAACAACTCCTTCAAAACGATCGTCGGATTATGGTCAGCCCCCACCGGCGGGTCAAGGCACCACCATCAAATAGTCGACAAAAATACTCGAATTTAGTTCAAGGCATCACCGGAATCTGCCCCAGGCCTGCCGCCTCCGGCAGACCGAAGAGAATATTCATGTTTTGAACCGCCTGACCGGCAGCCCCCTTCACTAGATTGTCGATAACCGACAAGACCACCACAACATCCCCACCCTGCGGACGATGGACTGCGATCCGACAGATGTTGGCTGAACGCACTGAGCGCGTGGAAGGATGAGCCCCGCGCGGCATTACATCGACAAACGGCTCGTTCGCAAAGCGAGATTCGAACAACTCCTGAAGATCCACATCCTTGACGAGCCGCGCATAGAGCGTCGCATGAATACCACGAATCATCGGAGTGAGATGAGGAACGAACGTCAGCCCCACCTGCGCCTTGGCGTAGCGCGACAAACCCTGGCGGATCTCCGGGAGATGGCGATGTCCTGCGACACCGTAGGCCTGGAAATTATCGGCAGACTCGGAGAACAGAATGTGCGTTTCTGCCTTCCGCCCGGCGCCGGAAACACCGGACTTGGCATCCGCCACTAGACCATCAAGCTCAACAACCCCCGACTCGACCAGAGGCAGAAAGCCCAGCTGCACAGCCGTTGGATAACAGCCCGGATTGGCCACCACGCGCGCGCCCTTGATCAACTCCCGGTTCACCTCAGGCAGGCCGTACACCGCTTCAGCAACCAGCTCAGGACACGCATGCTTCATTCCATACCACTTTTCCCACTCTGCCACGTCGGAAATACGGAAGTCCGCAGCCAGGTCGATCACCTTGATCCCCGCAGCAACCAGGGCTGCAGCCTGCTGCATCGCAATTCCATTGGGCGTCGCAAAGAACACCACATCGCATCCGAAAAGATCGGCGGCCTGAGGATCAACGAATCGCAGATCAACCCGACGGCGAAGACTTGGGAACATATCCGCAACCGGCATCCCCGCCTCACCACGCGAGGTGATTGCCTTCAGCTCCACATCCGGATGCTGTGCCAACAGACGCAACAACTCAACCCCGGTATATCCCGTCCCACCAACCACACCAACCTTGATCATGCTCGCCCCCAACAGGAAATGAACCATCAGCAGACACCCGAACCACGCCGGGACAACATACTACGCCAAGATGACAAAAAGCCGCCCGAAGGCGGCTTTTTGACCATGCTCGAAGCGAATTAACGCTTGGAGAACTGCTTGCGACGACGCGCCTTGCGGAAACCGACCTTCTTACGCTCGACCTCACGGGCATCGCGAGTAACCAAGCCAGCCTTCTTCAGGGGAGACTTGAGCTCTGCATCGTAGTCGATCAGCGCACGGGTGATGCCATGGCGAACAGCACCTGCCTGACCAGATTCGCCACCGCCGGTCACATTGACCAGGATATCGAAGGTGTCCACGAAGTTCGTCAGAACCAGCGGCTGACGAACGATCATGCGACCGGTTTCACGGGAGAAGAACTGATCAACCGGCTTGCCGTTCACGACGATGTTGCCGGAGCCCTTCTTGATGAAGACACGGGCAACAGCCGACTTGCGACGACCGGTACCGTAGTTGTAAGTCACAGCCATTATCGGCTCCTGTTAAATCGCGAGAACTTGGGGCTGCTGTGCGGCATGCGGATGCTCGGCACCGGCGTAGCACTTCAGCTTCTTCAGCATGGCATAGCCGAGCGGCCCCTTGGGGAGCATACCCTTGACAGCCTTTTCAAGCACGCGAGCAGGAAAGCGCTGCTGCAGCTTGGTGAAGTTGGTTTCGTAGATACCGCCCGGATAGCCGGAGTGACGGTAGTACTTTTTGTCCTGGGCCTTGGTGCCGGTCACACGCAGCTTGTCGACATTGACGACAACGATGAAGTCACCGGTATCAACGTGCGGGGTGTAGATGGCTTTATGTTTGCCGCGCAAGCGAAGCGCAACTTGGGAAGCAAGCCGACCAAGGACCAAGTCCGTCGCATCGACGACAAACCAGTCGCGCTTGACCTCATGCGGCTTGGCAGAAAACGTTTTCATGAAGATCCCTCTGACTTTTCCCGACACCGGGAACGACCATAATTCGGAAAGCCGCGGATTTTACCCTAGGCTCAAGGTCAGTGTCAAACACTAAATCAAGGCAAAAAAAAGCGCAGATCGGGGAGATCTGCGCTAAATCCACACCAAAGGAGGAGGGTGGAGGAGACACCTTTCAGCCGCTTCAAACAACAAAAGCAACTGGACTGGCCAAATTATCTCCCCCGACCTCCCGTCGGCGCAAGATTTTTTTGTGCGCCGCGGCACAATATTATCTATCTATCCATAATTTATTTTTATAAAAAAAATTCCATTAAATCAACAGCTTTTTGAATACGACAACAACTAGCCACACCCAGACTGCGGCGAACTCAAATTGTTCGAGCACCTCCTTTATGCTGCAATGCAGCACAAAGGAGCGCTGCAGCAACCCTCAGCCCGGCTACAATCACCAACCGCAAAAGGAGTCACGCTCCTTAACACGTCAAATTTTGAAGGGAAACAGAATGGAGTGCGTAGTCAAGTGGGTCGGCGACATGACGTTCATGGCGGAAACCGGCTCGGGGCATGTGATCACCATGGACGGCCCCCCCGATGCTGGCGGGCGCAATCTTGCTCCACGCCCCATGGAAACGATGCTAGCCGGCGCGGGCGGCTGCACGGCCTTCGATGTCGTCCTGATCCTCAAGCGTGGCCGGCAGGACGTCCGGGATTGCAGCGTGCGCCTGAAAGCCGAACGCGCCGAAACCGACCCGAAGGTGTTCACACGCATTTCGTTCCACTACACTGTTACCGGACATGGCCTGAAGCCTGAAAGCGTCGAACGAGCCATCAAGCTGTCGTCTGACAAGTATTGCTCCGCGACAATCATGCTAGGCAAGACTGCGGAAATCGAACACACCTGGGAGATCATCGAGGCCTAGGCTTTTCTGCCCCAGATCCGGATCAGATCCAGTACGCGACGCCAGTCATGACCTTCGAGGTCGCCTGCATGGCGGCCTTCACTGGCACAGGAAGCTCCACCGCCCCGAGGCGCACCGCCGTATCGGCATGGGCAACCTCATCTACCTTCATCTGTGCAACTATCTCGCGGGAGCGCAGATCCTGTTCCGGTAAACGGCCGAGATGGCCATTCAGGTGCGCCTCGACCTGACGCTCGGTCTCCGCCAGAAAGCCCAGATTAACGCCATCACCGAATCGCGCGACCAGCATTCCGATGGCGAGCGAGCCGCCGTACCAGAGCGGATTCAGAAAGCTCTTCCGCCCGCCCAGTTCGGCAATGCGGCGCTCGGTCCAAGCCAGGTGCTCAGTCTCCTCGTGCGCGGCCCCCGAAAGCGCCTTCTTGATGCCTTCGTTCCCAGACATCAGCGCCTGCCCCTGATACAAAGCCTGGGCACAGATTTCTCCGCAGTGATTGACGCGCATCAGGGAGGCCGCATGACGCTTTTCCTGCTCGCTCATCTCGGCCTCAGGCAGTGCCTCACCAGGCACTGGACGTACCGTCTGGGCATCCGCAAATACGGTACGCAAAGCCTTGTCGAAACCAATGATCAGCTTATCCAGCATTACCACCACTCCAATTGAAATTTGATGTCAGCGCAGGCCCGCAGCCTGGCGCAGGGACTGCACGATTTCATCCCGATTCGGACGGATGGATCCCAGCGGACAGAAGAAGTCCTTGGCAAGCAAGGCGTACTGACGATTGAAGGCGTTGTCACGAATCCGTTGCCATTCGTCGGCACGGGGTCTGATCCACTCCTTGTCGCCCCGGCCAATCGCATACAGCTTCCGTTCCGCGGTGTCGCAGCGGATTCCTTCGAAACTCACATTCTGAGCACCACCTGCACCGCGCACGACCAGCGTGAAACGCACGACGCCATCTGCGGCCAGCGTCAGTGACTTCTCATCCACGAAGGACAAGGAAGTGGACGCACTCTCCAGATCAACGGGGATCAGATTCGCACTATCGGGAAATGCCGGAAACGCCGGCTCGATTTCCTTCCAGACCGGCTTGGCCTCTTCCTCGAAGAGGGAGGTGCGGCCACCGGCACAACCGCCAAGCACGACGCCCGTTGCCACAAAGAAAAGCGGAATGCAGGAGCGGACAAAACGGGAAGCTGCAGCCATCAGGTTTCCAGAGGGGAGAATGAAAGACGGGCGCAATTCTACTCCCCTCCCCTTCCGCCAGGCCAAACCCCCGCAGAACAGACGATCACTCGCCCGGACAATCAACTACCGATGGCGGCCTCGATTTCGGCAAAGGTGCGCGCCACCTCAGTGGTCTGCAAGGGAATGCCCATCTGGCGCGCAATCTGGGACGCAGAGAAGATCCCCCTGATTACGGGCGCCGCACCTCCTTCATCCTCCACCACCAGCGCATGCTGCCGCCCACATGCCTTTAAAGTGGCAACGATGTGTCCCACCTCGGCACGCAGCACATCCGTCATCGTTACGGCATCGAGCTCTTCCGTCGCCACCATGATGTCGCGCACGGTCAATTCCTCATGACGCGACATCCGCTCCCGCGCCACCCGTGTAGGCTTCTCACCCAACAAATCATTGGACGTGATGATGCCCACCACGCGGCGATCGGCGTCCGTGGCAAAAAGCATCCGCACGCCACGCAGGATCATGCTGTGATTGGCTTCGACCAACGAAACCGAGTCGGAGATGGTTGCCGCCGGAATCCGTCGCAGATCGGTCATCACCTCTATCGCCGGTGACGAAGCAACAACTTTGCTCAAGCTCCAGGCATCCGCAACTTCGCAAGTGCCGCTCTTGACCCGGAACTGCCGGATCGGCTGATAGTGCAAGCGCTCCATGGTGTCTCCTCCCAATGTGCCCCTACAGCGATGAACCGGGATCGCCATACAGCGCCCCCGGACCTGGCGCCGCACCCTGTGCGACGACAAAAATCAGCAGCAATCGATGAATGAGACAAAAAGACGCGTGCCGAGTTTCAGCTCGGCACGCGTCTTGTCAGGAGTGGGAAGGCCGTCCCGGAGGTTCCGGCGTCACGACGATCGGCCGGTAGCTTTCGGGAATGTCGAAGACCCGATCACGGAACAGCAGTCGGGCCAGTTCAAGCAGCGCAGCCTGATAGACACCGCGCTTGAACTCAATGACTGCCTCAAGGGGCACCCAGTAATAACTCCAGCGCCAGGCATCGAACTCCGGGTGAGTGCTCGCACGCAGGCATACGTCGGAATCGCGCCCCACCAGTCGCAACAGGAACCAGATCTGCTTCTGGCCGCGATAGGTGTTACGCCATTCCCGCTTGATCCAGTGCTTGGGCACGTCGTAGCGCAACCAGCCGCGGGTGCGGCCGATGATACGAACGTGCTCAGGCTTCAAGCCGACTTCTTCGAAGAGCTCACGGTACATGGCCTGTTCCGGCGACTCGCCGTGCTTGATTCCGCCCTGCGGAAACTGCCAGGAATGTTCTCGTATCCGTTTGCCCCAGAAAACCTCGTTGCGCGCATTCACCAGAATGATGCCGACGTTAGGCCTGTAGCCTTCACGGTCGAGCATGGTGCAACCTTTAATTCATGAACTGTGCGGAATTCTTCCATATTTCCCCTTGCCGCGGAAGCCGACGCCCCGAATCGGTGCAATGCAACAGAAGCGGCGCCAAGGCGCAAGGTGCACGTTAAAATTGCATGCTGTACTAACAATGGACTCCGTCATGCGTGCCTCCCAGTTCTTCCTCTCCACTCTCAAGGAAGCCCCTTCCGACGCGGAAGTCATCAGCCACAAACTGATGATGCGCGCGGGGCTGATCAAGCGCCTTGCCGGCGGCATCTATACCTGGATGCCACTGGGCCTGCGCGCCCTGCGCAAGGTGGAAGCCGTCGTGCGGGAGGAGATGAACCGGGCCGGCGCCATCGAAGTGCTGATGCCCGCCGTGCAGCCCGCCGAGCTGTGGCAGGAATCCGGCCGCTGGGACTTCTACGGTCCCGAACTGCTGCGCTTCAAGGACCGCCACGACCGCGATTTCGTCGTCGGCCCTACCCATGAGGAAGTCATCACCGACGTGGTGCGCAAGGAGCTGAGGAGCTACCGCCAGCTGCCCAAGCACTTCTACCAGGTTCAGATGAAGTTCCGCGACGAGATTCGCCCCCGTTTCGGGGTGATGCGCGGCCGCGAGTTCGTCATGAAAGACGGCTACTCCTTCCACAGCTCCTTCGAGGATCTGCAGCGGGAATATCGCAACATGTACGACACCTACCACCGCATCTTCAACCGGCTCGGCCTGAAGTTCCGCGCCGTTGCGGCGGATACCGGCTCGATCGGCGGCACCGGCTCCCACGAGTTCCACGTGATCGCCGAGACCGGTGAAGACGACATCGCCTACTGCCCGGACTCCGACTACGCCGCCAACGTAGAACTCGCCGAAGCCCTGGCTCCCACCGCCCCGCGCCCTGCCGCCAGCGCTGCACTGACCAAGGTGCACACGCCCAGCGCCAAGACCATCGACGAGCTGGCCGCCTTCCTGAAGATCCCCGCCACCCAGACTGTCAAGGCGATCGTGGTGGACGGCGACGAAGCCACCGGCGGCAAGCCCGTGCTGTTCCTGCTGCGCGGCGATCACGAACTCAACGAGGTCAAGGCCCAGAAGGTTGCCGGCGTCAAGAATCCGCTGACCTTCGCCTCCCCGGCCTCCATCCTGGCCGCCTTCGGCGCCAACGCCGGCTCCCTCGGCCCGGTCGGCTTCCAGGGCCGCGTGGTCATGGACCGTACCGTTGCGGCGATGGCCGATTTCGTCACCGGCGCCAACGAGGACGACTACCACTACACCGGCGTCAACATCGGCCGTGACTTCCCCGAGGCCGAAGTGGCCGATTTGCGCAACGTCGTCGTCGGCGACCCTTCGCCGGACGGCAAGGGCAGCCTCGACATCTGCCGCGGCATCGAAGTCGGCCACATTTTCCAGCTGCGCACCAAGTACTCCGAAGCCCTCGGTTGCAAGTTCCTCAACGAACAGGGCAAGGAGCAGGTCATGGAGATGGGCTGCTACGGCATCGGCGTCTCGCGCATCCTCGGCGCCGCCATCGAGCAGAACAATGACGCCCGCGGCATCATCTGGCCGGACGGCATCGCCCCCTTCCAGGTAGCCATCGTGCCGATGGGCTATGCCAAGTCCGAAGCAGTGCGCGAAACCGCCGACAAGCTGTACGGCGAACTGGTCGCGGCCGGCATCGATGCCTTCCTCGACGACCGGGACGAGCGTCCGGGCTCCCTGCTGGCCGACAACGAGCTGATCGGTACGCCTCACCGCGTCGTCATCGGCGATCGCGGCCTGAAGGAAGGCGTGGTCGAATACCAGGGCCGCCGCGACGCCGAAGCCACCAAGCTGGCCGTTGGCGAGGTTGCAGCCACGGTCATCGCCAAGCTGAAGGGCTGAGGCAAACCGACCATGCGCACCATCGTCGCTTCCACTCTGGCTGCATTTCTGCTGGGCGGGGCAACGATGGTGCATGCCGGCAACCAGATCTACGAACCGCTCGCAGCCAGCGTACAGGCTGCGCTGCACGCGGCAGTTGCCGACCAGGCCCCGCTGGACGCGAGCTTTCAGCGTTCGCCAGAGGGATCCCGCTGGCTGGCCGAGATGTCCCGCCGCATGACCAAACGCATTCCGGATGAAACCTACCGTCTGGAGCTCCTGCGGGCAATCCACTACGAAGCCACCCGCGCCGGCCTAGACCCGCAGCTGGTGCTGGGCCTGATCCAGGTGGAGAGCGGCTTCAAGAAATACGCCCTGTCTTCGGCGGGCGCCCGTGGCTACATGCAGGTCATGCCATTCTGGATCAAGCTGATCGGCAATCAGGAGAGCAACCTCTTCCACATGCGCACCAATCTGCGCTTTGGCTGCACGATCCTGCGCCACTATCTGGACATGGAACGGGGCGATCTGTTCCGCGCGCTGGGACGCTACAACGGCAGCCTCGGCAGGCCCGAATACCCGAACATGGTGCGCGCCGCGTGGGAACACAACTGGGCATATCCGAGCTTCCGGCTGGCTCAAAACCCTTGATCACGGTGGACAGGCGAATGAATTCGCCCCCCACAGTTTCGCCCCATCACGCACTGAGCAGATCCTGCCTCAAGCGACGATGATGCCCCCACCCAGGCAGACCCGGCTTTCATAGATCACAACACTCTGGCCTGGCGTCACCGCCCACTGGGGCTGGGCAAAGGCAATCTCGGCCCGGCCGTCGGCAAGCACATCGATCTCACAGGGCGCATCCGGCGTCCGGTAGCGCGGCTTGGCCGTGTACACCCAGTGCGTACGCGGATCCCGGCCGGCAACCCAGCTCAGGTCGCTGATCAGGAGGCGATCCTTCAGCAACGCCGGGTGATCGTGGCCCTGCACCACATACAGCACGTTCTTCGCCATGTCCTTCTGCGCGACGTACCAGGCGTCGTGCTCGCCCGCGTCATCCTGGTTGCCCTTGATACCGCCGATCTGCAGGCCCTTGCGCTGGCCGATGGTGTGATGCATCAGGCCCTGATGCTGTCCGATCACCTTGTCGCCTTCCAGCGTCCGGATCTCACCCGGCTTGGCCGGCAGGTAACGGGACAGGAACTCCCGGAACGGGCGCTCGCCGATGAAACAGATCCCCGTCGAATCCTTCTTGGCATGTACATGCAGGTTTGCCGCCTCGGCCATCTTGCGCACGTCGCGCTTGTAGAGATGGCCGATGGGAAACAAGGCCTTCGACAGCTGGGCCTGGTTGAGGCGATACAGGAAGTAGCTCTGATCCTTGGTCCCGTCTTCCGCCTTCAGCAACTGGTACTCGGTGCGCCCGTCGTTGGTCCATTCGCGCACCTGCGCATAGTGGCCGGTGGCGATGCGATCTGCGCCCAGCGCCAGCGCGTGATCAAGGAAGGCCTTGAACTTGATTTCCGAGTTGCACAGGATGTCCGGGTTGGGCGTGCGGCCCGCCTCGTACTCGCGCAGGAAATCGGCGAAAACCCGCTCCTTGTACTCCTTGGAGAAGTTCACCACCTCCAGCTCGATGCCCAGCACGTCGGCCACAGACACCACGTCCACCAGGTCTTCCCGGGTCGAACAGTATTCATCGTCGTCATCGTCCTCCCAGTTCTTCATGAACAGGCCGACCACGTCGTAGCCCTGCTGCTTGAGCAGCATCGCCGCCACGGACGAATCCACGCCGCCGGACATGCCGACGATGACTTTTTCCTTACGAGACATTCGGTCCCTCTCCATCCAGCCAATCTTCCAGGGGCAACACCACGGCAGGATCGCCATGCTCCCCAAACCAAGTATCCACCACGAAGCGTGCCCCAGCCTCCGGCACCTCGTCGTCCTTCTCGCGAATCACCGCCGAAAAATGCTGGGCTACCAGCCAGCGCACCCGGCGATGCACGTCATCAACCACATGGAAACGCAGCAGCCCGCGCCTCTCCAGCATCTGCAGGATGCGCGTCGTAGTCTGGGCGTGATCGATGCAATCCATCTTGCCCGGCACGTCGTCATCGAGATAATCGCCGGGCCGATCCACATGAATCGGCGATTGCTCCCCCGCCCAGCGGTACAGCTGGCCCAT
This sequence comes from Pseudomonadota bacterium, assembly GCA_018241665.1. Classification (GTDB taxonomy): domain Bacteria; phylum Pseudomonadota; class Gammaproteobacteria; order Burkholderiales; family Rhodocyclaceae; genus Zoogloea. Next base: position 11,470 of record JAFEDK010000020.1, read on the forward strand.
CACCTGCGCAAGGATCGCCCGCTCAGCCACGGCTGAAGACGCGCGGCTCAAACGACCAGCCAGTACCCCGATCTGCGCCTCGGAAAACACCACCGACGCCTCGTTCAGGCATCCGTAGTTGAAACACACGGTCAGTTGCTCGTCGGCCAGAGCCGCGCCTGGACCGAGCAACAGGCTGAGCGCCACAATGCCCGAGCGCAACATCAGGCGTCGTAGTGGCGCACCAACTCCAGCGGATAGCGCTGCCCGGCCAGATAATCTTCACAGCACTGCAGGATCAGCGGGCTACGGTGACGCGCCCGCGTTTCCCTCAGCTCGTCCAGCGTCAGCCACACGGCGCGCACGATACCTGAGTCCAATTGCCGCTCCGGATCGAAACCCGACACGCTGCCACCGAACGTGAAACGCAGATAGGTGATATCACTGCCGGGCTTGGGCCACTGATAGATGCCGACCAGAAACTCCGGTTTGAAGTGATGGGCGGTTTCCTCTAGCGCCTCGCGGGTGACGGCCTGCAGCAGGGATTCGCCCTGATCCAGATGACCGGCCGGCTGGTTGAAGCGCAGTCCGGTCTCGGTTTCCTCCTCGACGACCAGAAAGCGCCCGTCGCGTTCGACCACGGCCGCCACAGTGACATTCGGTTTCCAGGCTCTCATCGTCATCCCGCAGACAAAGCCGACATTTTAACCCCTTCCGGGCGAGGGTCCGCAGCCTCTCGGAATGAGCTAGAATCGCGGGCTCGAATTTACTGTTTTCAGCTGGAGATCCCCACAATGTCAATGGCAGACCGCGACGGTTTCATCTGGTACGACGGCAAGCTCGTGCCGTGGCGCGAAGCGACCACCCACGTGCTCACCCACTCCCTGCACTACGGCCTTTCCGTATTCGAGGGCGTCCGCGCGTACAAGACCGTCAAGGGCACGGCGATCTTCCGTCTCGCCGAGCACACCCAGCGCCTGCTCAACTCCGGCAAGATCTACATGATGAACATTCCTTACTCCAAGGAAGTTCTGATGGAAGCCCAGCTGGAAGTGGTCCGCGCCAACAAGCTCGAATCCTGTTACCTGCGCCCGATCGCCTTCTACGGCTCCGAAAAGATGGGCATCTCCACCAAGGGCGCGACCGTACACGTGGCCATTGCCGCCTGGCCGTGGGGCGCCTACCTGGGTGAGGATGGCCTCGAGAAGGGCATCCGCGTGAAGACCTCGTCCTTCGCCCGCCACCACGTCAACGTCACCATGCCGCGCGCCAAGCTGGCGTCCACTTACGCCAACTCCATCCTGGCCAACCTGGAAGCCACCGAAGCCGGCTACGACGAGGCCCTGCTGCTCGACACCAACGGCTTCGTGGCCGAAGGCGCCGGCGAGAACCTCTTCGTGATCAAGGACGGCGCCATCTACGAGCCCGAGATCGCCTCCGCGCTGACCGGCATCACCCGCGCCTCCGTGATCCGCGTCGCCAAGGAGTTCGGCCTCGACGTCGTCTCCAAGCGCATCACCCGCGACGACATCTACATCGCCGATGAAGCCTTCTTCACCGGCACCGCCGCCGAAGTGACCCCGATCCGCGAACTGGACGGCCGCACCATCGGCGAAGGCAAGCGCGGTCCGATCACCGAGAAGCTGCAGTCCCGCTTCTTCCAGATCGTCAGCGGCCAGGCCCCCGAATACGAAGAGTGGCTGTCTTACATCTAAGATCCCAGGGAGCAACCCATGCCTGAAAATCAGAACAAGTCGAAGCCGATCGAAATCACCGCCCACGAGCTGCCGCTGCACTGCCCGATGCCCGACGCCCCGCTGTGGGCCCGGCATCCGCGTGTGTTCCTTGACGTCACCAAGGAAGGCCAGGCAACCTGCCCGTACTGCGGCGCCAAGTATGTCTTCACGGGCGAACTGCCCAAGGGACATCACTGAGGCTCCTCGCCGGGCCACGGCCAGCACGGGGGCGGTAACGCCCCCGTGTCGCATGCGAACGTCCATCCGAGAAACACGCATGAGCAACCCGATCTACACCTCACCCGACGATGCCGAAGCGGCTTTCTATGCCGCGTTGGCCCGCGCCGACGTGGACGGCATGATGGCCGTCTGGTCGGAAGACGAAGAAGTCGTCTGCGTCCACCCCGGCAGCATCCGTCTGGTCGGGCTTGCGGCGATCCGCGAATCCTGGCGACAGCTCTTTGCCAGCGGCAGTCGCATCAACGTCAACATCAGCCACCCGGTACGCTGGGTCAGCGGCATGACGGCCGTGCATACCCTGCAGCAACACGTGCACGTGGAGGGCGACGATCGGCTGCATCCACCGATCATCGCCACCAACGTCTTCACGCGTGGGGCCCTCGGCTGGCGGATGGTCATGCACCACGCGTCCCTTGCGCCGGACATGGACAGCCTGCACAGCAACGACACCCCTCACGTGGTCCATTGACAGCGCACATTCATGCCGCCGGAGCCTACGTCGCTCCCGGCTGGCTGCCCGGCGGCCACGCCCAGACCATCTGGCCACTGCTGCGCAAGGGGCCGCTACCGGCCCTGCTCCGCGAACGCTGGGACACACCGGACGGCGATTTCATCGACCTCGACTGGTTGCCGCATCAACCCGGCGCACCGCTGGTCGTGCTCTTTCACGGCCTGGAAGGCTCAAGCAGCTCGCCTTATGCGCGGCATCTCATGCGCCATCTGGCGGAGCAGGGCTGGAACGGGGTCATCCCGCATTTTCGCGGCTGCTCCGGCGAACCCAACCGCCTGCCCCGTGGCTACCACGCTGGCGACGCGGAAGAAATCGGCTGGATCCTGGAACGTCTGGCCGCCCTTTTCCCGGCCCACCCCCGCTACGCGGCCGGCGTCTCCCTTGGCGGCAACGCCTTGCTGCTGTGGTTGGGCACCCGCGGCAGCGCGGCCAACGGGCTGATCGATGCAGCCGCCGCAATCTGCGCGCCGATCGACATGACCGCGACCGGCCACGTGCTGGCCCAGGGCTTCAACCGCATCTACACGCGACATTTCCTCGTCACCCTCAAGCACAACGCAGCCGTAAAGCTGGGGCAGCACCCGGGCATCTTCGATAGCCACGCGATGTGGCGCAGCCGCACGCTGTACGAGTTCGACAACCTTGTCACCGCGCCCCTGCACGGCTTTCGCAACGCCGACGAATACTGGAGCCGCGCATCCAGCAAGCCCCACCTGCATGGCATCCAGGTTCCCACCCTGCTGCTGAATCCGCTGAACGACCCCTTCCTGCCCGCCCACCACCTGCCCACCCAGCAGCACGTTTCCGCCGTGGTGCAACTGGAGCAGCCCCGGGAAGGCGGCCACGTCGGATTCGTCAGCGGCGCCTGGCCCGGACACTTGAACTGGCTGCCCCGGCGGATCCTGGACTTTTTTCAGGCCGGACGTTGACGCCTGCTTGGCAATGCACGCGTCCGCCCGGGAAAATCATCTAAATCGGCGCCATCAGCACACCCAGTCGTCATGGTGCACCGCGTATAATCGAACCCTCATCGTTTCCGACCGGAGTTCCCAGCATGTTCGTTCCCGCCCCAGAGATCTTCAAGGCCTATGACATTCGCGGCATCGTCGACAAGACCCTGACTGCCGAAGCCGTGCGCGCAATCGGCCAGGCCCTCGGCTCCGAAGCCGTTGCCCGCGGTCAGAAAGCCATCGCCGTGGGTCGGGATGGCCGCCTGTCCGGTCCTGAACTCGCCGGAGCCCTGGCCGACGGCATCCGGGCTGCCGGTGTGGACGTCATCGATGTCGGCTGCGTGCCGACCCCCCTGACCTATTTCGCCGCCTACGAGCTGGGCACCAACTCCTGTGTCTCGGTCACGGGCAGCCACAACCCCCCCGACTACAACGGCCTCAAGATGGTCCTCGGCGGCCAGACCCTGTTTGGCGAGCTGATCCAGGGCCTGCGCCAGCGCATCATCGACGGCAACCTGGTAAGCGCAGCCGAACCCGGCAAGCTCACCCAGGCCGACGTGGTCCCGGCCTATGTCGACAAAATCGTCGGCGACGTGAAGCTGTCCCGCCCGATGAAGGTCGTCATGGACTGCGGCAACGGCGTGGCCGGCGCCGTCGCGCCGGAGCTCTTCAAGCGCCTCGGCTGCGAGCTGGTCGAACTGTTCTGCGAAGTGGACGGCAACTTCCCCAATCACCACCCCGACCCCTCCAAGCCGGAAAACCTCAAGGACGTCATCCGTGCCCTGCAGGAAACCGACGCGGAAATCGGCCTGGCCTTCGACGGTGACGGCGACCGCCTGGGCGTCGTCACCAAGGACGGCGAGATCATCTTCCCCGACCGCCAGCTGATGCTGTTTGCCGAAGACGTTCTGACCCGCGTTCCCGGCGGCGAGATCATCTATGACGTTAAATGCACCCGCAACCTGGCCGGCTGGATCAAGGACCGTGGCGGCAAGCCCACCATGTGGAACACCGGCCACGCCCTGGTCAAGGCCAAGCTGAAGGAAACCGGCGCTCCGCTGGCCGGCGAGATGAGCGGCCATGTGTTCTTCAAGGAACGCTGGTACGGCTTCGACGATGGCCTTTACACCGGTGCGCGCCTGCTCGAGATCCTGTCCCGCCACGCCGATGCCAACCCGGTACTGAAGGGTCTGCCGAATGCCACCAGCACCCCCGAACTGAACATCAAGATGAACGAAGGCGAGCCCTTCGCACTGGTGGACAAGCTCAAGGCCGAAGCGCAGTTCAACGGCGCCGAAAGCATTCTGACCATTGATGGCGTGCGCGTCGAATACGCCGACGGCTTCGGACTGGCGCGCCCCTCCAACACCACGCCGGTCGTCGTCCTGCGCTTCGAAGCCGACAACAACGATGCCATCGAACGCATCCAGGCCGATTTCCGTCGTGCCATCGAAGGCGTCTGGCCGGGCGTGACGCTGCCGTTCTAAGCCGGTCGGCCGGGCCTGCGCCGTATCACCAGGTCCGGCCGGACAGATATTTGTGCACACCTCTTCCTCCTTCGCGAGAAAAAAGTAAGACTGGCAGCCAGCAACATCCAGACAGCCCTCACCGGGACGCCGCCATAAGTACCACGCCTCGATGGAGGAGCCGCCATGAAGGCTGTGCCCACGTTTCAGTCGGCAAGCTTCAGCGCATCCCAATTCCGGACACGGCTGAGCATCGCCGTGATCCTGCTGAACCTGATGGTCATCGGCCTGGCCTTCCAATCTCTGTACCAGGGGCTGGAACAGTCGCGGGCACGGGCTATCGTCAATACCCGCAACCTGGCGCAGCTCCTCGATCACGACATCGCGGCGATCTTCGACCGCATCGACCTGACGCTCCAGGCGCTGGTAGACGATCTCGACGATGGTCAGACAGGCAAGCCTGACTCCCGGCGCTACCAGACCATTCTGCAGCAGCACTTCTCACGACAACCTGCCCTGCACAGTCTGCTGATCGTCGATGAGCAGGGCTCCCTGCTGGCCAGCAACGGGCCATTGAACCGCAAGCCCGGCCTGCTTGGCGACAGGGACTATTTCCTGCGCCACCGGAACTCCCCATCAGCAGGCTTGGTAATCTCCGCCCCCCTGCAGGGGCGCATTGGCGGTGAATGGATCATTACCCTGAGCCGCCGCATCACCACCCGGGACGGCCGCTTCGCCGGCATAGCCGTCGCCAGCATCCGTCTGACCCACCTGCGCGAACTCTTCGCCAGCCTCAACCTCGGGCCAGGCGGGGCCGTCACCCTGCGCGATACCGAACTCGGCCTGATCACCCGCCATCCGGCCCCGGGCGCCCCTGACGTACGAACCGGCTCGCGGGCCGTCTCCCCCCAGCTCGCCGCAGCGATCCGGGCCGCACCCAAGGAAGGCGCCTACCTCGCCGTCACCCAGATCGATGGCATCGAGCGGACCAATGCCTATCGGCGCATGGAGCACTACCCCTACTACATCATCGTGGGGCTGGCTGACGAAGACTATCTGCTCGGCTGGTACCGGGAAGTCACAAAGACCGCGGTGCAGGTCGCTCTCTTTGTGCTTGCCACTCTCGTCATGCTCGGCCTGCTGATCCATCTCTGGTCGCTGCGGGAGCGTGACCTGAAACATATCGCCAGCAAGGAACTGGAGCTACGCATCCTGCTCGACACCGCCCCCGACGCGATCGTCATTCTCGATGCATCCGGGCACATCAGTCGTGCCAACCAGCGCGCACTCAGCACCTTCGGCTATCGCTACGAAGATCTGATCGGGCGCCCGGTCGGAGAGCTGCTCGCCTCCGAATGGAGTGAGCTGAACCAGCCGACCCAATCGGTAGCCGACGTGGACCTGATCGCGCTCAGCGCCGCCGGCCGCCGTTTCCCGATCAGCATCAGCATGACTCCGATCGAAACCGAGAGGGGCCGCATGGCAACTCTGGTGATCCGGGACAGCAGCGAACGCCGCGAACGGGAGGACGCCCTGCGTCTGGCCTCCCTTGTCTATCAGGCTGTCGGTGAAGCCATCATGGTCACCGACACCACCAACCGCATCGTCGCCATCAACCCGGCCTTCACCCGCCTGATGGGCTACACGCCCGAGGAAGCCATCGGCCAGCCGGCAAGCGTCCTGAGCTCAGGACGCCACGATCACGCCTTCTTCCGCACCATGTGGGAGAGCCTGGACGCTACCGGCACCTGGAAGGGAGAAATCCTGAATCGCCGGCACAACGGGGAAATTGCTGCCGACTGGTTGATGATCAACACCATCTACGACGACAGCGGCCAGGTGCAGTGGCGGGTCGGCATGTACTCCAGCGTCACCGAACAAAAGCGTGCCGAAGAGCAACTATGGCGCCAGGCCAGCTATGACACGCTGACCGACCTGCCCAACCGGCGCCTGCTGCTCGACCGCCTGCAGCAGGACATGAACATCGCCGACCGCGCGGAAACGGAAGTTGCGTTGCTGCTGGTCGATCTCGATTACTTCAAGGAGGTCAATGACACCCTCGGCCACCTGGCCGGTGATCAGTTGCTGATCGAGGTCGCCCAGCGTCTGAAAGCCTGTATCCGCGAAACGGACACCGCTGCCCGCCTCGGGGGCGACGAATTCGCGGTGATCCTGGGTGGTATCACCGACCGCCTGCACATCGAGCCCATCGCCCAGTCGATCCGCAGCACGCTGGCCGCCCATTACGCCCTCAAGGAAGGCGATACGCGGATCTCCGCCAGCATCGGGATCGCCCTCTACCCGTCGGACGCCCAGGACACCGAAACCTTGTTCCAGCGGGCGGATCAGGCCTTGTATCTCGTCAAGGGTGCCGATCGCAACGGTTTCCGCTTTTATACCGGGCCGTCCACGGAAGAACGGCCGGCAGACAGCCCGGCCGTTCAAATGGAAGCATCCTTGCCGAGCGAAGAGAAGCTCGGTGACGCCTGGGGCCGTAGCGCCTAAATTGCCCCAGGCAGGGGAACGCTCTCAGCCCAGCTTGCCGCCCACCCAGCCGGCCACCGCGGCCAGCGCAGCAGGAAGCGCAGCGGCATCGGTCCCACCGGCCTGGGCCATGTCGGGACGGCCACCACCCTTGCCACCCACCTGCTGGGCAACGAAGTTGACCAGTTCGCCGGCCTTCACCTTGCCGGTCAGGTCGGCCGTCACACCGGCGATCAGGCTGACCTTGCCGTCATTGACGCTGGACAGCACGATCGCCGCCGACTTGAGCTTGTCCTTCAGCTTGTCGAGGGTCTCGCGCAGGGTCGGCACGTCAGCACCTTCCAGCGTCGCCGCCAGCACCTTGGCTCCCCCCACCTCGGTGGCCTGGGCCGCGAGATCGTCCCCCTGGCTGGCTGCCAGCTTGCTCTTCAGGCGGGCAAGTTCCTTCTCGAGGGCCTTCACGTTGTCCAACACCTGGGACACCCGCACCAGCACGTCCTGCGGCTGGGCCTTGAGCACGCCGGTCACGCCGTCGAGCAGGGCTTGCTGCTCTTGCACCAGGGCCACCGCCACATCACCGCAGACCGCTTCGATGCGCCGCACGCCGGCAGCCACACCGCCTTCGAGGGTGATCTTGAACAAGCCGATGTCGCCGGTACGGGACACGTGGGTACCGCCGCACAGCTCCTTCGAGGAGCCGATGGTCAGCACGCGCACCTCGTCGCCGTACTTCTCGCCGAACAGCATCATCGCGCCGGTCTTCTGGGCGGATTCGATGTCCATCACGCTGGCGTCAGTGGCTGCGTTGGAGAGGATCTCGTCATTGACGATGCGCTCGATGCGGGCGATCTCCTCGGCCGTCACCGGCTGGGTGTGCGCGAAGTCGAAACGGGTCTTGTCCGGATCGACCTGGGAGCCCTTCTGCTGGACGTGGGTGCCGAGCACTTCGCGCAGGGCCTTGTGCAGCAGGTGGGTCGCCGAGTGGTGGCGGGCGGTGCGGGCGCGGGCCTGGGTATCCACCTTGGCAGTGACGCCGTTGCCGACGGTCAGCTTGCCGGTCGTGACCACACCGTGGTGACCGAAGACAGTGGCCTGGATCTTTAGGGTGTCTTCCACCGCAAAGATGCCATGCACGGAGCGCAGCTCGCCGCGGTCGCCGACCTGGCCGCCGGATTCGGCGTAGAACGGCGTGTCGTCGAGGACCACGACGCCCATTTCACCTTCGTTGAGTTCATTGACGGCCACGCCGTCCTTGTACAGGGCCAGCACGTTGCCCTTGGCTTCGAGGTTCTCGTAGCCGTGGAAGGTGGTCGCCGGGCCGTCATATTCCAGGTTGGCGGCCATCTTGAACTTGCCGGCGGCGCGCGCCTGCTCCTTCTGGCGCGCCATCGCTGCGTCGAAAGCGGCGCTGTCCACGGTGACGTTGCGCTCGCGGCAGACGTCGGCGGTCAGGTCGAGCGGGAAGCCGAAGGTGTCGTGCAGTTTGAAGGCGGTTTCGCCGTTGAACACGGTGGAGCCGGCGGCAGCCATCGCCGTCAGTTCGCCTTCGAGGATGGCCATGCCGTTCTCGATGGTGGCGAAGAAGCGGTCCTCCTCCTGCTTGAGGATATCGGTCACGCGGGCTTCGCCGGCCTTCAGCTCGGGATAGGCCTCGCCCATCTCGGCGACGAGGTCCGGCACCAGCTTGTGGAAAAAGGCCGCACGGGCGCCCAGCTTGTAGCCGTGGCGAATGGCGCGGCGGATGATCCGGCGCAGCACGTAGCCACGGCCTTCGTTGCCGGGGATCACACCGTCGGCGATCAGGAAGGAACAAGCGCGGATGTGGTCGGCCAGTACTTTGAGGGACGGGCTGTCCATGTCGGCGCCGGAGGTTTCACGGGCGGCGGCGGCGATCAGGGTCTGGAACAGGTCGATCTCGTAGTTGGCATGCACGTGCTGGAGCACAGCGGAAATCCGCTCCAGGCCCATGCCGGTATCCACCGACGGCTTGGGCAGCGGATGCATCACGCCGGCCTCGTCGCGGTTGAACTGCATGAACACGTTGTTCCAGATCTCGATGAAGCGGTCGCCGTCTTCCTCGGGGGAGCCCGGAGGGCCACCCCAGATGTGCTCGCCGTGGTCGTAGAAGATCTCGGTGCACGGCCCGCAGGGGCCGGTGTCGCCCATCATCCAGAAGTTGTCGGAGGCGTAGCGGGCGCCCTTGTTGTCACCGATGCGGATGACCTTGTCGGCCGGCACGCCGACTTCCTTGGTCCAGATGTCGTAGGCCTCGTCGTCTTCCGCGTAAACGGTGACGGTGAGCTTGTCCTTCGGCAGCTTGAAGACTTCGGTCAGCAGCTCCCAGGCATAGGTGATCGCGTCGCGCTTGAAGTAGTCACCGAAGCTGAAGTTGCCCAGCATCTCGAAGAAGGTGTGGTGGCGGGCGGTGTAGCCGACGTTTTCCAGGTCGTTGTGCTTGCCGCCGGCACGCACGCACTTTTGCGATGTGGTGGCGCGGGTATACGGGCGCTTGTCGAAGCCGAGGAAGACATCCTTGAACTGGTTCATGCCTGCGTTGGTGAACAGCAGGGTCGGATCCTCATGGGGAACCAGCGAGCTGGACGCCACGATCTGGTGGCCCTTGGAGGCGAAGAATTCGAGGAACTTCTGGCGGATTTCGGCGCTTTTCATCGGCGTGGGGTCTCCGGTTGTCTCAACTGCGACGGTCGGGGAAGGACAGGTATCAAAGCCGCAAATTGTAGCATCCCTCCCTGCCGGGCCCCGCTGGCTATAATCGGCCTTCCAAAAACACAACTCCTCCAGGAGACAGCACAATGGGCCACCGCCTGTCCAAGATTTACACCCGCACCGGCGACGCCGGCACCACCGGCCTCGGCAACGGCAACCGGGTTTCCAAGAACAGCCTGCGCATCCACACCCTCGGCGAAGTGGACGAGGTGAATGCCTCCATCGGCGTACTGCTGTGCGAAGAACTGCCGGACGACGTGCGCGCACTGCTGATCAACGTGCAGCACGACCTTTTCGACCTGGGCGGCGAGGTGTGCATCCCCGGCATGGAAATGATCACCGCCAAACAGGTCCAGTACCTGGAAGACGAGCTGGATCGTTTCAACGATGACCTGGAACCGCTGAAGGATTTCATCCTGCCCGGCGGCACCCGCGCCGCGGCCCTCGCCCACCAGGCCCGCACTATCTGCCGCCGCGGTGAGCGCATGATCGTCGCGCTGGGCCAGGAAGAGGCAGTGAATGACGCACCGCGCCAGTACCTGAACCGCCTGTCCGACCTGCTCTTCGTGCTTGGTCGGGTTCTCAACCGCGCCGGTGGCCGCGGCGACGTGCTGTGGCAGAAGCGCAAGAACGCGTAAATTGAAAAAGGCTGCGGATCACGCAGCCTTTTTCTAATGGAGGCGAAGAACACCTCCCGTGAGGGCAAATGCATTCGCCCCCACGGGACACTCGGTCTTCCCCAGGGAAAGGCCCCTCACTGTTCGTTTACCAGTCCACCTTCTGCACCTGCCCCAGTGAACGTCCCAGGAAGCGCTCGCCAATGGTCTGGAAGCGCAGCGGGATGTCGGTGACGGTATAGCGGTAAGTGGACAGGCTGTCGCCCGGATTGGCGATGCCCATCTCGTTCAGCGTAGACGCCGCCTGCTCGGCCACGGTGATGGCCGAATCGACCAAGCGCACATCAGGCCCGACGACATCCTGCAGCAAGGGCTTGATCAGCGGGTAATGGGTACAGCCGAGGACCAGCGTATCCACGTTCTCGGCCAGCACCGGCTTGAGGTACTCCTGGGCCGTCAGGCGCGTCACCTCATGATCAAGCCACCCCTCCTCGACCAGCGGCACGAAGAGCGGGCAGGCCTGGGAATACACGCGCACACTGGGGTCGATGGCATGCATGCGGCGCGCGTAGGCATTGCTATTCACAGTGGTCGGCGTACCGATCACGCCGATCGCCCGCGAGCGGGATTCGGCCACCGCAGCCCGCGCACCGGCGTCGATCACATCGAGCACCGGAATGCCGCCGGCCTTCTGCTTGACCACCTGAGCCGCCACCGCCGCCATCGTGTTGCACGCGATGATCAGCATCTTGACGCCCTGCTCGAGCAGGTAATCGGTGATCTGGCCGGTGAAGTGCTCGATGGTCGCCACCGACTTCACGCCATAGGGAACGCGAGCCGTATCGCCGAAATAGACGATGTTCTCGAGGGGCAGGCGCTCCATCAGCGCACGCACGACGGTTAGACCACCCACGCCGGAATCGAAGACTCCGATGGGCAGCTTGCCAGGATCAGACATGGAAATGCAGCGGAAAGAGAAGGAGCGATTCTACGCCAGCCAGCCCCCCCGTGAAGAGAGGCCGACAACTCAGTTCTTGAGACGCTCGATCATCTCCAGCTCTTCTTCAGGCGTGAAGGCGAACTTGTAGATCGATTTCTCATCGGGCAGCTCACGCCAGCGTCCGCCGATTTCCTGCATGCGCCGCTCGATGCGCTCGCAAGATATATGCATCAGCAGGGCCGGTGCCTTGACCCTCTCGCACATACGCTCCTCGCCCAGCTGGCGGAACTCCAGCATCTTCTCGTAGAAATCCCGATGCCTCGGATTGATCTCGATGAGGATGTCCGTGCAGCCCTTGACGCGGGCCGAATAGATGTAAAGCAGGTTGAACAGGGATGCGATGAGGCGCTTGGAGCGGGCCGAAGGGTCGATGGCGAAACGCCCGAACTCGCAGAGCTTGCGCCCCTGCGAGCGCAGGCGCGCGGCCTCGGCGCCATAGGTGCTGTCGAGCGCCAGCCCGGCGGGGGAATCCACATTGACCGTGAGGGTCGCATAGACGCGGCCGAACAACTCGGCATTCATCGTCAGCTGATTCGGCTCGTCCATCGAACCCAGCTGGCCATAGCCACGCCAGGCGTAGCGCTTCTGGATCAACAATTCCGTCTCGCGACGACGCTCGCCGTCACGCATGAGCATCTTGATGCGGAACTTGTCCGGCCGATGGCTGGGCGCATCGACCTTCGGATCGTCTTCAGCGATGCACAAGGGGTCGAAGCGCCACGACTCCATGGCAGTCACTTCCGCCAGGGTTTGCGGAGCCGGCGTCACTTGCTCAGGAAGTTTGGGCTGTTTTCGGAACATCATCACTAAGACTATATCGCGGCATCCGCAGGCAATGTATCGTGCTGTTGCAAGGCCCACATGATATGTTCCGCCAGCAACGGCGATGCCCCTGTCAGGCGGGCCTGCAGAGCCTGCCGGACTTCGACGCCGCGGGGCGCATTGCCCAGTGCCACAGCCAGGTTTCGCGACCAACGCTCATAACCTATACGGTATATCGGACTGCCAGCCATACGTTCGAGAAAATCCCTTTCTGTCCAATGGAATAACTCTACCAGCTTTGCATGATCAAGCCCATGCCGGGGCGCAAATTCCCCTTCCGCCGAGGGCTTTGCAAAGCGATTCCATGGGCATGCAAGCTGGCAGTCGTCACAGCCATATATACGGTTTCCAATTGCCTTGCGAAATTCCAACGGAATTTCTTCTTTCAGCTCGATGGTGAGATAGGAAATACACCGCCGGGCGTCTACCTGATAAGGCGCCACTATCGCACGGGTCGGGCACAGATCGATGCACGCTGAACAACTGCCGCAATGCGGCTTGACAGCCTTGTCCACCGGCAGCGGCAGATCGGTGTAGATCTCGCCCAGGAAAAAGAACGACCCAGCTCGCCGGGACAACAGCAAACTGTGCTTGCCACGCCAGCCCAGCCCAGCCTTATCGGCCAGTGCGACTTCCATCACCGGCGCGGAATCCACGAATACCCGGTATCCGTGAGGCGCTTCTTCGGCAATCTGATCCGCCAGCTTCTGCAGGCGCGCGCGCAAGACCTTGTGGTAATCCCGCCCAAGCGCATAGCGCGACACATAGGCCCGGGACGAATCTGCCAGCACTTCAACGGCCGGCTCAGCCTCCGGCCAGTAGGACATATGAACCGAAATGACCCGTTGCGTTCCCGGCACCAGTTCAGCGGGACGGAAACGCTTGGTCCCATGTTTGTACATATAATCCATCTGTCCGTGGCAACCGGCCGCGAGCCAGCTTTCCAGGCCTGACCCGGCATGTTCCAGGTCAAGATCCGCAATACCCGCTTCTTCGAAACCCAGGGCCCGTGCCCAACCCTTGATCCGTCCCGCCAGGGATGTCAGATCGCCTTGTTCAGCAGAAGGATCATCGTGTCTCACGCTCATCCCAATCATGATAGCGCCCTCGAAGGGAGCCTGTACCTCGCCGATGAAAACGCCACGCTCGCTGCCGGCGAGCGGCTGGCGAACGCGCTCCCCGGTCGCCTGACGATCTTCCTGTGCGGCGATCTGGGGGCAGGCAAAACCACGCTCACTCGTGGCCTGCTACGCGGCCTCGGCTTCACCGGAAAGGTGAAGAGCCCAACATATACCTTGGTCGAACCGTATAAAGATTCTAGAATTGTCGTATATCACTTTGATTTTTATCGCTTCACCCACGCAGAAGAATTTCTCGAGGCAGGACTGGAAGAATACTTCGAAGGCGACGGCATTCGTATTGTGGAGTGGCCTGATCGCGCGCACCCCTATCTTCCGGCAGCAGATCTCGAAATTCTCCTGCAAGTATCCGCCGATGGCGGCCGCAAGCTGGAACTGCGGCCGTTGAGCGGAGAAGGTCACACATGCCTGGAACGTTTCGCCACATCACGAACCCATTGAATCCCCTGCGCGTCGACGCGGCCATGCGTCGGCGCTTCATCGGCTCGGCCGGCGCCAGCCTGCTCCTGCTGGTCAGCCCACTGGGCCGGGCCGCCCAGAGCAGCGTCCTGGCGGTGCGGGTCTGGCCGGCCAAGGACTACACCCGCATCACACTGGAAAGCCGGGACAACCTCAACTTCACCCATCAGCTGGTGCACAAGCCGGAACGGCTGGTTGTCGATCTGGAAGGCGTCGAACTCAACGAAGTGCTCCAGTCCCTGCCCACCAAGATCACCGGCCAGGACCCGTACATCCAGCTGATCCGCGCCGGACGCAACCGCCCGGGCGTCGTCCGGCTGGTCATCGAACTGAAGGCCGAGATCAGCCCGCAGGTATTCACCCTCAAGCCCGTCGGCGAATACGGCCACCGCCTGGTCCTCGACCTCTATCCGACCGAGCCGGTGGATCCGCTGCTGGCCTTGCTCGAGAAGATCACGCCCGAGGAAGCGGTGGTCGGCGGTGCCCAGCCGCTCCAGCGGCCGGAAAAGCCGGAGGAGCCGCGCAAGGCCGTCGAGGTCGCGCGCAAGCCTGAGCAACCACCGAAACGGGAAGCGGCAAGCCCCGAGCCGCCACCGCAGCAGGCCGCGCGCCCTGCCGCCAGGCCCACCGAAGAGGACGCGGGCATCAGCCGTCTGATCACGATCACCATCGACCCCGGCCACGGCGGCGAGGATCCGGGTGCTGTCGGCGCGGCCGGCAGCTACGAAAAGCACGTGACCCTGTCGGTAGGCAAACGCCTGAAAGCCAAGATCGACGCCGAACCCAACATGCGGGCGATGCTCACCCGCGATGCGGACTACTTCGTGCCGCTGCAGCAGCGCGTCGCCAAGGCCCGCCGGGTGCAGGCCGACCTCTTCGTATCAATCCACGCTGACGCCTTCATCAGCCCGACCGCCCGCGGCAGCTCGGTTTTCGTACTGTCCGAAAAGGGGGCATCGAGCACCGCCGCACGCTGGCTGGCCCAGAAGGAAAACGCAGCGGACCTGATCGGCGGGGTCAACATCGGCGTGAAGGACGACCATCTCGCCCGCACGCTGCTCGACCTGTCACAGACCGCCGCTCTCAACGACAGCCTGAAGGTCGGCAAGGCCGTGCTGGGAGAACTGGGCGGCATCAACCGCCTGCACAAGGGCGAAGTCGAGCAGGCAAGCTTTGCCGTGCTGAAAGCACCGGACATCCCGTCCATCCTGGTGGAAACCGCCTTCATCTCCAACCCGGACGAAGAGGCCAAGCTAAACGACGAGGCCTACCAGGACCGCATGGCTGAGGCCATCCTGCGAGGCCTGCGCCGCTATTTCGCGAAGAATCCGCCGATGGCCAAATCCAAACTGGCCCGCCTCGATTGAATGGGCGGGCCTTGGTGAGCGAGGTCAGCGGATGCAGACCTTGCTCACCTGCTTGAGATCCGTCAGACCGGCCAGCACCTTCTCGATACCATCCTGGCGCAGGGTCCGCATCCCTTCCTCCAACGCCGTGCTCAGCAGCAGCGCAACCCGGCCGCGCCCCTGGATCAGCTCCTTGATCCTGTCCGTCCCGATCATCAGCTCATGCAGGCCCAGGCGGCCTTTGTAGCCGCCGCTGCAGTGCTCGCAGCCGAGCGGGGCGTACAGCGTGAAACGCCCTTGTGCATCTGCGTAGCGCTGACGCCAGCCATTGAGGATGTTGCCGCGGGCGCCAACCGGATCGTCCTGAAAGGCGGCGGTGTTGCGCAGCTCCTCACAGAATTCATCGAGCAGGTGACGGATTTCGGCCTCTTCCGGGTGATAGGCCTGCTTGCACTTTCCGCACAGGCGCTTGGCCAGGCGCTGGGCCAGAACACCTAGCAGTGCATCGGAGAAGTTGAAGGGGTCCATGCCCATGTCCAGCAAACGCACCACCGATTCCGGCGCACTGTTGGTATGCAGGGTGCTGAACACAAGATGGCCTGTCAGAGATGCCTCCAAGCCGATGGATACGGTCTCCTTGTCACGCATTTCGCCGACCATGATCACATCCGGGTCGGCCCGCAGGAAGGAGCGCATGACGGTCGGAAAATCGAGTCCAGCCTTGCGATTCACCTGAACCTGGCGCAGCCCCTTCTGGGTGATTTCGACCGGATCCTCGGCTGTCCAGATCTTGGTGTCCGGGGTATTGATGGAGCCCAGAATGGAATGCAGCGTCGTCGTCTTGCCCGACCCGGTTGGCCCGCACACGAAGAAGATGCCGTAGGGCTTGGCGATCGTCTGCTGGAGACGGGTGAAGTTGTGCTCCAGCAACCCAAGCTGATCGAGGGGCAAGGGTTCGCTGTTGGCCAGCAGGCGCATCACCACGTCTTCCGTGCCACCCGTGGTGGGGATCGTCGCGACCCGCAGTTCGATGTCGAGGGGAGCAAAGCGGCGGAACCTGATCTTGCCGTCCTGCGGCTTGCGCCGCTCAGAGATGTCCAGGTCGCACATGATCTTGATGCGCGCAACGATCGGACTGCGGTAGCTGGCTGGAATCTCGATGTAAGGCACCAGCGAGCCGTCCTTGCGGAAACGGATCTGGGTCTTTTCCTTGCCCGGTCGCGGCTCGATGTGGATGTCCGACGCACCTTGGCGGTGGGCGTCGATGATGATCCGGTTCACCAGCTTGACCAGTTCATTGTCCGCCGCTGCCGACGCGTCATCCGCGGCGACGGCACCGTCCCCGTCGTCCTCCCCCATGTCGGACAACAGATCGTTCACCGACGCGCCATCACCTCCTGCCGCAAACAGTTGGGCGACGGTCTGCATGAACTCCACATGGGTGGTCACGCAGAACACCGGCACCGCCTTTGGAAAGACGTTCTGCACGACGCGGGAAGCCGTCGCCTGCTCGGGATCGGTGACCATCACCAGCAAGCCATCCGGCCCCTCTTCAAGCGGTAGCCACTCCGCCTGCAACACATATTCCTTCTTCAGGTTACGGAGCAGATCGAGCGGCCTGACACGATTGGGGCGGAAGGGCTCATAGGGCACGCCGAAGAAGCGGGAAATCGCGCTGCCGATGTCGGCCGGCTTGACCCCGTATTCAGAGATCAGGAGCTGCTCGATGGAAATGCCCTGCTCCCGCGCCTGGCTGGTTGCCGTCCCGAGCTCCTGCTCGGTCAGCTTGGCGTCGAACACCAGGCCTTCATACTTGGACTTCGGCTGGATCAGTGCGTGGCGACGCTGGGCAAAGGCAACGGCGAGCGTCTGGCCGAGCCCCTGGATTCCCTCCTCGGCGACGACGGAAAAAGCCTCACCGCTGCGGCTGTTGATAAGCTGGATCACGCCCAGCACATCACCGTCCTCCTGTCGGATCGGTGCCACCAGCATCTGGTGGGAGCGGTAGCCGGAACGCTCATCAACTTCCCGACGGAACTCCATCCGCGGAGATATGGCCTTCAGTGCCCCGTCATCGTAAACATCGGCGACGTTGAGCATTTTCCCGGTCAGCGCCACATAGCCGGCCACGCTGTTCTCGGCGATGGGAAGCCGGATCGTGCGGATCGTCTGCAGGCCGGTCTTGACCCGCGACGAGATGGTGCTGCGGTTATCGTCCACGACGTAGATCGTCATGCGCTCGGCAGCAAACAGCGCACAGATCTCCGACGACAGCTCGAAGATGATCTCGTCTATGTTCTGCGTCGCATGAATCCGGTTGGTAACCGCCTGCAATCCTTTGAAAAAGGCCAGGCGGCTCGCCACGTCACTGCCACCCGTCCTGCCGGGAGCGCTGCTTCTCATAGAAAGGTCATATCCGGAAAATAAATCGCCCCGCAGCGGCGAAGAACCCGCTCACCTCCTCGCGGAGACAAGCGGACAAGCGCCTCAGCACACATGCCCGGCGTCAAAGAACCAGCTCAAGACCGTTGTACAGCGCCTTGGGCTCGAACTGCCCGCAACTGTCGGCGATCTCCTGCAGCGTCGTCTGCGCCCGACTCGGCTTGAGGTGGGTAATCCACACCTCGGGCCTCGCCCTCACCTTTTCGAGGAACAAGGCCAGCAGGCTCGGGCACAGATGCCGGGAGGCCAGGGCCAGGTCCTGCTGCGCGTCGGGAAAGGCGGTTTCGATGATCAGATAGCGCAGGTCCGGGATCTCGTTGATGGCGGAAATCAGGGCGTCGGAATAAGCCGTATCACCGGAGAACACCAAGCTGCGACCGCTCTCAGCCAGCTGATAGGCCACCGCCGGGACCGTATGCAGGGCCGGCAGCATGGTGACCTGTCGCCCGCCCCCCAGGCGAGCCGTTTCACCGACCCGCATCTCCTGAAAACGCAGGAAGGGGTTGCCACGGTCTGGAATCGAGGAGAAGTCAGGCCACACCAGCCAGTTGAAGATGTGTGAGCGCAGGATCCGCAAGGTCTCGGGAGAGCCATGCACGACGATCGGCATCGAGCGCGCATCGCCGACGGTATCCACGAGTAACGGGATCATCGCGATGTGATCGAGGTGGGCATGGGTCACGAATATGTGGTCGATGCGCAGGAGCTCCTCGAACTCCAGGTCGCCTACGCCCGTGCCGGCATCGATAAGCACATCATGATCCACCAGCAGCGCCGTAGTGCGCTGACTGCGCCCACCGATACCGCCGCTGCACCCGAGAACCCTTATTTTCATTTTGCTCTCTCGGCACCTCTCGAGTGCGACCGGCCAAGCCGCCGGCCCTCGCGAATGGTCAGAAAGAAATTGATCGGACTCCAGGCCATAGGAGCATCCCGCAAAGGCGCCCCGCTCTTCCAGCCCGATACGTCCATGTCAAGTCACGCTCTTCGTGAAGAACTCCATCTTGACGCCGGCAAGCTCGATCACGTCGTTGTCGTTCAGGCGATGGGCCTGGGCATCAAGTGCACGTCCATTCACGACCGGGAAGACCGTCCCTTCCACATGGGTGATGAAATAACCGTGCGGACGGCGCGTGATGACAGCCACCTGGGAACCAGGCTTGCCCAAGGTCGTCAGGGATTTGGACAATTCAAGTGTCCGGCCGGCGTGCGCACCACTGAGGATCTGGATCATCCCGAGGGCACCGACCGGCGCCGCCGCATTGGTGGCCGTCAGATCAGCCTGGGCAGCCGACGGCAAACCTGCATCGGTCGCGACGGCTGTCTGGGCATAACTCACAGCCTCATCCTGCTCCGCGCCCGGTACCGCGCTGTCGGCAAGATATTTAAGCCGGTATTTTCCCAGCTCGATGACGTCGTTGTTCCTGAGGACGTGCTTCTTGACCGGCTGCCCATTCACATAGGTGCCATTGGTGCTGTTCATGTCCTCAAGAAATGCATCGTTGAGGATGGTCACGATCGCCGCATGCTCGCCGCTGATCGCCAGATTGTCGATCTGGATGTCGTTGTGCGGTTTCCGGCCGATGGTCGTACGCTCCTTTTCAAGAGCCATTTCTTTCAACACCAGACCATCCATGCTCAATATCAACCTGGGCATCACTCTTCCTATCGACAACCTGCCTCAACCAAGTTCGGTGCCAAGCCGCCCTTCATGGCGCGATGACACGATGACAACCGAAACATTATCCACGCCCCCCCGATCATTCGCCAGATCAACCAGATGCTCTGCCGCCAGCCTGGGGGAGCCGCCCAGCGCGTCCAGCACATCCGCGATTTCGCTGTCGGGAAGCATATCGGTCAACCCATCCGAGCAGAGGAGATAAATGTCACCATCCTGCAGCGGAAAACCGGCTACGTCAGCCTCGACGCAGGCCGCCACGCCAACCGCCCGGGTCAGCAGGCCGCGCAATGCGGCGGAGCCGGGGGCCAAAGGATCAATCATGCCCGCGTCGCTTTGCTCTCGCAATACGCTGTGGTCGCGGGTCAGGCATTCGAACACCTCGTTTCGCCAGCGGTAGATACGCGAATCCCCCACATGACAGGCCAGCATGCAGGCCCGCACGGGGCTCAGCCAGATACCGGCCAGCGTGGTTCCCATGTGACGCAGCAGCGGGTCCCGCAGGGCCTCTTCGTAAACGGACTGATTGGCCGCGGCAACCGCCATCCTCAAATCCCCCACGCTGGCCACACCATGGGCCACAACGTACTCCATGCAGCCCATCCAGGCCTCCACGGCAAGGCGGGAGGCTACCGCGCCCCCGGCGTGCCCGCCCATCCCGTCGGCCAGCACCGCCAGGCCGAGTTCCTCGGCACAGCACACGTAATCCTCGTTGCGTGTGCGAACACGCCCCCCATGGGACAGCATGGCCATGCGCCAACGCGTCGGTTGCAGTTGATCCATGCCCGAAGTCTAGGAAATCCGCATCAAAGAATCTGCCGTTCCGGAACACCCCCGGCACGCTTACGCAGCATCCGTGCCGCGCCCAACACAACGGCGATGCCCACCAGCCCTGCCAGTGGCCTCAACCAGCCGGGACGCTCGGCCAGCAAGGAGCGCCACAACGGATCGTCGACGATCATGCCGCCAGCGACCCAGCCCAGCAACGCAGCACCAAGGGTAACGATCACGGGGAAGCGCTCCATCGACTTCATGATGAACTGACTGGACCAGACGATGATCGGAATGCTCACCGCCAGCCCGAGGCCAAGCAGCACAAGGCTGTCGCCGGCCGCGCCCGCCACGCCGATGACGTTGTCGACGCTCATCACGAAGTCGGCCACGATGATCGTCTTGACCGCGCCGGCCACCGAGGTCGCGGCATCGATCTCGTGCTCGCCGTCGTCCTCGGGCAGCAACAACTTGGCGCCGATCCACAGCAGCACGAGCCCACCGAGGAGCTTGAGCCAGGCCAGGCCAAGCAGGCTTGCTGCAAAGGCCGTCAGGACCACGCGCAGGCCAACGGCACCCGCCACACCCCAGAACACACCAATCCGCCGCTGTTCCGGCTGCAAGCGGCGGCAGGCCAAAGCGATTACCACCGCATTATCGCCGGACAACACCAAGTCGATGGCCACGATCTGCAGCAAACCCATCCAGAACGTCGGCACCAGAAACTCGGACATGTGAAACCCAACCGATAAAAAACGAGAATACCAAAAACAAAACCGCGCCCGGGCGGCAGCCACGGGCGCGGTTTACTTCAGGCGACAGGCCTGATTACAGCATGGCCTTCAGCAGCTTGGCCATTTCGGACGGGTTGCGCGTCACGGTGAAGCCACACTCTTCCATGATGGCGAGCTTGGCGTCAGCCGTGTCGGCACCGCCGGAGATCAGCGCGCCAGCATGGCCCATGCGCTTGCCCGCGGGGGCAGTCACACCGGCGATGAAGCCGACGATCGGCTTCTTCATGTTGGCCTTGCACCATTGGGCAGCTTCAGCCTCATCGGGACCACCGATTTCGCCGATCATGATGACCGCGTCGGTATCCGGATCGTCATTGAACATCTTCATGACGTCGATGTGCTTCAGACCGTTGATCGGGTCACCACCGATACCGACGGCGGAAGACTGGCCCAGACCGATTTCGGTCAGCTGGGCAACAGCTTCGTAGGTCAGAGTGCCGGAGCGGGAAACCACGCCGATGCGACCCTTGCGGTGGATGTGGCCCGGCATGATGCCGATCTTGATTTCATCGGGGGTGATGAGACCCGGGCAGTTGGGGCCCAGCAGCAGGGTTTCCTTGCCGCCGGCCGCAACCTTGGCCTTCATCTTGTTGCGCACTTCGAGCATGTCGCGGACGGGGATGCCTTCGGTGATGCAGATCGCCAGGTCCAGGTCGGCCTCGACGGCTTCCCAGATCGCGGCGGCAGCACCAGCGGGCGGCACGTAGATCACGGACACGGTGGCGCCGGTTTCGGCAGCCGCTTCCTTGACGGACGCGTAGATGGGGATGTCGAAGATCTTCTCGCCAGCCTTCTTGGGGTTCACACCGGCGACGAAGCATTCCTTGCCGTTCGCGTACTCCTGGCACTTCTCGGTGTGGAACTGACCGGTCTTGCCGGTGATGCCCTGGGTGATGACCTTGGTGTCTTTGTTGATCAGGATGGACATTCGCTAACTCCTTACTTGACCGCGTCGACGATCTTCTGGGCCGCTTCGGCCATGGTGTCGGCCGCGATGATCGGGAGGCCCGAATCGCGCAGGATCTGCTTGCCGATCTCTTCGTTGGTGCCCTTCATGCGGACGACCAGCGGGACGGACAGGTGCACTTCCTTGGCCGCGGTGACCACGCCGGTGGCGATGGTGTCGCAGCGCATGATGCCGCCGAAGATGTTGACGAGAATGCCCTTCACCTTGGGGTTCTTGAGCATGATCTTGAAGGCTTCGGTCACCTTCTCGGTGGTGGCGCCGCCGCCCACGTCGAGGAAGTTGGCCGGTTCGGCACCGAACAGCTTGATGGTGTCCATGGTGGCCATCGCCAGACCAGCGCCATTCACCAGACAGCCGATGTTGCCGTCCAGGGAGATGTAGGCCAGGTCGAACTTGGAGGCTTCGATTTCGTCCGCATCCTCTTCATCCAGATCGCGGTACTCAACGATCTCGGGATGACGGTAGAGGGCGTTGGAGTCGAAGTTGAACTTGGCGTCCAGAGCCTTGATGGTGCCGTTGCCTTCCAGGATCAGCGGGTTGATTTCCGCCAGGGAAGCATCGGTTTCCATGTAGGTGGTGTACAGCTTCTTGAGGGTGTCCACGGCCTGGGCGGTGGAGCCTTCGGGAACGCCGATACCATTCGAGAGGTACAGGGCTTGTTCGTCGGTCAGGCCGGTGGCCGGATCAACGAACACCTTGAGGATCTTCTCGGGGGTGCTGTGAGCAACTTCCTCGATGTCCATACCGCCTTCGCTGGAAGCCATCATGGCAACCTTCTGCGTGGCGCGGTCGGTCAGCGCGGCAACGTAGTATTCCTTCTTGATGTCGGCGCCTTCCTCGATGAGCAGGCGACGCACCTTCTGGCCTTCAGGGCCGGTCTGGTGGGTAACGAGCTGCATGCCAAGGATCTGGCCGGCGTACTGCTTGAGTTCGTCCAGGGACTTGGCGACCTTGACGCCACCGCCCTTGCCGCGACCACCGGCGTGAATCTGCGCCTTGACGACCCAGACCTTGCCGCCCAGCGTTTCCGCTGCCTTGACTGCCTCATCGACTGAGAAGCACGGCACGCCGCGCGGCGTGGTGACGCCAAATTTTCTCAGGATTTCCTTGCCCTGATATTCGTGAATTTTCATGGTTGCCCTTCGATCGAAGTCTTGGCCTTATAAAGGCCGCTCACGCTTGGTTGATGGGACTCTTCGGGGCCAGCACGCACCCCGCGACACACACGTCGTTCTCCCTCGTCCAACGTATGTACCGCCCCGCTTTTCGCTCATCCGGCGTATGCGACCGGAGTGCTCGAAAAACAATCCTCTGCCGACCTACTTATTGACATGTCGGTATTTGGATCGTCCGATTATATACGAAACATCGTACACAACCGCTTTCACGCTGCACCGCACACCGGCCGTCCTGTCGGCCTATGCCGGATCGGGCTTGCGGTACCAGCGCGGGTAATAGCGCATCACCGTCGGAGAGGTCGTTTCGAGAGCATGACAACGGTCGAGCTGGAAGGGCTTGCCGCCATCCTCTCCCTCCCCCGTGTCACGCCGGAAGGTGGCCACGGTCTGGATCGCCGCCGTCGGCAGGGACGCCAGCAGTTCGGTGAGATGGGAACATCCCCGCACATCGCTGAACATCTCGCTGACGGCCTTGCGAAAACCGCGCACGAGATTCAGGCCGATCAGGGCCCGATAGGCCGGCCCGATGGTGTCGCAACCACCAGGATAGGGCACCCACTCCGAGCAGGCCTCCACAGCGACCACCTCGAATGACGTATCGATGGTGACGCGGATGAACAGGTCATGGACCGGATCGCCGGCCTTGCGAATGCCGGAAGCAAGCGGATAGTCCGCCGCCTTTTCGTCGGTCAGGCGTGCGTCCAGGTCGAACATGCCGTCGTCCCTCAGGTAGCCCTGGACTTCGATGCGGCGGGTATGGGCAAGACTACGCCCGACGGCTGGCTTGGAAAGCGGCATGAATGATCAGAAAACACGATGACGGGAAACAGGCCGCAGATGGTCACGAAAAAACCGTCGACCATTTCACGACACGTAACATTTGCCTCGGCCTCGCGGAAAACAAGGCTCCGCGCCTGACGGCAAACTTCACTAGAATATTGTATCGACTGCGGCACATCGGTGGATGCCGCAACGCACAACAATGCAACCGCGATCCCGTCGCCCCCGTCCCCATTGATGAACAGCGCGCACAAGCCTCCTTTCACACTCGCCGCGACGCTTGCCCTGCTCTTCGCCCCCAGCGTCATGGCGATGGGGCTGAGCGATCTTGTCGTCCACTCCGCGCTGGGTGAGCCACTGCGCGCGGAAATCCGGCTGACCCGGGCGAACGGGGAAGAGATCGACCCTGACTGTTTCCGGATCGCCGCCCCCTCGTCCGGCAACGACGATCTGCCTTGGCTCCGCGACGCCCGCATTTCGATCAGCGGCGAGCGCCTGCGCATCACGACCCGCAGCCCGGTCAACCATCCGGCTGCCATGCTGGGGCTGCGCATAGGCTGCGGAACGGAATTCCACCGGGACTACCCGATCCTGCTGCAGCCGCCGATCGCCACCGCGAGCGTTCCCGCCGTCAATCCACCGGTCCTGGAAGCACCCGCGCGGCCCGCGATCAGTCGCCGACTCGCCAGCGTGCCCCGCCCATCCCGCGGAGCATCCGCGGCGGGCCTACGCAGCGGGCGACAAGGCGCGACACCTGGCCGCCTGCGTGCTCCGGTGGCCAAGGCCGGCGCCAGGAAGGGCGCGCCCGGCGACCGACTGGTCGTCAGCAAGGATCGCGCGCCACTCCGCCTCGAATACCGGCTGGCCCGAACACCGGTCGCCCCCGAAACGCCGGCGCCCACCAGTCAGCCCGGCAAGCTGCCTACCCTTTCCGCCTACGACGAAAGCGTAGCGGCCCAGCTTGAGCTCGACGAGAAGATCAAGCGCCTGGAGGAATACCAGGCGGTATTGCGCCGACGCATCGCGGAACTGGACCAGCAACTGGCTACCAGACAAGCCCCGGCGCCGGCTGCGCCCCCGGTCGCAAAAGCCGCCGCCCCCCAGCCTGCCCCGGTAGCGGAAGCCCAGAAGGACGTACCAATCAACTGGCTCGGCGCACTTTTTGGCGGCATTCTTGCCGTGGCCGGCGGCGGCCTGGCCCTGCTGTGGATGCGCCGCAAGCGTCCCGAAGCCGCCCCGCCGATCGCTGAGCTGGACTCCCGCCTGCCTGACGAACCCCGCCTCCCTGTCGAACCGGAGAGTGCCCCCAGCCACGCGGATGCGCAGGCGCCACAGCCGACGGTCCCGCCCGTAGCAGCGCCGCCGCTGGCTCCGCCGCCGGAGTCCTACGCACCGCCACCGCCGGTTCCCGACGAATCCGCCGACTGGGCCGACCCGACCTTCGCGCCGGCCCATCCGATTCCTTTCGACGAAACCGTCGACGAGCAGGACTCGGCCCTCGAGCTGGCGGAGATCATGATGTCCTTCGGCCGCACCCAGGGCGCCGCCGAAACCCTCGCCGACTACATCCGCAGCAACCCGCGCCAGGCAGTCAAACCGTGGATCAAGCTGCTCGACGTCTACCACGTGGCCGGCATGCGGGCCGAGTTCGAGGCCCTCACGCGCCAGCTCAACAAGACCTTCAACGTCAAGACGATCACCTGGGACGATTTCAAGGCCACCCGCAGCGCCCCCGACTCCGTCGAGCAGATGGGACACGTGACGCAGCAGCTGCAGGAGCTGTGGGGCACCCAGGAAGCCCAGGTCTACATCCACCAGTTGCTGCGTGACAACCGCAACGGCACGCGGCAGGGTTTCCCGCTCAGCGTGGTCGAGGAACTGCTGCTCCTGCTCGCCGTCCTCGACGATACGCTGGGCACCTACCGGCCGAGCACCGAGCTCACCCTGGCCGACATGGAACCACGCCCGGCCAGCAAGGCGGCCTGATCAGACCGGGTTGTCCACCTCGACGAACTCGGCTTCGATGCCAAAAGTCTCGGCGAGGTGGCGGCCCAGCGCCTGCACACCATAGCGTTCGCTGGCATGGTGGCCCACCGCGAGGTAGGCCACGCCCGACTCCCGTGCCAGATGGGTCGTCTGCTCCGACACCTCACCCGAGACGAAGCAATCCACGCCGGTGGCGATGGCCTGTTCGAAATAGCCCTGTGCCCCGCCGGTGCACCAGGCCACCCGCCGCACAAGCCGATCCACATCGCCCAGCACCAGCGGCTCGCGCCCCAGCCGCGCGGCGGCCTGGCGAGACAGCGCGGTCAGATTGGTTTCATGGGACAGCGAACCAGTCCAGCCCAGCGCCTGCTCGCCGAAACGCCCGTCCGCCTGCCAGCCCATCAGTTTGCCCAGTTGCGCGTTGTTGCCCAACTCGGCATGGGCATCCAGCGGCAGGTGGTAGGCGAACAGGTTGATGTCGTTGTTGAGCAGGGTCGCCAGCCGGCGCTTGCGCATGCCGGTGATGCGTCCGTCCTCGCCGCGCCAGAAGTAGCCGTGGTGCACCAGCACCGCGTCCGCCCCCTTCGCCACAGCCGCATCGAGGAGCGCCTGGCTGGCCGTCACGCCGCACACGATGCGGCGCACGTCGGCCCGACCTTCCACCTGCAACCCGTTTGGGCAATAATCCTTGAATCCGTCGACATCCAGCAGAGTGTCGAGATAACGCTGCAATTCGGCTCTGTTCATGGCCGCCTCCCCTTAACCCTTCAGAATTCCCGGACGCCCACGGGCGCCTCCGGTCGCCAATTTTACGATGCATCGCCTGTGGATCATCTTTACTCAAGCCGTCACCGTCTCGGTGGCGCTCCTGTTCGTGGTCAGCACGCTGAAACCCGAATGGATCGGCGAGCGCGCCATGCTGCCCTCCGTGACCATCCAGGAAGCGGTCGCTCCCGCCGCGCTGCCCACCGGTAAAGGGCCGGCCTCCTATGCCGACGCCGCCAAGGCTGCGCTGCCGGCGGTGGTGCACGTGTTCACCAGCAAGGAGGTGAAGGCCCAGCGCAATCCCTTCAGCGATGACCCGCTGTTCCGCCACTTCTTCGGTGACCGCCTCAACAACAAGCCCCAGCAGCGCACCTCGGGCCTCGGCTCCGGCGTGATTGTCTCGCCGGAAGGTTACATCCTCACCAACAACCACGTCATCGAAGCAGCCGACGAGATCGAGGTCGCCCTCAACGACGGCCGCAAGCTGCCGGCCCGCATCGTTGGCCGCGACCCGGAATCCGACCTGGCCGTGCTGCAGATCAAGTCCGATGGCAAGCTGCGCCCGATCACCTTCGGCCATACCGAACAGCTCCACGTCGGCGACGTGGTGCTGGCCATCGGCAACCCCTTCGGTGTCGGCCAGACCGTCACGATGGGTATCGTATCGGCCCTCGGCCGCTCCCACCTGGGCATCAACACCTTCGAGGACTTCATCCAGACCGACGCGGCGATCAACCCCGGCAACTCCGGCGGCGCGCTGATCGACGCGGCCGGCAACCTGGTCGGCATCAACGCGGCGATCTACTCCCGCTCCGGCGGCTCCCTCGGCATCGGCTTCGCGATCCCGGTATCCCTGGCCCGCAGCGTGATGGAACAGATCATCCAGAGCGGCTCGGTGACCCGCGGCTGGATCGGTGTCGAGGTGCAGGCGATCACCTCCGACCTGGCCGATTCCTTCGGCATGCCCTCCAGCGACGGCACGCTGATCTCCGGCGTCATGCGCGGCAGCCCCGCCGACCGGGCCGGCGTCAAACCGGGCGACGTGCTGCTGGCCGTCGAAGGGCGGAAGGTCAATGATCCGCAGGCCATGCTCGAAGCCATCGCCGCGCTGTCGCCGGGACGCAAGGCCGGCTTCGAACTGCGCCGCGGCAAGGACCGGCTGGATCTCAAGGTGGAAATCGGCCGCCGCCCGGCGCTGTCCCGCGGCGAATGAGTGCAGCCTCCCCCGATCCCCATGCGCCGGATTTCCTGCGCCGGCATCGCCCCTTCGTACTGTTCTGGCTGGCCCGCATCCTGTTCGGCGGCGGCAGCCAGATCAAGGACGTGGCGGTCGGCTGGCAGGTCTACCAGCTCACGGGGAGCGCACTGGACCTCGGCCTGGTCGGCCTGATCCAGTTCCTGCCGCGCATCCTCCTCACCGCCATCGCCGGCGACCTGGCCGACCGCCACGACCGGCGCTGGCTGACCGTCGCCGCGCAGCTGGTGCAGACCGTCGGCCTGGCCCTGCTGGCCATCGCCAGCGCCACCGGTTTCGTCAGCCGCGAGCTGATCTTCGGCGTGGTACTGATCCTCGGCGCCGCCCAGACCTTCCAGATGCCGGCCAGCGCGTCCCTGCTGCCGTCCCTCGTGCCGCCCGCCGCACTGCCGCGGGCACTGGCCCTGAGCGCCTCGGCGATGCAGGCGGCAACCATCATCGCGCCGGCCCTCGGCGGCTTCCTGTACCTGCTCGGCGCGCCGGTGGTGTATGCGCTCACCGCGCTGCTGCTGGCCCTGTCATCCATCTTCCTGTCGCGCCTGCCCGACGTGCACGTGGAGCGCGTGCTGGCCGGCTCCGCATGGCAGCGCTTCGTCGCCGGTATCCGCTTCATCCGCGGCCAAGGCATCGTCTTCGGCGCCATGTCGCTGGACCTCTTCGCCGTGCTCTTCGGCGGTGCCACCGCGCTGCTGCCGATCATCGCCCACGAAGTGCTGCACACCGGCTCCTGGGGCCTCGGCCTGCTCCGCTCCGGGCCGGCCATCGGCGCGCTGGCGATGGCCCTGTGGCTGGCGCGCAATCCGCTGCGTCACTCGGTCGGCCGCATCCTGTACGGCTCGGTGGCCGCCTATGGGCTATCGATCATCGCCTTCGGCCTGTCCTCCAACCTGTGGCTGTCGGTGTTCTTCCTGGCCATCGGCGGCGCCACCGACATGGTCAGCATGGTGATCCGCCAGTCCCTGGTCCAGCTGCAGACGCCGGACGAGATGCGCGGCCGGGTCAGCGCGGTCAACTCCATCTTTGTCGGCGCCTCCAACCAGCTCGGCGAATTCGAATCCGGCCTCACCGCCGCGTGGTTCGGCGCGGTACCTTCAGTACTGATCGGCGGTGCCGCCACGCTGCTCGTCGTGGCGCTTTGGACACGCCTGTTCCCGCAACTGGGGCGAACGGAGTCCCTGCACGGCACCCCGTAGGGTCGAGATTGCTCGCCCCTGGTCGGTTGGACGAAGTGCGCGGGCGAATGAATTCTCCCCCACAGTAAGCGAGCCCCCTACAGCAGGCAGCCCTTACTTCAGATCTGCGGGAGAATGCTTCGCCCCCGCCATCGGTGAGCATTCCGTAAGCCACCAGCATCGTGGGGGCGAATTCATTCGCCCATAGCCCCCAACACGCTCCTGCCGCCAATCCGCCATGCGCCTCCGCCACCTCGCCGCCGCCAGCCTGCTCGCCGCCACGCCGCTGTTCGCCGCCCCGCCGGCCAAGCCCCGGCCCTACGACCACATCGTCGTCGTGGTGCTCGAGAACCGCTCCGCCTACGCCGGCGACGAACAGCGCGTGTGGGACAACCCGGCCCTGCCCTTCCTCAACGGCCTGGCGCGGGATCCGCGGCATGGCGCCCGCTTCACCAACGCCTGGGCTGCCGAAACGCCCTACCGGCGCGTCCCGGCCGGCTTCGAGCGCCCGCTATCGGCACGCCCGAGCCAGCCCAACTACCTTTACCTGTTCTCCGCCAGCAACCAGGGCGTGCTGCCGGACTGGTTCGCCGATCCGTCCTCCCCCTACCGGGGCAAGCCTGAACTGGCCCGCAACGGCGACCGCCTGGCCAGCCCCGGCGCCGAACAGCCCAGCGGCATCGGCAACCGGCTGATCCCGGCGGCCCGCCGTCCCTTCGCCACCGCGAACCTGGGCGCCAGCCTGCGTGCCGGCGGGCGGAGTTTCCTGAGTTTTTCGGAGAGCCTGCCCCACCCGGCATGGGATGCGGAGGGCGACGCCGATCCCAAGCTGGATCTCTACCGCCGCAAGCACAACCCGGCCATCAACTGGATCGCGCTGCCTGGCGCCGCGACGACGGAGCGCATTCCGGCCGAGCGCCGCCGCTTCCTGCTGCCGCTGGACGTGAACCTCGCCTTCCATGCCAGCACCGACCCGCAGGGGCGCCGCTGGCGCGGCTTTGCCGAGGATGCCGGCGGCCGGCCGCTGGATTTTGCACGACTGCCCAATGTGGCGCTGGTGATCCCCAACGAACGGCACGACGCCCACAGCGCCTCCCTCGGCGAGATGGACGACTGGCTGAAAACGAATATCGGCCCCTACGCCGCCTGGGCGACCCAGCACAACAGCCTGCTGATCGTCACCTTCGACGAGGACGGCTCGACCGACAGCAGCCAAGGCCATGCTTACCGCTTCGGCCGCGATCGCATCGCCACGCTGTTCTACGGTGCCGGCGTCAAGCCCGGCGACTACGCCGAGCGCATCGACGCCCTCAACATCCTGGCCACCATCCTGCATGACCAGGGCCGGCTGGCCGACTTCCGCCGGGACTTCGCCCAGACCTGCCCGGACGACGCTGCGGCCTGCGCGCGCGAACTGGCCAACCTGCGCCCCATCCTCGACGTGTTCGGACGCGGCCCGGCCCTGAAGGAGATTCCGCCGGTCCGGGACTAGACTCCGGGCGCCCTGGCTGCGCGCTCAAGCCATCCGCGAGCCCCAGAAGGCGGCCACGTCCACCATCCGGTTGGCGAAGCCCCACTCGTTGTCGAACCACACCAGCAGGTTGAGCAGGCGGTCGCCGCTCATGCGGGTCTGGCCGCCGTCCACGATCGCCGAATGGGGGCTGTGGTTGAAGTCGATGGAGGCATGCGGCTCGTCGGTATAGGCCATGCGGCCGGAGCCCTGGCCTTCCACCGCGGCCCGCAGGCGGGCTTTCACATCGGCCGCGTCGGTGCCGCGCTTCAGCGTCACCAGCAGGTCGATGGCCGACACGTTCACCACCGGCACGCGGATCGCCTTCGATTCGATGCGCCCGGCCAGGTGCGGCAGCAGGCGCTGCACGCCACGGGCAAGGCCGGTGGACACCGGGATCATCGACTGCATCGCCGAGCGGGTGCGGTGCAGGTCAGTGTGGTGGTAGCCGTCGATCAGCGGCTGGTCGTTCATCACCGAATGCAGCGTGGTCAGCATCGCGTGGTCCAGCCCATAGGCCTCGTCGAGGATGGACAGCACCGGCACGATGGCGTTGGTGGTGCACGATGCCGCCGACACGATGCGCTCCGCGCCGCTCAGCAGCTCATGGTTCATGCCGAAGACGATGGTCTGGTCCACGTCCCCGGCGCTATGCCCCGGATGGGACAACAGCAGGCGCCGGCAGCCGGCATCCAGGAAGCGCTGCAGTTCCGGCCGGTAGCTGTAGCGTCCGGAGGCATCCACCAGCACATCCACGCCGATCTTGGCCCAGTCCACACCCTCCGGCGTGTCCGCGTGGAAGACCGGGATGTCCTTGCCGTCGATGCGCAGGCAAGCGTCACCAACCTCGACGGTGCCCGGAAAGCAGCCGTGGGTGGAATCGAAGCGGGTCAGGTAGGCCATGCTGTCCAGATCGGCCGGTTCGTTGATCGCCACCACCGAAAAACCTTCCCGCATCGGCGAGGCCAGCAAGGCCCGCAGGAAACACCGTCCGATCCGCCCGTACCCGTTTATTGCAATCCGCAAAGACATCGATCCACTCGTCACACACCGCATCCGGCCCGCATCCCGGTCGTCCCGACCGGCCTCGACGCATCGCGCTGCACGCGACGCATGACGGACAGGAGCGACCGACGCCCGCCCGACAGGGGCGAGACTACACCCTCCGGGCCATCCGCGTCCGCTCCGGCCCCCTCCACCGCCCCGTCCAGGGAAGCACTGCGGGCTTGAGACAGCTGTCTCTCCTGTCTCGGCTGGACTGCCCGATTTGAGAAGGATGTCTCGTCCGCCGACCGTCCCCTGAACGCAAGCCCTTGTTAAGAAAAGGTTTCACTACCTGGCACAAAGCTGGCTGAAGGAACTGGCCGGCCGTTGCGACATAGCCTCGCGCGACCCGACGACAAGCCTCACCACACCACGCTCAAAGCGGGAGACAAAACGATGAGAAAAACCCAACGCATTTCCAGGTCCGTGCTGGCCGCCTCACTGGCGACCCTGTTCGCCACCAGCGCCCTGGCCGCCGACGGCGCCCCTGCCGATCCGGAGCCGCCCCTCGGCGTCGACGTCCTCGAGGCCGGCTTCAAGTGGCGCCCCAACTACGTGTCCGAGGACATGCTGATCAACGCCGACAAGGACGCCAACAACTGGCTGCACTACGGCAAGGACTACCAGGCCACCCGCTTCAGCCAATTGCGCCAGATCACCCGCGACAACGTTCTGCGGCTGGTGCCCAAGTGGAACCTGTCCTTCGGCGTGAACGACGCCCAAGACAGCCAGACCACCGTCATCAACGGCCGCATCTATGTGACCGCCAGCCAGAACAAGGTCTTCTCCCTCGATGGCGAGAGCGGCCGCATGCTGTGGAAATACGAGCATCCGCTGCCCGGCGACATCGGCCCGCGCCTGTGCTGCGAGGCCGTCAACCGCGGCGTCGCGGTGTTCAAGAACATGGTCTACATGGCGACCCTCGACAGCCACGTGGTCGCCCTCGACAACACCACCGGCCGCGTCCTGTGGGACGTCGCGCTCGGCGACTACCGCACCGGCGAGATCTACACCTCGATGCCCCTGGTCGCCAACGGCCTGATCGTGGTCGGCAACTCCGGCTCCGACGTGGGCGGCAACGTCGGCAAGATCACCGCCCTCGACCCGGACACCGGCAAGACCGTCTGGCAGACCACCACCCGCCCGACCAGCGCCAGCGACCCCGCCGCCAAGACCTGGGCCAACGACTCCTGGAAGACCGGCGGCGCCTCGGCCTGGCTGACCGGCAACTACGATCCCAAGACCAAGACCATCTTCTGGGGCGTCGGCAACCCCACGCCGGATTTCGACCCCCGCGTACGCGCCGGCGACAACCTGTACAGCAACTCCACGCTGGCCCTCGACGCCGCCACCGGCAAGATCAAGCACCACTTCCAGTACACCCCCAACGACTCTTGGGACTACGACGGCAACAACGAGACCATCCTGGTGGACGACGACCAGGGCCGCAAGGTGTGGCTGCACGCCGACCGCAACGGCCACGTCTATTCCATCAACCGGGACAGCGGCAAGTGCAACTGGGTGGTGCCGATCGCCCGCGTGAACTGGGTCACCGGCTTCCAGGGCAACTGTCGCCCGATCGTCAATCCGGACAAGGTGCCCGGCTACGACAAGGTCGCCACCGACGTCGCCCCCATCCTCGACGGCGGCAAGGAATGGCACCCGGCCGCCTACAGCCCGCTCACCAAGCTGCTCTACGTGCCCTACATCGACAGCTCGATGGACATCCAGGCCAAGAAGATGGAATGGCGGCAGGGCGAGTGGTTCCTGTCGTCCAAGGTCCTCAAGGCCAACCCCTACACCGGCGGCGTGAAGGCCTTCGACGCCACCACCGGCAAGCTGGCCTGGAGCCGCCCGCAGAGCACGCCGGCCACCAGCGGCCTGCTCGCCACCGCCGGCGGGCTGGTCTTCTCCGGCGACGCCGAAGGCTACTTCTCGGCCATGCGCGACGACACCGGCGAAACCCTGTGGCGCTTCAACGTCGGCACCGGCATCCACGGCAACCCGACCACCTTCAACGTGAACGGCCAGCAGTACGTGGCCATCGTCTACGGTCCCGGCGGCGGCAGCCTGTGGCCGCTGGTGTACGGCGAGCTGTTCAAGCACCAGAACCGCGGCGGCGGCATGATGGTTTTCGCCCTCTCGCCGCAATACCGCTAACCCCGTCCCAGCCCTTGCGGCGGGCGCGGCCGAAGCCTGGGCCGCGCCCGCGGAGCGATCCATGACACCGCGCACACGCCTTTGCGGCACCTTGCTGGCCCTGCTCGCCCACGGTCAGCCGGCCGGCAGCGCGCCGCCCCCGGCAGAACCAGGCGGCGGCCCGCTGACCGTCTGCCTCGCCGAAGCCAACCCCCCATTCTCGGCCAGCAGCCTGCCGGACGGCGGCATCGACGCCGAACTGGCCCGCGCCATCGCCGGACAGCTCGGCCGGGAAGTCCGCCTGACATGGGTAACCATCCCGAACCGCGGCGGGCTCGGCAAGGCCCTCGCGCAGAACCTCGCCGGCGGCGCCTGCGCGCTGTTCGCCGGCATTCCGGAAAGCGGCGGGCCCAACGAGGACCTGGCCGAGAAACGCCTGGCCGCCAGCACGCCCTACCTGGAAACCGGCTATGTGCTGGTCGGCGCCCACAAGCCAGTCCGCAGCCTCGACGACGCCCGCCGGCTCGGCGGGATCGGGGTGGTCACCGCCACGCCGGCCGATCTGTACCTGTTCCAGCAGCACCTGCACCGCTTGCCCTACGGCAACAACGGCGCGCTGCTGGCCGCCCTCGCCGACGGCAGCGTGGACGCCGCCGCACTGTGGCAGCCGGCCCTCGCCGAGGCCCGGCGGCTGGGCCAGGCCTCGGCCGACGGCCTGGCACTGCCCGAGGCCGGCCGCACCCGCTTCGTCTTCGCGCTGCGCCGTGGCGACCCGGCCCTGCTGGCCGACGTCAATGCCGCGGTGGACAGCCTACGCAGCGACGGCCGCCTCGCCGCCATCCTGAGGGCCCACGGCCTGGCGCCGTGATCAAACCAACGACCCCACACCAGAGAACCATGACACACCCCACGTTCCCCACATCCCCCACTTCCCTCACCGCCCGTGCCGTCCGGCAGCGGGCCTCCGCCATCGGCCTGTGCCTCGCCCTCGGGCTCAGCGGCCTGGCCCACGCCTTCGGCGTCACTCCCGCCGGCGGCGCGCCCGCCGCCGCGTCGGCCAATCCCCTCGCCGGCAATGCCGAGGCCGCCCGCAAGGGCGAGGAGTTGTTCGGCCGCAACTGCCAGCAGTGCCACAACACCCGCGGCCACGGCGGCAAATGCCCGCAGCTCGTGCGCGGCGCCTGGGCCCCCGGCGGCCCCAACTCCGACAAGTTCATGTTCGACACCATCTCCAAGGGCCGCCCCAACACCCAGATGGGCTCCTTCGGCATGGCCCTCGCCGAGGAGGAGATCTGGCAGATCGTCACCTTCCTGCGCGAAGAAGCCGTCCGCGTGAAAGCCGCCGCCCGCAAGGCGAGCGACGACGACGATTCGAACTGGTACTGAGCCCGCTTTCCCACGGCAGCGTTCGGATTTCCGGACGCCTTTCCAGGCCCTTTTCCGGAAATCCGAACGCCCCCGTAACCGGAGAAAACAAAACCCTTTAAAAACAGATCGATAAAAACCCGGATCGAGGTCCGGACGGTGGCACAGCTCCTGCAAATGAATGGGCACGACGGCCTCTCCACGGCCCGCCAAACGACATTCAAAAAGCACTGGAGACACGCATGACCACCACCGCCATCTACCGCACGGAGCACGATCTGCTCGGCGACCGCCAGGTTCCCACCGCCGCCTACTACGGCGTGCACACCCTGCGGGCCCTGGAGAACTTCAACATCAGCGGCATCTCCATCGCCGCCTATCCCGATCTGGTGCGCGCCCTCGCCCAGATCAAGCTCGCCGCCGCCCAGGCCAACCAGGAGCTGGGCCTGCTCGACAGCGAGCGCACCGAAGCCATCGTCAAGGCCTGCCGCGAAGTGATCGCCGGCCAGTACCACGACCACTTCGTGGTGGACGTCATCCAGGGCGGCGCCGGCACCTCCACCAACATGAACGCCAACGAGGTGATCGCCAACCGCGCGCTGGAGATCATGGGCCACCGGCGCGGGGAATACCTGTTCCTGCACCCCAACGAACACGTCAACATGAGCCAGTCCACCAATGACGTGTATCCCACCGCCCTCAAGCTGGCCACCTACGTCGGCATCTTCCGCCTGGTGGACGCCATGGCCCACCTGCGCTTCGCCTTCGAGCGCAAGGCCACCGAATTCGCCGACGTGCTGAAGATGGGCCGCACCCAGCTGCAGGACGCGGTGCCGATGACCCTCGGCCAGGAGTTCTCCACCTACGCCACCATGCTCGGCGAGGACGAGGAGCGCCTGAAGGAAGCCGCACTGCTGATCCGCGAGATCAACCTCGGCGCCACCGCCATCGGCACCGGCATCAACGCCCACCCGGACTACGCCGGCCTGGTGTGCCGCCGCCTGGTCGAAGTCAGCGGCATCCCGGTGGTCACCGCCCCGAACCTCATCGAAGCCACCCAGGACTGCGGCGCCTTCATCCAGCTGTCCGGCGTGCTCAAGCGCGTCGCCGCCAAGCTGTCCAAGGTCTGCAACGACCTGCGCCTGCTGTCCTCCGGCCCCCGCGCCGGCTTCTGCGAGATCAACCTGCCGGCCCGCCAGGCCGGCTCCTCGATCATGCCGGGCAAGGTCAACCCGGTGATCCCGGAAGTGGTGAACCAGATCGCCTTCGAAGTCATTGGCAACGACATGACCGTCACCTTCGCCGCCGAAGCCGGCCAGCTGCAGCTCAACGCCTTCGAGCCGATCATCGCCCACAGCCTGTTCAAGAGCGTGCTGCACCTGTCCCGCGGCTGCACCACGCTGGCCGACCTGTGCGTGGATGGCATCACCGCCAACCGGGACGCCCTGCGCGCCAGCGTCGAGCGCTCGATCGGCATCGTCACCGCGCTGAACCCCTACATCGGCTACGCCAACGCCACCGACGTCGCCGCCGAAGCCCACGCCACCGGCAAGGGTGTCGCCGAGATCGTGCTGGAACGCCAGCTGATGAACGCCGAGCAACTGGCCGAGGTACTGCGCCCCGAAATTCTGACCAAGCCGCAAATGATCCCGGCCCGGGCCGCCTGAGCAGCCCTCCATTCATAGAACCAAGGAGAACATCATGAAAATGAACCGGCTGACGACCCTGATCGGGGTCGCCCTGGTGCTCGGCATCATCGTCGGCTACGCCTGCAACACGCTGGCCGCCACTCCCGCCCAGGCCAAGGAGATCGCCTCCTACTTCGGCATCCTGACCGATGTCTTCCTGCGCCTGATCAAGATGATCATCGCGCCGCTGGTCTTCGCGACCCTGGTCGCCGGCCTGGCCGGCATGGGCGACACCAAGACGGTCGGCCGCATCGGCCTCAAGGCGCTCGGCTGGTTCGTCGGCGCCTCGTTCTGTTCGCTGCTGCTCGGCCTGGTCTTCGCCAACGTCCTGCAGCCCGGCACCGGCCTCAACGTGCCGCTGCCCGATGCCGGTGCCGCCACCAACCTGAAGACCAGTGCGCTGAACCTGAAAGACTTCATCACCCACGTCTTCCCGAAGAACATCTTCGAGGCGATGGCGGCCAATGAAATCCTGCAGATCCTGGTCTTCGCCGTGTTCTTCGGCACCGCCCTCGGCCACCTGCACAGCCAGACCGCGCGCAGCCTGGTGTGCACCATGGAAGAAGTCGTCCATGTGATGCTCAAGGTCACCGACTACGTGATGCGCTTCGCCCCGGTCGGCGTGTTCGGTGCCGTCGCTGGTGCCATCACCACCAACGGCCTCGGCATGCTGCTCGTCTTCGGCAAGCTGCTGCTCAGCTTCTACGCCGCGCTGGCCGCCCTGTGGATCGTGCTGATCGCCGCCGGCTACTTCGTGCTCGGCAAGGACATCTTCCGCCTGCTCAAGCTGATCCGCGGCCCGATGCTGGTCGGCTTCTCGACCGCCTCCAGCGAATCGGTCTATCCGAAGCTGATGGAACAGCTCGAGAAGTTCGGCATCAAGAACCGCGTCACCAGCTTCGTGCTGCCGCTGGGCTACTCCTTCAACCTCGACGGCTCGATGATCTACACCACCTTCGCGGCGCTGTTCGTCGCCCAGGCCTACGGCATCGAGATGAGCCTGACCACGCAGATCACCATGCTGCTGGTGCTGATGGTCTCCTCCAAGGGCATCGCCGGCGTGCCGCGCGCCTCGCTGGTG
>JAFEDK010000020.1:49624-49854 GCA_018241665.1 Pseudomonadota bacterium
ATGGGCCGCACCGTCACCAACGTGCTCGGCAACGCCATCGCCACCAGCGTCGTCGCCAAGTGGGAGAACGCCATCGTCCCGGTCGATGAAGCCTTCGACGACGAAGACGAAGCCCTGCCGGTCGATGAAGCCCCGGCCGTAGCCTGATCCACCCTTCGCCCCCACAGGCAGCCGTCATCCTCCGGGAACTGCCTGGGGGGCCAGCCCCTGCCTTGTGGGGGCCTGCCTTG
>JAFEDK010000020.1:49978-59624 GCA_018241665.1 Pseudomonadota bacterium
GTGGGGGCCTGCCTTGTGGGGGCGAATTCATTCGCCCGCCGAGGTGGATCACCCCGCCGAGGGCGAATGAATTCGCCCCCACGGTGAAGCCCTCAAGGGATTCATCCCCGCAGTAAACCCCATCCAATCAAATCCAGCCGTAGATCTCCGCCCCGGCAGAACAGCCCGTCCCCATGTCCCTCGAACTCCTGCTGCTCGGCAGCGTGGCCTTCTTCGCCGGTGCGGTCGATGCCGTGGTCGGCGGCGGCGGCCTGATCCAGATCCCGGTGCTGCTCGGCCACTTTCCGCAGGTGCCCATCCCGACCCTGTTCGGCACCAACAAGCTGTCGAGCATCGCCGGCACCGGCGCCTCCCTGTGGCAGTACGCGCGGACGGTGCGGATCCCGTGGTTCGTCGTGCTGCCGGCGGCCCTCGCCGCGCTGGTCGGCGCCTGGCTCGGCGCCGCGGTGGTGGCATGGCTACCCCGCGAGGCGATGCGCCCGCTGGTGATGGTGCTGATGCTGGCGGTGGCCCTCTACACCTTCCGCCGCAAGGAACTCGGCCAGGCGCCAACGCGGGAACTGCGTCCGTCCGACCGCTGGCGCGCTGCCGCCTTCGGCGCCGCGATCGGCTTCTACGACGGCTTCTTCGGCCCCGGCACCGGCAGCTTCCTGATCTTCGGCTTCGTGCGCCTGTTCGGCATGGACTTCCTGCGCGCCTCGGCCAGTGCCAAGCTGGTCAACGTCGCCACCAACCTGTCCGCCATCGCCTTCTTCGCCAGCCACGGCCCGCTACTGTGGGGCATCGGGCTGACGATGGCGGTATGCAACCTGGCCGGCGCCCAGGTCGGCACGCGACTGGCCGTTCGCCACGGCAGCGGCTTCGTGCGCAAGGCCTTCCTGGCGGTGGTGACAGTGCTGATCGGCAAGCTGGCCTGGGAGATGATCTGAACGTTCAGGCACCTCCCCCACGGGGTTATTCGGGCCGTCAGGCCGCCAGCCCCTGCAGCGTCGCGGCGACCGCCGCGCCAAGTTCGGCCGTCGTGGCCTGGCCGCCCATGTCCGGGGTGCGCGGCCCATGGACGAGGACGTGCTCGATGGCCTGCATGATCCCGTCGTGGGCGGCCTTGTAGCGGGCGTCGCCGTTGCCGAGGAAGTCGAGCATCATCGCGCCGGACCAGATCATGGCGACCGGGTTGGCGATGCCCTGGCCGTAGATGTCCGGCGCCGAGCCATGCACCGGCTCGAACAGGGACGGGAAGGTCCGCTCCGGGTTGAGGTTGGCCGACGGCGCGATGCCGATGGTGCCGGTACACGCCGGGCCGAGGTCGGACAGGATGTCGCCGAACAGGTTGGAGGCCACCACCACATCGAAGCGCTCCGGGCTCAGCACGAAGCGCGCGGTCAGGATGTCGATGTGGTACTTGTCCCAGCGCACATCCGGATACTGGCCGGCCATCGCTTCGAGACGCTCGTCCCAGTAGGGCATGCTGATGGCGATGCCGTTCGACTTGGTGGCGGAGGTCACGTGCTTCTTGGGGCGCGTCTGGGCCAGATCGAAGGCGAACTTGAGGATGCGGTCCACGCCCTTGCGCGTGAAGATCGATTCCTGCACCACCGTTTCCCGCTCGGTGCCCTCGAAGATGCGCCCGCCCACCGACGAATACTCGCCCTCGGTGTTCTCGCGGATCACGAAGAAGTCGATGTCTCCCACCTGGCGATTGGCCAGCGGGCACGGGATGCCGGGCATCAGGCGGACCGGCCGCACATTGGCGTACTGGTCGAAATCACGCCGGAACTTGATCAGCGAACCCCACAGGGAGATGTGGTCGGGCACCGTCGCCGGCCAGCCGACCGCGCCGAAATAGATCGCGTCGAAGCCCTTCAGCTGCTCGAACCAGTCGTCCGGCATCATCTTGCCGTGCTGCAGGTAGTAGTCGCAGTTGGCCCATTCGAAAGTGGTGAATTCCAGTTCGAGGCCGAACTTGCGCTGCGCCACGTCGAGGGCACGCAGGCCCTCGGGCATGACTTCCTTGCCGATGCCGTCGCCGGCGATGACTGCGATGCGGTGTTTCATGGGCGTCTCCACGCGGTTGGTGTAAATGCGGAACCGGCAGATTACTGGCGCACGAAGTATTTACAATCACCACTCCCGTGAATCCAGTGACCACATATCGTGAACAGTAAAGCCCAGCTGGATGATCTTCGCGTGTTCTGCATGGTGGTGCGCCAGCGCAGCTTCGCCGCCACCTCCCGCGAGCTGGGGCTGTCCAAGGCGGCCGTCAGCAAGCGCATCGCGATGCTCGAAGCGGCCCTGCAGGAAAAGCTGCTGCACCGGACCACGCGCCAGCTCTCCCTGACCGCCCAAGGGGAGATCGTCCATCAATGGGCCCAGCGCATCCTCGAGGACGTGGACCTGATGGGCGAGGCGCTGAGCAGCGAGAAGGCCGTGCCGCGGGGCCTGCTGCGCATCTGCAGCAGCACCGGCTTCGGCCGCAACCGGCTGGCGCCGGCCCTGTCCGAGCTGGCGCGGCGCTACCCGGAGCTGGAGATCCAGGTGGAACTGCTGGACCGGGCCGTGGACCTGGTCGAGGAAGGCTTCCAGCTCGACATCCGCGTCGGCCAGGTGCGCGAGGGCAATCTCATCAAGCGCTGCATCGCGCGCAACCACCGCATCCTGTGCGCCGCGCCGGCCTACCTGGAACGCTTCGGCACGCCGCGCACGCTGGACGATCTCAAGGCCCACCGCTGCATCGCGATCCGCGAGCGCGACCAGGACTTCGGCCGCTGGGACCTCAGCGGCCCGGACGGCCCAGCGTCGGTCAAGGTGAGCGGCCCACTGTCGGCCAACAACGGGGAGATCGTCCGCCAGTGGGCCATCGACGGCCACGGCATCATCCTGCGTTCCGGCTGGGATGTCGGGCGGGACGTGGACAGCGGTGCGCTGGTGCAGGTGCTGCCGGACTACGTCCAGCCGGCCGACGTGTGGGCGGTCTATCCGTCGCGCCTGTCGGCGTCGGCCAAGCTCAGGCTGTGCGTCGAATTCCTGGCCGAGTGGTTCGCCCGCAGCGGCCTGCCGACCTGAGGCGGCGCGGGCCTACCAGCGCAGGTCTACCAGTTGAGGCCGCTCTCCGCGGGCCGGTCGGCATGCTGGGCGAGGTATTCGCGCAGGTAATCCACGAAATAGGCGACCTTGGCTGACAGGTTGAGGCGCTCCATGTACACCGCGTAAACGTCGGCGGACGGCGTCTCGCAGTCGGCCAGCACCTGTTCCAGGCGACCGCTGCGCAGGTACTTGGCCACATCCCACTCGGCACGCATCAGGATGCCGTGCCCTTCCAGCGCCCAGTTCAGGGCCACTTCGCCATCGTTGGTGCTCAGCTTGCCCTGCACCTTGACGGTCTCGCTCTGCTTGCCGCGGGTGAGCTTCCAGCTGCCGTAGGCGGACTCGTTCTGGCGCAGCACGATGCACTGGTGCTGCGCCAGTTCCTGGGGATGCGTGGGGGTGCCAGCTGACCTAAGGTAGGAGGGAGAAGCGCACAGCAGGCGGCGGTTGGCGGCGATCTTCTTGGCGATCAGGCGCGAATCGGGAATCTCGCCGAAGCG
Source organism: Pseudomonadota bacterium (assembly GCA_018241665.1). GTDB lineage: Bacteria > Pseudomonadota > Gammaproteobacteria > Burkholderiales > Rhodocyclaceae > Zoogloea. The sequence goes on from JAFEDK010000020.1 coordinate 53,563, forward strand.
GATCGACACGTCGGTCGCGTCGTCGGGCAGCGCCACCGGGCGGTCCGTCAGCTGGAGCTGGACCTCCACGTCCGGGTACTTGCGGTTGAAGCCGGAAATCGCCGGCCCGATGTACGAACGCCCGAAGCCCAGCGGGGCATTGACGCGCAGCTGCCCACGCGGCGCGGCGCGGCTGCTCGAGATGACCCGCTCGAGTTCCTCGATCTCACCGAGGATGCGCTGCGCATGGGTGAAATAGACCTCGCCCTCGGTGGTCAGGCCGAGCCGCCGCGTGGTGCGGTTGAGCAGCCGCACGCCGAGCCGCTCCTCGATCTGCGCCAGGCGGCGCGACACCGACGGCGGGGTCAGGTTCAACTCCCGCGCCACCGCCACCATGCTGCCCAGCCGGACCAGCGCGCAGAAGAAAGCGAGTTCCGAGGCGTCGTTCATTATTACGTTTTTCGTAAAGATGTTTTAAGTCTAGCTCGATTCATCTTTCTGATGAAGTGATTAATCTTCTCCTCAGGCAACACCACACAGAGAACAAGCCCGGCCCGGGATGGCCCGGAAGGCTTGAACAAGCTGCAGCAGACAGCGCCTGACATTCGCAAATCAACACGGAGGAGACTTCTCGTGGCTACGGATATCGAACAACGCACCCTGCGCCGGATCACCTGGCGGATCGTGCCCTTCATCATGCTGCTGTACTTCGTCGCCTACATCGACCGGGTCAATATCGGCTTCGCCGCGCTGACCATGAAGGAAGACCTGGGCTTCACCGCGTCGATGCTGGGCTTCGGCGCCGGCATCTTCTTCTGGGGCTACTTCCTGTGCGAGGTGCCTTCCAACATCGTGCTGCACAAGGTCGGCGCCCGCCTGTGGATCGCCCGGGTGATGGTCACCTGGGGGCTCATCTCCGGCGGCATGGCCTTCATCGAAGGGCCGACCAGCTTCTACGTGATGCGCTTCCTGCTCGGCGCCGCCGAAGCGGGCTTCTTCCCCGGCATCATCCTGTACCTCAGCTACTGGTTCCCGGCCCGCCACCGTGCCGGCGTGACCGCCTTCTTCATGGCCGCCGCGCCGATCTCCACCGCGCTCGGCTCGCCGCTTTCCGCGGCCCTGCTCGAAATGAACGGCGTCGGCGGCATGCACGGCTGGCAGTGGATGTTCATCCTCGAAGCCATCCCGGCGCTGATCCTCGGCGTGGTGGTCTTCTTCTACATGACCGACAAGCCCGAGCAGGCCGCGTGGCTCAAGGATGACGAGCGTGCCTGGCTGGTCAAGGCGATGGCCGACGAGAACGCCGGCAAGGGCGGCGATGGCAAGCACGGCATCATCGCCGGCCTGGCCAACCCCCGCGTGCTGGCCCTGGCGATGATCTACTTCGGCACCTCCGCCGGCCTCTACACCCTCGGCATCTGGGCCCCGCAGATCATCAAGCAGCTGGGCGTCTCGTCGATGACCGTCGGCTTCCTGAACGCCATCCCGCCGATCGTCTCGGTGGTCGCCATGGTGCTGTGGTCGCGCCACTCAGACCGGACCGGCGAGCGTACCTGGCACGTCGTGCTGGCCTGTCTCGCCGCCGCCGTCGGCCTGGTGGTTGCCGCCGGCGCCAACAGCGTGGTCGGCCTGATCGCCGCGCTGACCCTGGTCAATATCGGCATCAGCTGCGCCAAGCCGCCCCTGTGGAGCATGCCGACCATGTTCCTGTCCGGCGCCGCCGCCGCCACCGGCATCGCCACGATCAACTCGATCGGCAACCTGGGCGGCTTCGCCGGCCCGGCGATGATCGGCTGGGTCAAGGACCAGACCGGCAGCTACAGCGGCGGCCTCTACTTCGTGGCCGGCCTGCTGGTCATGTCTGCTGTCCTCACCCTGCTGCTGGCCCGCTCGCAGAAGCCGCAGGTCGCCGGTAGCGAAGCGACCGCCCATTAAAAAGCCGCACTCCCACCCCAAACGAATTCACAAAGGAGCATCACATGGACAAGGAAGCCGCCGTCCAGTCCCTGACGGACACCATGGCCAAATTCACGTCTTACATCGGCAAGCGTCTGCCCAAGGACGTCAAGGCCAAGCTGGCCGAACTGCGCACGATGGAAACCAACCCGCTCGCCAAGTCGATCTACGACTCGATGCACGGCAATCAGGAGGCGGCCGACAAGCTCGATCGCCCGAGCTGCCAGGACACCGGCGTGATCCAGTACTTCGTCGAAGCCGGCGCCAATTTCCCGCTGCTCGGCGAACTGGAAGAAATCCTCAAGGAAGCCACCGCCGAAGCCACCCGCATGGGCCCACTGCGCCACAACGCAGTGGAGACCTTCGACGAGAAGAACACCGGCACCAACACCGGCACCAACATCCCCTGGCTCGACTGGCGCATCGTCCCTGAAAAGGACAGCTGCACCATCGACGTCTACATGGCCGGCGGCGGCTGCACGCTGCCCGGCGCCGCCAAGGTGCTGATGCCAGGCCAGGGCTACGAGGGCGTGGCCGAGTTCGTGATGGACGTGATCACCGAGCGCGGCGTCAATGCCTGCCCGCCGCTCTTGGTCGGCGTCGGCGTATCCACCTCGGTCGAGACCGCCGCCCGCCTGTCCAAGCTGGCGATCATGCGGCCGGTCGATTCGCAGAGCAGCAATCCGCGCGCCGCGCTGATGGAGCAACTGCTCGAAGAAGGCCTCAACGAGATCGGCATCGGCCCACAGGGCCTCACCGGCAACAACAGCGTGATGGGCGTCAACATCGAATCGTCCGCCCGCCACCCCTCGACCATCGGCGTCGCCGTCAATACCGGCTGCTGGGCGCACCGCCGCGGCAAGATCCGCATCAACGCCGACATGTCCTACGAAATCATCTCCCACGAAGGAGTGGAGCTGTGAAAAAGATCCTCACCACGCCCATCAAGGACGAAGACCTGGAAAACCTCAACGTCGGCGACGTGGTCTATCTGACCGGCCGCCTGGTGACCTGCCGCGACGTGGCCCACCGCCGCCTCATCGAGCAGGGCCGCGAACTGCCGGTGAACCTGGAAGGCGGCGCGATCTTCCACGCCGGCCCGATCGTCCGCAAGAAGGACGACGGCAACTTCGAGATGGTCTCCATCGGCCCGACCACCAGCATGCGCATGGAGAAGTTCGAGCGCGAGTTCATCAAGCAGACCGGCGTCAAGCTGATCGTCGGCAAGGGCGGCATGGGCCCCGAGACCGCCGCCGGCTGCCAGGAAAACAAGGCCGTACATGCGATCTTCCCCGGCGGCTGCGCGGTGCTCGCCGCAACCCAGGTCGAGGAGATCGAAGGCGCCGAGTGGCAGGACCTGGGCATGCCCGAGACGCTGTGGATCAACCGCGTCAGGGAGTTCGGCCCGCTGATCATCTCCATCGACACCAAGGGCAACAACCTGATCTCCCAGAACAAGGCCGGCTTCAACGAGAAGAAGAAGCCCATCCTCGAACGGATCAGCAAGCAGCTCAGCTTCATCAAGTAAGTCCCCCCGCGGGCCCGCCAGAGAAGGCGGGCTCGCCCAGACGCCGCGGCAGAGTCACCGTGGGGGCGAATTCATTCGCCCGCCGAAGCCAAACAAGGGATTGCCCCCTGGCTTCACCAGCTGAGGGCGAATGAATTCGCCCCCACGGGGCACGCACCGGCAGTCCGCGCACCTGGCGCTCCCCATACCCCCACCACCCATCAGAACAGCGCTGTGAGGAATCCTCGCGGAGGGCGAGGCATTGCCGACAAACGGCCAAACACCATCCCGTTGGAGACATACATGGATTCAGGGCAACTCCGCGCCGCCGCGCTGTACTACCACCGCCAGCCCCGGCCGGGGAAGATCGCGGTCAGCCCCACCAAGCAACTGACCAACCAGTACGACCTGGCCCTCGCCTACTCGCCCGGCGTGGCCTACGCCTGCGACGAGATCGCTGCCGATCCGGCCGAGGCCAGCACCCTCACCGCCCGCGCCAACCTGGTCGGCGTCATCACCAACGGCACCGCGGTGCTGGGCCTCGGCAACATCGGCCCGCTAGCCGCCAAGCCGGTGATGGAGGGCAAGGGCGTGCTGTTCAAGAAGTTCGCCAACATCGACGTCTTCGACCTGGAGATCGACGAGCGCGACCCGGACAAGCTGATCGACACCATCGCGTCCCTGGAGCCGACCTTTGGCGGCATCAACCTGGAAGACATCAAGGCGCCGGAGTGCTTCTACATCGAGCAGAAGCTGCGCGAGCGCATGAAGATCCCGGTCTTCCACGACGACCAGCACGGCACCGCCATCGTCGTCGGCGCGGCCATCCTCAACGGCCTGCACCTGGTCGGCAAGGACATCCGCGAGGTCAAGATCGTCACCTCCGGCGCCGGCGCGGCGGCCCTCGCCTGCCTGGACCTGCTGGTAATGCTCGGCGCGCCGGTGGACAACATCTGGGTCACCGACATCAAGGGCGTGGTGTATGAAGGCCGCGTCGAGGAGATGGACCCGATCAAGGCGCGCTACGCCAAGAAGACCCGCGCGCGCGGCCTCGGCGAGGTCATCGGCGACGCCGATGTGTTCCTCGGCCTGTCGGCGGGCGGCGTGCTGAAGCCGGAGATGGTCGCGCGGATGGCGGCCCGGCCGCTGGTGATGGCGCTGGCCAACCCGACGCCGGAGATCCTGCCGGAAGAGGTCAAGGCGGTGCGCGACGACGCGATCATCTGCACCGGCCGCTCTGACTACCCGAACCAGGTCAACAACGTGCTGTGCTTCCCGTTCATCTTCCGCGGCGCGCTGGACGTGGGCGCGACGACGATCACCGAGGAGATGAAGATGGCCGCCGTGCGCGCCATCGCCGAACTGGCCCGCGCCGAGCAGTCGGAGGTGGTCGCCTCGGCCTACGGCGAGAAGGTCGCCGCCTTCGGTCCGGAATACCTGATCCCCAAGCCCTTCGACCCGCGCCTGATCGTCAAGATCGCCCCGGCGGTGGCCCAGGCCGGCATGGATTCCGGCGTGGCGACGCGCCCGATCAGCGACTGGCCGGCCTACCTGGAGCGCCTCAACGCCTTCATCTACCACTCCGGCCTGATCATGAAGCCGGTGTTCACCCAGGCCAAGAACGCCCCCAAGCGCATCGTCTTCGCCGAGGGCGAGGACGAGCGCGTGCTGCGCGCCGTGCAGGTAGTCCGCGACGAGGGGCTGGCCCGCCCGCTGCTGATCGGGCGGCGCGAGGAGATCCTGCAGCGCATCGAGTCCGCCGGGCTGCGCATCCGCGAGCACGCCGACTTCGAGATTATCGACGGCGCCGACAGTGCCTTCGGCCGCGCCCATTTCGACGAGTTCTGGCAGGCCTACCACCGCAAGATGGAACGCAAGGGCGTGTCGCCCGACTACGCCCGCCGCGAGGTGCGCCGCCGGTCCACGCTGTTCGGCGCGCTGATGGTCGAGCTGGGCTACGCCGACGGCCTCGTCTGCGGCACCTCGGGCCGCCACGAGACCCACCGGGAGTACGTCGAGAACGTCATCGGCCGCCGCCCCGGCGTGCCGAACTACGCCGCGATGAACCTGCTGATGCTGCCGGGGCGCACGGTATTCATCGCCGACACCTACGTCAATTACGACCCGACCGCCGAACAGCTCGCCGACATGACGCTGCTGGCCGCCGAGGAGATGCGCAATTTCGGCATCGAACCGAAAGTGGCGCTGCTGTCCCACTCCACCTTCGGCACCGCCGACACGCCCAGCGCGAAGAAGATGCGCCATACCCTGGCTCTCCTCGAACAGCGCGCGCCGCAGCTCGAAGTGGAAGGCGAGATGCACGGCGACGCGGCGCTGGACGAGCAGATCCGCCTCGCCACCTTTCCCGGCTCGCGCCTCAAGGGCCAGGCCAATCTGCTGGTGATGCCAACGCTGGACGCCGCCAACATCGCCTTCAACCTGCTGAAGGTGGCCGCCGGCGACAACCTCACCGTCGGCCCCATCCTGCTCGGCACCGCCAAACCGGTGAACATCCTGACCCCCACCGCCACCGTCCGGCGGATCGTCAACATGACCGCGCTGACGGTGGTCGAGGCAGGCTGACCGAAGCCCCGTCCCCTGTGGGGGTGCCCTGTGGGGG
>JAFEDK010000020.1:59741-69058 GCA_018241665.1 Pseudomonadota bacterium
CCCTGTGGGGGTGCCCTGTGGGGGCGAATTCATTCGCCCGCGGTGCTTGATCCACCTGCGGAGGGCGAATGAATTCGCCCCCACAGTCATGCGGTCACTCAGAAGTAATAGCCGATGTTCGCGTAGAAAGCCTTCTTCCACACATTGTCCCCGCCCGCGGCGGCGCCGTTGGCGTAGTCGCCGGTGTAGGGGTCGTTCTTGCCCCAACGCATCTCGGTGTAGATGAACAGCGGGCCGGCCGTGAAGCTGGCGCCGGCGATGACGCGCTGGGAATTGCGGAAGCCGGCGTCGTCCTTGGTGAAGGTGCTGTAGTTGAGATAGGGCGTGATGTTGCTGACCGCCTTAAAGCTCCACGGCAGCACGTAGCTGGCTTCGGCCGAGTAGAAGTTGCCCTTGGCCGCCACGTTGAAGGAGCCGTCGTAGGCGCCGAAAGTCACCGTCCGGTCGCCCGTCGCCGACGGGTTGCGCGGTGTCATGTTCTGCCGGCCGGCCTCGGCCATCACCCCAAACGCACCGAACTTGCCGCCGTAGTGCAGCGCGTAGGCGTTGCGCGAACCGTCCTCGTTAGTGTCGGCGTTGTGCAGCGTCGAGTGCAGCGCCGACACGCCGAGCTCGGAGCGCGCGCTGTCGGAGTGCTGGAAGGTATAGGCCGCGCGGCCGACCAGCTGGTTGCGTTCCCGGTTGTTGCTGCCGCCGCTGAGCGAGTTGTCGGCATGCACCACGTTCACCGAATAGCGGTCCCCGTCCTTCGACGTTCCCGCCCAGTTGCCGCCGTCGCGGGGATAGAAGCCGAGCTGCATGTCCCAGGCGCCGGACTTGTGCTGCAGCTTGATACCCAGGTTGTAGACCTCTTCCAGGCCGATGTTGTTGACCAGGGTCTGGTAGAAGGTGCTGCTGACAAAGGGCAGCAAGCCGAACGGGATCTGGTTGAGGCCGGCGACGACGCGCGTGTCCTCGCTCACCTTGTAGCCGAGCCAGGCGAAGGTCGGGAAATTGATGCGCCCGACCTCCTTGGTGTAATCGTAGGGATAGGCGCTGCCGTAGAAACGGTACTGGGCCGCGCCGTAGAGGGTCGGCGAGTCGTAATTGACGTCGATGCGGAAGGTGTCGAAGCTCAGCTTGCTGACGTTGTTGGCATTGTCGAAGGTGTAATCGTAGCGGGCCCGCAGGGCGCCGCCGATCTTGAGCTTGCCGGCGGAGTCGAGCGGTGCGACGGCGGCGTCGTCCGCCAGGGCCGGCGCATTCCCCAGCACCAGCAGGCCGGCGGCAAGGGCGGCGGGCAGCACCCGCAGGCGGATCGGTGAGTGTTTCATGATTGTCTCCTCTTTCATTTTTGTGGATTGCTGCGGGTAATGCTCGGCCGGCCCCGTTTTTTGCGGCAAAGGGGAGCCTGCCACCCCCGGTGCGGGGCTGGGTCTGGCGGCCTGAAGGCCGGATGCGTTTCAGGGGGGCGCCTCCCGGCAGAAGCTCCGGGGACGCCCTAGGCTTGCCGGATAGGCGTCAGCTCTGGCTGCTCAGGCGCGTCTTCGGACGTGGCCCGCGGGTGGCCAGCCAGCACAGGATCGACCCCGCGCAGACCATCGACGCGCCCTGCCAGAAGGACAGAGACAGCGGCGCATGCAGCAGCGTGGCGGCCAGCGCGGCAGACAGCACCGGGATGAAGTACGAGGCGCCGGCCAGGATGGTGACGTTGCCGTGCAGGATGCCGACGTTCCACGCCGCGTAGCCGAAGCCCATCGCCGAGGCGGCCATCGCCAGGTAGATGAAGGCATGCAGGCTGAGGGTCATCGCCTCGCCGCCCATGGCCAGGTATTTGCCCCACAGCACCAGCGCGGTCAGCATGAAGAACAGCGTGATGCCGTTCTTGCCGCCGGCGATGCGGTTGGTCACCGTGCAGTAAGCGGCCCAGATCACCGCACCCGTGAAGGCCAGCCCGTAGCTGAGGGGGTTGGCCTGCACGTTGTCCACCATGCCGGGCAGGTCCAGCCCCTGCCCGCCGCCGAGCACCCAGCAGATGCCGACGATGGACAGCAGGAAGCCGGGCACGATCAGCAGGTTGGACTTCTGCTTGTTGAACAGGATGGCGGACAGCATCGTGAAGGTCGGCCACAGGTAATTGACCATGCCGACCTCGATGGCCTGCCGCCCGCTTTGCGCATAGCCGATGGACAGGGACAGGCACAGCTCGTAGGACACGAACAGCAGGCTTCCCCAGATCACGTAGCGCCGCGGAAACTCCCGGACCTTAGGAAAACCGACGGTGAGCAGCAGCAGCCCCGACGCCACGGAGTAGATCAGCGCCGCCCCGCCGGTGGCCCCGAAGCTCTCGCTGACGCCACGGATCAAACCGACGATGGAGCTCCACAACAGGATCGCGATGAGCCCGATGAGCGTTGATTTGTTCCTGCGTTTGATGTCGCCTGCTTGCATGTGCGTGTCGTCCTGGCAGAAGGATTCTGCTCATCCCGCCGGCGGCTGCGCGTCGGGAAAAAAGGTCTGATCGTACTGGGTCTTTGCGGAGCGCCATACCCGGCCGGATGCCGGGCATGGCGCCGGTGTCGCTCAGCGGCTGCCTGAGCGATCCGCCAGATCGATCCAGATGGTCTTGATCTCGGTGTATTGGTCGTGCGCCCAGATCGACTTGTCGCGCCCGCCGAAACCGGACTCCTTGTAGCCGCCGAAAGGCGTGGTGATGTCCCCTTCGCCGAAGCAGTTCACCGTGACCACACCGGCGCGGATCTCGCGGGACAGGCGCAGCGCGTGGTTCAGCGAGCTCGTATAAACGGCCGCCGCCAGCCCATAGACGGAGTCGTTGGCCAGCGCGATGGCCTCGTCGATGCCGGTGAAGGTGGTGACCGCCAGGACCGGGCCGAAGATCTCCTCCTGGAACAGCCGGCTGTCCGGGCCCACGCCATCGACCACCGTCGGCTCGACGAAGATCCCGCCCTGGGTGTCGCCGCCGAAGGCCACGTGCAGCTTCTCGACCGCCGCCTGCTCGAGGTAGGAGCGCACCTTCTGGAAATGGGCCTCGCTGACCAGCGCGCCGAGCCGGTGCTCCGGATCGAGGGGATTGCCCATCTTCCAGTCGCGCATATGCACGCCGATGCGCGCCAGCAGTTCGTCCTTGATGTCCGCATGGACGATCAGCCGCGACGAGGCCGAGCAGTTTTCGCCCATGTTCCAGAAGGCGCCATTGACGACGTGCTGGGCGACGACGTCGAGATCCTCAACGTCCTGCATCACCACGGCGGGGTTCTTGCCGCCGCATTCGAGCACGATGCGCTTCAGGTTCGAGTCGGCCGCGTACTTGAGGAACAGCCGGCCGGTCGCCGTCGAGCCGGTGAAGCTGACCATGGCGACGTCCATGTGGCGGCCGAGCGGCTCGCCGACTTCCTTGCCGCCGCCGGGCAGCACGCTGAAGACGCCCGCCGGAATGCCCGCCTCGTGGGCCAGCTCGGCCACGCGCAGCGCGGTCAGGGTGGTTTCCTTGGCCGGCTTGACGACGATGGAGCAGCCCGCCGCCAGCGAGGGGCCGATCTTCCAGGCCAGCATCAGCAGCGGGAAGTTCCACGGCAGCACCAGGCCGACCACGCCGATGGCCTCGCGCACCACCAGCGCCAGCGCATTGGCGCCCACCGGCGCGGTGCTGTCATAGACCTTGTCGATCAGCTCGGCGTGCCAGCGGATCGTGTGGATCGCCTCGGGGATGTCGGTGTTCTGGCATTCCCGGATCGGCTTGCCGCTGTCCAGGCTCTCCATCACGGCCAGCTCGTGGGCATGCGCTTCCAGCAGGTCGGCGAAGCGCAGCAGGGTCGCCTTGCGCTCGCCGGGCGAACGGCGCTGCCAGCGCCCGTCGTCGAAGGCGGCCTTGGCGCTGGCCACCGCCAGATCCACGTCCCGCTCGTCGCAGGCGGCGATCTCGGTCAGCACCTCGCCCGTCGCCGGGTTGAGGGTCTCGAAGGTCTTGCCCGAGATGGCGGGACGGAAAGCGCCGTCGATGAAGGCCTGCGACGGCAGCCGCAGCTGCCCGGCCAGGGCCGCGTATTCGGCGGCGCTCAGAAGGCCGGCCATCAGCGGGCCCCTTCGGTGATGGCGGCGATCTCGGCCTTCAGCGCGGCGATGATCGCCCGCAGGGCCTGCTTTTCGCCGTCTTCGAGCCCCTGCAGCGGCGCACGCACGCCACCGGGGCGCAGGCCGCTCACTTCGCAACCGAACTTGATGGACTGCACGAACTTGCCGCCTTCGAGGAAATCCATCAGCGGCAGCAGCGCGCTCATGATGCGGCGGCCCTTGTCGAAGTCCTTCTCGACGACGCAGGCTTCATACAGCGCGACGTGCTCGCGGGGGATGAAGTTGGAACCCGCACACACCCAGCTGCGCGCGCCCCAGGCGAAGAACTCCAGCGCCTGGTCGTCCCAGCCGCAGGAGATGTCGAGGGCCGGGAAGTCCCGCGCCAGCATGTGCAGCTGGGCGGCCTGGCCCGAGCTCTCCTTGATCGCGACGAAGTTCGTCGACGCCGCCAGCACCGTCTCGAAGAACTCACGGCCCATCGACACGCTCATGCGGCCGGGGTAGTTGTAGAGCATGATCGGCAGGCCGGCGGCCTTATCGATGGCCAGCGCGTGAGCGGCGTTTTCCTTTTCGGTGGGCAGCGCATACGGCGGCGAACCGACCAGAATGGCGTCGGCCTTGATGGCCTTGGCGGCCTTGGCGTATTCGACCGAATCCTCGGTGCGCACGGCGCCGGTGCCGATGATCAGCGGCAGGCGCGTGCCGATCACTTCCTTGGCCAGCGCACCCAGCTCGAAGCGCTCCTGGGCGGTGTGGGCGTAGTACTCGCCGGTGGAGCCGCCGATGATGATGCCGTGGACCTGGGCGTCGATCAGGGACTCCAGCACTTCGGCAAACGCGGTCTTGTCGATCTGGCCGTCAGCGCTCAGCGGGGTGATCGCGGGGGTATAGATGCCTTCGAATTTCATGATGGTCTCTCCATTGATGAGAAATTGGGTTTCCGGGGGGATGGCGCCCGCCACGGCCTGCGCGGCGGGCGCCTGATCAAGATTTCAGCGGTTCAGGGAAGCCGCTTCCTGCAGGCTCAGGGAACGGGTCTCGGGGGCCAGCGCCAGGGACACCAGCAGGCCCAGCAGGGTTACCGCCGCCGCCGCGAACATGGTGTTGCCGATACCGAAGGCCTGCAGCGAGATGGGCACCAGGTAGGTTCCGATCGCCGCGCCGACGCGGGACAGGGAGGCGCCCATGCCGACCGCCAGCGAACGGATCTCGGTGGGGAACAGCTCGTTGGGATAGACCAGCTGCAGCACCTGCGCCCCGCCGATGAACACCGCGTAGGCACCGAACAGCACCAGCACCAGCAGCTCGGCGCCGTTGGAGAAGCTGCCCAGCGCGACCAGCGCCAGACCGGACCACAGGAAGCTGTGGATCACCATGCTGCGGCGGCCGATCACGTTGATCAGGCGGGTTGCGATGAGGCAGCCGACGACGAACAGCACGGTGATCAGCACCGAGCCGTACGAAGCCCAGTCGCCCTTCAGGTTGAGGGCCTGCAGCACCTTCGGCGCGAAGGCATAGACGGCGAAGACGGGGATCACCGAGCAGCTCCAGAACACCGCCACGAACAGCATCCGCTTGCCGTAGCCGGAGTGCAGCAGGTCGCCGATGGACATCTTCTTTTCGGCCGGTTGCTCGGGCAGGTTGCGCAGGGAGAACGACGGGCCGTAGACCTTCTTGATGACGCGCTCGGCTTCGGCGGCGCGGCCCTTGCTGAGCAGCCAGCGCGGCGACTCCGGCGTACCGATGCGCAGCACCAGCAACAGCGCACCGATCACCGCCGGGCTGGCCAGCACCAGCCGCCACGCGTTGGGATCGCCGCTGCTGAGGATGATGTTGCCGACGATATAGGCCAGCGCCGCACCGGCGAACCACAGGATCGTCAGCATCGCCAGCCGCGGGCCGCGGTACTTGGTCGGCATGAACTCCACCAGCAGCGCGCCGGCCGCCGTGTATTCGAAGCCCACGCCGATGCCGATCAGGAAGCGGAAGGCGAACAGCTCCAGGCCCGAGCTGGCCCAGAACTGCGCGATGGAGCACAGCACGAAAATGATCGGCCCGACGAAATACAGTTTCTGGCGCCCCAGCCGGCCGGTCAGCGTACCGCCGAGGAAGCCGCCGAAGAAGATCCCGATCAGCGCGGAGGACGCCACCATGCCCTCCCAGAAACTGCCCAGGCCCAGCGCCGCCGAAAGCTGCACCATGGCCACGCCGATGATGCTCAGCACATATCCGTCGAGCAGCCAGCCGCCGCCGGAGCGAATGGTCAGCAGCTGGTGAAAGCCATTGAGGGGCACATCCTCAATGGAAGAAATCGTTTTGCTCATTGTCATTCTTTGTCTCCTGATGATCCGTTTCGGATTCGTACTATTGAAACCACCCTCTTCTATTTTTTTTTTGCCGTCACGCCTCCATTCCGGCTTTGCGCTGCGCCCACCACAGGGCGGCATTCACGCCGATCGACAGGAAAGGCTCCGGCGGCGTCTTGTTGGGCCCCGGCGACGACAGCAGGAAATCGATCAGCTCGCTGCGCTGGCCGGCCAGCCAATTGGCCAGCAATGTGCCGGTGACCGTCCCGCGGGTGACGCCCAGGCCGTTGCAGCACAATGCGCCATATACATTGGGCGCCAATTGCCCGAAAAAGCCCTGGTGGTTCTGGGACAGCGCCAGCGACCCGCTCCAGGTGTATTCGAATTCCACATCGGGCAGCATCGGAAAGCGCCGTTCGAAAGAAGTACGGTGCTTCTTGACGAAACGCTCCAGGTATTCCGGCCGGGGGCGCCCGTCCGGATTGAAGCTGAAGCTGTTGCGCACCAGCAGGCGGTTGTCGTGGGTGCGGCGCAGCGTGCTGCCGGCCGGGTCCGCCGGGATGACGCCCCAGAAGGGCTTGCCGCCCAGGCGCGCCTGCTCGTCCTCGGTCAGCGGGCGGGTCAGGCTGGCATACAGGAAGACCGGCAGCATCGTGCGCTGCAGAAAGCCGAAGCGCATGCCGAAGGCGTTGTTGGTGAGCACCAGCTTGTCCGCCGTGATCCGGCCATTGCTGTGGCACAGCACCGTCTTTTCGCCGTACTCGACCTCGGTGATCGCGGTGTTTTCATACAGCGTCACATTCGGCGGCAGGCTGTCGGCGAGCCCTTTCACCAGCGCCGACGGCTGCAGCAGGATGGTGCCCGGCGTAAACAAGGCCTTGCGGTAGAACGAGGTGCCGATGTGATCGGGCAGGTCCTGGCCCGAGATCACTTCATACGGCTGGCCGAGCTTGTCGAGGCCGCGCCGGTAGGCGTCGAGCACCGCAATACCGCGATCTTCGATGGCCGCCTGGTATTTGCCGGAGGCGCGCATCTGGCAGTCGATCTGGTATTCGTCCACCAGCGAGCGGAGGATGGATTGCCCGAGCAGATTGAGCTGCAGGGTCGTCTTGGCGATGTCGAGATCGCCGATGTAGTCCTCGGCACCGATATCGTGGGGCAGATCGATGGCAAAGCCGGCGTTGCGACCCGAGGTGCCGAAACCCACTTCCTGCGCCTCGATCAGCACGATTTCCTCATTCGGGAAATTCAGCGCCAGTTGCCGGGCGGCGGCCAGGCCGGTGAAACCCGCCCCGACCACCACCCAACGGGCTTTCGTGTCGCCGGCGTGGCGTGGTTTTACCCGGCGGGGTTTGCTTAAATGAAACCAGCCACATTTCTGGTCATCGGCAGGTGTGGAAGTTACTTTTATCATTTCGCGGTCTCGGCTTTTTCCGGTGACGGCTTCCGCAGGCGTCTCCCTTTTCGGAAGGGGCGCTATGGATGCTGCAATGAAGCATTCACCGCTATCTGGCTATTGATCGGAAAAGCCCATTTCCCTATTTGCGGGCAATACGGGGCCTCTCCACCAAAAATTGGATGGATACGGTATCGACTCCTCCTGTTCCGCTTCCGGGCTGCTCGGCCACCGGCCAGGCTTTTGTCCTCAATAGGAAAGTTGGACTTTCGCCGGCGGGGACTTTCGGTTAGCGTAAATAAAGGTGCTTAATGTCTTTTGTTGGTTTTCTTATGGTGAAGTCTAGATAGGCCGCTATCCGGGCACAAACGACGTTTCTTTCAAGTTATTGATAACCTGATGTTATGAACAAGCACGCCCCCCCCGACCAGACGCTGCTCAAGATGCCTTCGCTGAGGGCGGTGAAGTGCTTCGTCGCAGCCGCGCGTTACCAGAGCTTCACGCGCGCCGCCGAAACCCTGTGCGTCACCCAGGCCGCAATCAGCCGGCAGATCCGCGAACTCGAGGAGCACCTCGACACCGAGCTGTTCAAGCGCGTCGGGCGCTCGGTCGAATTGACCACCGCCGGGTCCATCTTCTTCGACGCGGCCCAGCTGTCCTTCATCAATATTGCGCAGGCCGCGGCGCGCATCCGCAAGGACTACGGCAACACCTCCCGGCCGACGCTGACCCTGTGCTGCTCGCCGGCCTTCTCGGCGCTGTGGATGTCGCACCGCTTGCCCGGCTTCTTCCAGGCCCACCCGGACATCGACCTCAATCTGGTCACGACGCAGAACTTTCTGTCCCTGGAGCCCGGGATCCAGCCGGATGTCTTCATCACCAAGATGTTGTCGCGGGTGCGGGACGGCTATGTCAGCCGGCCGCTATTCCACGACCGGATCTACCCGGTGTGCTCGCCAGCCTATCTGGAGGCCCACCCGGAGATCCGGACGCTGGAAGGGCTGCAGGATGGCGTGCTGCTCAACCTCAGCCCCTATGGGCGGTCGCAGGTTGCCGAGCACGTGGATTGGGGCGTGTGGCTGGCCATGCACCAGCTGGACGTCGAAGACCGGCTGCGCAAGGGCCTGCGCCATTTCAACGCCAATGACTACAACCTGCTGATCCAGATGGTGCTCAACGACCAGGGCGTGACCCTGGGCTGGGACCACCTGGTGGCCCCGTTGATCGCCCAGGGACGGCTGACCCGGCCGGTCGAGGAGGAGGTGGTGCTGGAGGAGACGCGCCACTACCTCGCCTATCGCGAGGACAGGGCGGACGACGAAGCGCTGATCCGCTTCAAGGACTGGTTCATGGAGCAGATCGGCCTGCAGCCGGGCAGCTGAAGCGACAGCCCCGTAGGGGATTCCTGTGGGGGATTCCTGTGGGGGATTCCTGTGGGGGATTCCTGTGGGGGCGAATTCATTCGCCCGCGGTGCTTGAGGCACGCGCAGAGGGCGAATGAATTCGCCCCCACAGAAACTGAGCCGTACCCTGTGTTTTTTACA
>JAFEDK010000021.1 GCA_018241665.1 Pseudomonadota bacterium
ATGCCAGGTGGCTATCACACCTGGTCAAAATTCAACGCGCACAGGTAGTCAAACTTAAACGCGCGCCGACACTATGGGGAGACGGCTTTTGAAAGTGCATCCAACGCATTCTAGAATGGGACCTACATGCTAGGCCCCCCTGACGGCCCGTGGAGAGAGTCTGCCTCCGTCAAAGCATGATACTTACTATCGCCCTGTTTCAACCCGCAGGGCGAGCCTCCCTCTCACGGAGCCCCAGACGTTCGTCGCCCCGCAAACATGTCATGTTGCAGCCTGCCCACTGCAAGGTGGCGTTGTACATCTGCATGTTCACAAGTGCCGACTCAATAACCCCAGCCCAATCCACGATAGGCGGCACGCAGCATTGAATACTGCTGAGTCGTCACGCTTCCAGCACCGCTCAGCATCGAGTGCGCTGGTGTGACTTAAGCATTCGCTGCGGTGAACAAAGACATTGCGGGCGTAAACATCGACTACGCAGTGCGCCGCATTCAATGTGCGCGAGCCACGATGTGATGTGCGTCCGCGCACGATCAATGGGCACGCCGGTGGATCTTTCCCGCGCCCGTCGACATTCGTTGAGCGCGGTGCTTGATGTCACCCTGGCGAAGACAGCTTGAGGCCGACGATGCCGGCAACGACGAGGCCGAGGCTGAGGATGCGGGGGAGGGAGGCGGGTTCGCCGAGGAGGGCCATGCCGACGATGGCAGTGCCGACAGCACCGATGCCGACCCACACTGCATAGGCCGTACCGACGGGGAGATCGCGCATGGCCCAGCCGAGGAGGCCGAGGCTCAGCAGGAAGGCCAGTGCGGTGCCGATGGAAGGCCACAGGCGGGTGAAGCCTTCGGTGTATTTGAGGCCGATGGCCCATATCACTTCAAGCAGGCCGGCGACGAAGAGTGCGATCCAGTTCATCTGGGTTCCCCATGCATATGGGGCCGTCCCCGATGAAGTGCGAGAAGCAGAGTCGTCCCTGCTTCTGCCCACCGCCCGCATGGTGATGGGAAATAGGCTTGCGCTGCGTGGTTTTTTGCTCCGGACGTGCCGGTGCGAGAAAAATGCCAGTCGCCATCATCGTGGAGCACGCAAGATGCGTCAAGCCTGACAACCGGAGGCGGGGCCATTGGCTGGCCCCGCCTTGTGCGCATCCATCCAATACCGGTTTAGCCCATGCGAGCACTACGACGCATGCCTAGCACGCCCAACGCCACTAAGGACAATGTGAGTGTGGCGGGCTCCGGAACCGTCGAGACTGAAGTCGGGTACTGGTTGCCAGAGGCCGCGTCGATTACGGCGCCATTTGTGGTCGAGATGCCAAAATGAGCGGAGTGCGCATAATCGAGGGTTTGGTCCGTATCGGCACCCGCCGATAATATGCTCGCAATGTACCAGGTTTCACCTGCCGCAATAGAAAAGGAGCCGCTGAAGAGCAAGTCGTAATTTCCTGGCGAATCGAGATTGGCGAACCCGAGCAATGCCGCGCTGGGGCCCAGCAAACTCAAATGACTGGCGTTGTCTGGCACTTCGATCCAGGACAACAGTGTTGAAACGCTGTTGTGCGATTGGTAACGGACGAGATCGTATTCGCCCCCACCCAAGCCCCCTGCGCCCGCCCCTCGAAGGTTGCTGCCGGTCAGAACAACACTGTAATTGACAGTGGCCGTGGGGCCCGCGGCGCCATTGTACGAAAAGCTGTCATACCAAACAGAATTGGCCCCGACTGCCCCAGGACCTGTTGCTTGGGCATAAGCACGATTGACGCCAAAGCTGGTTGAAGCATACGAATGCAATGGGCCATTTGTGTACGACACGGTTGAACTATCGGAGGCCGAACCCTGCACACCAGAACTGGTCACGACATCTGAATAGAGCGCCGACGTTGGGATTATCACCGCATGACCGATCGTTGGTGCGGCCACAAGTCCAATCGCAACCGAAATACAGTTATTCAGCAAACGCATCAAACTGGGCTTCATCAAATCTCTCCTGTTGTTACGACCACCTCTCGTCACTTCGTGCAAGAGGTGTGTGAGTACAACGTACGAATCCTCCCGTGAAGCTCTTGCGGCGGCAGAAGCCAAGCCGGCTGCGGTACTCAAGTAAGTACAATGGAGCTTGTATCGCCTCCTATGAAATATGGGCACACCGGCAGCATATTGATTAGATATAGCACAGGCCGATCGGGGCACAAGGCACAGGGCCCAACATTCAACTTCACCACCCTGAAGCTCTTCGTGCACCGCTGGTACTTCAACGTGCACGCGTGCCCATTGATCTCACGCGCGCCAAAGGTCTTCTTTGGATGTGAAAAGGCCTTGATCAAGCGGTGCTGATCAAGGCCCGGGGATTGAATGAAGCGCTTGCGGGGCGGGGAGGTCTTCGTGCTCCGTCCGTTGCAAGGTTTCGCCTTGGCCGGGGTGTTGTCCGTGCCGGGGCGAGGGGTGTTGCCGGGGGCTTACTTGTGCAGTTCCTCGTGGGTGCGGGCGTCCACGTAGGCCTTGAGGGCCCAGACGGCTTCCTGGGTGAAGACGGCGCTGTAGGCGGGCATCGTGTAGCGGCCTTCGCTGTTCTTCTTACCGGACAGGGTGACTTCCTTGAAGTAGGCGTCGGTGTCCTTCAGGCAGGCTTCCTGTTGTTCCTTGGAGTCCATGTCCAGACAGTCCGCGTCGAGCTTGAGCAGGTCGGGTGCGACGCCGCCGGTGATGACATTGAGGCCGTGGCAGCCGGCGCAGTTGTGCATATAGCCTTCGGCGCCAACGGCCGCCGCCTGCTTGTCACCCCGGTAAGGGTTGGCGTCGGCCCAGGTGGTGCCGAGCTGCTTGAGTGCCGAGGTATCGATGGGGTGGGGCGTGACATCGCCGTGGGCCAGGGCGAGCGGACTCATCGAGACGAGAACGCCCGCGGCCAGCAGGCCGAGCGCGCCTTTCAACTTCAACATGCAGGACTCCTCTATTTATGATCAGTTATCAAGCTGCAGCGTGCGGAAACACGGGTCGGGTTCCGGCGGTCTCTTGATCCGCGTGCTTCCTGCGGGACAGTGATCACCATTTCGGTAAAGAGTTCAGTGCCTACCGAAAGACCGTGTGAGGCTGGCTGCTAGGAGGGCGGCGTCAGGAAGTCCGGCAAGGCAGCCTGGGTTCATGCAGAAGTTCACAGACCGCATCGCGCCCCGATGCTCAAAGCGTCACACGTCCCGCGCCAATGGAATATGCTTGCTGCCCATTCAGGGCACTGCGCGTATTAACGGCATTCATGGCTATCAACATTCTGTTGGCCGACAACGGACATTTGTACCGGGACATCCTCAACAACGCCTTGGGTGACGAGAGTGTTCGAATCGTCCTGGTCAGGAGCATTGCCGAAGCGCTGGAGGCGGTGGCGAAGGAGTCCTTCCACTGTTTCATCGTGGCGTGGCAGCTGGCCGACGGGGAAGGGACCGAGCTGTCCCGCAAGCTGCGCGAGCCGCAGGTGGCCCCTTACGAGCCCATCGTGATCCTCACCGCCAGCCCCTCGTCGGAGCTGGCCGAAGCCGCCAGCCATGCCGGCGCCACCGAGCTGTTCCGAAAGCAGGACGTGGAGGAGCTGGTCACCTTCCTGCGCCGCTTCCTCAAGGTGCATGGCCAGATGCCGTGCCGCGCACTGTACGTGGAGGATGCGCACGACCAGCAACTGCACCTGTGCGCCCAGATGCGGGAATGGGGAATGGAGGTCGATGCCTTCGATTCGGCCGACGACGCCTGGGACGCCGTCCGCGAGAAGAGCTACGACATCCTGATCTGCGACATCGTGCTCGGCGGGCACATGACCGGATCGCGCTTCATCAACCGGATCCGGCGCCAGCCGGCGCCACTGGGAAACATCCTGATCCTGGCCACCACGGCTTTCGACAACGCGGCCCGGCGCATCGAACTATTCCATCTCGGCATCGATGACTACGTGGCCAAGCCCATCCTGCCGCTGGAGCTGAAGGCGCGGATCCAGAACCTGCTGGTGCGCAAGCGTTCCGAGGAAACCCTGCTGCTGGCCAAGCAGCGCGCGGAGGAGGCCAGCCGGGCCAAGAGCACCTTCCTGGCGAACATGTCCCACGAGCTGCGCACGCCGATGAGCGCCATCATGGGCATGACCCGGCTGGCCCTGCGCCATGCGGCCGACGCGAAGCTGAAGGACCAGCTCGGGAAGGTGGACGTGGCTTCGCGGCACCTGCTGAACGTCATCAACGACATCCTGGACATCTCCAAGATCGAAGCCGGTTGCCTGACGCTCGAGCACGCCCGCTTCCGCCTCGGTGAGGCCATCGAGAACGTGGCCAGCCTGGTGGGCCACAAGGCGACGGAGAAGGGTCTCCAGCTCAACATCGATTTCGCTGCCGGCCTGCCAAAACCTTGGCGTGATTGGCGATCCGATGCGCCTGGAACAGATTCTCCTCAACCTGGCCGGCAACGCGGTCAAGTTCACTGCGGCGGGGTCCATCACCCTGCGGTGCCGGATCGCCGAGGAAACGCCGGACGGCCTGCTGCTGCGCTGGAACGTCATCGATACCGGCATCGGCATCGCGGCCGAGCATCAGGAGAAGCTATTCACCGCCTTCGAGCAGGCGGATACCTCGATCACCCGCCGGTATGGGGGCACGGGCCTCGGCCTGGCGATCAGCAAGCGGCTCGTCCATATGATGGGCGGCGAGATCGGTGTCCACAGCGAGAGCGGCGAAGGCAGCAACTTCTGGTTTACGGTGCGGCTCGACAAAGCCCCTGCAGACGGCATTGCCGCACCGGCGCTGGCCGCGCTGGCGCCCGCCGACCAACGCCTGCTCGACGTGTATGGTGGCGCGAAGGTGCTGGTGGTGGAGGATGAGCCTGTCAATCAGGATGTGTCGCGGAGCCTGCTCGAAGACGCTGGACTGGCGGTCGATCTGGCAGAGGATGGCCAGGTGGCGGTGGCCATGGCCAGCCAGCAGCGCTATCAGCTGATCATGATGGACATGCAGATGCCCAACCTCAACGGCCTCGATGCGACCAAGGCGATCCGGGCCGGCTCGCTCAACGTCGATACGCCGATCCTGGCGATGACGGCGAATGCCTTCGAGGAAGACCGGCAGAGCTGTTTCGATGTCGGCATGAACGATTTCGTTGCCAAGCCGGTGGTGCCGGATGTCCTCTACGAGACGATCCTGCGCTGGCTGTCCCGCCCGCAAGCCAATCCCCAAGGCTGAAAAAAACCCTGACCGGTGTTTACCGATCAGGGCAACGAGGGAGAGGGAAAGGGTTGGCGGCGTCAGTTCGGGTCCATGCGTCGCCCGCCATAGCGAACCTTCATCGCCAGGATGCTCAGCGCCAGCGCGAAGGTAGGCGTGTTGGCGAGGATCAGCGGCCAGGAGTTCTCGAGGATGCCGTAGATCAGCCACAGGCCGATGCCGGTGGTGAAGGCGAGGTACATGCCGAAGGAGACGTCATCCACCGAGCGGGTACGCCAGGTGTGCAGCACCTGGGGCACGAAGGCGACGGTGGTGAGAACGGCGGCGATGTAGCCGATGAAGTCCTTGTAGTCATATAAGTTCATGACTCACCCCGAATTGCGCAGGCCGGCGGCGATGCCGTTGATGGATAGCCGGATGGCGCGGCGGATGTGCTCGTCGTCGTCGCCGTGGCGGTAGCGCCGCAGGAGTTCCACCTGCACGTGGTTGAGCGGGGCCAGGTAGGGGAAGCGGTTGCGCAGCGCGTCCTTGAGCTGCGGGCTGGCGTCGAGAAGCTCCGCCTGGCCGGTGATGCGCAGCACGGCGTCCACGGTGGCCGCGTGTTCGGCCTGGATGCGCGGGAAGATCGCGGCGGCGAGGGCCGGATCTTCCACCAGCCCGGCGTAGCGGCCGGCGATGGCGATGTCGCTCTTGGCGAGGACCATCTCCATGTTGCCGAGCAGGCTGGCGAAGAAGGGCCAGTCCCGCTGCATCGCCTGCAGGCGCGCGAGGCCGGCATCGCCATGGGCAGCGAGATAGGCGCCCACCGCGCTGCCGAAACCGAACCAGCCGGGCAGCATCAGGCGGCACTGGGCCCAGCTGAACACCCACGGGATGGCGCGCAGGTCTTCGATGGCGGTGGATGGCTTGCGCGACGCCGGGCGGCTGCCGATGTTGAGGTCGGCGATCTCGGCCAACACAGTGGATTCGCGGAAGTAGCGCTCGAAGCCGTCGGTCTCGTACACCAGCGCCCGATAGGCGGCGAAGGCGGCGGCGGAGAGTTCGTCCATCGCCTCGACGAAGTCGGCGCGCGGCGTATCGCCACCGCCGCCGGGCAGGCTCGCTTCCAGCGTGGCGGCGACCAGCACTTCCAGGTTGGCGAGGCCGGCTTCCGGACGGCCGTACTTGGCGGCGATCACCTCGCCCTGTTCGGTGAGGCGGATCTGGCCCTGCACGGCGCCCTTCGGCTGCGCCAGGATGGCCTGGTAGCTCGGGCCGCCGCCACGCCCGACGGAGCCGCCGCGGCCGTGGAACAGGCGCAGGCGCACGTTGCGGCGGGCGAACACGGACACCAGCTCGGTCTCGGCCTTGAAGAGTTCCCAGCCGGAGGTGAGGAAGCCGCCGTCCTTGTTGCTGTCGGAGTAGCCGAGCATCACTTCCTGGGTGTCGTTGCGCGACGCCAGCAGGCGACGGTAGGGATGCAGGGACAGCAGGCGGTCCATCACCGGGCCGCTGTTCTGCAGGTCGGCGATGGTCTCGAACAGCGGGATGATGTTCATGTCCAGCCGCCCATCCTCGGGGTGCAGCAGGCCGCATTCCTTCAGCAGCAGGGCCACTTCCAGCATGTCCGACACGCCGTCGGTCTTGGAGATGATGCAGTTGGGCACCGCCGCCGGGCCGTAGCGCAGGTGGGCCTGGCGGGCGGCGCGGAAGATCGCCAGCTCGCCTTCGGTTTCGGCGGTGTAGCTGCGGTAGGGCGACAGCAGCGGGCGCGGCGAGGCGATCTCGGCCAGCAGCAACTCGATGCGGGCACCCTCGCGCAGGCGCAGGTAGCTGGTGCCCGGATGGGCGGCTTCCAGCAGCTCGGCGACGACGCGCTCGTGCACGTCGGAGTTCTGGCGCAGGTCGATCGGCGCGAGGTGGAAGCCGAACACGTCCACCGCCCGGCGCAGGCGCCGCAGGCGGCCCCGGGCCAGCGGCGCGCAGCCGTGGGCGCACAGGGAGTCGCGGACGGTGCGCAGGTCGTCGGCCAGCGCGGCGGGGCTGGCGTAGGGCGCGGCGTTGTCTTGGGCTGTTTGGCCGAGTAGCTGCGCTTCGGTGGCGGCGAGGCGCGCCAGGATGCCGGACAGCGCGCGCCGGTAAGGCTCGTCCATGCGGTGGGGCGAGCGGTCCGGTGACGCGGCGGCGAGGGCCAGCAGTGCGTCGGACGCGCCGGCCAGCAACTCGGCGACGGACAGTTGCGAGGCGAGGGTGGAGACTTCCTCCCGATACCAGGCGAACAGTCGGCGGGCCTGGGTGGCGAGGGCTTCTTCGAGCACCTCGGCGGTAACGAAGGGGTTGCCGTCCCGGTCGCCGCCGATCCAGCTGCCGACTTTCAGGAAACTGGGCAGCTCGGGCGTGTCCGCGTCATCGTTCTTGCCTTCCGCGCGGGCCAGGCGGTCTTCCAGGCGGGCGTAGACGCGCGGCAGTTCCGTCAGGAAGGTGGCGTCGAAGTAGGAGAGGCCGTTGCTGACCTCGTCCATCACCGACAGCTTGCTGAAGCGCAGCATGCGCGTCTGCCACAGGGTCAGCACGGCGCGGCGCAGGGCGTCCGCGTTGGCCTCCTGCTCGTCCGGCGTGAGCTGCATGCGGTCCCGCTCGTCGAGCAGGCGTGCGATGGCCTGCTGGCAGTTGAGGATGCTCTTGCGCTGCACTTCGGTCGGGTGGGCGGTGAGCACCGGTGAGATCTCGGCGCTCTGGAACACCTCGCGCAGCGCCTCGGTGTCGAGGCCCGAGTCGAAGGCGCGCCGCAGCGCGACGTCCACGCTACCCGGCGCGGGCGCCTCGCCGGCCAGCTGGGCGGCCCGGCGGCGGCGCAGCTGGTCCTGGTCCTCGGCGATGTTCACCAGTTGCGAGAAGTAGCTGAAGGCGCGCACCACCTGGGTGGTCTGCTCGGGGCTGAGGCCGTCCAGCGTGGCCGCCAGCTCCTGGCGCAGGGCCTCGTCGTCCAGCCGGTGAAAACCCGTGGACAGGCGGCGGATGCGCTCGATGAGTTCGAAGGCGGCCTCGCCGTGCTGGGCGCGCACGGTGTCGCCGAGCAGCTGGCCGAGCTGGCGGATGTCGCGGCGCAGGCGACCCTCCGCCGCCTTGAGGGGATCGATGGCGTTCATGGCGGGCCCGTCTCAGTGGTCGGCGAGGGGAAAGGCATCGCGGCCGGGGTAGCGGGCGGCGGCGCCGAGCTGCTGTTCGATGCGCAGCAGCTGGTTGTACTTCTCCACGCGGTCGGAGCGGCTCATGGAGCCGGTCTTGATCTGCCCGGTGGACAGGCCCACCGCCAGGTCGGCGATGGTGGTGTCGCCGGTCTCGCCGGAGCGGTGGGAGGCGATGGAGGTGTAGCCGTGGCGGCGCGCCAGGTCGATGGCGGCGATGGTCTCGGTGAGGGTGCCGATCTGGTTCACCTTGATCAGGATGGAGTTGGCGATGCCCTTGCGGATGCCTTCGCGCAGGATGGCGGTGTTGGTGACGAAGAGGTCGTCGCCCACCAGTTGCACCTTGTCGCCGAGGGCGCGGGTGAGGCTGGCCCAGCCGTCCCAGTCGTCCTCGGCCATGCCGTCCTCGATGGTGATGATCGGGTACTTGGCGCACCAGCCGGCGAGCATGTCCACCAGCTCGTCGGAGCTCAGGCTGCGGCCTTCGCCGGCCAGCTGGTAGCGGCCGTCCCGGTAGAACTCGGAGGCGGCGCAGTCGAGGCCCAGGTGGATGTCCTTGCCGGCGACGAAGCCGGCTTTGTCGATGGCTTCGAGGATCAGCTCCAGCGCCGCCTCGTTGCTGGCCACGGACGGGGCGAAACCCCCTTCGTCGCCGACAGCGGTGCTCATGCCGCGCTCGCCGATCACCCGCTTGAGGCTGTGGAAGACCTCGGCGCCGTAGCGCACCGCTTCCGAGAAGCTCGGCGCGCCGGTGGGGACGATCATGAACTCCTGCAGATCCAGGCTGTTGTTGGCGTGGGCGCCGCCGTTGATGACGTTGATCATCGGCACCGGCAGGAGCATGGGGCCGGCTCCGCCCAGGTAGCGGTAGAGGGGCAGGCCGGTGGCGGCGGCCGCCGCGTGGGCGGTGGCCATCGACGCGGCGAGCAGGGCGTTGGCGCCCAGGCGCGACTTGTTGTCGGTGCCATCGAGGGCGATCAGGGTCTGGTCGATGCGCACCTGTTCGCTGGCCGGCAGGCCCACCAGCGCGCGGCGGATCTCGCCTTCCAGGTGGGCGACGGCCTGGCGGGTGCCCTTGCCGCCGTAGCGGGCCGGGTCCTTGTCGCGCAGCTCGATGGCCTCGCGGCTGCCGGTGGAGGCGCCGGAGGGCACTGCCGCGCGGCCGACCGCGCCGCAGTCGAGGATCACGTCGCATTCGACGGTGGGGTTGCCGCGGGAGTCGATGATTTCGCGGCCGATGAGGTCGATGATCTTGCTCACGGTGATGGGCTCCTGCGGCTCAGAGGATGAAGTGGGTGTTGAGGAAATTGGACTTGTGGCCGAGCACGATGGCGTCCAGCAGCGTCTTGGTGGCGTCGGTCTGCTTGGCGGCGACCATGGTGCGGATCGAGAAGGCGCGCAGCGCGTCGTGCACCGACAGGGTGCCCTCGGCGGAGTCCTTGCGGCCGGTGAAGGGGAAGATGTCCGGGCTGCGCTGGCACTGGCAGTTGATGTTGACGCGGCACACCTGGTTCACCAGCGGGTCGACGAGGTTGGCGATCTGGTCCGGGTCGGTGCCGAAGATGGACACCTGCTGGCCGTGGTCGGAGCTGATCACGTATTCCAGCGCGGTCTCGATGTCCTCGAAGGGCGCCACCGGGACCACCGGGCCGAACTGCTCTTCGCGGTAGAGCTTCATGCCTTCCTTCACCGGGTACACCACGGCCGGGTAGAACAGGGTCTCCACCGAGGTGCCGCCGCCTTCATTGAGCACGCGGGCGCCCTGGCCGACGGCGTCGACGATGCAGTCGTTCATGTAGGCGACCTTGTTCATTTCGGGCAGCGGGGTGAGGGTGACGCCCTTTTCCCACGGCATGCCGATCTTGAGCTTGCCGATCTCCTCGCAGAAGCGGCGCAGGAAGCGCTCGGCGATGGCCTGGTGCACCAGGATCATCTTGATGGCGGTGCAGCGCTGGCCGTTGAAGGACAGGGTGCCGGCGATGCATTCCTTGACGGTCAGCTCCACGTCGGCGTCGGGCAGGATGATGGCCGCGTTCTTGGCCTCCAGGCCCAGCACGGCGCGCAGGCGGTTGGACTTGGGGTGGGCCTTCTTGAGCTGGTCGGCGACCTTGCTGGTGCCGATGAGGGCCAGCACGTTGACCTTGCCGGAGGCCATTACGTGCGGCACGACCACGTTGCCCTGGCCGTACACGATGTTGATGACGCCGCGCGGGAAGGCGCTGCGGAAGGCCTCCAGCATCGGGTAGTAGAGCAGCACGCCGAAGCGCGGCGGCTTGAAGACCACCACATTGCCCATGATCAGCGCCGGGATCAGGGTGGTGAAGGTCTCGTTCATCGGGTAGTTGTAGGGGCCCATGCACAGCACGATCCCGAGCGGCGAGCGGCGGATCTGGGCGATGGTGCCGTCCACGATCTGGAAGCGCGAGTTGCCGTTGTCGAGCTGCTTGAGCTCGGCGATGGTGGCCTTGATGTAGTCGATGGTGCGGTCGAACTCCTTCTCGGAATCGGCCAGGCTCTTGCCGATCTCCCACATAATCAGGTTAACGATCTCGCGGCGGCGGGCGATGATCTGGTTGGTGAAGTTCTGCACGCAGTCGATGCGCTCGGCCACCGACATGGTCGGCCACTGGCCGCGGCCATGGTCGTAGGCGCGCTCGGCGGCGGCCAGCGCGGCGTCGGCTTCGGCGGTGCCGGTCATCGGGTAGCTGCCCAGCTCCACGTGGGTCAGGCTGCCGTCGGCGCCGCGTACGCACATGGGGGAATGCACTTGGCGGGTCTCGCCCTTCCACACGTGCATTTCGCCGTCGAGCAGGATGCTGCGCTGGTGCAGCGGGGAGAGGATGCGGCAGTCCTCGGCGATCTGGTGTTCCTCGGGGAAGAGGGCGAGCAGGCTTTCCTTGAGATTGCCGCGGGCGTCGGTGTGGGTCATGGTCGTGTCCTTTGGTGGGCTGTCGTCTTATAGGGATTGGGTTTGCGGGCCGCTGCCGGGCAGCACCACGCGCAGCAGGTTGGTGCTGCCGGGGGTGCCGAAGGGCACGCCGGCGGCCAGCACGAAGGCGTCGCTGGGCTGGGTGAGGCCCTCGTCGCGGCAGGCTTCGGCCGCCTCGGCAAGCATGGCGGCGTCGTGGTCGGTGGTGGTCGGCGCGACGCGACGGGACAGGCGCGAGCGCACGCCCCACACCAGGGCCAGGCGGCGGGCGACGCGTTCGTCGGGCGTCAGCGAGAGGATCGGCGCACGCGGGCGCTGGTTGGCGAGGCGCAGCGTGGTGGCGCCGGAGGACGTGTAGGCCACCGTCGCGCCGAGCGGCAGCACGCCGGCCACGGTGCGCATCGCGGCGCCGATGGCGTCGGTGCTGCTGTGCTCCAGCCGGCCATGCACGGCGTCCATCAGCTGGCGCTGCAGCGGGTCGGACTCGGTGCAGGCGATGATGCGGGTCATCATCTCGACGGCTTCCCGCGGGTATTTGCCGGAGGCCGATTCGGCGGACAACATCACGCAGTCCACCCCGTCATAGACGGCGGTGGCCACGTCGGAGGCTTCGGCGCGGGTCGGTGCGGGGGCTTCGATCATCGATTCGAGCATCTGCGTGGCCACCACCACCGGTTTGCCGGCCTCCCGGCAGCGCCGCACGATGCGCTTCTGCAGGCCCGGCACTTCCTCGGGCGGCAGTTCCACGCCCAGGTCGCCGCGCGCCACCATCACCCCGTCGGCGGCGGCGATGATGGCGTCGAGATGGGCCAGCGCGGCGGGCTTCTCGATCTTGGCCATCAGCCAGGCACGCTGGCCGATGATGGCGCGGGCTTCGAAGAGATCCTCGGGGCGTTGCACGAAGGACAGGGCCACCCAGTCGACGCCCAGTTCGAGGCCGAAGGCCAGGTCGGCCTGGTCCTTGGCGGTCATCGCCGACAGGGGCAGCGCCACGGACGGCACGTTGACGCCCTTGCGGTCGGACAGCAGGCCATCGGTGAGCGCTTCGGCGGTGACGACGTCGCCGGCCTTCTCGACGATGCGGAAGCGCATCTTGCCGTCGTCGATCAGCAGCGTGTCGCCGGGGCGCACGGCGGCAATGATCTCCGGGTGGGGAATGCACACCCGGTGGGCGTCGCCCGGCGTGATGTCCAGGTCGAACTGGATGCGGTCGCCGCGGGCCAGGCTCGGCTTGCCGCTGGCGAAGGTGCCGAGGCGCAGCTTGGGCCCCTGCAGATCCATGAGGATGCCGAGCGGGCGGCCGAGGGCGGCCTCGACGCGGCGGATGGCGGCGTGCACGGCCCGGTGGTTGTCGTGGCTACCGTGGCTGAAATTGAGGCGGAACACGTCGGCGCCGGCTTCGGCGAGGGCGCGGATGCTTGCTTCGTCGGCGCTGGACGGCCCTAGGGTGGCGATGATCTTGGTGTTGCGGTGGGGCACGCTTGTCTCCTGATATTTGTAGGTGTGGGTTGCGTCTCAGCCCTGCGCGAAGCGGGCGCCACAGCGGAAGCGGTGGCTGCCGCCGGGCGGCAGGCGGATCGCGGCGGCGCAGTCGGGGCGGTTGAAGGCGTCGGTCATCGCTGAAACCGGCTCGATGGCCACCGCGCGGCGGCCGTCGCGGGCCAGCGTGTCGCCGGTGAATAGATGCACCAGCCCGCCGTGTTGCCAGACTTCCAGCGCGCGCCGGTTGAGCGGGTCGCGCAGGCGCGTCAGCACGATGCCGTGGGCGTCGGCGATCGGGTCGGCGACGCAACCGTCGATGACCGTATGGCCGATGGCCCAGGGCAGGCGGAAGTCGAGGGCCGGCAGCGCATGCAGCGGCTGGTAGGCGGCGCCGTCGACGAGCGGGATCAGTTCGGCGTCGGTGGCGATGCCGCGGCGGGCCGGCAGGTGCAGCTTGAGGTGCTCAATGCCCTCGTCGCCGAGGCGGAAGTAGGGATGCCAGCCGCAGCTGAAAGGAGCTGCCACGTCGCCGACGTTGTGGGCTTCCAGTTCCAGCGCGATGCCCTGGTCGGACAGGGAGAACAGGATGCGCAGGTCGAGGGCGAAGGGGTAGCCGGCAAACGCGCCGGGCCGGATGGCGGTGCAGGCGAACTCCACGCTGGCCGCTTCGTCGTCGGCCCAGGCTTCGGCGATGGGCAGTTCGAGGCTGCGCAGGAAACCGTGGTAGATCAGCCGCTCGGCATCCGGCACGCCGGGCTGCAGGTCGTACTCGATGCCGTCGAAGCGGTAGCGGGCATCCGCCACGCGGTTGCTGAAGGGGGCCATGATGCCGCAGCGCACGCCGGCCTGGCTGTGCAGCTCGGCGGTGCTGGCGTAGCCGTCGATCAGTTCGAGCGTGCCGTCCGCGGTGGCCTGCTGCCAGCTCAGCAGCGTTGCGCCGGTGGTGCACAGCACGGCGCGGGTGTCGCCGTGGCTGTCCTCCAGGGCCACCGTGGGCAGGCCGTCGAAGTGATCGTGGACGATGCGGTAGCGCGGCATGGCCGTGGGCTCAGGCGGCGTGGGCCGGACGGCGCAGCGCGGCGGCTTCGGCGGCGAGGCGGGTGATCGCGGCCCAGTCGCCGGCCTTGACCTTGTCGCCGGGCGTCAGCCACGAGCCGCCGACGCAGGCCACGTTGGGCAGGGCCAGGAATTCCGGCGCGCTGGCCAGGTCGATGCCGCCGGTGGGGCAGAAGCGCAGCTGCGGGAAGGGGCCGCCGAGGGCCTTGAGCATGCCGACGCCGCCGGCCTGCCTGGCCGGGAAGAGCTTGAGGGTGTCGAAGCCGGCGGCGATGGCGGCGATGACGTCGGAGGGCGTCATCACGCCGGGCAGGAAGGGCAGGCCGCTGTCCCGCGCGGCGGCCAGCAGCTCGGCATTGGCGCCGGGGCTGACGCCGAAGCGGGCACCGGCGGCGCGGGCGGCGTCGAGATCGGCGGGGCTGACGATGGTGCCGACGCCGACCAGGGCTTCCGGCACTTCGGCGACGATGGCGCGGATGCTGTCCAGTGCGGCGGCGGTGCGCAGCGTGACTTCCAGCACCCGAATGCCGCCGGCGACGAGGGCGCGGGCGAGGGGCACGGCGGAGGCCAGTTCGTCGATGACGATGACCGGCATGACGGGGCTGGCGGCGAGGATTTCTCGGGTCTGCATGTTGGCTCTCTCTGCGGTGCCGGCTCAGGCGGCGGGGGTGGGGTAGGGGGCGAAGGTGATGCCGCCCTGTTCGGCGCCGGCGGCATGGGCACGGGCATTCACGAACAGGTCACGGCCGATGCCGTGCTGGTGGGCGGACAGGTCCGCGACGGCGCCCACGCGGGCATCCCATTCGACGGGGCTGACGAGGGCTTCCAGCACGCCGGTTTCGGCGTCGAGGCGGAGTACATCGCCGTCGCGCACGCGGCCGAGGGGGCCGCCGGCAATGCATTCGGGCGTGACGTGGATGGCCGCCGGCACCTTGCCGGACGCGCCGGACATGCGGCCGTCGGTGACCAGCGCCACCTTGAAGCCTTCGTCCTGCAGCACGCCGAGGGCCGGCGTGAGCTTGTGCAGCTCTGGCATGCCGTTGGCCTGGGGGCCCTGGAAGCGCACCACGGCGACGAAGTCCCGGTGCAGTTCGCCGCGCGAGAAAGCGGCGAGCATGTCGTCCTGGCTGTCGAAGATGATGGCCGGGGCCTCGACGACGCGGTTGGCGGGCTTGACGGCCGACACCTTGATGACCGCGCGGCCCAGGTTGCCGGTGAGGAGCTTGAGGCCGCCGTCTGCGCTGAAGGGCTCGCCGCCGCTGCGCAGCACGTCGGTGTCGAGGCTGTTTGCCGGGGCGTCGCGCCACACCAGGGTGTCGCCGTCCAGGAAGGGCTCGCGGGTGTAGTGGGACAGGCCCTGGCCGGCGACGGTCTTCACGTCTTCATGGAGCAGGCCGAGGCCGAGCAGTTCGCGGATCAGGAAGCCCATGCCGCCGGCGGCGTGGAAGTGGTTCACGTCGGCGCTGCCGTTGGGGTAGATGCGCGCCAGCAGCGGCACCACGTCGGACAGGGCGTTGAAGTCGTCCCAGTCGATGAGGATGCCGGCTGCCCAGGCCATGGCCACCAGGTGGATGGTGTGGTTGGTGGAGCCACCGGTGGCGAGCAGGCCGACGATGGCGTTGGCGATGGCCTTCTCGTCGATGACCTCGGCCATCGGCGTGTATTCGGGGCCGGCGGCGGTGATGCGGGCGGCGCGCTCGGCGGCGGCGCGGGTCAGCGCGTCGCGCAGCGGCGTGTTGGGGGTGACGAAGGCGGCGCCGGGCAGGTGCAGGCCGAGCACTTCCATCAGTATCTGGTTGCTGTTGGCGGTGCCGTAGAAGGTGCAGGTGCCGGGACCGTGGTAGGCCTTCATCTCCGCTTCCAGCAGGGCTTCCCGGTCGAGTTTGCCCTGGGCGTGGAGCTGGCGGATCTTGGCCTTCTCGTCGTTGGACAGCCCAGTGGTCATCGGCCCGGCGGGCACGAAGACGGCCGGCAGGTGGCCGAACTGCAGCGCGCCGATGACCAGCCCCGGCACGATCTTGTCGCACACGCCCAGGTACAGGCCGCCGTCGAAGACGTTGTGGGACAAGGCCACTGCGGTGGCCATGGCGATCACGTCGCGGGAGAACAGGGACAGCTCCATGCCCGGCTGGCCCTGGGTGACGCCGTCGCACATGGCCGGCACGCCGCCGGCGAACTGGGCCACCGCGCCGGCGGCGCGGGCCGCCTCCTTGATCAGCGCCGGAAAGCGCTCCAGCGGCTGGTGGGCCGACAGCATGTCGTTATAGGCGGAGACGATTGCCAGGTTGGGCTGGCGGATCTCGCGCAGCACCAGCTTGTCGTTGCCGGGTGCGGCGGCAAAGGCGTGGGCGAGGTTGGTGCACGAGGCATGGCCGCGCACGGTGCCGGACTGGCGGGCATTGCGGGTGCGTTCCAGATAGGCCTGGCGGGTGGTGGCGCTGCGCTGGCGGATGCGCTCGGTGACGCGGGCGAGGACGGGATGGATGTTCATCATGTCTCCTTGGCCTGTTGAGGCCTGTTTTGTGTAGTTTGTTGAAATAAATGTAGCATTACTCCAAAAAGAAATACAAGAAAGGTTTTGAAATTTTTGTTTTTCTACATCGAGTGTGTTGCTGTATTTATCTATAAAACACAATAAAAACAGAGATATTTAAAGCGGCGGCCATTTTTCGACATGTAGTTTTTCATGTTGACTTTCTACAAAGCTACCGCTTTAATGTTGTGTAACAAAAGTACATTTATAGACGTAATTCGCTTCCTCCGGAGTATTCGTGCAATGAACGAGACGATTTCACCGTTAGCGCTGCCGGGCTTTGTCCGCCAGCGCCTGTTCGATACCGACGCGGCGATGGCCCCCGCGTTGGCCGCAGCCGTGGCCGATGCGCTGCGTAGTGGGCTGGCCGGGCGCGGATGCGCGTCGCTGGCGGTATCCGGCGGGCGCAGCCCCATCCCTTTTCTCGAAGCCCTGTCGGCGGAGACGCTGGACTGGTCGCGAGTGACCGTGACGCTGGTGGACGAGCGCTGGGTGGCGCCGGACAGCGTGGACAGCAACGAGGCGTTGGTGCGCCGCCATCTGTTGCAGGGCCGTGCGGCAGCGGCGCGCTTCGTGCCGCTGAAGACGCCGGCCGCCACGCCGGAAGCGGGCGTCGCCGCAGCGCTGGCCCTGCGCGCGGAATTGCCGCAGCCCTTCGACGCGGTGGTGCTGGGGATGGGCGAGGACGGCCACACGGCCAGCCTGTTCCCGGATACGGCCGGCCTGGCCGCCGCGCTCGATATGGAGGGCGACGCCGAACTGGCCTGCATCCATCCGCCAGTGGCGCCCCATGCGCGCATCACGCTGACGTTGGCGGGCCTGCTGGCGACGCAGCGCCTGTTCGTGCAGGCTGGCGGTGCGAAGAAGCGTGAAGTGCTGGAGCGCGCTGCGATCCAGGGCGATCCTCTGCAGCTCCCTGTCGCCGCGGTCCTGCAGCAGCGCAAGGTGGTAGCGGAGCTGTTCTTCTGCGCCTGAACCGAGAGTGAAGACAAGGTGAAAACAACCATGGCGACCATGGATTCCCCCGAAAACGACCGCAGCGAAGCCTTGGCCGAGCCAGCGGGCGGCGCCTCGCTGCTGACGCGCATCGGCGCCATGAAGGGCGAACTGCGCAAGTCCGAGAGCGCGGTAGCCGACTTCGTGCTGGAGCAGCCCAGCGAGGTGCTCAACATTTCCATTGCCGAGCTGGCCTACCGGGTCGGCGTGAGCCAGCCGACCGTGGCGCGCTTCGCCAACGCGCTGGGCTTCTCCGGCTTCAAGGAGTTCAAGCTGCGCCTGGCCCAGAGCATGGCCAGCGGCACGCCCTTCGTGCATCGCGACGTGGGGCCCGAGGACAGCCTCAACCAGGCGGTGCTCAAGGTCTTCGACCGCAGCATCGGCGCTTTGCTCAACGTGCGTAACCACTTGGACCCGGCGCGCGTGGCGCGGGCCGTGGACATCCTCGCTGAGGCGCGGCGCCTCGAGTTCTACGGCATCGGCAACTCGGGCATCGTGGCGCAGGACGCGCAGCACAAGTTCTTCCGCTATGGCACGCCCAGCGTGGCCTACGGCGACCCGCACATCCAGGGCATGGCGGCCACGCTGCTGCGGGCTGGCGACGCGGTGGTGGCGATCTCCGCCAGCGGGCGCACGACGGACCTGGTCCGCAGCGTGGAGCTGGCCCGGGAT
Source organism: Pseudomonadota bacterium (assembly GCA_018241665.1). GTDB lineage: Bacteria > Pseudomonadota > Gammaproteobacteria > Burkholderiales > Rhodocyclaceae > Zoogloea. Next base: position 18,030 of record JAFEDK010000021.1, read on the forward strand.
GCCGGGGCCGAGGTGGTGGCGATCACCGCCAGCGGGTCGCCACTGGCTCGCGCCGCCAGCGTGACGCTGGCCGCCGACGTGCCGGAAGACCCGGACGTCTATTCACCGATGACTTCGCGCATCACCCACCTGGCGATCATCGACGTGCTCGCCGTCGGCGTGGCCCTGGTGGCCGGGCCCGAACTGGTGAAGCGCCTGGAAAGAACCAAGCAGACCCTTCGCGACAAACGCATCCGAGGATATTGAGGCCGACATGAACACGCTGACCACCAGTCAGGAATGGCTTGCCCTGCAGGCCCACCGGGAAGAACTCCAGACCGCCCACCTGCGCCGCCTGTTCGCCGATGATCCGGCGCGCGCCGCGCGCTTCTCCATCGAGGCCGCCGGGGTGTTTCTCGACTACTCGAAGAACCGCATCACCACTGCCACGATGGACGCGCTGATGGCCCTGGCCCGCGCGCGGGGGCTGGAGGAGGCGCGCGACGAGATGTTCTCCGGCGCGCCGGTGAACATTACCGAGCACCGCGCGGTGCTGCACCGGGCGTTGCGCGCGCGCAGCGACGAGACCATCCTGGTCGGCGGCGAGAACGTGGTGCCGGGGGTGCGCAACGTGCTCGACCAGATGCGCCGCTTCACCGACCGGGTGCGCGGCGGCAGCTGGAAGGGCTACCGCGGCCAGCCGATCACCGACATCGTGAACATCGGCATCGGCGGCTCCGACCTCGGTCCGCAGATGGTCTGCGAAGCCCTGCGGCCAATTGGCCACCAGCGCCTGTCGATGCATTTCGTGTCCAACGTGGACGGTGCGCCGCTGGCCGACGTGCTGAACCGCGTCAATCCGGAGACGACGCTGTTCGTCGTGGTGTCCAAGACCTTCACGACCCAGGAGACCCTGCGCAACGCGACCAGCGCGCGGAGCTGGTTCCTGGAGAACGGCGGCGAGCAGGAGGACATCGCGCGGCACTTCGTGGCGGTGTCCACCGACGCCCGCCGGGTCGCCGAGTTCGGCATCGACCCCGAGCACATGTTCGGCTTCTGGGACTGGGTCGGCGGGCGCTATTCCCTGTGGTCGGCGGTGGGCCTGTCTATCGCGCTGTACATCGGCATGCCGGCCTTCGCCGCGCTGCTCGACGGTGCACGGGAGATGGACGAGCACTTCGCGTCGGCGCCGCTGGAGCGCAGCATGCCGGTGATCCTCGGCATGCTGGGGGTGTGGTACCGGCAGTTCTTCAACGCCGGCAGCCACTGCATCGCGCCCTATGCGCACCGCCTCAACCGCTTTCCGGCCTACCTGCAGCAGCTGGACATGGAGAGCAACGGCAAGTCGGTAACCCGCGACGGCCGGCCGGTGTCCGGCGCCACCGGCCCGGTGATCTGGGGTGAGGTGGGCACCAACGGCCAGCACGCCTTCTTCCAGCTGCTGCATCAGGGCACGGACGTGGTGCCGGTGGATTTCATCGCACCGCTGAAGGCCGACCACGCCCTCGACGACCACCAGCTGCTGTTGCTCGCCAACTGCCTGGCCCAGAGCGAGGCGCTGATGCGCGGCAAGACCGCCGACGAGGTACGCGCCGAACTGACCGCGGCCGGCATGGCCGGAGACGAGCTGGAGGAGCTGGTGCCCCACAAGGTCTTCCCGGGCAACCGGCCGAGCAACACGCTGCTGCTGCCCGACCTGTCGCCGCACTCCCTCGGCGCGTTGATCGCCCTCTATGAGCACAAGGTTTTCGTGCAGGGCATCATCTGGAACATCAATTCCTTCGACCAGTGGGGCGTGGAGCTGGGCAAGCGGCTGGCGGTGGACATCGTCGCCGAGCTGCGCGGCGACGGCCTCGGCACCCACGACGCGTCCACGCGTGAGCTGATCGGGCGGGTGAGGGCATCGCTGAAGGATTGAGGGCGGGCGTGGCCGGGGGTTGGGCGAATGAATTCGCCCCCACAGGATCTCAGGCCTTCAGGGCCTTACGAAATCCCCCCCTTTTCTGTGGGGGCGAATTCATTCGCCCATACCACTCGCCTCGCCTCTCGCCACTTCCGTTCCGCGGGCACGCGTTGGATGCTGGTATTTCTTCATGTCATTTCGGGTAGGGCCTGCCTATAGTGGCGGTGATCTTCTTCCCCGGAAAGAGTAATGCTCGATCGTGAAACCCTGGCCTTCCTGCAGACCGGCGTCAGTATCAGCCTGGCCGCCTGCAACGGGGCGCGGCTGGCCTGCATGAGCCGCGGCATGGGCTGCAAGGTGCTGGACGGTGGCCGCAGAATGGCGGTGTTCATCAAGCGATCCCAGTCGGCAGAGCTGCTCGACAACATTGCCGCTACCGGCAAGGTGGCCTGTGTGTTCAGCCTGCCGAGCAGCAATCGGACGCTGCAGCTCAAGGGCGAGGATGCCGTCGCGCAGCCCTTCGACCCGGCGGACATGGCGGTCGTGAATCACCACATCGACGAATTCGTGCAGGAGGTCGTGCCCCTCGGCATGGCCGAGCAGGTGGTGCGTGCGGTGTTCGCCTGCACGGCGGATGACCTGGTGACGGTGGTCTATTCGCCGTCTGCGGTGTTCTCCCAGACGCCCGGCCCGAAGGCCGGCGAGCCGGTGGGGAGGGCGTCATGAGCGCTCACGCACGGCCGCCCGAAGGGGGTGCTCATCCTCCCGCGGGGAGGCGATCACGCAGTGACCGGTGGGTGATCCTATGAACGTGCGCCTGGAAACCATCCGCGAATGTCTGGAAGGCATCATCCCCGGCCACATCGGCACCTGCGACGCCGAGGGCATGCCGAACCTGGCCTACCTGTCCCAGGTGGAGTTCATCGACAACGAGCACGTGGCGCTGTCCTACCAGTTCTTCAACCGCACGCGGCAGAACGTGCTGGCCGGCTCGCCGGTGCGCCTGCTGCTGACCAGCCATCTCACCGGCGCCCAGTACCGGGCCGAGCTGCAGTTCCTGCGCACCGAAACCGCCGGGCCGCTGTTCGAGCAGATGAAGGCCAAGCTGGCCGGCATCGCCGCCCACACGGGGATGAGCGGGGTGTTCAAGCTGCTGGGTTCGGACATCTACCGGGTGCTGTCCATCGAGCAGGTGGCCGGACCGACGGTGGCGCCACCGCCGCCCCCGGTCAATTACCTCACCGCGCTGCGCCGCGCCGCCCAGAAGCTGGTGGGCTGTGCCAACCTGGAATGCCTGCTGGAGACCGCCCTGGACAGCCTGCAGTCGGAATTCGGCATCGGCCACGTGATGTTGCTGATGCATGACGAGGGGCGAGGGCGGCTGTACACGCTTGCCAGCCGCGGCTATCCGGAATCCGGTGTGGGTTCGGAGATTCCGATGGGGGTCGGGCTGATCGGCATCAGCGCGCGGGAGCGTTCGCCGATCCGCATCGGTTTCATGGCCAGTGAGTACACCTACGGCCGTACGGTGCGTGACAGCATCGCCGCAGAGGGCTACGCGGATACGCTGGAGACGGCAATCCCGCTGCCGGGCCTGCCCGAAGCACGCAGCCAGATGGCGGTGCCGATCCTGGCCTGCGAGCGGGTGCTGGGTGTGCTGTACGTGGAAAGCGTGGCCGACCTGCACTTCGGCTATGACGACGAAGACGCGCTGGTGGCCTTTGCCGCCCAGCTGGGGCAGGCGATCCTGCACCACCAGCAGGCGGACGAGCTGGAGGAGGATGCGCCGGCCGCCGACAGCACGCCGCCGACCCTGGCCGGCCCGCCGCTGTCTATCCGCCATTACGCCGCCAACGACAGTGTGTTCCTCGACGACGACTACCTCATCAAGGGCGTGGCGGGAGCCATCCTGTGGGCTTTGCTGCAGGACTTCGTCGAGCGCGGCCGCACCGAGTTCACCAACAAGGGGCTGCGGGTGGACCCGCGCATCCGCCTGCCCGGTGTCAGCGACAACCTGGAGGCCCGCCTGGTGCTGCTGCAGCGGCGCCTGGAAGAAAGAAGCGCCGGCATCCACCTGGCCAAGAGCGGGCGCGGGCGTTATGCGCTGGCCGTGGATCGGCCGCTGGAGTTGGTTGCCGACTGATCCTTGGGTATCTTTGCCGGCCGGACGCTGAGCTGCGTCCACGAGAACGAGAACCGGGAAGCCTCAACATGAAGAAGACGCTGATAAGCCTCGCGGTGCTGGCTGCCGCGGGCGTGGTGGCGGGCGCTGCCGTCCTGTACGCCGGCGCCATCAACATCGCGGCCGACGAGCCGCATCATCCGCTGACCTACCGCCTGCTTGAATTCGCCCGCGAGCGCTCCATCGCGGTACGCGCCAGCGAGCTCAAACCGCCCGGCGATCTGGCGGACGCGGAGCGGGTGCGGCGGGGCTCGGGCAACTACGACGCGATGTGCGTGGGATGCCACCTGTCCCCCGGCGTGGAAGACTCCGAAATCCGCAAGGGGCTTTATCCCGTGCCGCCCAGGCTGGCGGACAAGCCGGCTGCGGCGCTCGACCCGCAGTTCGCCCAGGCGCGCCAGTTCTGGGTCATCAAGCACGGCATCAAGGCGTCCGGCATGCCGGCCTGGTCGAAGGGCGGAATGGAGGACGAAGCGATCTGGGATCTGGTCGCCTTCGTGCAGAAGCTGCCCGGGCTGACTGCCGCCGACTACCGGACCCTGGTCGCCACCAGCGGGGGGCACAGCCATGGCGGGCTCGATGGGCATCACGACGGGCACGGGCATGATGAAGATGATCATGACCACGACGATGAAGATCACCACGAGGATGAGCGGCCCGCGGTGCCGTCCGGCGAGAAGAAGGGGCATACCCACCCGCCCGGCTTCAAGCACCGGCACTGACGACGGGCGAGGATTACCGAAATGTAATCCGGGGGACAGCTTCCCGTCGGGGAGCGCCCGCGACAATGAACCATCCCAATTCAAAGGATGGACCATGAAACAGCAGGCACTGATCCTGGCGGCGGTGCTGGGCCTGATGGCCGGCTCTGCGCTGGCTGCGGCGCAGGTCGATGTGTACAAGAGCCCGTATTGCGGCTGTTGTGGAAAATGGGTCGAACACCTGCGGGCCCAGGGCTTCGACGTGAAGACGCACGATGTGGCGGACGTTCCGGGGCAGCGCCGCAAGCTCGGCATGCCCGAGGCCTACGGCTCCTGCCATACGGCCAAGGTCGGCAACTATCTCATCGAGGGGCATGTCCCGGCGGCTGATGTCCAGCGTCTGCTCAGGGAGAAGCCCAGGGCCATCGGCCTGGCGGTGCCTTCCATGCCGCCGGGCTCGCCGGGCATGGAAAGCGCAAGGCCGGTGCCGTACGAAACGCTGCTCGTCAACGCGGACGGATCAAACCGCGTGTTTGCCCGTCACTGAGTTCGATATCCGGGCAGGCAGCAGGGGCGATGCAGGAGCACCTTCGGTCGTTCCGGAGCGGAACGGTGAGCCGGCCTGGGACAATCCGCCCTATACCCTGTATTGCTCCAGCGTGGCGATCTGGCGCTGGGCCTGCTCGTCGAGGCGGCGGGCGGTGGCGGACGATTGCTCTGCCGCGGCGGCGGCTTCCTCGGCCATCTGCGCGATACGCTCGATCTGCACCGCGATGTTGTTGCTGGCGGCGCCCTGTTCGCGGATCGCATCCGAGATCTCCGACACCATCTGGGCGGTATTCCCGGCTGTCGTCCCGATGTCCTTGATGGCTTTGTCCGTGTCGTCGGCGCGATCGACGCTCAGCACGACCAGGCTCTCGGCCGACGCCATCTCGCGGGCGGCCTGCTCGGAAAAGCGGCGCATGGCCTCGATGGTGGAGGCGATCTCCTGAGTCGAGCTTGACGTGCGCTCGGCCAGTTTGCGCACTTCGTCCGCCACCACGGCGAAGCCGCGCCCCTGTTCGCCAGCCCGCGCGGCCTCGATGGCGGCATTGAGGGCCAGCAGGTTGGTCTGGTCGGCCACTTCCTTGATGACCTGAACCACCGACCCGACCCGTTCTCCCTGGGCGCCCAGTTCCCGCAACGATTCTGCGGCTGCGTTGACCGAGGATGAAATGCTCCGGATGTCGGTGATCGTCCGGTCGACGGTGGTGGAGCCGCTCCGCGCCATGCCGCCGGAATGAGCGGCCAGGCTATGGGCCTCGGTTGCGCGGTCGCTCACATGATTGACGCTGACCGTCATTTGCTCGACGGTCGCGGCGATTGCCGACGACGCCTCGCTCTGTGCCCCCGCGGCGTTCGAAACCTGGCCGGACGCATGGCTCATTTCGCGGCTGGCTTCGGCCACCGAGCGGGCGCCCTCGGTCAGGCTGCGGAAGTTGTCCTGCAGCTTGGACAGTAGCTGGTTGAAGGCCGCGGCAGTTTCGCCGATCTCGTCCATGCGGAGGACCGGCGCGCGGATGGTGAAGTCCTGGCTGTCATTGACGTTGGTGAGCGCGTTCCGAATGCCGGCGAGACTGGTGCGGAGCGCGTTGATCAACAGATACGCGAGGAGGCCGACCAGCACAAAGGCGATGATCAGCGTGCCCGCGGTGGTCCATAGGGCCGTGCTCGCTTCCGCAGTGTTTTCCTGATTCAGCTTGTTGGCCAGTCCGTAGTTGTATTCCACATGTTGGGCAATGGCATCGCCCGCGGCGCCCGCCTTGTCACGCATGGTCACGCGCAGGAAGTTGCGGAGGGTCTCCATGTCATGGGCGTCGAGCTTCCCGTAGTAGTCCTCGCGGGTCTTGCGGTACTCCGCGATGGCCTGTTTGACCTTGCCCAGCAACTGTCGGTCCGTGTCGTCGGAGATCAGTTCGCGCTCGTATTTGTCGAGGGCGGCGTCTAGCTTCTGGTCAGCAGCATGCACCTCCTGGGCGATTTCGTCCCGGTGGGCGGCGTCCACTGCCAGCGCCATCTGGTAGGTGCCGAGACGGCTGGCAGTGAGTCGGCTGCGCGCGTCGAACAGGACCTGCAGGCTTGGGAAGGTATTGACCTGTACGTAGTCGAATCTCTCCTTGGCTTGCCGGAGCTGCCAGATCCCCAGGCCGCCAACGAGAATCAGCGCGAACAGGGCTGCGCCCAGGGTAATGATGAGGCGTTGCGTCAGTTTCATGTTGGCTCCAGAAGGGGGGAGAGTCGAAGACCCTGCTATTGATTTTATTGTTTCAGAAAAAATATTAATGCTAATTTTGGTGTATTTGTGGAATTTGTCAAAAAATAAATTTGTCTGCCTGATGGCGATGAGAACGAGCCAAGAGATTGAGTTTTCAGACATGGGCCTCTTGCTGTCCCGGCTGACCCAGCCCTCCCGCGGTACCAAGAACTAAGCCCAGACTCAACCGAAGGCGACTTTCTTAAATATTCATTCAGCGTTTCTTAAAAGATTCGTAAGCGGCATTTACCCGATTTGCAAGGGGTTTCGGGCGACCTAGACTGACTCCATCGATCAACGACGGGAGACGTCATGGCAACCCAAACCCCCGATCAGCGCCAGCTTCTCGAGCAGATGATGCTGGTGCGGGCCTACGAAGAAGCGATTGTTGCTGGCAGCCAGGCCGGCAAGGTTCCTGGCACCTGTACCTCGGTCGGCCAGGAGGCCGCCGCAGTCGGTGTCGTCAATGCGCTGGCGCCGGAAGACCTGATCCTCACCAACCACCGTAGCTCGGGCCACCTGCTGGCCCGCGGCGCCAACCCTGGCCGCATGCTGGCCGAGGTGATGGGGCGCAGCGGCGGCTATTGCGGCGGCCACAGCGGCTCGCTGCACATCTCGGTGAAGGAACTGGGCGTGGTGCTCACCTCCACCATCGTCGGCGCGGAATTGTCCCTGGCGCCGGGCGTGGCCCTGTCCCAGAAGATGCTCGGCCGGCCCGGCATCGTGGCCTGTTTCTTCGGCGATGGCGCCGCCTGCGAGGGCAGCTTCCACGAATCCATCAACCTGGCGGCCCTGTGGAACCTGCCGGTGCTCTACATCTGCGAGAACAACCACTGGCAGGCCTTCGTGCACCGCCGCGAGGCGATGTGCAAGGACCACGTGTCGGAGTGGGGCGCGTCCTACGGCATTCCGTCCCGCACCGTGGATGGCAACGATGTCGCTGCGGTGCGGGCGGCGGCCCAGGAGGCGGCAGCCCAGGTGCGCGAAAGCGGCCGGCCCTACCTGCTGGAAACCTATACCTATCGTACCCGCGGCCACTTCGAGCCAGACGATCAGGCCTACGTGGACCCGGCCGAGCGGGAAGCATGGGTAGCCCGCGACCCGATCAAGCTGTGCCGCGAACGGCTGATTGCCGAAGGCAGCCTCAGTGCCGTCGAGGCCGACAGGCTGGCCGACAAGGTGGCGACCCGCATCGCCGCCGCCCAGGCTTTCGCCGACGCGTCGCCTTTCCCCTCCACCGACGCGCTGACCCGCCACGTCTACGCCTGAGGAAACTCCATGACTACCCTGACTCTCTATGACGCCGTCGGTGCCGCCCTCACCGAGGAAATGCGCCGCGACCAGACCGTCATCGCCTTCGGCGAAGGCATCGCCACCAAGCGCCACGACCTGGTGCAGGAATTTGGCGCCCTGCGGGTGCGCAACACGCCGCTGGCCGAAGGCATCATCGCCGGCACCGCGGTCGGCGCCGCTGGCACCGGCCTGCGTCCGGTCATCGACCTGCTGTTCGCGCCCTTCATGTGCTATGCGATGGACGAGATCGTGAACAGCGCCGGCAAGCTGCGCTTCATGTCCGGCGGGCAGTTCTCCTTTCCCCTCGTTGCCCTGGCGCAGACTGGCGCCGGCTGGGGCGTGGGCGCCCAGCACAACCACAACGTGGAGGCCTGGTTCGTGCACAGCCCCGGCCTTAAGGTGGTGATGCCGAGCAACCCGGCCGACGCCAAGGGCCTGCTGAAGGCGGCCATCCGTGACGACAACCCGGTGATGTTCTTCCTCGATATTGGCCTGCTCTACGTGCCCGGCGAGGTGCCGGCCGGCGACGTGGTTGTTCCGTTCGGCAAGGCCGCGGTGGCCCGCGAGGGCACGGACGTGAGCCTGGTGTCCTACGGCAAGACGGTGCTCCACTGCCTGCAGGCCGCCGAGGCGCTGGCGGGGCAGGGCATCTCGGCGGAGGTCATCGACCTGCGCAGCCTCAAGCCGCTGGACGAGGACACGATCCTGGCTTCGGTCCGCAAGACTGGCCGGCTCGTCGTGGTGCATGAAGCCAACAAGCTGTGCGGCGTCGGTGCGGAGATTGCCGCGCTGGTTGCCGAGCAGGCCTTTGCCGCGTTGAAGGCGCCGATCGTGCGCCTCGGTGGCCCCGACGCCCCGGTGGCGTCCAGTTATCCGCTCGAACAGGCCTTCGTGCCCCAGGCGGAGGCCATCGCCGCCGCTGCAGTCCGCCTGTGCGCGCGACAGCGGGCCTGATTTAAATCATCAATGAGGAGTAGAACCATGTTCCACAACGTCAACAAAGCCGCCTTCGGCATACTGGCCTGCACCATCTTTGTTCCCGCCGCCTTTGCCGGCGGCAGCAACCCGGCGCTCATCAAGCGCGGCGCCGAACTGGTCGCTGTTGCAGGCTGTGGTGACTGCCACACGCCGTTCAAGATGGGCGCCCACGGCCCGGAAAAGGATGTCGCCCGCGGCCTGTCGGGCCACCCGGAGGACCTGGCCTTGCCGCCGCCGCCTCAGCTGGCGGCCGCGTGGAACTGGGCCGGCTCGGCCTCGATGACGGCCTTCGTCGGTCCGTGGGGCATCACCTATTCGCCCAACCTGACGCCTGATAAGGAGACCGGCCTGGGTGCCGTCTCCGAGAAGGCCTTCGTCAACAGCCTGCGCACCGGCCAGCATCTGGATGGCAAACGCCCGATCCTGCCGCCGATGCCCTGGCAGGCCTTGAGCAAGCTGTCCGACAAGGACCTGAAGGCGATCTACGCCTACCTGCAGGCCCAGCCGGCGGTGCGCAACAAGGTGCCGGCCTACCAGCCGCCAGCGGGGGCGCTGACCAAGGCCGAATGAATTGCGCACGCCTCCTCGAAGCGCTTGGCCGCCCGTATCGGGCGGCTCTTTTTTGGTCAGGCGGTGACGCAGGCCGGGCCGACTTCCTCCTTGCGCGGCAAGTCGGCTCCGCGGCGCGAGCAGGTCAGCGCGGCGGCCCGTGCTGCGTAGCCGAGCATCGCCGCGATGTCGTCGGCATCGAGCGTTTCCAGCGCATCCGGTGACAGGCGACCGCCGTTGGCGAGCCAGGTCAGCATCGCGGCCTGGAAGGTGTCGCCGGCGCCGACGGTGTCCTGCAGGTCCACCGGCACGCCGGGCACCTGGGCGCTGGCGCGGGCGGTCCAGGCGATGGCGCCGTCGGCACCGCGGGTCACCACCACCAGCCGGGCACCTCGGGCCAGCATGCGGCGGGCGAAATCCTCGGGCGGCAGGTCGTCGTAGAGCAGGCGCACGTCCTCGTCGCTGATCTTGATCAGGTGGGCGAGGGTGGACAGGGTGTCCACGCGGGCGTGCCAGCGGGCCAGGGACGGCTCGACGTTGAGGCGCACGTTGGGGTCGTAGGCGATCAGGCGCTGGCCGCATTCTCGCCGCACCAGGGTTTCCAGCGCGCCGGCGGTGGGCTCGACGACCGTCGCGTAGGAGCCTAGGTGGATCGCGCGAATCGCCGGGTCGAGGCTGGGCAGCGCGGCGATGTCGAGGCGCCGGTCGGCCGCGCCATCGCCGTAGAAGGCGTAGGCCGGCACGCCCTGGTCGTCGAGGCCGACCAGGCCGAGGGTGGTGGGCGCAGGCAGGCGCTGCACGGTGGCGGTTTCAACACCTTCCGAGCGCAGCTTGGCGACGAGGCGCTCGCCGAGCATGTCGCGGGAGATGCCGGCCAGGAAGGACACCGGCTGGCCGAGGCGGGCCAGGCCGATGGCCACGTTGAAGGGCGAGCCGCCGGGGTGGGCTTCCAGCTTGAGCACATCGGAGCCGGCGGCAGCATTGCCGTTGATGAAGACGTCGAAGAGGGCTTCGCCGCAGACGAGGAACATGGTGGCACTCCGGACTGGGCGGCGCGGCCCCGAAAGGGCACCGCGCCGGCATTGGACGGGACGGACGGGGCTCAGCGCGGGGACGACCAGCCCTTGTAGGCGGCGATGTTGGCGCGGGTCACCAGCGTGGACGGCATCAGCACCATCGGGCTGGTCGGGCGCTTGCCGTTGGCGATGTCCTGGGCGATGTCCACCGCCTTCTGGGCCATGGCCCACGGGTCCTGGCTGGCGGAGGCCTCCACCTGGGTGTTGCCCTTGAGGGCGCCTTCAATGTCGGGCGCGCCGTCCACCGAAGTGATCACCAGGTTGTTGCGCTTGAACTGGCGGGCCGCCAGATCGGTGCCGATGGCCTGCGGGTCGTTGATGGTGAATACCGCATCGATCTTCGAGAAGCGGGTCAGGTGGCCCTGCATCACGTTCATGCCGCCCTCGCGGGAGCCCTTGCCGTCCTGGTCGTCGGACAGCACCTTGATGCCGGCCGTCTTGGTCAGCACGCCCTTGCAGCCGTTCACCCGGTCCACCACGGCGGACACCTGCGGGCCGTTCTGGATGATCACGTTGCCCTTGCCGCCGAGCTTCTGGACGATGTATTCGCAGGCGATGCGGCCGGCCTGCACGTTGTCGGTCTGCACCGTGGCGTCGGCGCCGACGGCGGCCACGTCCACCGCCACCACCACGATGCCGGCCTTCTGGGCCTTCTTCACCGCCGGCTCGATGGCCTTCGGATCGGCGGCATTGAGCAGGATCATGTCCACGCCGGCGGCGATGAAGTTGTCGATCTGTGTGAATTGCTTGTTGAGGTCGTAGTCGGCCGACAGGGTGGTGACCTTGGCGTTGGGGTTGAGCTGCTTGGCGCGGGCCTCGGCGCCCTTCGCGATGGTCACGAAAAAGGGGTTGCCGAGGGAGCCGAGGGTGATCCCCACCGACTTGATCTCCTTCGCGGCGGCGCTGCCGGCGGCGAGGGCGAGGATCAGCGCGGTGGCGAGGGTCTTGGACTTGAACATGATGCGTGTCTCCGTGCCGGCTTTATCGAAATCCCCGCGCGGTGCCGGCATCCCGGCGGGGCGTAGCGGGGTTTGATTACGTGCGGGCGCCGGACTGGCGATAGCGATCCAGAGCGACGGCACCGATGATCACCAGGCCCTTCACGATGTACTGCCAGATATCGGACACGCCGAGCAGCACCAGGCCGTTGGAGAGGACCGCGATGATCAGCGCGCCGATCAGCGTGCCGACGATGGAGCCGACGCCGCCGACGAAGCTGGTGCCGCCGAGGATCACCGCGGCGATGGCGTCGAGTTCGTAGGACTGGCCGAGTTGCAGGCCGTTGGCGGCAAACAGGCGGGCCGAGGTCATCACCGCGCCGAGGCCGGACAGCAGGCCGGACATGGCATACACGAAGAGCAGCACCTTCCACACCTTGATGCCTGACAGGCGCGCCGCTTCCGGATTGCCGCCGACCGAGTAGATCTGCACGCCCAGCACGGTGCGGCGCAGGATGAACCAGGACAGCAGCACCACCGCGGCGGCGATGATCACCAGCCAGGGCACGCCGAGCACCGCGCCGTTGCCGATGAAGGCGAAGGGCAGGTCCGGGTTGAAGATGGTCTTGTCGTCGCCGAGCAGGCGGGCCACGCCGCGCATGGCGGTCAGTGCGCCGAGGGTGACGATGAAAGGCGGCAGCCGCACGAAGGCGATCAGGCCGCCATTCACCAGCCCGCAGGCGAGGCCGGCCAGCAGGCCCGCGGCCACGCCGAGCATGCCGGCGCCGGGAATGTTGGAGGCCAGCATGGTGACCACCGCGGCGGCGGCGAGGATGGAGCCGACCGACAGGTCGATGCCGCCGGTGAGGATCACGAAGGTCATGCCGGCGGCGAGGACCACGTTGATGGACGCCTGCTGGGCCACGATGGAGGCGTTCTGCAGGCTGAAGAAGCCGTCGGCCAGGGTGCCGAAGCCGATGCACAGCAGGATCAGCACAGGCAGCATGCCGACGCTGCGCATCAGCTGGCGCAGGCGTTCCGTGGCGGACGGGGCCGGGGTTTGCGGGAGGTTGGCGACAACGCCGCTGACTTGGGTGCTCATGGATGTCTCCTCGGTCGAGGTGGATCTGTTGTGGTGTTGTGGTTTTTTTTGGGCTCAGGCGGCGGCCAGCAGGGTCTGGCGGGCGCCGGTGGCGTATTCGATGATGGTGGCCTGCTCGATGGGCTCGCCCGAGTGGCCGCCCAGTTCGGCGACCAGTTCGCCTTCGCGCATCACCAGCACCCGGTCGGCGGTGCCGACGATCTCGGGCAGCTCGCTGGAGATGACGACGATGGCCACGCCGCTCTGGGCAAGCGCGTTGATGATCCGGTAGATCTCCGACTTGGCGCCGATGTCCACGCCGCGGGTCGGCTCGTCGAGGATCAGCACGCGGGGCTTGATCTCCAGCAGGCGCGACAGCAGCACCTTCTGCTGGTTGCCGCCGGACAGGGCGCCGACGTTGCGGCGCCCGTCGCCGACGCGGATGCCCAGCGAGGCGATGGCCGCTGCGGCGCGAGCCTTGCCGCGGGCCCGGTCGAGCAGGCCGCCGGGGTGGGCGTCGAGGCTGCAGGCGCACACGTTGATGTTGTCGCGCACGCTCATGTCGAGGAACAGGCCCTGGGCCTTGCGGTCCTCGGTGAGGTACACCAGGCCGGCACGGATCGCGTCGAGGGGCGTGCGGACGTCCACCGGCACGCCGTCGATGTGGATCTCGCCGCTGCTGCGCGGATCGGCGCCGAACACCATGCGGGCTAGCTCGGTGCGGCCGGCGCCCACCAGCCCGGCGATGCCGAGGACCTCGCCGGCGTGCACGTCGAAGCTGCAGTCGCGCACGCGCTTGCCATCGCCGATGTGGCGGGCCGCCAGCACCACGCGGCCCGGGTCGTAGGTGGCGTGTTCCTTGGTGTAGAAGCCGGACAGGTCGCGGCCGACCATCATCTGCACCAGACTCTCGGCGGAGAGAGCCGCGCGTTCCAACGTGCCGACGTAAGTGCCATCGCGCAGCACCGAGACCCGGTCGGACAGGTCGTAGATCTCCGACATGCGGTGGCTGATGTAGATGATCGCCAGGCCGTCGGTACGCAGCTGGCGGATCAGCGCGAACAGGCGGTCGGTCTCCCGCGAGGACAGCGGCGTGGTCGGCTCGTCCATCACCAGGATGCGCGCCTCGGCGTGCAGGGCGCGGGCGATCTCCACCAGTTGGCGTTCGGCGATGGACAGGCTGGCCACTTCGGTGGCGGGCCCGAAGCTGGCGCCGAGGCGACGCAGGATGCCGGCGCAGGCGGCCTGCATCGCCTTGCGGTCCACCAGCCCGTGGCGGCGCAGCTCACGGCCCAGGTAGATGTTCTCGGCGACGCTGAGGTTGGGGCACAGGCTCAGCTCCTGGTAGATCACCGCGATGCCGAGGGCCTTGGCGGAGAGCGGGCCCTCGATGGTCACGGCCTTGCCATCGACCCGAATCTCGGCGCCGGCGTCGGGCACGTAGGCGCCGGACAGGATCTTCATCAGCGTGGACTTGCCGGCGCCGTTCTCGCCCATCAGCGAGTGGATCTCGCCAGCGCGGATCGACAACTGCACGTCCTTGAGGGCCTTGACCCCGGGGAAGGTCTTCGAGATATGCCGCATCTCGAGGATGGGGCAGGCGTCATTGCTCATGGTGCATCTCCTCCGAACGGTGGGCATCCCGGCGCAGGATTTCGGTGCGCGGGGAAAAGTTGAAGAACAGGGGCAGGCTGGCGGCGCCGATGGCGCCGGCGTCGGAGCCGAAACTGCCACGCACCAGCTCGGGCACGCCGCGGGCTTCCGGCGCGTTGGCAGCGAGGGCGCGGTGCAGGCGCTGGATCAGCGCGTCCACCAGGCCGGCGTCGATGTCGGCATCCACCACCACGGCGGGCAGGTCGAGCAGGCACAGGCTGGCGCGCAGCACCGGCGCCAGCGCATCGACACAGTCGTCCAGCCATTCCTCGACAGCCGGGTGGCGCTGGCGCACGCACTCGGCCAGATCGTCGAGGGATTCGGCGGCGGCGCCCCAGTGGCGCAGGTGGCGGGCCAGCGCATGCAGCGAGGCGCGGGACAGCAGCAGGTCCCAGGCGCCGGCCGGGCGCGGGCTGGAGGCCAGGCGACCGGCCGGCACGGGCATCACCGCGATGTCGCCGGCGTTGCCCTGGGTGCCGCGCAGGCAGTCGCCGTCCAGCGCGATGCCGCAGCCGATGACCGGGCCGAGAAAGACGTACAGGAAGTCGTCGTGGTCCTGGCCGCAGCCGTGGAACAGCTCGGCGATGGCGGCGGCGTTGCCGTCGTTCTCGCTGAAGACCGGCAGGCCGCTGGCTTCGCCGAGTTCGTAGGCGAAGTCGTAGTCGTCCCAGTCGTGGAAGTGGGCCTCGGCCATGTCCAGCTCGCGCAGCCAGGCGCCCAGGTTGTAGGGCTGGGCGACGCCGATGCCGGTGAGGCGGCGCCGTTCGCTGTCACCGAGGGTGGCGAGCACGGCGTCCACGTCGGCGGCGACGATGGCCAGCGCTTCCTGCGGCGGCGGCAGCACCCGGTGATGGACGCGGCGCGCCAGGATGTGGCCGCCGAAGTCGAGCAGGGCGGTCTCGATGCTGTCCCGGTCGAGGCGCACGCCGATGGCGAAGGCGCCCTTCGGGTTGAGGCGGATCAGCGAGGCTGGCTGGCCGCGCTGGCCTTCCGCGCGGCGGCCGGTGAATTCAATGAGGCCGGCTTCTTCAAGGGCCTGGATGATGGTGCCGACTGCCGTGTTGGTGAGGCCGGTGGCGCGGGCCAGGTCGGCCTTGGAGGCCTGGCCGCCGCGGCGCAGGGCCTGCAGCAGCAGGCGTTCGTTATAGCGCCGCAGGCGGATCGAGTTGCGGCCGCGGCCGGCGCGGGGGTTGTGCATGGTGGTCTCCTCGTCCCGCTGTTTGTTAAATCAGGCTGGTTTAATTAATCGGCCGGAACTGGTTTGGGGCTTTGTCGGCTTCAGTGCCGCGCAGCACCTATCGGGCTGCGCGGCCTGTGCTCAGGGCGCCGTGGCGACGAAGCCCGGTGCGTCGCGCTCCAGCGCACGGGCCGCGCCGGCGAGGCCGGGGTAGGGCGCGCGGATCACATAGGTGGGGATGCGCGCCAGGTAGTCGCTGAAGCGTCCCTTCTGCTCGAAGCGGGCGCGGAAGGGCGAATGGGCGAAGTAGCTGCCGAGCTTGGGTACGATGCCGCCGCCGATGTACACCCCGCCGCGGGCGCCGAGCACCAGGGCCAGGTTGGCGGCGACGGTGCCGAGCATCGCGCAGAAGATCTCCAGACTTTCGGCGCAGTAGGCGCAGCTGCCGTCGAGGCCGCGGGTGCTGATCTCGGTTGCCGTGAGCGCCTCGGTTGCCACGCCGTGGCGGCGCGTCACCGCCTCGTAGAGGGCTTCAAGGCCGGGGCCGGACAGTACGCGCTCGGCCGATACATGCGGGAAACGCTGCCCGAGCAGGGCCACGATCTCGGCCTCGCGGCTGTCGCTGGCGGCCAGCGTGACGTGGCCGCCCTCGCCGTTGAGGGGGATGAAATCGTCGCCACAGGGCACCAGGCCGGAGATACCCAGGCCGGTGCCGGCACCGATCAAGGCGCGCGGGGCGTGGAGGTCCGGTGTGCCGTCGCCGATCTGCTCCAGCTCGTCCGCCGCCAGCGTCGGCAGAGCCAGGGCCAGCACGGTGAAGTCGTTGAGCACGCGCAGCTGCTGCAAGTCGAGGGCGGCGCGCAGGGCTTCGATGGAGAAGGACCAGTGGTGGTTGGTCATGCTCACCTCGTCACCGGTCACCGGGTTGGCGATGCCGATTGCGGCGCGCCGTAGGCGGGTTACGCCGACCTGGGCCATGTAGTGGCGGATCGCGGCGGCGGGTGTGTCGTGATCGGCGCAGGGCAGGGTCAGCACGTCGCTGAACGGGGCGCCGGGGGTGCGCACCAGCGCGAAGCGGGCGTTGGTGCCGCCGATGTCGCCGATCAGGTCGGGAGCGGGAGTCGTCATGATGTCGGGCTCCGGGGCTTACAGTTCTTCGTGCCAGTTGAAGCCGTCGCGGCCGAGCAGGGCGCTCGCCGCGGCCGGGCCCCAGGTGCCGGCGGTGTAGGGCTTGGGTGCTTCGCCGCCGTCGCGCCACGCGTCCATGATCGGCTCGACCCACGACCAGGCGGCTTCCTGCTCGTCGCGGCGCACGAACAGGGTCAGGTTGCCGCGCATCACGTCCATCAGCAGGCGCTCGTAGGCTTCCAGCCGGCGCGTGCGGAAAGTCTCGGCGAAATCCAGGTTGAGGTGCACCGGACGCAGCTGGATCACGTCGCCGGGCTGCTTGGCGAAGAGGTGCAGCTGCACGGTCTCCTCGGGCTGCATCTGGATCACCATCCGGTTGGTGTGGGCGGTGTCGGCCGGTGCGCCGAAGATCGAGTGGGGCACGGCGCGGAAGTTGATGACGATCTCGGCGACCTTCTCCTGCATGCGCTTGCCGGTGCGCAGGTAGAAGGGCACGCCGGCCCAGCGCCAGGTGTCCACCTCGGCCTTGATGGCGACGAAGGTCTCGGTGCGGCTGTCCGGCGGAATGCCCTGTTCCTGCAGGTAGCCGGGCACCGGCTGGCCGCCGCTGGCGCCGGCGCGGTACTGGCCGCGCACGGTGCGGGTGGACACCGCCGGGCCGCTGATCGGGCGCAGTGCGCGCAGGATCTTCAGCTTCTCGTCGCGCACCGCGTCGGCGGCGATGGAGGCGGGTGGTTCCATGGCGACGATGCACAAGAGCTGCAGCAGGTGGTTCTGCACCATGTCGCGCATTGCGCCGGCCTTGTCGTAGAAGTCGCCGCGGGATTCCACGCCAAGCTGCTCGGCGACGGTGATCTGCACGTCGCGCACCCACTCGCGCCGCCACAGGGGCTCGAACAGTGCGTTGCCGAAGCGCAGCGCCAGCAGGTTCTGCACCGGCTCCTTACCCAGATAGTGGTCGATGCGATAGATCTGGTCTTCGCCGAAATAGCGGCCCACCTCGTCGTTGATCTGGCGGGACGAGGCGAGGTCGTGCCCAAGGGGCTTCTCTAGCACCACGCGGCTGCGGCCGTGGATCAGCCCGGCGCCGGCCAGGTTGCGGCAGGTGGCGGAAAACAGGCTCGGCGCGGTGGACAGGTAGTACACCCGCTCGCGGGACGCTGCTTCGCCGAGGCGCTCGGCAAGGGCGGCGTAACTGGCCGGCTCGAGGGCGTCGATGGCCAGGTAGTCGATCCGCTCGCAGAAGCGGGCCCATTCCGTCGAGTCGAAATCCGCGCCCAGATACTGCTCGCAGTTGCGCGTGGCGATCTCCAGATAGGCCTGTGTGTCGAGCGTTTCACGCGCCACCGCGATGAGCCGTGCGCCGGTGGGCAGCAGACTGTCCTTCTGCAAGTGATAGAGCGCTGGCAGCAGCTTGCGCATCACCAGGTCGCCGGTGCCGCCAAACAGCACCAGGTCGATTTCCTTGATATCCCGCATCTCCGTTCCTTCATGTGCGTGCGATGCATGAGAGCGTCGCGTTGTTTTATCTAGTATGTAGTAAAAGTACGGAAAAGCAAGAATATTTTATTTGTAGATAAATTAGTGAGTTCATTTTTGTAGTCGAGAACAGGCTTTGCAGTGAGATCCTTTCTGCTGTGTATCTGCGTAATGGCGCTTTAATACTGGGGATTACTATGTAATGGCGGGGTCGTGCAAAGATTTTGTTTAATCTCGCTTGTGTTTTGTTTGTAGCTTAACTACACTCGAATCCAGTTAAACAAAACTACATTCACTTCACGAGTGGTCGGAAAAGAGGGGTTCCGGCCGATGGCCTGAAGTTGGGGCAGCCCGCGGTGGATGTAATGGATGGCTTTGAAAACCAAGTGAGAAAACTGGAGGAGACATGAAGCAGAAAATGATCAACCCGTCCCTGCTGGCAGCCAGCGTGCTGGCGGCCCTCAGCGGCAGCGCAATGGCGGACGGTTCGGTACCGATCGATTTCAACGGCTACTTCCGCGCCGGCACGGGTGGAACGTCGAAGGGCGGGCAGCAGACCTGCTTCAAGCTGGCCGGTGCCGCATCCAAGTACCGTCTCGGCAACGAATGCGAGACCTACGGTGAGCTGGCGCTGGGTGCCCAGCTCTACAAGATGCCGAACAGCGAGACGACCTTCCGCGTGCATACCCGCCTGGCGATCAATGCGCCGCAGGACCTGGACTCAGGCAGCACGACCACCAGCTGGGCGGAAGCCTGGGCCGAGGCCGACAAGATCGGCAGCGGTGCCTTCGCCAACGCCCGCCTGTGGGCCGGCAAGCGCTTCTACCAGCGTAACGATGTACACATCACCGACTTCTATTTCTGGAACAACAGCGGCAACGGCGGCGGCATCGAGAACGTCGATGTGGGCGTCGGCAAGCTGAGCTACGCCTACCGCCGCAACAGCGGCGCGGTGAAGACCGGTTCGAAGACCGAGTTCTACCTGGACCCGAACGACGGCCTCACCAAGACCCGCCTGGTGGACGTGAACAGCACCTCGGCGATCAGCGGCCACGACTTCCGCCTCGGCGGCATCCCGGTCAATCCGGGCGGTGAGCTGACCATCGGTGTCGACTTCCGCTTCGCCGACAACTCCGACGCCGCCAAGGCTGCCGGCATCAGCAACAGCAACGGCCAGCTGTACAACCTGATGCATACCCAGAACAACGTGCTCGGCGGCTTCAACCGGATCGCGCTGCAGTACGGCCGCGGCGTGGTCGCCAACCTGTCGCCGGGCGCGCCGGCCTTTGGCGCGAGCAGCAGCGACAAGGCCTGGCGCGTCGTCGAGCAGCTGATGGTGCAGCCGGAAGGCACCAACTGGACCGGCATGGGCACCTTTGTCTATGAAGACCAGATCGGCAAGCAGAAGTGGATTTCCTACGGCGCCCGTCCCCAGTACCACTTCAACGACAAGTGGAGCCTGGCGGTGGATTTCGGCCACGACGAAGTGAAGCCGGACGGCGGCGACCGCCGCACGCTGAACAAGATCACCATCGCACCGCAGATCTCGGCGGGGCGCCAGTTTTTCTCCCGCCCTGCGTTGCGGGCTTTTTACACCTACGCCAAGTGGAACGACGCCGCCCAGGCCGCTGCGCCGGCCGGGGATACGCTGTCGGCGACGGGTGTGTTCGGTTCTTCCACCAACGGCAGCACCTTCGGCATCCAGGCCGAAGCCTGGTGGTGATCGGGTCCGGCTCGCCGGGGGTGGCGCGGAGGGTGTCTTCCCCTCTCCCTAGTGCGCTCTCCGTGTTATCCCCGGCAGATCCGGACACCGTTTTGTGATGTGATCGCGAAAATCCCGGCCGGTGTGGCGCAGCTTGTCGCCACGGCCCGCCGGGCCATACTCAAGAATGAATCTGCTTCCCCAGGAGGAAGAGCGATGAAGACCCTGATCAAGACCCTGCACGCCGCGCTGATGAGCACCTCCCTGCTGGCCGCGGCTGGCGCCCAGGCCGCCGACGTGGAAGTGCTGCACTGGTGGACCGCTGGCGGCGAAGCCCGCTCGGTGGCCGAGCTGAAGAAGATGCTCGAGGCCAAGGGCCACAAGTGGAAGGACTTCGCAGTGGCCGGCGGCGGCGGCGAGAACGCCATGACTGTCCTGAAGTCCCGCGTGGTTTCCGGCAATCCGCCGACCGCCGCGCAGATCAAGGGGCCGAGCATTCAGGAGTGGGGCGCCGAAGGTGTGCTGGCCAATATGAACGACGTGGCCAAGGCCGGTAACTGGGACGGCCTGCTGCCGCCCGTCGTGGCCAACGTAATGAAGTACAAGGGCAACTACGTGGCGGTGCCGGTGAATGTGCACCGGGTGAACTGGATGTGGGCCAACCCGGAAGTCTTCAAGAAGGCCGGGGTGGCGATTCCCAAGACCTGGGACGAATTCCCCGCCGCCGCCGAGAAGCTGCAGAAGGCCGGCTTCATCCCGGTGGCCCACGGCGGCCAGCCCTGGCAGGACTTCACGGTGTTCGAATCGGTGGTGATGGGCGTCGGCGGCCCGGCCTTCTACAAGAAGGCGCTGGTGGACCTGGACCAGGCCTCGCTGAAGGGCCCGACGATGATCAAGGCGCTGGAAACCCTGCAGATGGTGCGCAAGTACATCGACAAGGACGCCGCCAACCGGGACTGGAACCTGGCCACCGCGATGGTCATCAACGGCAAGGCGGCCATGCAGTTCATGGGTGACTGGGCCAAGGGCGAATTCAGCGCCGCCGGCAAGAAGCCCGGCAAGGACTACGTGTGCCTGCCGGCGCCGGGCACCGCCAACGCCTTCACCTTCAACATCGACAGCCTGGTGATGTTCACGCAGAAGTCGGCCGACGCGAAGAAGGGCCAGCAGGACCTCGCCACCGCGGTGATGAGCCCCGAGTTCCAGGAAGTCTTCAACCTCAACAAGGGATCGATCCCGGCCCGCCAGGGCATGGACCTCGCCAAGTTCGACGACTGTGCCAAGCAGTCCGCCGCCGACTTCACCGCCAGCGCCAAGAGCGGCGGGCTGGTGCCGAGCATCGCCCACCAGATGGCGGTGCCGGCAGCGACCGCCGGGGCGATCCAGGACGTGGTGACCCAGTTCTTCAACAGCCACACGATGACGGCCAAGGCCGCCGCCGACAAGCTGGCCCTGGCCGCGAAGGTCCGGTAACCGCGCAGCAAGAACGGCCCGGCCACGAACGAGCCGGGCCCGTGATAACAGATCCCGCCGCGGCAGCGCCGCGGACGGGGTGGAGGACGACAAATGAACGCGACGGTGCTTTCTTCAACCACCGCTCCGGCGGCCCGGCCTGTCCGGCGCTGCCGATGGTGCGACACCCTGGATGCGTGGCTGCCGAAGCTGGTGGTGGCGCCTACCTTCGTGTGCTCCCTGGTCTTCGTGTATGGCTACATCCTGTGGACCGCGGTGCTCTCCCTGACCCCCTCGCGCCTGCTGCCGAACTATGAGTTCGCCGGGCTGGTCCAGTACGAGGCCCTGTTCGACAACGAGCGCTGGTGGCAGGCCCTGTCCAACCTGGCCGTGTTCGGCGGCGGCTTCATCGTCATCTGCCTGGCCGTGGGCCTGTTGCTGGCGGTGCTGCTGGACCAGAAGATCCGCGCCGAGGGCTTCATCCGCTCGATCTACCTGTACCCGATGGCGCTGTCCTTCATCGTCACCGGTACGGCCTGGAAGTGGATCCTCAACCCGGAGTTCGGCATCGAGAAGCTGGTGCACGACTGGGGCTTCACCAGCTTCACCTTTGACTGGCTGATCGATCCGGAATGGTCTATCTACACCGTGATCGTCGCCGCCGTGTGGCAGTCGTCGGGCTTCGTGATGGCGCTGTTCCTGGCCGGGCTGCGCGGCATCGACGACTCGATCATCAAGGCGGCCCAGGTGGACGGCGCCTCGATGCCGACGATCTACCGCCGCATCATCATCCCGAGCCTGCGCCCGGTGTTCTTCTCCAGCTTCATGATCCTGGCCCACATCGCGGTCAAGAGCTTCGACCTGGTGATGGCCCTGACCAACGGCGGGCCGGGCTTCTCCAGCGACCTGCCGGCGACCTTCATGTACTCCTTCGCCTTCACGCGCAACCAGATCGGCCTCGGCGCCGCCAGCGCGATGATGATGCTGATGATCGTGGTGGCCGTCGTCGTCCCCTTCATGTACTCGGAAATGCGGAGGTCCCGCCATGGCTGACATGTCTGTTGCTCACACCGCGGGCGCCTCGAAGCTTGGCCGCTTCATCATCTACGGGCTGCTGGCGCTGGTGTGCCTGTACTACCTGATGCCGCTGTTCGTGATGTTGTCGACTTCGCTGAAGAGCCTCGACGAGATCCGCGCCGGCAACCTGCTGTCGCTGCCCGGCGAGTTTCGCACCGACGCCTGGGTGAAGGCCTGGGATTCGGCCTGCACCGGCGTGCAGTGCGGGGGCCTCAAGGGCTTCTTCTGGAACTCGGTGTCTTTCGTGGTGCCGGCGGTGGTGATCTCGACGATGATCGGCGCCTTCAACGGCTACGCGCTGACCATGTACCGCTTCCGCGGCAGCGACCTGGTCTTCGGCATGCTGATGATCGGCTGCTTCATCCCCTTCCAGGTGGTGCTGCTGCCGATGGCCCAGACCCTCGGCGCGCTGGGCATCGCCAACTCGACCCTCGGCCTGGTCTTCGTGCATGTGGTGTATGGCGCGGCTTTCACGACGCTGTTCTTCCGCAACTACTACGTGACGATCCCGGACGAGCTGGTGAAGGCGGCCAAGATCGACGGTGCCGGTTTCCTGCGCATCTTCTTCAGCATCATCCTGCCGCTGTCGGTGCCGATCATCGTGGTCAGCGTGATCTGGCAATTCACCCAGGTGTGGAACGACTTCCTGTTCGGCGTGGTGTTCTCGTCCGGTGACCGCCAGCCGATCACCGTGGCGCTGAACAACCTGGTGAATACCTCCACCGGGGTCAAGGAATACAACGTGGACATGGCCGCCGCCATCATCGCGGCGCTGCCGACCCTGCTGGTGTACATCGTTGCCGGCAAGTACTTCGTGCGTGGCCTGACCGCCGGTGCGGTCAAGGGCTGACAAGACAAATACAGGAGTGAGACGAAAATGGGCGCTTTATCCATCCGCAACGTGCGCAAGTCCTATCACGGCAACGAGATCCTGAAGGGCATCAACCTCGAGATCGACAAGGGTGAGTTCCTGATCCTGGTCGGCCCGTCGGGCTGCGGCAAGTCGACGCTGTTGTCGATGATTGCCGGCCTGGACAGCGTGACCTCCGGCGAGATCCGCATCGGCGACCGGGTCGTCAACGACCTCAGCCCGAAGGACCGGGACATCGCGATGGTTTTCCAGTCCTATGCGCTGTATCCCAACATGACGGTGCGCGAGAACATCTCCTTCGGCCTGCAGATCCGCAAGGTGCCGGCCGCCGAACAGGCGCGCATCGTCGAGCGCGTCGCCAACACGCTGCAGATCGGCCATCTGCTCGACCGCAAGCCGTCCCAGCTGTCCGGCGGCCAGCGCCAGCGGGTGGCGATGGGCCGGGCGATCTCCCGCGAGCCGTCGCTGTTCCTGTTCGACGAGCCGCTGTCCAACCTGGACGCCAAGCTGCGCGTCGAGATGCGCACCGAGATCAAGCTGTTGCACCAGCGCATGGGCACCAGCATCGTCTATGTGACCCACGACCAGATCGAAGCGATGACCCTCGGCGACAAGATCGCCGTGATGAAGGCCGGCGAGGTGCAGCAGTTCGGCACGCCGCAGGAGATCTACGACAACCCGGCGAATCTTTTCGTGGCTGGCTTCATGGGCTCGCCGTCGATGAATTTCATCCCGGCCAAGGTGGAGGCGGTTGGCGGCGGCTACGGCGTGAAGCTGGAGAGCGGCCAGCGCACCCACGTCTTCCCGGTGCCGGGGGGCGACGGCAAGCTGAAGGCCTGGGAGGGCAGGGAAGTGCTGTTCGGCATCCGCCCGGAGCAGATCACCCACAAGAGCGAATCCCGCCTCGGCCTGCCCCAGTTCCAGACCGCCGAGATGCCGATCCGCCTGACCGAGCCGACCGGCCCGGACACCATGGTGCTGGTGCCGATCAACGGCAAGGACGTGGTGTGCCGCGTGCATCCGGCCCACGCCGGCCAGCCCGGCGAGTCGATGGAGCTGATGTTCGACCTGTCCAAGTCGGTGTTCTTCGACCCGGCCAGCGAGCAGCGCATCGCCTGATGCCGCCGCAGACGGCGCTGCCGGCGGCGGATTACGCCGCTCGCAGCGCCGTTTTCCTTTTTGCGTCTTCTTGCGCCGTCCGTCAGGCGGCCGAGCGTTGCAGGCGCATCGCCACCGCAAAGCGGTCGGCCGGATGGACGGTGAGCGACACCTCGAAAATCTGGCCGGCCGCGTCGAAGTACTGGCGCAGGATCTCCAGCCCCGCCATGCCGGGGCTGACTTGCAGCGCCCGGGCCATTTCCTCGCCGATCGTCATGGCCCGGATCACCTGGCGGATCTCCGCCACGTGGCGGCCGTAGCGCCGCTCGATCAGCGTGCTGACCAGCGTGTCCGGCGACGCCCGCACCACTTCCCCGATCTCTGCGTAGAGCGGATCCACATAGACGTCGGTCCAGCCCACCGGGCGCTGGCTGGCGCTGTCCACCCGCAGGCTGGAGATGCGCAGCCAGCGGCTGCCGCCCGCGCAGCCGAGGGCCTTGGCCAGCTCGCCGCTGGCGGTCGTCTCTTCGATGGACTGCACGACGCGGACGTTGCTGCTACCGAACTGGATCAGGTCTTCCAGCGAGCTCAGGGACGGACGGAAGTCATTCTTCGGCGCGGCGGACTCGACCCGCGTTCCTGCATTTTTCTTCCGAGACACCAGACCGAGTTGCTGCAGCTCCTGCAGCGCCGCGCGCACGGTGTGGCGGCTGGTGTTGTACAGCCCGCACAGCTCCAGCTCGCCGGGCAGCACGCTGCCGACCGGGTAACGGCCGGAGGTGATGGCTTCGGTCAGTTCCTGCGCGATCTCGCTGAAATGGGGTTTGGCGGCCGTTTTTTTCATGGGCCGCATTTTACGCTGAGATAGGGCTTGCGATTTATGTTCGGACATATTAAATTAAATACATGTCCGGACATATTGAGTCTGGACCCGCAAACCGCCCGACACCCGTCGAGCCCAGACAAGACCCAGAAGGAGACACAGATGTCCAATTTCGCACCCATGGCCAGCACCGTCGTCGATTCCATCCTGTTCCGCGATGCCTTCGGCACGGCCGCCATGCGCGGCCTGTTTTCCGACGTGGCGCTGATCCAGCGCTACATCGACACCGAAGTGGCGCTGGCCCGGGCCGAGGCCAAGGTCGGCGTGATCCCCGCCGAGGCGGCCGAGGTGATCGCCCGTGAATCGAAAATCGAGCGCATCGACTTCGACCACATGCGCCATGAGACGGACATCGTCGGTTACCCGATCCTGCCGCTGGTGCACCAGTTGGTGGAGATGTGCGGCGAGGCCGGCCGCTACGTGCATTGGGGCGCGACGACCCAGGACATCATGGATACCGCCGTCGCACTGCAGGTGCGCGATGCGCTGGACGTCATCGACGGCGACATCCGCGCGCTGCGCCAGATCCTGACCGATCTGGCGGTGAAGCACCGCGACACCCCGATGGCCGGCCGTACCCACCTGCAGCAGGCGCTGCCGGTGACCTTCGGCTACAAGGTGGCGATCTGGCTGGCGATGTTCGACCGCCACCAGCAGCGCCTTGCCGAGCTGCGCCCGCGCGTGGCCGTGGTCGAATTTGCCGGTGCTGCGGGTACGCTGGCCTCGCTGGGTGACAAGGGTTTCGAGGTGCAGCAGGCGCTGGCCGCGGAGCTCGGCCTGGGCGTGCCGGCCACCACCTGGCACGTGGCGCGCGATGGCTTCGCCGAAGCCGTCAATCTGCTGGCGCTGGTCACCGGCTCCCTGGGCAAGATTGCGCTGGACATCATGATCATGGCGTCCACCGAATTCGCCGAGGTCTACGAGCCCTTCGTGAAGGGCCGTGGCGCCAGCAGCACGATGCCGCAGAAGCGCAACCCGATCTCCAGCGAGCTGATGCTGGCGGCGGCCAAGGCGGTGCGCCAGCACGCCGGCCTGATGGTGGACGCGATGATCCAGGACTTCGAGCGCGCCACCGGTCCCTGGCACGCGGAGTGGATCGCCATTCCCGAGAGCTTCATCCTGACCGCCGGCGCGCTGCACCAGGCCAAGTTTGCATTGGGCGGGCTGATCGTCGATACCGAGCAGATGAAGAAGAACCTCGGCATCAGCAGGGGCCTGATCGTCGCCGAAGCGGTGATGATGGGCCTTGCGCCCTTCACCGGTCGCCAGCAGGCCCACGACATCGTTTACGACGCCTGCCGTACGGTCAATGACAAGGGCGGTACGCTGGCCGAAGCCCTGGCGGCGCTGCCGGCGGTGACCGAACACTTTGACCGCGCCGCCATCGACCGCCTGACCGACCCAGCCAACTACCTGGGCCTGGCGCCGCAGATGGTGGACCGGGCGATCGAGCTGTCCCGGGCCAACGCAGCCTGATGGGCATCGCGAGGAGACAATGATGAACACACAAGACAATCACGCCGACGCCCTGATCGCCCCGCCCAAGAAGCTGCCCTGGTACCGCAAGCTCGGGATGCAGGTGCTGGTGTCCCTGATCCTCGGTATCGTGGTCGGCCTGGCCTTCCCGAAGTTCGCCGCGCAGCTGAAACTGCTCGGCGACATGTTCCTGTCGCTGATCAAATGCGGCGTGGCGCCGCTGGTCTTCCTGACGATCGTGCATGGCATCGCCTCGGCGGGCGACGTGAAGAGCGCCGGGCGGGTCGGCTGGCGCTCCATCGTGTACTTCGAGGTGGTGTCCACCTTCGCGCTGGTCCTCGGTCTGTTTGCCGGCAACGTGCTGAAGATCGGCGAAGGGATGACAACGGTGGCCGGCGGTGCCTTGCCGCCCACCGCAGCCAAGGCCGCGCCGCAGGGCTTCCTGGAGTTCATGGCCCACGTGGTTCCGGACAATTTCGTCGGGGCCTTCGCCAAGGGTGAGCTGCTGCAGGTGGTGGTGCTGGCGGTGATGATGGGTATCGGCATCCTGGCCATCCCGGAGAAGAAGCGCGTGCGCATCAACGAGGGGCTGGATCAGGTTTCGGAAGTGTTGTTCTCCTTCATCAACCTGGTGATGAAGCTGGCGCCGATCGGCACCTTTGGCGCGGTCGCGTTCTCGGTGGGAAGCAGCGGCACCGCAGTGCTGATCGCACTGACCCAGCTGGTACTGAGCTTCTACGGCGTGGTGGTGGTTTTCATCGCCGTCGTACTCGGCGTGATCGCCCGGCTGGCCGGCTTCAGCCTGTGGCGCTTCCTGAAGTACATCAAGGACGAGATCTTCATCGTCATCGGCACGGCGTCGTCGGAAAGCGCACTGCCGCGCCTGCTGATCAAGCTGGAGCGCCTGGGCTGCGGTAAGCAGACGGTCGGCCTGGTGCTGCCCACCGGCTATGCCTTCAACCTGGATGGCACCTCGCTGTTCATGTCGATGGGCGTGATGTTCATCTCCTACGCCTACGGCGTGCCCCTGTCGCTGGACCAGCAGGTCGGCGTGCTGTTGTTGATGCTGCTCACATCCAAGGGCGCGGCGACGGTGTCCGGCGGCTCCTTCGTGGTCTTCGCGGCGACGGTGACCTCCACCGGCATCCTGCCGATCGAAGGCCTGGCGGTGATCTTCGGGGTCTATCGTTTCATGTCGATGGCCATTGCCACCTGCAACACCATCGGCAACAGCGTGGCGACTGTGGTGGTCGCCAAGTGGTCCGGCACCTTCGACGCGCAGGTGGCCGAGCGCCATCTTCACCCGGAGCGCTTCCCGGCTACCGCCGTTGCCGACGCCGCACTGGCCGACGGCAATCTGCTACCGGAGGACAGCGACGAGGCGTTGCCCCATCCGGTCGGGATTCAGGTCGGCAAGGCCTGAGCGGAGGCGTCCGGCGGGGTGTAAGCCAGGCCCAGTTCAGCACTTAGCGCCTCGACCACCAGCTCGTGGTCGAGGCGCTGGGGCAGGCCCGATACCGCGACGTAACCAATGACGCCGGCGCCTTCCACGCAGAGTGGAAAGGCGCCGCCGTGGCTTGCATAGTCCGCGGCCGGCAGGCCGTAGCGGCTGGTCAGATCGCCGCCTTTCTGCTGCAGGCTCAGGCCGATGGCGTAGGAGCTGCGCAGGAAGCGCGTCACCACGTTGCCTTTGCGGCGGATCCAGTCGGCGTTGTCCTGCGTCGTGCCGGGCAGCGCGGCGTGAAACAGCAGCTGGCCGCAGCGCCGGATCTCGATGGCAATGGCCAGCCCGCGCTCCACGGCCATGCTGCGCAGGCGGGTGCCGAGACGCCACGCTAACTCCTCGTCGAAGCGGGGCAGGTGCAGGGCCGCTTCCTGGGCGGCGACGCCGGCAAGCTCTTCGTTCAGTTCCATGCGGCGCGCTCCTGTTCAGTCAGTTCCAGGCCGGTGCACTGGCCGCTGGAGGCGCTGCGTCGGGCGGCGTCGATGACGGCCATCACCGCCAGGGCTTCGTGGGCCGGCACCGGGTTGGGCGCGCCGTCCCGCAGTGCCGCGTGGATGGCGGCGTAGTAGGCCGCGTAATCGCCGCGCGGCAACGGCAGTGTGGTGGTCGAGCCGTCGGCGGCGTACAGCGTGGGCGTCTGCGGGTCAAGCCCCCAGTCGGGCGCGCCGGGGCGCAGGCCGGCCTTGAGCTGGTCTTCCTGGCAGTCCAGCCCGTATTTCACCCAGCTGCCCGCCGTGCCGTGGGCCGCGAAGCGCGGCATGCCGCCGGCCACCAGCATCGAGGCGCGCAGCGTGACCTGCAGCTGGCCATAGTCCAGGTCCACCTGCGCCCAGTCATCCGTCTCGGCACCACCCCGCTGGATGGCGAAACGCGCCGACACGCTGTCGGGCAGGCCGAAGAGCTGCAGCGCCTGGTCCACCAAATGTGGCCCGAGGTCGTACCACACGCCACCGCCGGCCACCGCCTGCTCGCGCCAGCGGGCGCGCACTTCCGGGCGGAAGCGCTCGAAGCGGGATTCGAGCTGGGTCGGCCGGCCGAGACGGCCATCGGCGAGCAGTGCGCGCAGGGCCAGGAAGTCCGCATCCCAGCGGCGGTTGTGGAACACCGACAGCAGCCGGCCATGCTGTTCGGCGAGGCGGATCAGCTCGCGGGCTTCGGCCAGCTCGACGGTGAAAGGCTTGTCCACGACCACATGCTTGCCGGCGGCGAGCGCCGCGGCAGCAAGCGGCGCGTGGGTGTCGTTGGGGCTGGCGATGACCACCAGCTCGATGTCCGGAGCGTGGATGGCGGCCAGCGGATCGGCCACGACGCGGGCGTCCGGCCAGTCGGTGGCGACGGCCTGGCCCTGGCTGGAGGCGATGCAGGCGAGGCGCAGGCCCGGCGTGGTGGCGATCAGCGGGGCGTGGAAGGTCTTGCCGGCATTGCCGTAGCCGATCAGTGCGACCGGGATGGCTTGGGCGGGTGTCGTCATTGGGTCGGCTCTCCGGTGGTGTCGAGGGCGGTTTGCGTGAGGCCGGCTGGCAGCTCTGTTTTGAAAGGCAGGTCGCAGAACAGCCGCGTGAAGTCGTCCAGCGGGGCGACCGCATGCGGCGCGAGGGTGTCGAACTTGAGATGGTCGGTGGCCAGCCAGTGGGCGTCGCTGCAGGCCAGCATCGCGCGCTTGACCTCGGCGTCGCCGGCTTCGGTGGCGGTCAGCCCGTGGCGTGGGTGCAGCGCGCAGGCGCCGAGGATGGCCAGGTCCACGCGGTAGCGGCGCACGGTGTCCACCGTGGCTGGGCCGCGGAACAGGCGCTGGCGCGCGTCCCACTCGCCGCCGGCCAGCACCAGCGTGATCTCTGGCCGGGTGCTCAGCGCCTGCGCGACATCCAGCGAGTGGGTGACGACGCGGTGCGGCCCGCGCAGCGCCCGCGCGACGGCCAGCAGCGTTGAGCCGGCATCGAGCATCAGGGATGCGCCGGGCGGAATCGCCTCTGCGACGGCGCGGCCGAGGGCCTCCTTCACGTCGGGCAGCACCGCATCGCGGGCCGTGCGGGGCAGCGCATGCATGTCGGCCAGCACCGCGCCGCCGTGGCTGCGGATCAGCAGGCCCTGGGCTTCCAGGTGCTTCAGATCGCGGCGGATGGTGTCGTCGGACACGCCGAGGGCGGTGGCCAGTTCGAGGATGCCGGCCTGGCCGCTGTTGGCCAGGTGCTGGAGGAGGGCGCGGTGACGGGTGGCAGGCAGCATGAAAGTCGAAAAATAGCTGAGATGGCCGCAATTTTATTTGCGTATTTGTGCGGAAGTGTACGGTTTTGTGAAAAACGTGCCGCAATGGCCCGCCCGGACGGTATTGGCGCCCGCTTGCGTTATGCTTGGGGCCAGATTTGAAAGCATCAGCGAACAGGAGAAGCACGTGGGAGGAGCAATGGCCGCCGGCTGGGACATGCAGGGCAACGAAGCGGGCGGGGCGCTGTACGACAGCGGCCCGCGCCTGCTGGCCGACGTGGGGGCGACCAATGCGCGCTTCGCGCTGGAAATGGCGCCGGGCCGGCTGGAGCAGCTGGCGGTGCTGACCTGTGCGGACTATCCCGGCTTCGTGGCGGTGGTGCAGGCCTACTTTGCCGGCCTGCGCGGGCCGCGGCCGCGCCATGCGGCGGTGGCCATCGCCAACCCCATCGACGGCGATTTCGTGAAGATGACCAACCGGGACTGGCAGTTCTCCATCGAGGAGGCGCGCCGCGGCCTGGAGCTGGACACCTTGCTGGTCGTCAACGACTTCACCGCGCTGGCCATGTCCCTGCCGTATCTGGGCAACCCGCAGCGCCGCCAGGTCGGCGGTGGCGAGGCGCGCCAGAATGCGGTGATCGGCCTGATTGGCCCCGGCACCGGCCTGGGCGTCTCCGGCCTGATCCCCGCCGAAGACCGCTGGATCACGCTGGGTTCGGAAGGTGGCCACGTGAGCTTTGCGCCGGCCGATGAGCGTGAGGTATTCATCCTGCAGTATGCGTGGAAGGAGCTGCCCCACGTGTCCGCCGAGCGCCTGGTGTCCGGCCCCGGCCTTGAACTGATCTACCGGGCGCTGGCGGCGCGCAATGGCGTCGAGGCGCCGAGTCGCAGCGCGCCGGACATCGTGCAGGCGGTGCTGTCCGGCGATACCGGTCTGTGCGCCGAAACGGTGGAGTGCTTCTGCGCGATGCTTGGCACAGTGGCCGCCGACGTGGCGGTGACGCTCGGCGCGGTGGGCGGCATCTACATTGGCGCGGGCATCGTGCCGCGCCTTGGGGAGGCATTCGACCGCTCGGCCTTCCGCCAGCGCTTCGAGAGCAAGGGCCGCTTTGCCGATTACCTGGCGCAGATCCCGACCTATGTGATCACCGCCACCAACCCGGCCTTCCTCGGCGTGGCGGCGATCCTCGGCGCCCACCTGCAGCGTGGCGAGTCGGAGAGCCCGATGCTCGGCAACATCCGCCGCGCGAAGGCCAGCCTGAGCCCGGCGGAGCAGCGCGTCGCCCAGTTCCTGCTCAACCAGCCGCGCATGTTCCTCAACGAGCCGATCGTCGAGATCGCCCGCCATTCGGAAGTCAGCCAGCCGACGGTGATCCGTTTCTGCCGTTCGCTGGGCTTCCAGGGCCTGGCCGAGTTCAAGCGCAAGCTCGCGTCGGGGATCAGTGGCACGGTGCCGGTGCGCCACAGCCAGGTGCGGCTTGGCGACTCGGCACCGGATCTGTCGGTGAAGGTGCTCGACAACACGGTGTCGGCAATCCTGCGCTTTCGCGACAGCCTCGACCCGGAGGCCGTCGAGAAGGCCATTGCGCTGCTGCAGAAGGCGCGGCGCATCGAGTTCTACGGCATGGGCAACTCGGCGGTGGTGGCCATCGACGGCCAGCACAAGTTCTTCCGCTTCCGCATCCCGACGGTGGCTTACTCCGACTCGCGCCTGCAGATGATGGCGGCGGAGCTGCTCGGCAAGGACGACGTGGTGGTGGCGGTGTCCCGCTCCGGCGCGATGGCTGACATCCTGCAGGCGGTGGACCTGGCGCTGGCCGCTGGCGCCAGCGTCATCGCCATCACCACCAGCA
The DNA here is from genome assembly GCA_018241665.1 of Pseudomonadota bacterium. GTDB lineage: Bacteria > Pseudomonadota > Gammaproteobacteria > Burkholderiales > Rhodocyclaceae > Zoogloea. The sequence continues at coordinate 50,561 of JAFEDK010000021.1, forward strand.
ATTCGCCACTGGCCGCCAAGGCCACCGTGGCGCTGGCGGTGGACCACGCGGAGGACGGCACCAGCTACATCTCGATGGTGTCGCGCATCCTGCACCTGCTGATGATCGACATCCTGGCCGTCGGCGTCGCCGTGCGCCTGCTCGATCCGGCCGCCGCCGACCGGGAGCTGGGCAAGGGCCTGATCGGCTCGGTCGGCACACCCGCTCCGGGCGGACTCGGCAATTTGATCTCCCACGCCAGTTAAGGCATGCAGAGTAGTCCACCCGCGGCAGCCTGGCTCCCGCGGGTGGAAGGCTTGCCGGTATTAATTCAAGACGATGCGTGAATCGTATACACGGCACACGTTGCTCAGGCGCCAGCCCTTGGCCTCGGCCTTGCTGGCCGTGATGATCGTGCTGGCTGCATTGACAGGGACTGGCCACGGGCCGCCAAGCGGGTGGGCCGGCGCCAGCGCCTGGCTGGCCGCAGCGCTCCTGTGGCCGCGCCTGCCGGCTGCGCAGAAACGCCAGGCCGTGTTGCTGGCGGGTTGCGGGCTGCTGGCCTTCGGGGTGAGTCTGTTCAATGGCCAGCGTCCGGCGTGGCTCAGTGTGCTGACGCAGAATACGGCGCTGCTGGGCATGCTCGGGGCGGTCAGCTTCCTGCAGTTGCTCAATACGGCGGAAGACGCCCGCGAGACGCTGCCGCAGGGGCGAAAGGCCTTGTGGCGTACGGCCCTTGGCGTGCATCTGCTGGGGGCGGTTATCAACCTGTCCGCGGTCTTCATCATGGCCGAGCGGATCAGGGCGACGGGCAAGTTCCGTCCCGAGCAGGCGATGATTCTCGGGCGGGCCTTTTTGGCGGCGGCCCTGTGGTCGCCCTTCTTTGCGGCCACCGCGGTTGCGCTGACCAATGCGCCGGGCGCCAATCCAATGCGGCTGGCCGGCATCGGCGCGGCGCTCGCTGCCGTGCTGCTGGTGCTGGCAGTGCGCGATATCGAAAGAGCGCTGGGCAACAGCAGCGCGACCTTTGTCGGCTACCCCATGCATCTGCGGGCGCTGCGTGTGCCGGCCTTGCTCTCCGTGCTGGTTGCGGCCGGGCATTGGCTGCTTCCGCATTGGGCGGCGCTGTCCATCGTCAGCCTGTCTGCGCTGGCGATCGTCTGCGCGGTGACCTCCGTTGAGCGGGGCCCCAGGGCCGCGGCACGGTCGATCTACCGCCATGCCAGGGATCGCCTGCCCGGCATGTCCGGCGAGCTCATCCTGTTTCTGGCGGCCGGGGTCTTTGCCAGCGGCTTGCAGTCGCTGATCAGCCTCGGCGGCGTGTGGATGCCTTTCAGTGCATTCGGCACCTTCGAGGCAGCGATCATCCTCGCCCTGATGATCCTGCTGTCCATTCTCGGTATCCACGTGGTGATCTCGATCACCATCATGGCGTCCTGGCTGGCGCCGCTTCACCCGGAACCCGACCTGCTTGCCCTGGTCTTCGTCGAATCGTGGGCCATTGGACTTGCCGCAGGGTCGATGTCCGGCATCCACATCGCCATCCAGGGGCGCTTCGGCGTCCCGGCCGGCACCTTGGCGCGCGGCAACATGCGCTATTGCCTGCAAGCCTACTGTCTCGCCGTCGTGTGGCTGGCGCTCGCTTCCAGATAAGAAAGACCCCCATCATGACCGCTCCCCCCGACCGTGAGCTCCGCCGGCCCATCTTGCTGCTCTCTGCGGCGGCTTTCGCCAGTGCTGTTTCCGCGCGCCTGTGCGACCCGATGTTGCCCGAGCTGGCGCGGCAGTTCGCCGCCTCGCCGGCCGAGGTGGCCCACGTGGTGTCGGGCTTCGCGGTGGCCTACGGGCTGGTGCAGGCTTTCTTCGGGCCCCTGGGCGACCGCCTCGGCAAGTACCGTTTGATCGCGCTGACCACCCTGCTGTGCACCCTCGGTACCCTTGGCGCCGCGCTGGCCGCGTCCCTCGACCTGCTGATCCTGGCGCGCGTATTCACCGGGGTGGCGGCGGCGGGCATCATTCCGCTCTCGATGGCCTGGATTGGCGATAAGGTCTCCTATGCGGAGCGCCAGCACACCCTGGCCCGCTTCATCGGCGGACAGATCGCCGGAGTGATTGCCGGCCAGCTGATCGGCGGGGTGCTCACCGATACGGTGGGCTGGCGCTGGGCCTTCGGCTTCGTCTGTCTGCTCTATCTGGTGATTGGCCTGCGCGTCCTGACGGAGTCGCGGCGCAATCCGCTGACCTACCCGCAGCCTGGCGCCACGGGCGGGCAGGGCGGGTTGGTGGCCCAGATGGGGAGCTTGTTCGGCGTGCCGTGGGCACGGGTGATTCTGGCGGTGGTCTTCGTTGAGGGCATGCTCGTGTTCGGCGGCCTAGCCTTCGTGCCGCTCTACCTGCATGACCGCTTTGCGCTGAGCATGTCGCAGGCGGGCTTGCTTATGGGCATGTTCGGGTTGGGCGGGCTGTCCTACATCCTGTTTGCCCGGCGCCTGGTGAAGTGGCTGGGGGAATTGGGCCTGGCCATTGGCGGTGCGGCCCTGATCGCGCTGGCCTGGCTGCTGATCGCCAGCGGCCCGGCGTGGGGCTGGGCCATGCCGGCCTGCGCGCTGCTGGGGTTGGGTTACTACATGTTCCACAACACCCTGCAGACCCACGCAACCCAGATGGCGCCGCAGGTGCGGGGCACCGCAGTGTCCCTGTTCGCATCCTGCTTCTTCCTCGGCCAGGCGCTCGGCGTCTCAGCAGGCGGGCTGCTCTACGAAACCCGCGGTGCGCTGATGGTCTTTGGCCTGGCGGCCAGCGTGATGGTGCCGCTGGGGGCCGTCTTCGCCGTGCTGCTCCGGCGGCACCACCGGCGCACGGCTTGATTGCCCAGCGGCTGATGGACACAAAAAAGCCGGCCCCGAAGGGCCGGCCGTCACAGGCAGGGGGGCTGCCGTGAGGTGATCAGCGGATCAGAAGCCGCCGCCGAAGCCTTCCGGATGGTGGCCGGGAGGTACGGCCGCCTTGTCGTCCGGCAGTTCGGCGACGATGGCGTCTGTGGTGAGGATCAGCGCGGCCACGGACGCGGCATTTTGCAGCGCAGAGCGGGTGACCTTGGCCGGATCGAGCACGCCTTGCTCGACCAGGTCGCCGTAGGTGCCGTTGCCGGCGTTATAGCCGAAGTTGCCGTCGCCCTCGATGACCTTGTTGACCACCACCGAAGCCTCGTCGCCGGCGTTGGCGACGATCTGGCGCAGGGGCTCCTCGACGGCGCGCAGCACGATCTTGATGCCCGCATCCTGGTCGTGGTTGTCGCCCTTCAGTTCGGAGATGGCCTTGCGGGCGCGCAGCAGCGCAACGCCGCCGCCGGGCACCACGCCTTCTTCCACCGCCGCACGGGTGGCGTGCAGCGCGTCTTCCACGCGAGCCTTCTTCTCCTTCAGCTCGACTTCGGTGGCCGCGCCGACCTTGATCACCGCCACGCCGCCGGCCAGCTTGGCCTTGCGCTCCTGCAGCTTCTCCTTGTCGTAGTCGGAGGTGGCTTCGGAGATCTGCGCGTCGATGATCCCCACGCGGGCCTTGATGGCGTCGGCGCTGCCGAGGCCGTCCACCACGGTGGTGTTTTCCTTGCCCACCTCGATGCGCTTGGCCTGGCCGAGATCGTCCAGCGTGGCCTTGTCCAGCGTCAGGCCGACTTCCTCGGCGATCACGCGGCCGCCGGTCAGGATGGCGATGTCTTCCAGGATGGCCTTGCGGCGGTCGCCGAAGCCCGGCGCCTTGACGGCGACGACCTTCAGGATGCCGCGGATGGTGTTGACCACCAGCGTCGCCAGGGCTTCGCCTTCCACGTCCTCGGCGATGATCAGCAGCGGCCGGCCGGCCTTGGCCACTTGCTCCAGCACCGGCAGCAGGTCGCGGATGTTGGAGATCTTCTTGTCGAACAGCAGGATGAACGGATCGTCCAGTGCGGCGATCTGCTTGTCCGGGTTGTTGATGAAGTAGGGCGACAGGTAGCCGCGGTCGAACTGCAGGCCTTCCACCACGTCCAGCTCGTTGGCCAGGGACTTGCCGTCTTCCACGGTGATCACGCCGGACTTGCCGACGCGGTCGATGGCGTCGGCGATGATCTGGCCGATGTCGGCATCGGAGTTGGCGGAGATGGCGCCAACCTGGGCGATTTCCTTGCTGGTGGTGGTCGGGCGGGCGATGTTCTTAATCTCTTCGACGATGGCGACGACAGCCTTGTCGATACCGCGCTTGAGGTCGGTGGGGTTGTAGCCGGCGGCCACGTACTTGAAGCCTTCGCGCACGATGGCCTGGGCGAGCACGGTGGCGGTGGTGGTGCCGTCGCCGGCGTTGTCGGAGGTCTTGGACGCGACTTCCTTCACCAGCTGGGCGCCGATGTTCTCGTACTTGTCCTTCAGCTCGATTTCCTTGGCGACGGACACGCCGTCCTTGGTCACCGTGGGGGCGCCGAAGGCACGCTCCAGGACCACGTTGCGGCCCTTGGGGCCGAGGGTGACCTTGACCGCGTCGGCCAGGATGTTGACGCCAACGACGATGCGGGCACGGGCGTCGTCGCCGAAGAGGACTTTCTTGGATGCCATGAGTGGAGAGCTCCTGATTCTTTATGTGTTATCGGGTGCGAGGCTGAAGGGCTCAGCCTTCGATGATCGCGATGACGTCTTCCTCGCGCAGCACGAGGGCGTCGCTGCCGTCGATCTTGACGGCCTGGCCGGCGTATTTGCCGAACAGCACGCGGTCGCCGATCTTGACGGCCAGCGGACGCAGCTCGCCGCTGGCGAGCAGCTTGCCGTTGCCGACAGCCAGCACTTCACCCTGATCGGGCTTTTCACCGGCGCTGTCGGGGATGACGATGCCGCTGGCGGTGGTGCGCTCCGGATCGAGGCGCTTGACGATGACGCGGTCGTAGAGCGGACGAATGGCCATTTTTCTGAGTTCTCCGTTGCGTGATTTGAACAATCCGGCCGGCCTGCGATGGCAGGGCTGCGGCCTTGGATTGCCTATCGCAAGGGCAATGCCAGCACTCAACGCCTTTGATTGCTAACAGAAATCCTCTCGGCCGCTGCGCTGGCGCTGTTGAAATTCCAGCAGCAATGCTCCCAAGCTGCCCCTATGGCAGCATTTCTTGGCCTTCATGAATGAACGTGAATTCAAAATATTCAATAGCTTAGCTGTGCGGATGGAATAGCGCCTATGCCCCGTCCGACTGCAATGCATATCGAAAGAATTTGGTTTGGTGCGCTGCGGGGCCACGACACACTCACGTCATTCGTGCTGCGGCACGCTTTGAAGGAGTCGCCGATATGCAGGCAGTGATCGTGGGAGCGGACCGCATCGAAGGTATCCGCAGTGAAATCCTGCGGGTGGCCGACCAGTTCGGCATCAAGCAGATCGACCATTGGACCGGCCGCAAGGCTTCCGAGAACCGGCGCCAGCTGTCGCGCCGTACCGGGCTGGTGGTCTTCATGTGCGACCGGGCCAATCACATGCTGATGCGCAATGTGCGCAAGCAGGCCGAAGACCTGGGCATCCCCATGGTGTTCTGCCGGCACTCCGCCACCGAAGTGCGCGAGCGTCTGGATGACCTGAGCTGTGGGCGCTGCGAGCACCGCAAGCAAAATGCCTAGAACGGCGCTGCGATTCAGGGGATGAATCGCAGCGTGACGGGTATGTGCTCTCCGGTCATGGATGAGCCATATCGACCACTTCGCCCGGTTCCGCTCCTTTGAGATAGGCGTTCCGCCAGTCCTTGGCAAGCCGCCACTTTGAGCCCGTCGGACTGCACCTAAGCGACAAATTGTGTCGTATGATGAGCGCGTTCCCAACTCGTCAGGAGCCCCCATGGCCGTCGCTCACCAATCCCGGGTAGACCGTCTGAAACTGCTGCAGAAGTGCATCCCCAGGAACCAGGCGGGGGACGACTACCCGGACGCGAGACAGTTGCTGGTCAAGCTGGCGGAGCAATACGAGTCCAGCAAAACCGACAGTGCCCGGATGCGCTCCATCCAGCGCGACCTGGATGAACTGGTGAATGACGGCTTCATCGAGATCGTCAATCCCGGCGGAAAGCCCCAGTGCTATCGGCGGACGATCGACCTTGGCGTCACGGACCCCCGCCTGTGGGCGTACGCGCAGAAGCTGATGCGCTCCCTGATCCGTGACGCGGTGCCGGCAAAACGCCTGGACAAAATCTGGGAGGCCCTGCGCGAGGAGGGCGAGGAATTCGGCCTGGGAGAGGACAAGCTGTGCATCCTCAGCGATACCCAGCGCCTGCTGCCCGCCGAGTTCAAGGAAGAGGTCCTGCTCGCGGCCCTCGAAGCCCTTGCGCAATCCCAGACCTTGAGCGCCACCTACCGGGACGGCGGCGGGAGTTTGACCCATCCGACCCTGCACCCGCAGGCCTTGCTGCAACGTGGCCCGCGCCTGTATCTGTTCGCGCTCAAGAATGACGAGGTCGAGCCCCTGCGCATGTATGCGCTGCACCGCTTCACCTCCGCCAAGGTCGGCACTGCGCCGGTCCGCAAGGCCGAGGGTTTCAGCCTGAAGGAGGCCGTGCGCAAGGGGCAGGCGGACTTCGCTGGCAATGGCGAGGTGGATCTGGAGCTGCGGGTGCGCGGCTATGTCACCGAACTGCTGCGCGACTGCAAGCTGGCCGAGAACCAGGTTATCGAGGATGAGCCGGATGGCAGTCCCTTCAAGGCCCGCGTGCGGGCGAAGGTGCCGGAAACCGGGCAGCTGCTACGCTGGTTGCTGGGCTGTGGCGACAACGTGGAGGTCGTGGCCCCGGCCAAGTGGCGGGAGGTCGCCATCAGCCAGATCGAGAAAATGCGCGCCATCTACCCGCCTCGTGACGGGAGTTGAGCCTGGGGCTACGCCCCCTTTGTTGTTCCGTCGAATGCCTTTTGGAGCGCCTGCTGCGCCGTTTCAAGCTGTGCAATCAAGATCTGAACCCTTGGCGTATCGCTGATCGAGCGTCGTAGCAACTCATCGAGTTCCTTGGCTGCTTCGAACACGGCAGTAAAACCAAGATTGCCAGCCCCTCCTTTTATAGGGTATGCACGGCACGTTCTGCTGCTGAGCAATCCCCGGCCGCCAAGGCGCTCTTGATGGACGCAATATGCTTGGCGTTGCTTCCGCAGCTCAGGCGTGCCAGTTCAAGATACTTATCCTTCCTGTTGCGCAACATTCCCAAGCCCCGTGCCAGATCGATGCCGGGTGTTTCGGCGAGACGGGTCAGGATGGACTCTGGGGTGGCCGGCTGCGCTGCAGGAGGGGGCGTCGAAACGGACTCCTGCTTTGATGCAGCGTGCTCGGGAAGCCATTTCAGAAGCGTCGCGTACATCATGGCAGGCTCCACCGGCTTGGCGATGAAGTCGTTCATGCCTGCCGCCAGACAAGCTTCCCGGTCTTCATCGAAGGCGTTGGCCGTCATGGCCAGGATCGGGATGTCCGCGCATTGGGGCAGCGAACGGATCGCGCGGGTGGCTTCCAGGCCATCCATCTCGGGCATTTGCATGTCCATGAGAATGAGTTCGTACGAACCTGTCCTGGCCTTCTCGACTGCGACACGCCCATTCTCGGCGACGTCCACCCAGAGATGCGCGGCATGCAAGAGCTCTTGTGCCACTTCAACATTGATCAGGTTGTCTTCCGCAAGCAGAACCCGTGCGCCTTCGTGCCGCAGGCGCAACTCGCTATCAGCCGAGGAGGTCAGCGTCTCTTCAAGCGGCATCACGCCATGGCCGCGCTGCAGCCAGGCGGAGAACCAGAAGACCGAGCCCTTGCCCACGGTGCTTTCGCAGCCTGCTTCACCCCCCATCAGCTCGGCCAGGCGTTTGCTGATCGCGAGCCCGAGACCGGTTCCCTCGTACTTGCGCGTTGCGCTGTTATCCGCCTGTTCGAAGTCGTGGAACAGGCGCCCCAAGGCGTCCGGCGCAATGCCGATACCCGTATCTTCGACCGAGAAGCGAACCTTCAGGCGGTCGGCTTCTTTGGCGAGCAAATCAGCCTTGAGGGTAATGCTCCCTTGTTCGGTGAACTTGACGGCGTTGCCCGCAAAATTGAGCAGCGCCTGGCGAATCCGCAGGACGTCGCCGCACAGCCATACGGGCACATGCTCCGTCACCATGGATAGGGTGAGTCCCTTGGCGCGAACCGATTCGCCAATGATGGAAGCCGTATGGTCAAGCACTTGCGTCAACGCAAAGTCCGTCAGATTCAAGGACAGCTTGCCCGCCTCGATCTTGGAGAGGTCGAGGATGTCATTGATGATCGACAGCAGATGCTTGCCTGACATCTCGATCTTGGACAGCCGCTCCGCCTGCTGGGGCGTCGGACTGTCCTTGCGTAACAGATGCACCAGGCCCGTGATGGCATTCATCGGCGTACGGATCTCGTGGCTCATGTTGGCCAGGAAAGCGCTCTTGGCAACATTGGCCGCTTCGGCTGCCTCTTGCGCCTTGAGCATTTTTAGCTCGAGTTCCTTGCGCGTGGACAGGTCGATGTGGGTCCCAACCGCGCGCAGAGGGTTGCCGTCCGGGGCCCGCGCGACCACTTTGCCGCGACTGAGGATCCATTTGTAGCGGCCATCCTTGCAGCGCATACGAAATTCCATTTCGTAACTGCTATCCGTGTGCAGCAACTCCATTGCCTTCGCGTGGACGGACTCCTTTTCCTCCGGATGCAGCAAGGCGAGCCAATTGTCGTCAAGGCTTTCACCGAGTTCGCCGGGGGCGTAGCCCAACATCGTGCTGTAGGCGGGGTTCAGGTAGTTGATATCGTCCCGGATGCTCCAATCCCACAATCCATCGCGGGTCGCCTCCAGGGAGTACTCGAGACGCTCCCGGTCGAACGCCTGCTGGGCCAGGGATTCCGAGAGCGCCTGTGTTCGCTCTTCGATCTTCGCTTCGAGTTGTTCCTGATAATCGATGAGTTGCAGCTCGGCCCGCTTTCGGCGACCGTTCTGAACCATCAAGGCAAGACTCAGCCCGGACAACACGAGAATGACGGCAAAGGCCGCGATGACGAGGCCCTTGTAGTCGACCCAGATGGAGCGGGGGCGATGGAGGAAAAGCGTGTTCTCCGGAAGCCGTGCAGGGTCGGCGCCCCAGCGCTGCACTTGCAGCCAGTCAAACACCGCCTGCGGCGGTACCTTCCTGTCGATATCGCCCGCCTCGAATTTGCCGGATCCATCAAGGAGCGCAAAGCCGAGTTCTGCAGCGCTTTGCCCGACCCTCATCGGCACGACAACGGATCCGCCCGTAAAGCCGAGCCGGACATGGGGCTCATACAGCGCCAGAACCGGCACATTGGCTCGCTTGGCAACTTCGGCACCGACTTCGGCAGCAATAAAGTTCCGCCCGCTCAAATCCCTTTGGTAGATGCCGAACAAGATCAGCGCGTCCTGCGGCAGTGAGGCAATACGCTGCAGCATTTCCTGGTGAGTCAGTCCTGCCGTGTCTTCGAGCGCCACCTGCAGGCCCTTGGCGGCGAGCGCCTCCTTGGCCTGCTTATAGAACGACGCCTGCTGCTTGTCTGCCCCGGCAACCAGAACCACACGGCGCGTGCGGGGGAAAAGGGCTAGACCGTGGTCGATTGTTCCTGCGATGTCATACCGGTTGATGATGTTCTGCACTGGGCGAACTTGCCCACGCCACTTGATGGTGGACATATCGACAATCGTAGCGATCACCGGCACATCGGGCGGAACCACCTCATGACCTTCTTGAGCGAGAAAATCCAGGCCCGTTTGATTGACGGCGATTACGACACCGATGTTTCGCGTGGCCAATTTTTCTTGCAGCAGGATTGCCAGCGCTGCGCGCCGGCGGGAATCGTTGTGGCGCAGCAGGTCAAGGTTTTCAACGTAGATATCGTTGACGCTGATCCCTTTGTCCTTGAGCTTCGCCACGATACCTTGGGTCAACGCGTCCGGCACCGGGATACCGTATTGCGCTCCGGAGAGGATCAGAACCGCTTTTCCTTCAGTCCCCGACTTTGCCGCGGGGCTCCGCACATCCGGGGCGCCTGCCTCGGGCGCGGCCGCAATGCAAAGCAGGGATAGTGACAGCAGAAAAAAAGTAGCCGCGACCAGGCGTGCCAGACTGAGTACGCCGCGCGTGCTTCCGGACAAAGGGGTGGTTGAGACGCCCCCTGTTCCAATCGAGCCTGCGTGCATCATTCCCCCTCTGGAATTGCCATGCCAGCAATGCGTCAATCCTATCATGAATAGAAAAATGATCAGTCCAGACCGACAAGGCGCATTCTGTCACTCTTAGTGCCAGCTGCACGAAAAAGACCGGGCTTCAGGTAATTGAAAGCAATGATAAAGAACGGTTGGCACGAGATGCTCTGGTTCCGAATAGAGGGCCGGACTCAGATGCAGCAAGACGAATCGGTCAGTTTCGTCGGGAGATAGTCATGCGGAGCTGGCAGTCCCTGAAGGTTAGGCTTTCTATTACGACCTTGGGGGTTTGTGTGGCCATGCTGTGGTCGCTCTTTTTCTATGGTTACCAGCTGGTCAAAAAGGACTCGGAGAGGCTGATTGGAGAGCAGCAATTCGCCACGGCGCAAATCGCAGCTGAGCTGATAAACGATACCGTCACCCGGCAGTTTTCGGCCCTCGAGCATGCGGCAATAGAAATCCCGCCTGAGCTGCTGATAAAACGCGATCGGCTTCAAGAGTGGTTGGAAGGGCAGCCATCCCTGCTCAGTCTTTTCAATGGCGGCGTATATGTGACCGGCAATCGCGGGGTCCCGCTCGCCGTATTTCCTTATTCCCGGAAAATGACGGAGACCAGTTACGCCGACCAGTCGAGCCTTCGCGTCCCTGCATGAGCTGCGCCGCCACATGCTTCTTGCCACAAGCTTGCTGTCGCTCCTTGCCGGTCTGCTCACCTGGGGCATTGCGGCGCAACTGCTGCGGAGAAGGCTGTTCCCCATCATCGAGGCCACCAAGCACCTGGTCAAGCTGGATGAAAAGACCAGCCGGACACTCGAGGCACTTCCCGCGGCATGTAATGACGAAATCGACGAATTGGTAAATTAATTCAACGACTTGATCGTCGCGGCAAGGAAGCGCGAACTCCTGCTCGGCCAGAAAATGGAATCTCTGGCTGAGGCCGTGGGCCGGGCGGAGCAAATGGCTGGAGAACGTTCCACCCGCGCCAATAGACGCCGCGCACGCCCCCAAACCGATAATCTCCTCGGAAAAGGATTCCCTGCTACGCCAGCCCGATCCCGACATGAAAGCCATTCTTGGAATATTGGGAGAAATTGAACTGGCTCAAGGGGAACTGGCAAAGGTTTTGGGCATGTAGGAACGCGCGCAGGGAAGGGGGAGTGTCCCGGAAAACAGCCGTGCCTTATCGGGGCTTTGCCATCCTGAAACGGAGTGCGGAAGCGCCCCCCCAGGCTATGGAACGACAGGTTCAGGACGGCACATCGACGATCTCACCAGGCTCTGTTCCCTTGAGATAGGCGCCACGCCCGTACTTGGGGACCTGCAACCAGTCGCAGGGCAGGGTGAAATTGCCGAAATGCTCGACAACGCAGCCGTCCTTCCAATAAGCCTGCCCGTCAGCAGACTCGACAACGGTGTCAAAGCCGAGCTTATCCAGTTGCTCCACCATGGTCCGGATATCGTTCGGGTGTCCCGAGCAATAGCGGGCAAGGTGTTCATCGTAGGTAATTTGCCGTGCGTAATCCTTCCGGAATTGCTCCAAGCCACCGGGGTATTTCTCAGTGATGACTTTGATCGGTACGAAGAGATTGATAAAACCAAGTGAGATGGCCATAGGGAAGATCGTTTCCAGTTGATTCAGTGATGGTTCCGGCTATCGTCGTAGCCTCGTTGCGAGGTGGGCTTATTGGAACTCAGGGAAGTCGAAAGTCATCGAGGGATTGCATGGCAGGCATGGTCGGCTCCTTGTGGCAGGTTCAAGCCTATTTGACGCCAGCTGAACGACAAATCGTGTCGTATGGTAGAGATGTTTCCAACCCCCCGGGCGTCCCTATTGCTCCGGCTAAGGGGCGGGAGCCTGTCGGCTCACCAGAAACGACAGATGCTGTCGCAGCCAGGGACTATCCTGCTTGCATCGCAATCTCAAGGACACGCCGATGCCTGCATGCCGGACCCTCCGCACGAGTGAATCCCACCCCATCCGTATCGATGCCGTTCAAGCCCGCCGCGATTGGGGGCTGATTGGCATGTCCTTCTGCCCCGGCAAGCAGCAGGTCGACGGACTGAGCGGGCACTGGCAGCGGGATCTCGGTATGGATCTGGAGCGCATCCGGGCCTGGGGGGCATCGATCGTGGTGTCCCTCGTCGAGCAGCAGGAGCTTGCCGAACTGGGCGTGGAGGCGCTGCCGACCGAGGTCATGCGCCTTGGCATGATGTGGCGGCACCTGCCGATCCGCGATCGCTATCCGCCGGGCCAGACCTTTGAAAGCCGCTGGCCCGAGATCGGCGCCGAACTGGTAGCTGCTTTGCGGACGGGACAACGGATCTTCCTGCACTGCAAGGGCGGCCTGGGCCGCACGGGCACCGTCGCAGCCTGCCTGCTGATGGAGGCCGGCATGAACGCCGAAGAAGCCGTGACGCAGGTGCGTCTCGCACGCCCGAAAACTATCGAGACCACGCTGCAGGAGTGGTACGTGCATACCTACCGCCCGAGGTTTGGCTGATATTGCTGCAATCGCCCTGACAGGAAAACGCATGATCAAGATCATTGGGATTGGCAAGACTGGCGTCCGCCTGCTGGATACGCTGATTTCCCTGGGGCTGCGCGAAGCCCTGAAAGAGGAGGGCAAGTGGCGAGAGCTGCGCTTCATTGCAGTGGAGACCGACATCGGTGAGTGGGCATGCGCCAATGCCGATGCGGGGTTTTACCTTGGGGCAGCAGGAGAATGTGCCAGCCAGGCTGAGGCCATGGAGCGCATGTCGGTGCGGGCACAACAGGCGCTCGCCCATGAACTGCGCGGCGCCTGTCTGATCCTGCTTCTGGTTGAAACTGGCGACCTGCTCGAATGCGCGGCGGCGGCGGGTATCGCCGAGCTGGCTGATCGAGCAGGTGCCATGGCGGTCTCCCTGGTGGCGCGGCCAGGCAGCGCCGCAGACGGAGCGGTTGCGAAGGCGGACGATGATCAGCTTGCGCGTATTCGTGCGGCTTCGGACGTCGTCCTGTCGTTCCATTCAGACGAGCGGGAACTGGTGGGGGATGCGTGCTTTGTGCGCCATGGCGCGGAGCCTGTTCCGGCAGGGAGGCTCATCAATTGTGCGCACATCCTGCTCAAGGCCATCACGCAGCCTTACCAGCAACTGGTGGGGTGCGACTATCAGGATGTTCGCACGGTGCTGGATACGCAGCCGATACCGGAGGATAGGGTGATGGGCTATGAGACGGCGTTCTTTCACCGGATGGTTGCATCATCGGACGCGCAGCCGGAGGTCATCGCCAATCGAGTGTCGGAATGCCTTCCGCTTGAAGCAGCTACTAAGGTGTTGGTTTATCTTGAGGGCGGCCCGACACTTCGAGTGGAGTATGTGGGCAAGGTTGTTCGGGCTATTCAAAGTAAAATCTCTAATGGCGTTTATGTTAAGTACTGTGCGGAAGTGCAGCCATTTGATCATTTTTTTCAATTCACAATGAACATCACAATCAATGCGAATTGATTTTTAGATTGCCTGTGTGGTTATGCTATTGTCGGAAGTGCATTACGTTTTTTCTAGAATGGAGGCGTCGTTGTGAGTTTTGTTAAGCTTGTTTCAGGTATCAGTCTTCAGGACGAAGGGGCAAGAAATGCATGTTTTCGCCAAGGGGATCTTGATGGAGCCTGTGGGATTTATGCTGTAACAACGGCGATAGTCGCGTCTGGAAGTATTGCGCGAAAGGATGCTGTATCAATCTGGGACGAGGTTCCTGATGGGCGAACAGCTTTTGCAAAATCCATGGCCGGGATTAGTCCATTAGTGCAGGATGGAACGACGGCAGATCAGTTGGTTAAATTAGTTCGCGGTATTGATAAATACACTCGTCCTCCTAATCAATGGAATCCTCATGTTCTCCAGCGCTCTCGGGGTCGGGATGCTATCAAAGGAATCGTAGAGTATCTTGAAAAAAACGATACTCCGTTGATTGTTGGGCTGGATTGGCAGGGGCAAGGAGCACATTGGTCGGTAGTGGTTGGATATGCCGGTTCAACGGCAGGGGCAAAAGCTGAGCACTTGCTGCTGATCGACCCTGGCTTCGAATCGTCGAGAGTTCATTTATGGAATGCAATTCTCGATCTTGATCCAAAGCCTGGCCCTAAGCCCTATCTCTATCAAACGCAAGGGCACGAGCGCCACGATTCTTACTGCCAGGTTTCTCAGGTTGTCGCAATCTGTTGATTTGACAATTCCGAGCGAATCACGCCTGGTCAAGGATGTTTAGTCATAGACCTTGTGATGAAAATATCAGTGAATCGCTCTCCTGTTCGCGTTCTCTGAACCAGGCTCCTGACGAACCCTGGGCCAGCAGCGCCCCCAGCCGCGTGAAGAAATCCTTGTCCCGCGCGTACTGCTCGCTCGAGATCAGCCCACGCTGGTCTTCCAGCGCAGCCAGGAAGTTGCTGACGATCTGGCGGTAGCTGTCCATGTCGTCGGCCTTGTAGGGGGAGGGCGTGTTCTGGCCGTCGATGCGCAGGCCATACACCGCGCCGTGCATCATCAGGCCATAGGTCATCGCATCGCCATCGGGCATGGCTGCGGTGGCTTGGAACCACGCCTCCCGAACCGCAGCGGGGGCGTTATCGGGCGGGAAGTGGGCGGTGAGGGCCGCCCCGACCTCCTCGAAGCCGTCGCCATTGAGATCCACGCTGAAGCCCTCCGGCAACAGCAGATTGCGGGCGCCTTCCTCGCTGATCGCCGCCACGTTGATCGGCTCGGCCAGGCAGTGGTTCCTGCGGACGGCCTCCAGCTCCTCGGCCGACAGGCTGCTCAGGAACTGGCGGGCGTTGTCCATGCCGCCGCTGCCGTAGGCCTTGTGCAACACCCCCGCATACACGGCCTGGCTGTCGGCGCCCACACCCCGCAGCGCGGACAGCTCCGCGTGGGTCCGCCCGAGAATGGCCTCCAGGGCCTCGGACGACGTGGGGCCCGCCTGGCCAGCCGCCGCCTGCGGCCCGGTCGTGCCCCCATCGGCACCGACCTTGGCCGCCGCAAAGGCCGACTGGAAGATCTGGTAGAAACTGCTGTCGGGCGTCTCGGCGTAGCTGTGGCGCTGAGACGCCGTGATCGGTTGCCCTATGGCCCGAATGTCCATTTGTCTGCCTCCGTGTCGGTAAGAATTGCCGGTTGGCGGAATCGCTTGCCGGCCTCTTGATGTGCAAGAGCAATACACCGACATTTAGGCAGAAAGCGTACCTGGGCACAGCTTTGCCAGCCTGCCGCAATGCAAGAACGAAGGCTTGCTTACCAATAGCGAGTTCGATGGACTGAATCGCCCCGGGTTTCCTGTACGGTCCCGGTCCTCAAAAGATACCGCTGTTCAAACTCGACCGGCGAGAGTTGGGCGTTGTGACTGTGCCTGCGT
>JAFEDK010000022.1 GCA_018241665.1 Pseudomonadota bacterium
GTACAAGGAGATCTCTGGCAAGTCGCCGTCCAAGGGCCAGCTGCCGTTCTCTATCGACTGGTTCCTTACCTTGCAGGAAAACATCCACAGCTCGCTGTTCCTCAACATCTACGAATACCTGTCCAAGGGCGTGAGTCTGGACAGCGTGGAGCTGCTCACCAAGGCCTATCGCCTGTACAACGAACAGGTGGCGGCCGCGCAGATCGAGCCCCTGCTGTCATTCACGCGCGCCTGGCGCCTGGTCAAGTTCGTCGATGCCGGCATGCTCACGCGCACCAAATGCTCGCAATGCGGCGGCCAGTTCGTCACCGAACTGTATGAAAACCGCCACTACACCTGCGGCCTGTGCAACCCGCCCGCGCGCGCGGGCAAGAGCAAGAGCGCCGGGGCACTCACGCTGCACTGAAGCCGTCAATTTTTCAATAAAAATGGCCTGCAGCGTCCGCCAATAAATCGCAAGAAGCTATCAAACAAAGAGCATGCACCCGCCTGCCGGCCACGCAGTCCAGCACATCTAAATTGGCCCGACGGCGACGCCGTTGACCCCATTGCGTCAATGCACTGGAATGGGTTAGGGGGGCTGTCGGCAACCCGTGCGCACGTGGCTTTACTGGGTGGAAGCGGGACGCAGGTTACGCTGCGCATGGGTTCAAGCTGATCAGTCAATCGCCCACGCAACGGTACGCCTGGCATGGCGCTCGCGGGCATCAGTCCTCGCTTATCAGCCCCTCGGCCAGTGCCTCGAACACCCTCCGAATCCGCCGCGAGGTGCGCAGTTCGCGGTGCGACACTAGCCAGATGGGAAACCGCACGGGCGGCACGTCGTCCAGCACGCGGACCATGCCGGGGGCTTCGCGGGCGATCTCGTCCATCATGGCGCCGATGCCCATGCCCTGGCGCACCAGTGCCCAGTGGGCAACGCTGTGGTCGGCGTAGCAGCTGAAGTTGTCTTCGCTCAGGTTCAGCCCGTACTGGCGCAGGTACCCGAGGTATTGGCCGTTGCGGTCGGAGCCCACAAAGGCGAGCTGCGCAGCGTCCTCCGCGCTGCGCGGATGGCCGTGGGCCTGGACCCAGGTTTCGGACGCATAGAAGCAGGCCCGGGCCTCGCGCACCAGGCGGGCGATCAGGTCGGGCTGCTCAGGCTTGACGTGGCGGATGGCGATGTCTGCCTCGCGGCGCAGCAGGTCGCTCAACGCGTTGGACGCGATCACCTCGACCGCAATGCCCGGCTCCTGGGCACGCAGCCGTTGCAGGATGGGCGGCAGCAGGTAGGCCGCCACCGCATCGCTGGCCGACACCGACACCACACCGCCCACGGCCTGCGAGCGCCCACTGGCCGCGAGGCACAGGGCCTCGGCCGCCGTGCCCATGGCGCGGGCGTGCTCCAGCAGGTCGAGCCCGGTCGGGGTGAGTGCCATGGCCTTGCCCACGCGCTCGAACAGGGTCACTCCCATCTGCCGCTCGATGGCGGCCACCTGGCGGCTCAGGGTGGGCTGGGTCAGGCCGAGCTTGCGGGCGGCAGCAGACAGCGACCCCGCCTGGGCGGTGTGCAAAAAGGCCTTTAGCTGATTCCAGTCGAGGTTATCCATGCGTTTATGTATATATTCTCTGCAATTTACCGCAGTTTCCTGCGATTGATTGCATGGATAGCATCCGTGTGTCGCCCACCCATTCGGCATTGACCCTTTTGCGCATTGCCACTGCACCCGGTCTGCACACCATGTCTTCACTCGCCACTACTCCCGCCCCCAGTGCTTCGGCATCCGGCTCTGCGGCCCTGCCGGCGGCGTCCAAAGCCTTGTTCTGGGATCGCATTGCGCCCAAGTACGCGACCGATCCGATTGCCGACATGGCGGGCTACGAGACCACCTTGCGGCGTGTGCAGGGACTGTTGTCCACCCAGCATGACGTACTGGAGGTCGGCTGCGGCACGGGCAGCACAGCGCTGCGCCTGGCGCCTTTCACCCGGAGTTTGCTGGCGACCGATGTGTCGCCCGAGATGATTGCCATCGCCCACCAGCGGCTGGCGGCCCAGCCTTCGCCGCAGCTGGGTTTTGCCGTGGCAGACGCCGAAGCCACGACCTTCGGGCCGCAGGCCTATGACGTGGTGCTGGCCTTCAATCTGCTGCACCTCACGAGTGATCTGGACGAGGCGCTGAAGCCCTTGGTACAGGCCCTGCGGCCGGGTGGCCTGCTGATCTCCAAGACGCCCTGCATTGCCGAGATGAACCCGTTGATTCCTTATGTCGCGGTGCCGCTGATGCGGGCCATGGGCAAAGCCCCCGGCGTGCTGTGTTTCGACGAGCTGCGGCTGCAGTCCGCCATGGTGCGGCAGGGCCTGCAGATCGTCGGCGCCGAGCGGCACGGCTCGCGGCGCAAGGACATCAGGACCTTCATCGTGGCCCGCAAGCCGGGCTGATCTTTCCGCTCCTCCAACCCCTGCGCTGGCGGCCTCTTGCCGGGCCACCGGGCCGCGCTTTGCCTGTCTGTTTCTGACGAGCCGCTTCACTGCGCCTTTTCTTTTTTATCCCCATGGATCCAAGGAGTCCGTCATGCCTGTTTTTTCCCCTTTGTTGCACCCCCAGCACCCCGCACTTAAGTTCCGCATGTACTCGCTGCCCCCCGTCTCCAAAGGCTGTGTCCTGTCCGCGCTGGCGCTCCTCACAGGGTGCGCATCCACTCTCGACCAGGCGGGCCTGGAGCAGCGCACCGCGCAGGCGATAGGGCGACCCGCCGGTCAGTTCTCCATCACCGACCGCCAGGAGGAAACCGGTGGCCGCGTCAACTACACCGTCAACACCCGCGACGGGGCGGCCTACCGGTGCTATGTGTACGGCGCCACGGGCTTCCAGAAAGCCATGACCTTTGGGCAAACACCCCATTCCGATGCCATCTGCACGGCCATGGTGGGCAGCCAGGGACACGGCAGCAGCGCGGCGCCCGCCGCTACCCCGGCCCCCGAGCCGCGGAGCCGCAGTGCCGGCAAGGAGTGCAATGCGCTGCTACGTACGGCCGGGCGCTGCTGAGTGCTGTTGCCCAGTGGTTCTGCGCTGCCCACCTTCAACCACCCTGTGAGCAAGACGACATGAAAAAATGGAAATTGGCAGGCTTGTTGTTGTCCCTCATTCTGAGTGGCTGCGCGACGACGATGCCAGGCTCGGCCATCGACACGACGGGCGGGCGCAAGGTGGAGTACATGCTGGCGGGGCAAGGCGCCCCGGTGGTCGTGTTCGAGAATGGGCTGGGGGCCACGCTGGACTGGTGGTCCCAGGTCTGGCCGGCTACCGTGGCCGAGAGCCAGGCCCTGGCCTACAACCGCGCGGGCTATGGGCGCAGCGATGCGTCCACCGGGCCACGCGACGGCGCACATGTGGTGCAGGAACTGCGGGCGCTGCTCCAGGCCCGCCAGCTGCCGCCGCCCTATGTGCTGGTAGGGCACTCCCTGGGGGGTTTGTACATGCAGCTGTTTGCGCGCCAACACCCCGGCGAGGTGGCTGCGCTGGTGCTGGTGGATTCCACCCATCCAGACCAGGTGAAGGGAGCGGGCAACCCGGACCAATGGCCGACCTGGCTGAAGGTGGCGTTTCGCTGGACGACCTCGGACACAGCCAAGCAGGAACTGGCTGCGCTGGACGCGACGGGGAATCAGGTGTCCCGCCTGCCTGTAGACCCATCCGTGCCCGTGTTCGTATTGAGTGCCCTGCGGGCCACGGGGGTACCGTCTGCGCTGGCTGACGACGCCAGCCGGAAACGGGCGGGCATCGCGCACCTGTATCCAGGCGCTGTCCAGGTGTGGGTGGACAGCGGCCACGGCATTCCGCTGGAGAAACCCGAGGCGGTGGTCGGCGCCATCCGGGCTGCGGTGCGGGCCGCAGGGGCCTCCCGCAATGCAGCGGGTGCGCAGTAGCTGGCACCGCTCATGTTCTCAAACAGACCGCGAAGCAAAGACCTTGAAAGGCATGGCTCTAAATTAGCCCGAAGGCGGCGGCGTTAAAAAGCCACGGCAAGGGGGCATCAACCGCCTGCCGGCCCCGGCACCAGCCGCGCCACCGTCGCACGCAGCGGCGCCACCTGGCGGCAGACCAGGGCCAGCTGGGTCTGCACCAGGGGCAGGCCATCGGCGGCGGCAGCGGCGTCCGCCTGCTGCTCCAGCGCCTGAGCCAGCGCGTCGGCCGCGCCATCGTCGGGCGCCAGCGGGCGCCGCTCGCACAGGGCCTGGACGATCCGCTCGATCTGGCGGGCGACCTCCTCGGCGGCGCGCGCCTCCAGCGGGTCCGCCGCCACATCGAGCGGCAGACCGCGGTACGCCCCCAGGGCCGAAAGGTAGTTCAGCAGCGTGTGCAATCACACCAGCAACTGCAGCCCCACGCCCGCATGGTGGCGCAGGCGCTGCAGCCATTGCGCCGTGATGCCCTCCACCTAATTCTCTGAAGAGGTCGCGTCTCAGCCCGTATTGCGCAGCCCCGCGGCAATGCCGTTGATGCAGATGTGGATGCCAGTCTGCACGCGCTCGTCGCCCTGG
>JAFEDK010000023.1 GCA_018241665.1 Pseudomonadota bacterium
GTCTAGGAAACCCGGGGCAATTCAATTCGACAGCATCCGGGAAAGCTCTTGAACCGCGTCATCCTGGACCTTTGAAAGGTTCAGTTCGAACTCTTCACGAACCAACGAAGGGATGACGATACGGAATTTCTGAGCTTGAGCGCGTACCCAGCTGGAGACATCGACGAGTGCTCGTGCGCTCTCTCGGGAGAATTCGCGCCGGACTGGTGCTCGAACAATGTCCAACAGTACACAGGTATCGAGAATGAAGACCCACGGCCGACTAACGTCCTCATCGTCGGTGCTCATCCGTTCTGCTCGGCAAATTTCAACAGGCCTCGTCCGAACTCATATTCAATGGCCAGATCACTTGCACGCTCGAAGGTCCAGCCTCCTTGCTCTATCAGCCATCGCTGCAGCATGTCCGTGTCCAGTTCGCATCGGTCTTGATTGCAGTGCAGAAGAAAAGCAAACCAGCGCTCCCTGTCCAGCGGGTGGGCTGAGCCTGTTCCATGGTTGGCCAGAATGCTGAAGCGCCGCAAGGCGTCCCCTGCCGCGGGGCTGACCCATGCCGTAAAAGGCTTCTGATCATAAGTGAGCTCACATTTGATGCCCAATGCCACAGCAGCAGGTTGTATCGCGCTCGTGGTCAGTTCAACAAGGACTGCGTTGTACTCCTGGACGGACTACTGACTTTTTTCGAGCGGGACGATATTGACGACCTCCGCTTTCTCGCCGTCAGTCAGTATGGCTACCCCGGAAGCGGGTAACCCTCCAGAACCATCCCTCTCGAAAACAAGCAGCGATCTATCGCCGAACATGCGGGTATTTCCTGCTCATTGGCCTTGTCGCGTAGCCAGTGTGCAGGTAAGTGCTCCTTGATCACATCTCCCAAGCGTTCAAGGGCGGGAGAGAGGCCGCGCACCGTCAGTTCCCGAAAAACGAGGAAGGAGCCCAAATCGTTATCCATGTGAATCAATCCCAGGTGGTGTTGGTCGCAGGTTCGTGGAAGCGTGTTTCGAGTCCACAGTGATTGTCATCCGCGATCTGGTACATCGCGTCGATCAGCCCGTAGATCGTTTCATCGAGTACCTCTCTGGATACAAGGGGAATCGCCAGTTCGTACTCGGAGCCGTCCGCGTCGAGACGGCGCATGTTCAAGGGTTCGAAGCAGTGCTGTTCAATGGCTTTGCAGGCGCGGCTCATGCCGCGCGCTGACTCGCTCAGACGGATCAGCGTGAGTTTTACGCGGACAGTGGCAGTCTCGGACGCAAGGCGTGACTCCGCCGGTGCGGCTTTATTTTCAGCAGGCGCCTCCCGCAAGATCAACCCCTTCTCAAAGCGCGCCTGCAGCCCGGAATCCACCGCATCGATGTAACGCATGGCGGACTTGATGTCCTTCCAGCCGACATAGGCCATCAAGTCCTTCACGTCCCAACCGCTGGCCCGGGCCCAACCTGCAAAGCCTCGGCGCAGTGAGTGACTGCTGTAGTCTTCCGATTCTTCGATCCCAGCAGCAGCAAAGATCTCCCGCAGCAGCGGGATCAGGCTTCCCGGATGCAGTCCCGTCGGCGCGAGGTTTCCCCATCGCCCAATCTTCCGAAAGACCTCACCTTCGACGAGTCCCGAGGTTGCGATCCATGTCGAGTATGCGGTCACGGGACAGAGTCTCGACAAGGCCGGACATTGAAAGTGTCGTCCTGCAAATTCCCGATCGCCTTTGCTCCGCGGGAGATAACAGGTCAGGCCTTCGCCAGGGACCACGTCGATATACTCAATGCGCAGACTGGAGAGTTCGTCCGCTCTGAAGCCCCGCCAGAAGCCGATCAGGACCAGCGCTCGATCACGGGTATACCGCAGGAGCGCCCTTCGATCGTCCGATTCTTGGGCAAGGGTTATCCCTCGGTCAAGCCAATCAACAATATGCTGCAGACGGTCAAGTTCGAGGGCTTTGGCCTGCTTCTCCTGGCTGGGATGGAGCGCACGGATGCCCTTGAGAACCTGGCGAATCAGGGGGGCTTTGGTCGGATCAACGAAACCGTGATCGGCATGCCACCGTGCCAGCGCCGCCAAACGCTGGCGCAGCGTGCTGGACGCGAGCTTACCTCCGTAGTCGGCCAGATAGCGGGCGACCGAGTCGGTGGTGGTCGGCAAAAAACCTCCCCATTCGACCTCGAAGTGTCGCAAGGCTGACTCGTAGCTCAGACGGGTGTTTTCCCGCTGGGCGGCCTCAAGGTATTGGTCGAGACGGTTCATCCAGGGAAAGGGTATGACAAATCCACTGCGGAACAAACAGCTCCAGGCCCTGGAGCCGAGATGATCGGCGATCGGCCGAAAGCGCTAGTATGTCCTTTTCCTGATGATGGAAAGGACATGTCGGCGATGCTGACCCACTGGGAACTGGAGCATTATCGACAACTGTACCGCAATCAGATCGACCGGCTTGTCGAGACCTTGACGGTGCGCCTCCTGCCGACCTTCGATTCCGTGCACGCGGAAGTCGAGTCGATTCAACAGGAGGCCTACCGAGCGAGCCGTGAGTGTGCCAACGATGGTAACTGGCTCGATCCGCAAATGGCCCATGAGGCTGCTTTCGAGGCGTCGTTAGCGCATTTCGACATCGTGCTCGATCTGCGCCAAGGGCTTCAGAACATGTTCGTGGTCAGTCTCTATCACCTATTTGAGCAGCAAGTCCGGGCATTCCACGTTCGAGTCCTACGTCAAAAGCCGCTCAAGTTCGGGCCCGATGTGCTCAAAGCGTGGAACAAGACGCTACCGGGTCCGGTCCTGACCACGGACCAGTGTTCTGGCCTAGATGAACTCCGCCTGTTGGTCAATACCATCAAACACGGAGACGGCACGTCGGCCCACGAACTCTATGCGGTGGCGCCCCACCTGTTTTTGGCCGATTGGGAGCAGGATGCACTTGATGACCCGACGGTCATTGTCCACAAGCCGGACATCGGGGCACCGTTCTTCGGCTCAGAGGCCCTTGAAGACGTCCCGGTGCATCTTGATCGTCGCGGGCCGAGCACGCTTCTTGGTTCGGTTCTTGGCCATCTCTTCCGCCCACAGGCTGGTCTCGAAGTGTGTCGATCGCTCGAACACGGCAAACCCGGCTAAGACGAAGAACTAGGTGCTGGAGTCGTGCGGGTGACCCGACTCGTCGAGGTATAAGAGATGGACTGTCGGCCTCATAATAGAAAATGGGCCGCACAGTCGCGACCCGTTGAGAATTGGTAAGCCAAGTGGAACAATCGTCCAACGCACCGTGATCGACAGCGCTCTTGACCTAACCGGTAGTGTACTTCGGGCTCGCCGTCGGCGCAATACATGCCACCATTGCAGCGGGTGGCGATGCCAAAGATGGCTTCGCATGAGTATGAGCTGCTCCTCTCGCCGGCCCCAGACTTGGTCCGGGCTCTCGATCTCAACGAGCTAACAGGGTGATGCAGAACCAAGTGAACGATCCGACCACCCATCTGTCCTAGCCGTATCCCTCAAACCCCAGGCACAGCACCGATGCGCGGCGAAGTCGATCCCCAGTCCTCGATGTTCCACTATTTCTCGGTCGAGTCCCGGATTCCGGCCGATCATCCGCTGCGGCCGGTGAAGAAACTGGCCGATTCGGCGCTGTCGGCCATTTCGGCGGAGCTCGATGGGCTCTACGCCAAGGGCGGCCGACCATCGATTCCACCGGAGCGGCTGCTCAAGGCGCAATTGCTGATCGCTTTCTACTCGGTGCGCTCGGATCGGCAGTTCTGCGAGCAACTCGATTACAACCTGCTCTTTCGCTGGTTTCTCGATCTGGACCTGGAATCGGGCGGATTGGATCAGTCCAATTTCAGTCGCCTGCGCGAGCGATTGGTGGAAACAGACATTGCCCGTCGTTTCTTTGATGAGGTGGTGCGCCTGGCCCGCAAGGACAAGCTGCTGTCGTCCGATCACTTCACCGTGGATGGCACCTTGATCGACGCCTGGGCGTCCTTCAAGAGCTTCAAACGCAAGGACGACAACGAACCGCCCAAGCCCGGCGACGGCACCGGCATGGTGGACTTCAAGGGCGAGAAACGCTCCAACGCCACTCACCAGAGCACCACCGATCCTGACGCGAAGCTCATGAGGAAAGGCAATGGCCAGCCGGCCAAGCTCAGCTACGGCGGCCACGCGCTGATGGAGAACCGTAGCGGCCTGTGCGTCGATCTGCTCATCACCGATGCGACGATGGCCGAACACAAAGCGGCTCGCCAGCTGCTCACCCGTGCCCGGCGTCGCCGGATTCATCCCAAGACGTTGGGGGCCGACAAGGGCTACCACGTGAAGGACTTCGTTCAGCATTTGCGTGAGCACAAGATCAAGCCGCATATCGCCCGCATTGAAGGGCGCAAGACACCGGGCCTCGATGGACGGACGACCTGCACCGAGGGCTACAAGGTCAGCCAGCGCAAACGAAAGCGTGTGGAAGAGATCTTCGGCTGGCTGAAGACGGTGGGCGGAATGAGAAAGACCCGTTTCATCGGAGAAGCCCGAACCCAGATCGCGGCTTACTTGTCGGCAGCGGCATACAATCTGCTGCGGATTGCGAAATTGCAGGACGTGGGAAACGCAGCATGAAGCGGAACCCGGAGTTGGGCGAAAACTCATTCCTCGGCCCGCTCGGCGGGCATCAAAACGGAATTGAAAATCCATTTCGGGGAATGAAGTCATGAGACACCGAATGATGAGCGTCAGGCTGGACGTGGGTTCTGAGCTTTTTGCATCGGCCTGCTAACGATTGAGGGGCAGGCCTCCTACACCTAAGTGGACCATCGTTTCCAGGCACGCAAGCAACACGGACGATGCGCAATGGAGCATCGGCAACCCTTTGCGATTCCAACGGCCGCCTACGATCTCCGCTCCGGCACCCGTCAGGTCATCTGCCGTATAGTCCGGAGTGTCGCGTGCAATCCGCCATGCGCGCATCAGGCAAAAACCCCAGCCTGGGTCTGCACAAGTAGACGAGAGACCAGTTCTTGCCCTTCTGTCGTGCCCATGTAGTCCGCCGGCTTCGCCCCTCCCAGTGCAGGAATGGGCTGTTCAAGCCAATCACCGACCCACCTAGCCGCATCGAAGCCTGTCGAATCACCTGAGTCTCCTACCATGATTGCGACTTGACCGATCAAGCGCTCCAGTCCCAGCACGCGTTCCGACTGATCAGTCGAAAGCATCTCGCCTTCACGTATTTTTCGCGCAATGGTGGCTCGCCGCAGGTCAAGGATACGAACAAGACGCTCCTTCGGAACGGACGTCACTTCAACGATCAGGACCACGCGGGTGGCCGGAACCTGTCCCCGAATCGCGCCGACAAATTCGGCCGGGGAGGCTTGGTAGAGACTCTTAGCGTAAGCGAGCACGCCGGTGCGAGCATCAGTGATACCTGCAAGCTTCTTGATCACCCTACCTTGGAATTTCTTCATGGGGTTGATCACCTTGACGCCAGAGGTCGCGCGCGCCTTGGCTTGAGCCGTCTGAACCCTCTTGGGATGTGGTGTCTTCACACTGAATTCCATGATCAAACCCGCTCATTTGAGCTTTTAGTATAGCTCCGATGAGGCAACGCTCCGGGTCCGTCCAGGCTGCGCTTGCCTGCAGCCGAAAAAGCCAAAGAGTCAGTGACGAAGATGCTGCGTGAACGCTCTGCGTCCATAGGGCCAGAGCCCTCTGTACGCCAGAGGCGAGTCCGTTTGCCTCACTGAGGGATTCAACATTGAATAACACCCTATTATTGAATGTTAGATTTAACGTAAAAGTGAAAATTCAGTCGCCACTTTTAGTATGTACTATCATGATACGTAATACAGTACGAAATTAGAGGCAGACCATGGCCAGGGCAGGCATCTACAAATCCGAGGTGGTGCGAGCACGGGACAAGCTGATCGCCCTCGGCAAGCACCCGTCGATTGATGCCATTCGGGTAGAGCTGGGGAATACGGGGTCGCGGACCACCATCAGTCGCCACCTGAAGGAGATCGAGGAGGAGGAAGGTCCGGTCACGGGCAGCAAGGTGGCCGTCAGCGAATCCTTGCTGGATCTAGTGGGGAGACTGGCTGAACGCCTCCATGGAGAGGCAAATGCCAGAGTGTCCGAGACCGAGACACGGTACAGCAAACGCCTTCAAGATGCCCAAGCGCAATCAAAGGCCGCCTCTGATGAGGCGGAGTCCTTTCGCCAGCAACTGGAGGCGTGTCAGCTCGCGCTTGTGCGTGAGCGGGAGGCACACAAGGACACGCAAAAGGTGCTGCGCGATGAGACCTTGATCCGCACGCAGCTCGTTCAACAGGTGGCGGATCTTCAAGAGCGTCTGGCGGCCGAGGAAGAGCATCGGCAATCGCTGGAGGAGAAGCACCAAAATTCCCGTGAAGCCCTGGCGCATTTCAGGCAGTCAGTGAAAGAGCAGCGGGATCAGGAGTTACGCCAACATGAACAGCAGGTGGCCTACCTGCAGGGCGAGCTTCGCGCCCAGCAGGAGGCCAGCAACAAGAAGCAGCATGAGCTCATTCACGCTCACCAGGAATGCTCGCGCTTGGCGAGCGAATTGGCGGGATCAGGCACCAGCTTGCGTCAGGCAAAGGCAGAGAATCAGTCGCTCAAGAAGGAGCGGGATGAACTCATCTTTGCCCAGCAACGCCTGCATGAGGTCGAGCAGCAGGCTCTTGAGCGCGAAGCACGCATCGGCGAGCTCGTCGAACGAAATCAGGGCCTCGAAGCCAGTCGCACTGCGCTGGAAGAGCGTCTGCAGCAAATGAGTCTGGATCTGGCAACTTCCAAGGCTACCGCAGCGGCCCTGGAGGCGATCATTGAGCGCATTCAGGGAGATGTTGCCGAGCTGGTCACCGAGCGGCGCAAGAAAATGCAAGGGCCGCAAGCGCATGGCTCGTGACGCAAAGTGAGTGGATCAGTGCAGATGCGACCCGGCCTGGAAGATTTCACTGGCCGTCTTCCAGAGTCCGAGCCGATCGGGCCATCTATGCAGGCGCAGACTCGGCCGCATCACTTAAAGTGAATTCCCGACAAAGCTCGAATTCGGTGTTATCCCGATCATTTTGGATGGAGTAGTACCGGTTTCCATTTGCGACTTCGTATCGGTGAGACCAGGAGTTCGACGGATCTCTCCAAATCCGAACCAGTGGTTCCATCTTCCAGCGCCGTGTGCCATTCAAGTGCGGCGGGCTGACGAGTTGGACGTCGATAACGGTGACGTCATCTTTTCGTTGATCGAGAAACGACAGCAGATCGTGCGAGGGATGGGAGATCAGGATGATCTCCGGGAATTCGCCTTCCGGAGATTTGACCAAGCAATTCAAGTAGAACCATTCATCCAGCGTAGCCAAAGTGGCCGCTCTCCAGACATTCATTCCATCACCATAAAAATGGGAGGCAAATGGATGACGGGCGGCGTTATCGGTAAGAAACATCAGACTCTCTCATGGCAGCGAAGAGCCATCGCACCGGTTATACGGCTCGAATGGCTGGGCGAGGGGATTGGAGCAAACGAGGGGGAACCATCGAATGGAATGTAGATTATATTCCGTGGATTGATAATCCCGCCACCGGCATCGTTCGTCGGTGGTCAAATCTTTCGATGAACTTCGTGCCGACCTTGCCGCCGAGATCAAGCAATCTCGCAAGCGGCTTGGGCTGTCTCAAGAGGCGCTGGCCTTACAGGCCGAGGTGGATCGGACCTACGTCTCGCAACTGGAGCGCGGGGTTGCCAATCCCTCCCTGCTGATTCTTCATCGGATTTCTGTCGTACTGGGCGTGGACTTGTCGGTCAGTTTGAGCCGAACAAGTGATGCGTAACCCTTCCGCCACTGCACCAAATTCCCTCGTTCCCGTATTCATCAACTGCTAGGCATTGCGGGCATAGCAAAGTCCGTTACGACGGACCATCAGCTTACTGAGATCGGTGATCCTGCCTTGGCAGGAGTTGTGCGCGCCGCCAAAGTGAGGCTTGTGAGGTGGATGGGTGAGTCTGCGGCCTCGTGAACTATGCCGAATAAATCAAAAATGGTTATTTTTTAATCCTTTTAAAACATTGACTTCCAGGGGATATGTATATGTTTTCCCTTCATCCCGGTCATACCCCGTGACGATCAAGGTCTGCCCGAGGGGATGGCTGTGCCACGCAGTGCGTGCGCCGGGTTCAAAGCTCACGCTGGCGCCACCGATGCGGGCCGGCGTCGTGCCGTGGAAGGGCGAGTCGATGCGTACGGTGCCGCTGAAGTAGTCGGCCGACCCCTTGACGGAGGCCTGGGTGCCGACGCGGGTGATCTGCACGCCCGCAGCGTCATCGCCGGCTATTGCTGCTAGCGGTGCGACCAGGGCGGCAGCAGTGGCCAGGGTTTTCATGGCGATTCCTTTCATTTGATGTGGCAGGGCTGGATCGCAGGCCGCAGTGACGGCCGGACGATCAGTGCGAGGACGAGCGCCAGGCACAGCCCGAGCATCGTTGCGCTGGTGGCAAAGGTCGTGGCAAGGCGATGTGCAAGCAGCGCGTGAGTGTCCGTCAGGCCAGCGCCGGCGCTGGCGAAGACGACCACCAGCACGCCGAGGCCCAGCGAGCCGCCGAGCTGGTGGGCCGCATTGACGATGCCCGATGCGGCGCCGGCGTCCTTGGCGGCGACGCCGGCCATCGCGGCGACCGTCAGCGGGCTCAGCGAGAAGCCCTGGCCGATGCCGATCAACACCATCGGCAGCGCCACGCCGGCGAGATAGGGCGTGTCGGTGGAAGCCTGGCTGAGCCAGGCCATGCCGGCCAGCGCCAGGAACAGCCCCGTCGCCAGCAGCCGGCTGTTGCCGATCTTCTGCGTCAGCCGTGGCACCAGGAGCGCCGCGAAGAAATTGGGCAGCATCGTCGGCAGGAAGGCCAGCCCGGCCTCAAGCGGGCTGTAGCCTAGAACGCCCTGCAGGAACTGGGTCGTGAAGAACCAGAAGCCCACCATCGCGCCAAGGAACAGCACGCGGGCCGCGTAGGCGGCGGAGCGCTCGCGCCGGGCGAACAGGTGCAGCGGCATGATCGGCTGCGCCGCGCGGCCCTCGTGGACCACCAGGAAAGTGAGCAGCGCGATGCCGCTGGTCAGCGCGGCGAGCGTCTGCGGGTCGCCCCAGCCGGCGGTGGCGGCATGGACGATGCCGTACACCAGGGTGCCCATCCCCAGCGTGGAGCTCACCGCGCCGGCCACATCGAAGCGGCCGGCGTGGCGGGCGCTCTCCTTCAGGTAGCGGCGGGCGCCGAGCATCAGCGCGATGCCCAGCGGCAGATTGATGAAGAAGCCGACCCGCCAGGACAGCCAGTCCGCGATGATGCCGCCGAGCACCAGGCCGGTGCTGGCGCCGACGCCGGCGGCCGATGCGTGGTAGGCCAGCGCCCGTGTGCGCTGCGGGCCTTCCGGAAAATGGCTGGTCAGCAGCGCCAGCGTGGATGGGGCCAGGATCGCCGCGCCGAGACCCTGCAGCGCCCGTGCGGCGATCAGCCAGGCGGCCGACGGGGCCAGGCCGATGGCCACCGACGTGGCGGTGAACAGGGCCAGCCCGGCAATGAACATCCGCCGCCGCCCGAGAATGTCGCCGGCGCGGGCGCCGAGCAGCAGGAAGCCGCCGAAGGCCAGCGTGTAGGCGTTGTGCACCCAGGACAGGCCGGCGGTGGAGAACTGCAGCCCTTGCTGGATCTTCGGCAGGCCGGTGATCACGATCGACACGTCGAGGACGATCATCACGTAGCTGGCGATGACGATCGCCAGCACGGCGCCGGGGCGGGAGGTGGTGGCTTCCATGCGCGTGCTCAAACCTTCAGCGAGCCCATGTCGATCACGAAGCGGTACTTCACGTCGCTCTCCAACATGCGGCCGTAGGCGGCGTTGATGTCCCGCATGCGGATCAGCTCGATGTCCGAGGTGATGCCGTGGCGGCCGCAGAAATCCAGCAGTTCCTGGGTTTCGGCGATGCCGCCGATCAGGGAGCCGGCGATGGACTTGCGGCCCATCACCAGCGGCGCGGAATTCAGGAAGGGATCGAGCGGGCCCAGGTAGCCGACCAGCACGAGAGTGCCGCCGATGCCCAGCGTCGGCACGTAGGGGTTGAGGTCGTGCACATAGGGCACGGTGTCGATGATCAGGTCGAAGTGCCCGCCGACGGCCGCCATCTGGCCCGCGTCCGACGACAGCACCACGCGGTCGGCGCCGAGGCGGCGGGCATCCTGCTCCTTGCCCGGCGAGCGGGTGAGCAGGGTGACTTCGGCCCCCAGGGCCTTGGCCAGCTTCAGGGCCATGTGGCCGAGCCCGCCGAGGCCGACCACGCCGACCCGGCTGCCCAGGCCGACCTGCCAGTGGCGCAGGGGCGACCAGGTGGTGATGCCGGCGCACAGCAGCGGCGCGGCACCCGCCAGGTCCAGGCCGTCCGGGATCTTCAGCACGAAGCGCTCAGAGACGACGATCTTCTCCGAATAGCCACCGTGGGTCGGGCGATTGTCGTGGCGGTCGATGCCGTTGTAGGTGTAGGTCGCGCCTTCCGCGCAATACTGTTCGAGGCCGCGCAGGCAGGGCTCGCAGTGCTGGCAGGCGTCTACCATGCAGCCGACACCGACCCGGTCGCCGGCCTTGAAGCGGGTGACGGCCCGGCCGACGCTCAGCACGCGGCCGATGATCTCGTGGCCGGGCACCATCGGATAGACGGAACGGCCCCAGTCGTTGCGGGCATTGTGGATGTCGGAGTGGCACACCCCGCAGTAGAGGATCTCGATCACCACGTCGTCGGCGCGCGCGTCGCGGCGCTCGAAGCGGTAGGGCTGCAGGTCGGCGGTGGGGGAGTGGGCGGCGTAGCCCAGTACGTCGATGCTCATGGTGTTGTCCCTTGGTGTGGATGCCCCTGTGGTTTCAAAGGGCCGATGCCGAGACTTTAGCGGGCAGCCGGTTTATTGATTAGCCACTACAATCCGCAAGAGCTTATGAACTGGATTCATGAATGCAGCGGGAGAACTTCAACGATCTACTGGCCTTTGTTGCGGTGGCGCGGGCAGGCAGCTTCACCCGGGCGGCGGCGCAGCTCGGCGTGTCCCAGTCGGCGCTGAGCCATACGGTGCGGGCACTGGAGGCGCGGCTGGGCATCCGCCTGCTGACCCGCACGACGCGCAGCGTGTCGCCGACCGAGGCCGGCGAGCGCCTGTTGCGGACCGTCGCGCCGCACTTCGAGGAGATCGAGGCCGAACTGGCGGCGCTGAGCGAACTGCGCGACAAGCCGGCCGGCACGGTGCGCATCACCTGTGCGGAACACGCCGCCAACACGGTGCTGTGGCCGAAGCTGTCAGCGGTGTTGCCGGACTACCCGGACGTGCATATCGAGATCAACGTGGACTACGGGCTGACCAACATCGTCAGCCAGCGCTTCGACGCCGGTGTGCGCCTCGGCGACCAGGTGGAGAAGGACATGATCGCGGTGCGCATTGGGCCGGACATGCGCATGGCCGTCGTCGGCGCGCCGGCCTATTTCGCCAGGCACCCAAGGCCGCTGACGCCCAGCGACCTGGCGGGCCACGACTGCATCAACCTGCGCCTGCCGACCCACGGCAACCTGCTGGCCTGGGAGTTCGAGAAGGATGGCCAGAGCGTGAATGTCCACGTCGAGGGGCAATGGGTTTTCAACAGCAGTACGCCGCGCCTGACCGCGGCGCTGGCCGGCGCCGGGCTGGCCTGCCTGCCGGAGGACATGGTGCTGGAACACGTGGCGGCGGGGCGCCTGCAGCAGGTGCTGCAGGACTGGTGCCAGCCCTTTTCCGGCTATCACCTCTATTACGCCAGCCGCCGCCAGTCATCGCCGGCTTTCGCGCTGGTGGTCGAGGCTTTGCGCTACCGGCAGTGAGCCGGCATGCGCATTCCCCATTCCGGTTCATGGTCCTGTCATCTGTTTGTCGCAGCATCGCCGCCGGGGCGAACTTGCAACGCTCTCCCGGTCCGTTTGGGGCCGAGGCACTCGACAAGAACAGGAAAGAACGATCATGCGGAAATTCGTGGGGCCGATCATGTGTTCGGCAGCGGCGTTGGCAATGTACGGCTGTGGTGGCAGCGGCGGTAGCGATGCGCCGGGCAAGATCACCGCGGCGGTGATCGGCGATGTGCCTTACGGCGCGACGGCGACGGATACGACGCAGACCACCGCGCTGCCGGCTTTCATGAAGGCGCTGGATGGCGACGCGGATGTGTCGCTGGTGCTGCACCTCGGCGACATCCATTCCGGCTCCCAGTACTGCACCCAGGCCTACGACATCACTGTCGCCACCGACTGGAAGGCCCTGAAGAACCCGCTGGTCTATACGCCGGGCGACAACGAGTGGACCGACTGCCACAAGGCCAAGCAGGGCGGTGGCGCCTACAACGCGACCACCGGCCAGATCGACTACAAGGTGGACGCCAACGGCAACCTGCTGAGCTACGCGGGCGGCGATCCGCTGGCCAATCTGGATCTCGTTCGCTCGATCTTCTTCGCCAAGCCGGGCAAGACCCTCGGCGGGGCGATGGACGTGCATTCCCAGGCCCTCGAATACGACACCAACTTCCCGACCGACAGCAGCTACATGGAGAATGTGTGGTTCCAGAAGGGCGGGGTGCTGTTTGTGACCGTCAACATGCCGGGCGGCTCCAACAACGATACCGATCCCTGGTACGGCGCACCGACGATGAGCCCGGCCCAGGCCCAGGAAGTGGCCAACCGCTCTGCCGCCAACAAGCGCTGGCTGGATAGCGCCTTCAACCGGGCAGTGAGTGACAACGCCACCGCGGTGGTCATCCAGTTGCAGGCCGACATGTGGGACGCGGATGGTAAGGCCACCAGCCATATCGCCCAGTACAAGCAGTTCATCGACCTGATCGCTGCCCGCGCCAAGGCCTTTGGCAAGCCGGTGCTGCTGCTCAACGGCGACTCCCACGTCTATCGCTCGGACAACCCGCTGGTGCAGGGCGCGGCGTGCCTCGTCGAGCCGAGTTCCGGAGCGGCGGCCGTTGCCTGCTCCGACGATGCCTACGCCAATCAGCCGAACGGCTACAACGTGCCGAACTTCCATCGCATCGTGGTGCATGGCAGCACGGCGCCGCTGGAATGGCTCAAGCTGAGCATCGACCCGAACTACGACAGCAAGGCTGCCGCGACGGCAACCAGCTTCGGCCCCTTCAGCTGGAAGCGCATGCAGCCGGCGCTGTAAAGCCGCCGGGACCCCGTGTGCATTGCTGGGTTGCCTCTGCACGCGGGGTCTTGCCTCTCCAGGCATGTCAAGGATATTTCCGGACATCGTATTTGGCTGATGCCGATGTGCTTGCAAATCGCACATCCGAAGCTAAGTTGAATATCTACCGCCACGGCGATCAGGTGGTTCGTGACGGCTAGCCGGAAGTTGTTTCCATGAATGCCCCAAAGGAGGTAGACCATGTCCCCGGAACAAGAGCAGAAAATCCTCGCCAGTCTTTACGATCGTCTTCTCGATGCCGTGACCTACGCGCCCGACGGCCGGAGCGCTCCCTTCCCCAAGGGCAAGATCTGCTTCCAGATGGCCAAGAACCTGGTTCTCGACCCGAAGGATTTCGAGAACATGGCCAGCCCCGGAAATCCCAACGGCGACTTGCGCTCGACCTGCATGTTCTCGTCCATGGTCGATGCGGTGCCCGACGCCGGCCCCCTGTGGAATGACTCCGGACGCAAGGTCTCGGACATCTACCGGTCCATCGTCAGCGGTGCCAATACCGACAGCAAGCCGACCCCGGAGCAGCAGTCCATCTACGATGCGGCCTATGGCTTCCTGAACACCGAGACGGAGACCAAGGATTTCCGCGGCAACGTCAAGAAGAAGACCGATCCGAGCGATATCGCGCTGGCCTATGACGACGCCCAGGCCGCCTATATCACGGCAGTTGCCGGCTATCGAACCGCCTTTCTTGGCTACGACATGGACAAGATCGACGATCAACGCAAGTTCAATGCCGTGGCACCCAGTCTGCAACTTGCCGTAGACCAGGCCTGGAATGCCTGGAATCGGGCCGGCAAGGCCCAGGTGGATGAGGCCCAGGATGCCTTGGTTTCGACGATCAACGACGCGGTTCGCGCCGCGATCGCCAGTGCCCAGGCGGCCATCAGCGAACAGCACATGCTTGCCCCGCTGACAATGGATGGGCAACCCTGGCTGCCTTCCTACGCGTTGCCGAGCAGCTGGGCGGCAGCGGCCTCGAAGGCCACCAAGCTGACCTTCTCCAGCGCTTACCTCAACAAGTCGGAGAGCGCTTCGGCCCACGAATACTCCGCCGCGGCGTCCGGCAGCTGGGGCCTGTGGCATGCGTCGGCGGAGGTCTCGGGGAAGGTGGAGAACAAGTCCGCCCACATGGATGCGCAGAACCTTACCCTCGAAGCCGAGCTGATTGCGGTCACCATCAAGCGCCCGTGGCTCAATCCGCTGCTGTTCAGCATGGAGGACTGGTGGGTCAATGGCTTCTCGAAGGGCAGCATCTCCAATGGCGATCCCACCAACCCGCTGGGCCCGCTGGCATTGTTGCCGACGGGGTTCGTGCTGGCCCGCAACGTCAAGATATCGGCCGATTTCTCGGAGGAGGACAAGAAGTTCGTCTCCAACTCGGTCTCGACCAAGGCCTCGGGCGGCTGGGGGCCTTTCAGCATCAGCGGCAGCTACGGCTACAGCTCGTCGAAGAGCGATTTCCAGTCCAAGTTCGACGGTGCGACGCTGCAATTGCCGGGGTTGCAGCTGATTGCCTGGATCAGTGCGGTAAATCCGGCCTGTCCTCCGCGCA
Organism: Pseudomonadota bacterium; assembly: GCA_018241665.1. Lineage (GTDB taxonomy): Bacteria > Pseudomonadota > Gammaproteobacteria > Burkholderiales > Rhodocyclaceae > Zoogloea. The sequence continues at coordinate 14,799 of JAFEDK010000023.1, forward strand.
ACCATCCCTGACCCCCCGCCGCGCATTCATCGCCTGAACGGCCCTGCACTACCGCCTCCACCGTGGGGGGCTGTGGTGCAAGGGGCTGCTGCCTTCATGCTCGCCGGGGACTTCAGTGAACCTAATCGATGCCATCGCCCAAGTTGCCGGCCTTGCCTGGCCGCAAGAGACAGCTGCCAGCCGCACACGCTCCCTGGCGGCGGCACCCACCGCTGCGGCAAAGCCGGTGCTGCAGATCTGTTCGTTGCCGATCACCCTGAACCCCGACGACTACCGGAACCCCAGGAGCGGTACGAACCCGAACGGAGACCTGCGATCCTTGTTCGCGCTCCGGCAACTGGTCGATCCGGTACCGAACTTCAGCCACTATTACAGCCCGAGCGCCAGCTCGACCGAGGATGCCTATGGGCAGATCCTTCGCGGCGCGGCGATGCTGGGTTCCGGCCAGTTCGCGGCGACCGTCCTGGCCGGGGCGAGGCAGCGGTTTGCCGAGCAGGTCTTCCCCAACCTCGACGGTAATCCGGGCTCCTGGCGCCCGATCTATGCCGTACCGGAAGACTGGTACGACACCTCGGATCCGGAGCGCTACCAGAGCATTGAAATCGATTTGCGCGGCGACGAGGGCCCGACTTCTCCCTTTGTGCAGATCGACGACCAGGCAGCGTCGCGCGCCGGGCTCCAGCTGGTCACGGGGCAAGGGCCGGCGGGCGTAAAGCTGCTGGACCAGGGGACCCGGCTGCAGTCCATGCGCATGAAGTATCTCCTGGTGCAGTTCCGCAGACCGTGGCTCGATGCCTTGCTCTTCGAATCCGGCGGCTGGTTTCTGTCCCGCCAGCCACAGGGCTTCTGTTCGTCAGGAAACATCGCCGACAACCCTGGCGTGCTGCCCCTGCTGCCAATGGGCATGCTGGTGGCCACCGAGGTGGAGCTCGACGCCCGCTGGGGGGCAGCCGATCAAGGCCGCATCGACGCGGCCAGGGCTTCAGGGGATGCCGTATGCGTGGGGCCGCTGGCGCTGCAGGCCGCGGACAAGGCCAAGACCTTGCAGGTCGTCGGCTGGCTCAGTTCGGTGGTGCCGTACTCCCCGCAGGACACCGACCTGCAGCCCGGCTGCGTCCTGGTTCGCAATACCGGCGCATTCGTCATGCGGTTTTCCGTGAGCTGGCAGTTGGGGGGGCGGACCACCACGCAGACCTCGGGCAGTTTCCCGGCGCTGGCCGCCCGCAGCATCAACGTTCCCGCCGAGGCTCGCAATCTCGCCGTCGCCATTGAAATCATGACCTTTCCACCGCCCGCCGAAACATGGGCGACCCTCGCCACCCACCAGTTCCCAGCAGCGGTGACGCGGTGTTACCAGGCGTCAGGAACCACGATCAGCCCGGAACTCCAGGAGGTCGCCTGCACCGCCAGCTGAAGCACGTCCGTCCAATCCATGCCAGAACAGAGGAGACACGTCATGCCCGTCAAGGAATACAACCTGTTCGATTTCAGCGAATGCCGGCAGAAGGGACGTTGGCAGTCCGTTCACGCGTGGAGCGATGTGGGGGAGTTCGTCAGCTTCGCCAGCGGCCTGCGCGAACCATGGCCCTATGACCTCACCCGGCAGATTGCGGACGGACTGCAGCGCATCGGCCCGGACGTGGAGGCGCGCCTGGGAGGAGGCCGCGCAGGAGGCAGCGGGATGCTGACCCTTTACCGCCAGGAGCAGGACGGTGAGACGCTGGGATTTGTCGCTTTCGTCCAGGCCCAGCGGGTGTTGCTGTGGGCCTGCCAGGACGACGGGGAGCCGGTCGAGTGGGATGGCAAGGCCTGCCTCAGGAAGCTTGCGGCGTTGGCGGTGGCCGGCAAGCCAGGGCTTACGCTGCAGCTCAGCGATCAGGAGGACAAGGCCTTCATGTGGAAGGCCTCCCTGGTTCATCCCTTGCAGGTGCTGGAGAACGCCTACCAGCGGGTGGTACAAAGGGCTGGACAGGAGACCGAGGGCGATCCCATCGCCGCCCAGTCCGAAACCCTGTCCCGTTTCTTCGTGAATGATGCAGGCAAGCCCGCCTGCCTGCAGGGCGTGCCCGCGCAGGCGGACGATGAGGCCGGGCAACTGGCCGCGGTCAAGATGAACCATCTCATCGATTCGTTCTACCTGTTCCGGTTGCTGATCCAGTACCGCTTGGAATCCCCCGCAGAGATCGATGACGCCCTGCGCGCCGAGCTGAGCGGAAACCTCACCAAGCTCCTGCACAACGGCGATCGCACCAAGATGGGTTGGCTGTCGGCCTGGCTGACCGAGAAGATCGCCGACCTGGGGCGGACGATCGAGCGGCTGAACCGCCAGGGCAAGCGGCGGGTCATCTTTTTCCTGAAAGGTGGTCGGGCGCTCAATTACTTCCTCGGTACCCCCGAAAAAGGGGAAAACGATTGGGATACCCAGGTGGTGATCAATCCCTACCTCTCCGCCGAAGAGTGGTACCAGTGCTTCGCCGAAGTCCATGACGTGCTGCTGGCCAAGCTCCGTGCATTCAAGGTGGAGTTTACAGCGTTGGTCGAGGCCAATTCGGCAGCCTTTGCCGACTATCTCAAGACCAAGGCAGGGCCGGGCATGGCCGATGACGAGGAGGAGGACGAGAACGAGATTGGTGACGCGCAGAGCCTCGGCGAGCACGCCAACTGCAAGGCGGAGCTGATCGACATCGGCATTCCCAGGCGCGATTCGGCATCTGCCCTGGAGGAATGGACGCATCTGAGTGCCCCCGATGCGCTGCTGGCCGCGGGCGGCGTGATCTACCCACACCGGGAGTATTACCTCAACGAATACCTGATGATGGTGCGGGATGCCTTCATGCCCAAGGCCGACGTGGCCAAGGCGCCGAAGCGGATCCTTCGCTTCGGTCTGATCCTGGCCGCTCCGGGCGCCGATGCCGCGCCCGGTATCGGTGAGCTCCCCGGTACCCAGGGGATTGTTGCCGCCATGTCAAAGCCGTGGCGACGCGAGCTGTACGCAATCATGCTCTCCGACATGATCGAGGCCTACAACCTCCGCCAGGACGATGGGCTTGCCGAGCGATTCGATGGCCTGTGCGCGGAGATCATTGCCCGTCCGCCCGGACTGCCGGATGGGCTCAGGGAACTGCTGGACGAGGCGCAAACCGAGCTCGCCCTCGATGTCGGTGTCGGGCATGCCATCTCCCTGGCCATGGACGCCCACTGGGCGCAGCGTCACGCCTTCTTCGACAGGCAGCGCCCGTTCTTCGATGCGCTGGTTCGCGAACTGGCGGAAAAGGCCAATGCCGGGCTGCGGGACGCGGGCGCCCAGTTCGCCGTCGCCAGCAGTTATGCGACCCGCCTGCATGCCGCCCATCTGCGCTTCAGTCCGGAGGGGCTGGAGCCCGTGCGGCGCATCCTCATCAAGCTGCACTGCGCCGCCGGCAGCGACCGGAACGCCGTGCTGGCGACGGTCAGAAATGCCATCGAACAGCTGACCGACAGAGGGCCTGCGCTCCGCGTGGCCGACGGCAACAAGCAGTCCCTGCTGTTGTACTGGACTGAGCCCGTCGAGATCGGCGGGTGGCGCTATTCACCGCTGGTCATGAAGATCCGGGTGGCCGAGCAAAGCGGCGCCCAGCTCCCGGTGCTGGCTTCGATCGACGGTTTGCCCGTACTCGATTTGCGCTATCTGGTGGCCGATTATCGACGCAAGACATCGAAGATCGACGAGCGGGGCGCCCGCCGTGTGCTGGCTGCGGCGACCGCGACGGCCTCGGCGATGCTCTCCCGTTTCGATTTCGAGTCCGACGAAGACTGAGCGCAAGGGTCAGCGGGGTTGAGCGCTGGGGGTGAGCGGCACGAACATCCGGTCGCCGCCCCGTTGCACCAGCAGCGCGACGGCGCCGGTGGCGCCCTTGACGGCAGCCCGCGCCTGATCGACGGACGCTACCGGCTTGCCGTTGATCGACAGCACCACGTCGCCGGCCTGCATGCCGGCGGTGCGGGCCGGGCCGCTGGCGGATTCGACCAGCAGACCGGTGGCCGAGCCGATCGCCAGGTGTTCGACGGCCTGCAGCGGGCGCAGTTGCAGGCCGAACTGGTGCAGCGTGCTGGTGTCCGGCGCGGGGGCCGGCTGCGGGCTGGCGGTCGCCTTGCCGGCCTCGCCGAGGACGACCGGCAGGCGATGGGCCTTGCCGTCGCGCCAGATCTCGAACTGCAGGCGCTGGCCGGGCTGGGCCATGGTGACCAGGGTCTGCACGTCGCCGGCTGCTGCGATCCGCGTGTCGTCCACACCGAGGATCACGTCGCTGGGCAGTAGTCCGGCCTTGGCACCGGGGCTGCCGGGCATCACGTCGAGGATGATTGCGCCCGCCGGCGCGGGCAGGCGGAAGGCGTCCGCCAGCGACTGATTGACTTCCTGCACCGTTACGCCGAGCAAGCCGTGGGAGGCGTGGCCGGTGGCGACGATCTGCTTCTGGATCTTCAGCGCCAGGTCGATGGGGATGGCGAAGCTCAGGCCCTGGAAGCCGCCGGTGCGGCTGTATATCTGCGAATTGATGCCGACCACCTCGCCGCGGGCATTGAACAGCGGACCGCCCGAATTGCCGGGATTCACCGCCGCATCGGTCTGGATGAAGGGCACCCCGCTGCCGTCCGGCAGGGAGCGTCCTTTGGCGCTGACCACGCCGGCACTGACGCTGTTCTCGAAGCCGAAGGGCGAGCCGATGGCGAGCACCCACTCACCCACCTGCAGGTCGGCCGGATTGCCGATGCTGACGGTGGGCAGGCGGTGGGCGTCGATCTTCAGCACGGCGATGTCGGTCTTGCGGTCGCTGCCGATCACCCGGGCGTGGAATTCGCGCCGGTCGGTGAGCTTGACCACCACGTCGCTGGCGTTGGCGATCACGTGGGCGTTGGTCAGGATCAGCCCGTCTTCGCTGAGGATGAAGCCCGAGCCCTGGCCGCGCACCGGGATCTGCATGCTGGCGCCGGCGCCGCCGAACTCCTGCTGGAAGCGGCGCAGGAACTGTTGCACCGAGTCGCCGTTGTCGTCGCCGGGAGCGTCGGTCGCGTCGGGGCTGACGGATACCTGGCGCATGCCGCTGATGCTGATGTTGACCACCGCCGGGCCATAGCGCCGGGTGATCTGAGAGAAGTCGGGGACGCCGACGGTGGCGACGGCCGGCACCTCGCCGCCAGGCTGGGCGGTGGGTGCGGCTGTGGCGATAGCGGCGCAGCCAAGGGTGGTAGCGAGTAGGCTCGCCGTGATGGCGGGGGTGATGAAGTTCATGACGGCCTCCCTCCGAGGCTGCTGGCGACTGTGTCGGTGTTGTGCCCGCGATTATCGCCTGAAGCGGTGTCGCGGCATCGACACTTAGCGCCGGCGTCCGGTAATGACCAGCGCGATGCCGCCGAGGATGGCGATGGACGAATACACCAGGCGCGGCGTGATCGCTTCGCCGAGGAACAGCACGCCGCCCAGCGCAGCGATGACCGGCACGCTGAGCTGCACGCTCGCAGCGCTGGCGGCACGCAACTGGGGCATCGCCATGTACCAGATCACGTAGCCGATGCCGGAAGCCAGTGCGCCCGAGGCGAGGGCGTAGGCGATGCCAGCCGTGTCGGTCTGTGCTTGCGTCAGGGTGAGCGCGCTCAGTGCCAGTGCCATCGGCGCGGCCCGTGCGAAGTTGCCGGCGGTGCTGGCGGCCGGGTCGCTGCCGCCGCGGCCGCGCAGGGAGTAGATGCCCCAGGTCACGCCGGCCAGCGTCATCAGCAATGAACCGACCAGCGGCGGCGCCGACAGGCCGGGCAGGACCAGCGCGACGAGGCCCGCGGCGGCGAGCACCAGGCCGATGCTCTGCAGGGGCTTGAGGTGCTCCCGGTGCCACAGGCCGTAGCCGATCATCGTCGCCTGCACGGCGCCGAACAGCAGCAGCGCGCCAGTGGCGGCGGAGAGGCTCAGGTAGGCGAAGGAGAAGCCGGCGGCGTAGACGAACAGCGCCAGCGCCGACGGCCAGCTGCCATGGGTGGCGCCGCTTCCGCCGCCGCGCAGGCGCAGCAGCAGCCACAGCACGAGGGCGCCGGAGCAGACGCGCAGCGCGGTGAAGCTGGCCGCGTCGATGTGGCCGTCGCGCAGCGCCAGTCGGCACAGCAGGGAGTTGGCGGCGAAGGCGAGCATGGCCAGCGTCGTCAGGGCGGCGACACGCAGAGGGGGCATGGCGTTCTCCTAGGGGATGGGCGGTGGGCTCACGGCCCCCGCGGCGGCGGTTTCGAGCTCCAGCCAGTCCCGGAAGGCCCGCACGATGGGGCGGTCGAGGGCGGCCGGCGGACAGGTGAGGTGATAGGCGACGGGTGTCCGCAAGGCCGGAAGTTCGGCCTGAGGGAAGGCGATGCACAGCTTGCCGGCTTCCTGTTCGGCGACCGTCAGCTCGGGGCTGGCCAGCCACACGCCGTGACCGCTGGCGGCTGCTTCAAGGGCCAGCAGGCCGTTGCCGAAACGCTGCTCGCGCAAGGGGGTGGGACGCGCGATGCCGTGCTGCTCAAGCCATTCGGCCCAGCCGAAACGGGCTGGCGAACGCAGGTGGGTGCTGTCGCACAGAAGCGGCACGCGCAGCACGTCGGTCGGCATGGACAGGCGCGGCAACAGGGCCGGCGCGCACATCGGCACGAGCACCAGCGGGAACATGGGGCTGACGTGCAGTTCCGGATGGATCCCGAAACCGAGGCGCAGCGACACGTCGATGCCCGAACGCTGGAAGCTGGCCAGTGGGACCGGACCGCCGACCACCGAGTCCACCGATCCTAGACTTGCCTGCAGGCGTACTTCGGCATCCGGAAAGGCGGCGTAAAAACGGTGCAGGCGTGGCACCAGCCACTTGGTGGCGAGCAGGGGCTCGGCGCAGACGGTGATGATCGACTCGTCGTCCCGGTGCGCCCGCAGCTGTTCGACGGCGTCGGCCAGCGCGGCGAAGCCTTCCTGCAAGCGCGGCAGCGCCAGTTCCGCCGCACGGGTCAGCACCACCTTGCGGTGATGGCGGACGAACAGCGGGACTCCCAGGATGCTCTCGAGGGCCTTCACCTGGTGGCTGACTGCTGCCGGCGAGACGTGCAGCAGCTTGGCGGCCTCGCTGAAGCTGCCGCTGCGGGCCGCCGCCTCGAAATAGGACAGGGCGATGAGGGGTGGCAGCCGGGAGGCGTCCGCCTCGCCGGAGCGGCGCACCGGGGTGGCCAGGAGCGGATCGGATGGTTTCATTGCCGCTGCGGGTCGGGTCAGGGGGCCGCCGGATGAATGGTGATCCGGGCGGTGATCGAATGAGCGATGAAGCAGCGCTGGTGGGCTGCGGCGTGGAGCGCGTCAAGGGCGTCGGCGTCCGGACGCTTGCCGTCGCCGAAATGGACTTCCGGGTGCAGTTCGATCCGGGTCAGGGCCATGCGGCCTGCGGCGTCCTTCTCCAGGTGGCCGACCGGGTCGTCCTGGTATTGCTCGACCCGGTAGCCCTTCAGCTCGGCAATCGCGAGGAAGAACAGCATGTGGCACGAGGCCAGCGCGGTCACGAGGAGCTGCTCGGGGTCGGCGCAGTCCGGGTTGCCCTTGAACCCGGGCGAAGAGGAGAGGTGGACGTGCTGCCCACCGGCCAGCGTGGCAAGGTGGTCAGGGGAGTAGCTGCGGGTTTCGCTTGAGTGGGGTTTGTGCTGCCAGTTGATGTGGCTACGGTGGGACGACATGGCTTGCTCGCGGTGAAGGACGGGACAGGCAGGGCGCCAGGGCATTTCCGGCTTGTGTGGCGCTATCGTAGGGCCTGGGCGCGGCTGAGTAAAACGATGATTTCTAAAGATTTGGCTTAGAAATATTGAGGCTGGGCGCCGCGCCGGCATGTCCGGGTGGTCGTGGGTGGCCCGACAGCGCTGTCGGATTTCTTGACACTCGGGCGCCAGGGTGCGCCGGGAATTCTCTTCGTCAGCGTGATTTGTGCCGCAGCCTGGCTCGCTTCCCGTTTTGGGTAGTCAACGAGCTTTTGTTATGGGGAGGACGTTTCCAGGGACTGGCATTGCAGCTTTTGCGCCGGAAATGACTTCTGCGTACAAAAAATATAACAAAAACGACAAAATCGTCGATATTCTTTACAGATTTTCTGCGGCGGGCCGGTTTTTGATTTTAAAGTATTGTTTTTTAACATAAAAAAATTTGGCGCGAGATTTGCTGAGACCTCCTGGCACTTCAGAAAAATAACTAAACCGTCGCCTTCAATGGCGGACGGAACCCTGAACAGGATCATCACCATGAGCGACAAGACGACACTCCGGAGCAGCCTTCCGTCCTTCTCTGCGGTAAGGACGCCCGTCACCGGGCTTCTGCCGGGGCTGGCTGTCGTAGCCCTGCTGTGTGCTATGGCCTATCTGCTTCCGGTCATGGCCAGGCACCATGATGAACGCGCGGCGGTGGCTTCCGATGTGCGGCCCTATGCATACTCCACCTCCATCCAGCCGAACGCGCTGTTCATCGGCGATGAGGACCTGGATGAGGGGAGCCGCCATATCGACATTCCGTCGAAGCGTAACCCCGAGGGCATCAGCCTGACGGTCAGGACCAACAACCGGGCCGGATACACGCTGGTCATCAGCGTGCTGCCCGAGATGCAGCACTTGTTCAGTGCCGTGCAGGTCTATGGCCTGAATGTCCCGATCCGCCTGCCCTCGACCGGTGGTGAAGTGGCCTTGCCGTACTCCGCGCGCAAACTGAGCGCGAATCTCCGTGTCCGTTTTACCCTGAAGCCAGGGGCCTTCCTCAATCAACGGGTCGGCGGCATCGCTGGCGCCCACATGTGGCCGCTCCTCCTGTCGGTGCGCCCCAACTGACGGTAAGCGTGTGTGAGCTTGGATCTCCCGATGATAGAAAATCAGTATTGAATAGATTTCATCAATCAATTGGAGCAATGTAACGGCGGTCGATATCATGTGTCCCATTCACCGTTCAGGCATGGGGGCCTGAACGCAGCACACACAAATAAGGATACGACCATGCTCGACGCCAACATCAAGAACCAGCTCAAGGCCTATCTCGAGAAGCTCCAGCGTCCGATCGAGGTGGTCGCCTCCCTCGATGACAGCGCCAAGGCGCAGGAACTGCGCGGCCTGCTCGTCGACATCGCGGAACTCTCGGACAAGGTCACGCTGCGGGAAGACGGCAGCCACGCGCTGCGCCCGTCCTTCGGGGTGACGGTGCCGGGCGAGGAACCGCGCATCCACTTCGCCGGCATCCCGATGGGGCATGAGTTCACGTCCCTGATCCTCGCGCTGCTGCAGACCGGCGGCCATCCGCCCAAGGTGGATGCGGCGGTGATCGAGCAGATCAAGGCCTTGCCGGGCCGCTTCGACTTCGAGACCTTCATCTCCCTGTCCTGCCATAATTGCCCGGACGTGGTGCAGGCCCTCAACCTGATGGCCGTGCTCAACCCGGGCGTGACCAGCACGATGATCGACGGTGCGCTGTTCCAGGACCTGGTGAACGAGCGCCGCATCATGGCCGTGCCGACAGTCTTCCTCAACGGCCAGGAATTCGGCCAGGGCCGCATGACCATCGAGGAGATCGTCGCCAAGCTGGATACCGGCGCGGCGGTCCGTGCGGCGGAAGAGATTGCCGCCAAGGACGCCTTCGACGTGCTCGTCATCGGCGGCGGCCCGGCCGGCGCGGCGGCGGCGATCTACGCGGCGCGCAAGGGCATCCGCACCGGCGTGGTGGCGGAGCGCTTCGGCGGCCAGGTGATGGATACCCTCGGCATCGAGAACTTCATCTCCGTGAAGGAGACCGAAGGGCCCAAGCTCGCCGCCGCGCTCGAGCAGCACGTCAAGCAGTACGAGGTGGACGTGATGAACCTGCAGCGCGCCACCAAGCTGATTCCCGGCAATGTGGTCGAGGTGCAGCTTGAGAACGGCGCATCCTTGAAGGGCAAGACGGTGATCCTTTCTACCGGCGCCCGCTGGCGTGAGATGAACGTGCCTGGCGAGAAGGAGTACAAGGCCAAGGGCGTGTGCTTTTGCCCGCACTGTGACGGCCCGCTGTTCAAGGGCAAGCGCGTGGCGGTGATCGGCGGCGGCAACTCCGGTGTCGAGGCGGCCATCGATCTGGCCGGCATCGTCTCCCACGTGACGCTGCTCGAGTTCGCCGACCAGTTGCGTGCCGACGCGGTGTTGCAGACCAAGCTCAACAGCCTGCCCAACGTGACGGTGATCACCCAGGCGCAGACCACCGAAGTGACCGGCGATGGCCAGAAGGTGAACGGCATCCGCTTCAAGGACCGCGTCAGCGGTGAGGAGAAGCTGGTGGAGCTCGAAGGCATCTTCGTGCAGATCGGCCTGTTGCCGAACACCGACTGGCTGAAGGGCACGGTCGAACTGTCCGACCGCGGCGAGATCGTCGTCGATGCCAAGGGCCAGACCTCGGTGCCGGGCGTCTTCGCGGCAGGTGACTGCACCACGGTGCCGTACAAGCAGATCGTCATCGCGATGGGCGAGGGCGCCAAGGCTTCCCTCAGCGCCTTCGATCACCTGATCCGCAGTTCCGTCGCCTGAATGTGAAACGGCCGCCGGGATTCCGGCGGCCGCTGGGCACGACTGACCAAGGCCGGAGTCACAAGCTCCGGCCTTTTGCTATGCGTTACGTGGCGGGCAGGATCGCCGGGTAATCGCCGTAGCCGTCCGGCCACGGGGTCAGTACCTCGAAGCCCGTGTCGGTGACGGCGACCATGTGTTCCCACTGGGCCGACAGGGAGCGGTCCTTGGTGACCACCGTCCAACCGTCCGGCAGCTGGCGGGTGGCGGCGCGGCCGGCGTTGATCATCGGCTCGATGGTGAACACCATGCCGGGTTCGAGGCGCAGGCCTTGACCCGGATTGCCGTAATGCAGGACCTGCGGCTCGTCGTGATAGATGTCGCCGATGCCGTGACCACAGTACTCGCGCACCACGCTGAAGCCTTCCCGGTGGGCGACGCTCTGGATCGCGTGGCCGATGTCGCCGAGCGTGGCGCCGGGGCGCACCTGATGGATGCCGGCCACCATCGCCTCATAGGTGGTGCGGACCAGCCGCCGGGCAAGGATGCCGGGTTCGCCGACGTAGTACATGCGGCTGGTGTCGCCGAACCAGCCGTCCTTGATGACGGCCACGTCGATGTTGACGATGTCGCCGTTCTTCAGCTTCTTGTCCGACGGAATGCCGTGGCAGATCACGTGGTTGACCGACGCGCAGACCGTTTTGGGGTAGCCGTGGTAGCCAACGTTGGCCGGGATGGCCTTGAGCTCATTGACGATGTAGTCGTGGCAGCGCTGATCGAGTTCGTCGGTGCTGACGCCGGGTTTGACGTATTCGCCGATCATCCGCAGCACGTCGGCAGCCAGGCCACCGGCGTGGCGGGACAGAGCGATCTCTTCCGCGCTGCGGATGGGGACTTGCTTCAGGGCTCTCATGCGGCGGCACCTCCTGCTTCGGCGGCCAGGCCGGCTGCGTCGAGGGTCTGCTGTTCGGCCTGGATCAGCAGCTGGCAGATTTCGCCGTAGCGCAGGTTGGGGTTCAGTTCGGCCAGCATGCCGACACGCAGCCAGTGCTCGGCCTGTGCGTTGATGGAGCGGCTCAGCGCGCCGCTGGTCAGGCGCAGGTTCTCATGCATCTGCTCGGAGATTTTGACGATGCCCATGGTTCGGATCTCGAATATATGATTTGTAGCTGTTTCATATATTAGCAGCTTTCCGGCGCATGGACATCGTTGAGGTCGCAGCCTTCGGATTTCAGTGCCCGAAAACGTCGGCGTTCAGCATCGTCGGGTCGGGGCGGTCCAGCGTATCGAGGGCGGCGACTTCGGCGTCCGACAGCGTGAAGTCGAACAGCGCCAGGTTCTGGGCCAGACGGGTCGGGTTGGCGGACTTGGGGGTGGTCACGATGCCTTGCTGGACGATCCAGCGCAGGATGATCTGCGCGGTGGTCCGTCCGTGGGCTTCGGCGATGCTGGTGATCACCGGATCGGCGAGCATTGCATTGCCGCAGCCGAGGGGCCGCCAGGCGCCGGTGGTGATGCCGCGTTCCTTATGGATGGCGAGCAGATCGTCGCGGCGGTGGTAGGGATCGAGCTGGATCTGATTGTGGTGGGGCGCCAGGCCGGCGTCGAAGAGGCGCTGCAGGTGCTGCGGCTTGAAGTTGGACGTGCCGATGGCGCGGACCAGGCCGGCCTCCAGCAGCCTGACCAGGCCGTGGAAGGCATCCACGTAGCGGTCCTGGTCCGGGTTCGGCCAGTGGATCAGCAGCAGGTCGATGTAATCGACGCCCAGTCGCTTCAGGCTGGCTTCGCAGGCTTCCCGCGCGCCGGCAACGCTGTGCCACTGGCGGTTGAACTTGGTGGTGAGGAAGAGCTGGTCGCGGGGCACACCCGAGCGCCGGATCCCTTCCCCGACCCCGGTCTCGTTGCCGTAATTCTCGGCGGTATCGATCAGGCGATAGCCCAGGCCGATGGCTTCGGCAACCGTGTGGGCAGCCTCCTGGTCGTTCATCGGCCAGGTGCCGAGGCCGAGCAGCGGCATGGCGACGCCATTGGGGAGGGGGAGGGTCGGGGCGAGGGTGGTCTGCTGTGTCATGAAGGATTCCTGGCGTGTCTTGTTGGTCGTTTTGAGGAACGGGGCGCCCCCTGCTGCAGGGCGGTGGTGATGCTGAGCCGCGCGCCGGGGAGGGCTCCGGCGCGCGGCTCCCGCATTGGAGCACCTTCGTCCTCCGATGTTCCGTGAATTGTCGAATCCTGCCAGGACGGGGGACTTCAGGCGCCGTAGCCCCGTTCTCCGCCGCAGGGCATTTCAAGGCGCCACAGCGCGACCAGCAGTTCGAGTTCTCGGGCCGCGTCGAAATCGGGCTCAGTGCGGGGCTTGACCCGATCGACCACCTCGAAGACGAAGCTGGCTTCGCCATGGGCCTTCCAGTCTTCGAGCAACTGCGCGTCGCTGTGGTTGCCCTGCCGCAACTCGAACACATGCCGGTTGAGCGCGCCCTGGACATTGGCGCTGCCGGCTACCAGAGCGCGGCCGGTGACGAGGTTCCGTACGGCGTAGACGCCGGCACGACTGGGTACGTCCAGGTATTGTTGTTTCAGGATGCGTTTCGTTGTGCGTTCTACGGTCATTGTGAGTCTCCGCAAGAGTTCGTCGGGCCGGTCGGCGGCGATCAGGCCTCGTCACCGAAAGCCAGCTGGCGGGTGTGGTCGCGCAGATCCGTTGGCCAGGCATCGGTGCGCTGCATGAATGCAGCCCGGTCGTCCGCGAACAGGGCACGGGAGGCTTCCTCGAAACCGGGCAGGTCGCCGGCCAGTGCGGACATGAACTGATAGGCACGCTCCTGGGCCTGGCGGCGGTCGTCCTTTTCGGCGCTGGCCCGGCGTGCTTCGTCCACCAGCTTGCGCAGGGTGACGGATGCGCCGCCGGGCTGGGAGGCGAGCCAGTCCCAGTGGCGGGGCAGCAGCGTGACCTCCCGCGCAACGACGCCCAGCCGGGGGCGGCCACGGCCGCGGGTTTCGAGGCTCGGTTCCGGTTCGGACGTGGTGGTGGCGTTGCTCAACGCCAGGCGGGCGAGCACTTCCGCATCGCTGCCGCGCAGGTCGATATCCACGAGCCGGCCCGTGCTGTCATCGAAGGTGAGTACGGGACCGCTTGCGTTGGCGTTGAGTGCATGCTTGGCGGCCAGGGCGTTGTTTTCCAGGTTGCCGCTGGCAATGCGTCGGACGCCGTCAAAGGTGGTGTAGGTCGTGGGGCTGGATGAGGACACGGTCGGGCCAGATGAGTTGATCTGTGCAGAATAATACCCGGGTTTAAATATTTTGAAAATAAAATCCGGGTATAAATAGCTTCCGGCGACGGTTGGCTCATCGAATGCTTAAGGGGTCGCCCGCGTGTAGTTCAAGTTGGTGGGTATCTCCGGGCTAGATCTTCCTGAAGACGCGGCCCAGGGCGACCCACTTTGCGCGGCGGGAAAGGCGCTCGTCGGACAGCGCCTCCAGAAAGTCCGACAGGCGCTTGGAGCGGGCTACCGCGAACAGCACCAGGGCCAGCGTACTGGTGCTCACCAGGCCGAACTGGAGCAGCTTGTAGACGCCCGGCACCTCGGGAAAGTTGAACAGGTTCATGCCGAAGTAGCCGGTAACCACCGTGGCGATCAGGCCGAAGATGGTCACCACGGTCAGGCGCAGCACGGTGCCGGACTGGCGGCGCTGGCTGTCGCTGTCGAGGTAGGCGCTCATTTCGCGGACCTGGTCCTTCACGTGGCCAAATAGCTCGTCGTTGCGCAGCAGGCGTGTGGTGCGCTGGAACAGGGCCTGCACCAGTCCCTGCTCGGAGACCTCGTGGAACCAGTAGCGATGGGTGAAGCGCAGGAAGGCTTCGAAGGCGTGGCGGATGCGGCGCTTGAAACGGCGCACGGATTCGCTGTTGCGGATGTCGAGTTCGTTCACGGCGCTGGCCAGCCCGTCGGAAAAGGACAGCAGCGCGGCGCGGTGGAAGTGGGCGATCAGGAAGACCAGGAAGTACTGGTGGCGGAAGCGCGCCAGGAAACCGTGCTCGGGATCGCGGAAGTAGTCGGAGCCGGCTTCGCCCACCAGCACCAGCGCATTGCCGGTGCAGATGAAGCGGCTGTTGGGGCCGTCGTCGCTATCGGTCCAGAAGCGGTCCTCGCAGTGCAGGCGCTCGAAGCGGATCACTGCCGGGTCCTTGGTCGGCACCGGGTCGCGGGACGGCAGGTTGGCGACGAAGCCGATGCGGATGAAGTCCTCGCGGGTCAGGCTGCGCGGCTCGTCGAGGGCCAGGTAGGCCATCATCGGCATGCGGTAGTACTCGAGCAGCCGGTAGCTCAGATCGCCGTCGCCGCACTCGGCGTCCTGTACCAGCGGGCGCAGCAGGCAGGCCCACAGGGCACCGACGCAGGGCGTGCGGTGCTCGCAGACGAAGCGCAGGTAGCGCTCCCGCTTCTCCGAGTCGGAGGTGGCGAGCACTCGCCCGTCGCGGTCGAGGAGTTCCGTGCGGTGGACGTTGTGCACGCCCTGGCCGCTGGCGTCCCAGCCGGTCGGGTAGGCCCGCCCGAACCGGTAGAGCAGTTCCAGCGCGGTGGCCAGCGGCAGGTCGTCGGCGGCCACTTCCACGTTGAGCATCGCCACGTCGAGATCGAGGAAGAGGTAGAGGTCCACGTGGGCGATGCGCAGCGAAATGGGGGGCTCGCCGGGCCGCAGCACGACCTTCAGCGCGGCCACGTCGGTGCGCCGGTAGACCGCCATCGGCGCCGCCCGGCTGGGCGGGCCGTCGCCGGTCGCCGAGCGCCCGTCTCCATACAGGAAGCGTTGGACGTAGGGCAGAAAGGCCACGAACTCCTTGTAGTGGCGCTCCTGAAAGTCGGCCGGGTCGGTGGTGAATTCGTCGTCCACCGGCGCCCAGTGGCCGCTGCCGGTGATCCGTTCGTGAATGCGGGCCACGTTCTCCCCCGTGAAGCCCGGCTTGATCTGGACCGGCCAGACGAGCACATCGCGGAAATGGCGGACGAGGTGGTCCGGTTGCGAGAGCATCGTGTCTCCTTTTGTAGGTCTTGTACGTACGAGTGGCGCGCCGGGGCGCAAGAGCGCGATTCTGTGCCGTCCGGTGGCTGGCGCGCTAGTCCATGCTCCGATTGCAGGCCATCTGGGTTCAGGCGGCGTGCGGTGACATCGGAATGTTGTTGAATTCGTCATAGATTCGGGTTTATGCGGCGGGAATACTTGCGGCGTGGCGTGTTTTCAACCCAACAGATCCCGAAAAGACATGAATAAGCTGCCCCAACCCCGTTTCTCCTTGCGTCATGCCGCCCTGCTTGCTGCATTGCTGCCCATTCTGGGTGCGTGCGGTGGTGGCGGCGGTACGTCTGCGCCCCCCGTAGACACTCCGCTCGCTTGCCTGTCGCTGCCGGCCGAGGCCACCTTGCAGCCGGCAGAGGGCGGGGCCAGCGAATGGAACGACGTGCTGGTGGATGCGGGCAATCGCATCTGGCTTGCAGGCTACGACCGTGGCATCGTCGGCCAGACGTCCTTGGAGCCGGCCGGCAATGCCCGCGGTGTCGTGCGCATCCTGTCGAGTGCCGGCAGCCAGCAGTTCGATAGCGGAGATCGCCTGGATTCCTCCGGTAGCGATGTGGCCGAGGCCCTGGCAGTGACGCCGTCCGGCGCGGTCTATGCCGTCGGGCGGAGCAGCGGCGCGCTGTCGGGCAGTGCCAACCAGGGGCAGTTCGACATCTTCGTCGCCAGCATCAGTGGCGCACGTCCCTCCGATCCGTGGGGGTTGACCCAGTTCGGCGATGTCTTTCCGCAGCATCCCCGCCGCGCGGTGGCCACGTCGAACGAAGACCTTTACATCGGCGGCTACAACGACGATTACATCCCGAGCAATTACGTGGACGCCTGGGCGGATGCCAGCGCCTACCGGCTGCGTGCGGCCAGGCCGGGTGATGCCAGTACCCTGTCGGTGGTGTGGAGCCACCGCTCGGAGAGCGCCGAGCAGGATTACGCCTCCAGCCTGGCGGTGCTGCCGGATGGTTCGGTTTACCTCGGCGGGGTGGTGACCAGCGGCAGCCGCGCCGGCATGTTCGTGCGCAAGCTCAGCGCTGGAGGAGCCGTTCAATGGACGGCCCGCTACACGACCGCCGGCATCGACAATGTGGCCGCGCTCAGGCTCCTGTCAGACGGTTCGCTGCTGATTGCAGGATCGGTGGCGGGTTCGTTCCGGGGAGGCGCGTCCGCCGGCAACCAGGACATCTTCGTGGCCCGAATCAATCCGGCGGATGGTGCGGTGCTCAGCAGTTTCCAACTGGGGACCAGCGGTGCCGAGTGGCTGACGGACCTCAAGGTCGACGCCCAGGGCAACTTCTATTTGTACGGGGAAACCACCGGGAGCTTTCTTGCCGCGAAGCCGGCGGCCGGCGCCAGCGATTTTTTCCTGCTCAAGGTGCGCAGCGATGGCGTGCTCATGAAAGCCTGGCAGTGGGGAACCGACGGCGACGAGCGGGCGAGTTCGGTGGCGCTGGATAGCTGCGGCCGCGCGGTGGCGGTGGGAAGCTCGACGAAGGACGGGCGGCGTCAGGCGGTGCTCTGGTATCCGCAAGGCCAGTGAGCTGCGGGCGCGGAGGGCAGGGCGACGAAGTACGGCGGGGTGGCCGTGGCGTTCCTGCGACGTCCGCTAAAAAACTCCCCGCCGGTGGGTGGGGAGGCAAGTTGCTGCACAGGGATCTGCTGCGTACTGCCGCTTCAGAAGCGATAGCTGTAGTCGATGTAGAAGCGGTGCTGGCGCCAGTCCTGGCGGGTCAGCCCGTTGAGGGTCTGGCTCGCCGTGCGCCCGTCGGCCTGGGAGTCGTAGGTCATGAACAGGTAGCGCAGGCTGACGTTCTTCACGAAAGGCAGTTCGTAGCGGGCATCCAGTTCCCGGTACTGCTCCCGGCCTTCCACGTTGTTGACCAGATTGCTGCTGCGGGCGCCGGTGCCGCGGACGTAGCGGTAGGCGGTCTTCAGGCCGGGGACCAGGGCTTTCCAGTCGTAGGCGACACGGATCTGGGCAGCGGTCTCGTCCCGATTGGTGAAGTCCGGGCCGACGACGGCCTGGGTCGGGAAGGGATTGGTGCCCGGGTCCTGGGTCAGCGCCCCGGTCCGGTCCGCATCGACAGCGTAGTTGTCTTCTATCCAGAAGCCGCTGATCTTGGTCAGCGCGCCGCCGAGGGTGAAGTCGCGGATCGTCCACGCCACGTCCACGTAGGCGCCGCTGCCGTGGTTGGAGATGCGCCCGCTGCCAGTGCAGTCCATGTCCTTCTCGGCGCCGCAGACGAACAGCGAGCCGGCGTCGCGGGATGTGAGATAGCCGCCGGACAGCTTCAGCCGGTCTGCGCCGAGGGGAATCGTGTAGGCGGCGATCAGCGCGCTCTTGGCCAGGTAGGACTTGGCGTTCAGGTATTCGGCAGTCAGCTCCAGCGGCCCGCGCACGTAATTGCCGCCGAGGAGGGCGATGTAGTCGATGCCGTTGCGGCCGCTCGCCTCGGTCCTGAAATGTACGAACTCGCCGGTGGTACGGCTGCGGTACTGGTCATACACGGCGCCATAGAGCTTCACTCCGTCGGTCGGCCGCAGCGTGGCGCTGACACCGGAGTAGGTGTCGGGCACCGCGCGGTTGGTGGTGCTCTTCAGCAGCAGGCTGTCCTGGAACTGGCGGCCGAGCTTGATGACGGCCTTGTCGCCGAGCCGGAGCTTGAGCAGGGCCTGGCCGAGGGACTGGTAACCGTTTTCCAGGCGGCCGTTGTTGCCCACCTCGACCAGCTGGGTCGTCGGCAGGCCGCTGGCACCGAGCCTGTTGACGCTATAGACCGACGCGTCGAAGCCGGCCACGCCGCCCAGGAAGTAGGGCGAGCGGTAGTTGAGTTCCAGCCCCAGCGCGCTCTGTTCGTAAGCGGCGGGTTGCGGCTTGGGCGTCTTGGCGGTTGGGTAGGCCAGCCCCTTGTCGGCCCAGTAAACGCCGTGGGCCTTGAGTTCCAGTTCGTGGGCGTCGTCGTCGGCCAGCGCGGCAAGCGGCAGGCAGCTGCCGCAGAGGCCGGCGGCGAGCATCGCGCGGGTGCGCCTGTCGATGGATGTTGTGAATTGCATGGTGTCCCCAATCCAATCCTGTGACCGTGTTCCCCGTCGTGGCGGCGGGGCGGTTCCTTGTCTTTTTCAGGGCGATATCGTCCCTGCAGCCCTTGCGGGCCGCATGTATCGCGATGTCGATGGTGTTTCCCCGGAGGCTTAGGGAGAGATTTCCTCCAGCGCACGATTGGTGGTTTCAATCATGCGGGTGGCGGCGATCAGGCCGACGATGGTGGTGAGGGCGAACATCAGGAAGACCGCGGCGACCCCTTGCCCGCTCAGCACCACGCCGACGATGGCCGGGGCGGCGGCGGAGGCGGCGCGCAACCACGACGTGGCGAGGCCGGTGCCGATGGCGCGCATGCGGGTCGGGTAGATCTCGGGGGTGTAGAGGTAGAGCATCACCGTCGTGGTGCCCATCACCGCGTAGGCCGAGGAGGCCAGCAGCATCACGGAGCGGGGGTCGTCGGCGCCCAGGATGCCCAGCGTGGCCAGCAGCGCGCCGCTCAGCACGAAGCAGCCCATCGCCCAGCGGCGGCGGCCGACCCGGTCGATCAGGAAGGCGCAGGCCAGCACGGCGCAGGTGCTCAGCACGTTGGAGATGGAGGCCATGTGCAGGGATTCCTGCAGCGGCAGGTGATAGACGGTCTTGTAGAGGCTGGGCAGCCAGTTGTTGATGCCGTTGGCGACGAAGTAGCTGCTGGCCCACAACACCCACACGATCAGCGTGCGGCCACGATAGATCGGCGAGAAGAGTTCCTTCCACGAGGCCTTGCGCGGGTTTTGCAGGCCGGCCTGCAGGCTGGCCAGGCGGGCGTCGACTTCGATGCGGTCGCGTGCCGGGTCGAGGTTCCGCTTGGTGGTGGCGGCTTCCAGCTGTTCGATGATGCGCTCGGCCTCGTCGAGGCGGCCCTTGGCGATCAGCCAGCGCGGCGATTCGGACAGGCGCAGGATCAGCGCGGCGATCAGGATGCCGGGAATGCCGCCGATCAGGAACATGTATTCCCAGCCGAAGCGCGGCACGACGAAAGCGCCGATCTGCGCAGCGCCGAGGAGGCCCAGCGGAAAGATCAGCTCGTAGAGGATGAAGAAGCGGCCGCGCCCGTGGGCCTGGGACAGCTCGTTGATGTAGGCCGCCGCGACCGGCACCTCGCCGCCGACACCGATGCCCTGGATGAAGCGGGCCAGGAAGAGCATCTGGAAGTTGCCGGTGAAGGCGCTGGCGACGCTCATCACCGACATGATGCCAACCGCCAGGGTGGCGCTCGGGACGCGGCCGCGACGCTCGGCGAGCCAGCCGAACAGCAGCGCGCCGATGACCTGCCCGAGGTAGCCGGCGGCGATCAGCACACCGATCTCGGTCGGGCCGAGATGCCACAGGCCGACCAGCACCGGCATCACGAAGGCCAGCGAGAGCGCGTCGAAGGCGTCGAAGAAGGTCGCGCTGCCCATGATGACGCGGGCCTTGGTGTGCCAGCGGCAGAAGGGCACGTTCTCGATGCGGAAGAGCAGTTGTGCCGCGCGCCCTTGCTGATTGGCGGCCAGGTGCTGATCCGCCGTAGGGGCGATGCCCGCCCCCAAAGCGGCCACTTTGGTGTCCATTTTGTCTCCAGTCTCTTTCTTATATAGGTGCTCGGCGCGCGCCCCCTGGAGGATCGAATCCCCAGGGGGCGGCTACGGTAACACTTCGGCCTGATGGGCAGTCGGCGGTCTTGCTGCCGACTGCCCGGCGACGCCGGCCTGCGTCGCCTGCGACCCCCGGTGGGATCAGCGCACGATGCCGGCGGCGCGCATCGCGTTGGCGATCTCCACGTCGGCGCCTTCGGCCAGCGGCAGCAGCGGGGAGCGCACGGTGGCGTGCTCCAGGATGCCGCGGGCGACCAGCGCGTGCTTCAGCGCGACGGTGCCTTCCATGTGCGAGCCGCGGTGATAGACGTTGCGGGTGACCGGCAGCAGCTGGTCGTGGATTGTGCGGGCCTTCGGGTAGTCCTTGGCCTTGCCGGCCTTGATCAGCTCGATCAGCAGTTCCGGCGCGATGTTGCCGTAGCCGACCAGCGCGCCATCCACGTCGAACATGGTGTGCAGCAGGTACTCGTCGTGGCAGGTGAGGATCTGCAGCTCCGGGCGTTCGCGGCGGATGATGGGGATTTCCACGTCCCAGCGGCGCATGTTGCGTACGCCGTTCTTCATCGCGAAGACGCCGGGCTGGGCCGAGATGTCCAGCAGGGTCTGCAGGTCGTAGGTGGCCTTGGTGGCGTCCGGGTACTGGAAGAGGATCAGCGGCAGGCCGCTTTCTTCGTAGATGGCGCGGTAACGGTCCTGCGGGGCGCCCTTCTGGTAGCCGAAGCGCAGCCAGCCGTGGGAGGGGTAGACCAGGCCGGCGGCGGCCCCGGCCTTGACGGCGCGCTTGGCTTCCTCGGCGGCGACGGAGGTGCCTTCCAGCGTGATGCCGGCGATCACCGGCAGGCGGCCGTCGGTGGACTTCACGAAGCTCTCGATGACGGCCGCCTGTTCGTCCTGGGACAGGAAGGTGCCTTCGCCGGCATGGCCGAGCACCACCAGGCCCTTAACGCCGTCGATGCCGCCGAGCCAGGCGCCGAGGCGCTGGATGGCGTCGTGATCGACGGCGCCGTCGCGGGTGAAGGGGGTGACGGGGGCGGGAACGAGGCCACGAAGATCCAGGGTCATGATGTATTTCCTCTTTGGTAGGTGGAGTGGTCGTCGATCGCCTGCGCTGGCCGCGGTTCCGAGTGTTCCGGATGAATCCGGAAGGCATTTCTGGGGTGCCGCTTCGAAGCCAGTAAACGCAGTTTATTCAACGACTTGTTCAGCTCTTGCCGTGTCGGTCATCGAGCATGGCTGCAGTATAGGAAGGGGTCTGATATGCCGGAAGAGGCAATTCTTGTATTTCAGCTATACTTGTAAGACATGGGTTTTGGCGAGGTCGGAAATGGACTATTCGGCGTGGAAGCTGTTTCTCGACGCGGTGGAACTGGGCAGCCTGAGCAAGGTGGCGGTGGCCTACCGGACCAGCCAGCCCCATGTGAGCCGGCAGATCGGCGAGCTTGAAGACGAATGCGGCGGACGCCTGTTCCAGCGCACCGGCCGGGGCGTGGTGCTGACCGAACTGGGGCAGCGCATCCTGCCCAAGGTGCGCACCTGGGTGACCAGCACCGAGCAGCTCTCCAACGACATCCGCACCACCGCCGGCAAGCCGATCGGCACGGTGCGCATCGGCATCCTGCCGTCCACCGCGCACCCGCTGGTCAGCACCCTGTATTACCAGCTGCGGGAACGCTATCCGCTGATCCAGTTGAGCGTGCGCGAGGGGCAGGGCGCCCAGCTCGAAACCTGGCTTGAGAACGGCAATGTGGATCTGGCGATCCTGTTCCGCCACAGTCCGCTGGCCCGGAACGGCGATATCTACCTGTCGGAAGCACCGACCTACCTGGTGAGCGCGGCCGGCAACGCCCTGACGGCGGGGCCGACGGTGGCTTTCTCGGCGCTGGATGGCTTGCCTCTGGTGATGTTCTGCCGGCCCAACAGCTGGCGCGACCAGTTTGACCAGTTGAGTGCCCAGCACGGCGTGAGCCTGAACGTGGTCGCCGAGGCGGACAGCCTCAGCCTCCAGACCCAGATCGCCGCGGACGGCAGTGCGTATGCGCTGCTGGGGCCCTATGCGATTGCCGCAGCCATGAAGCACTGCCGCCTGCAGGCGTCCAAGCTGGTGGAGCCGGAAGTGCCCCGTTACCTGGCGCTGGCCATGTCGCCCCACGGGGAGCTGACGCTCGCCACCCGGACGGTGATGCAGGTGACGCGGGAGATCGCCGCGTCGTCGGTGGCCAACCTGGCGGAGGGGCTGGGGGCGTCTGCGAACTGAATTGCTGCAGATCCGTAAACGGCCAGGAGCCCGCGCAGTGCGGGCTCCTGGCTCAAAACGACGAGGCGTGGCGCCTGACGGGCGCAGCCAGTATCAGCTGGAGGTCTGCTGGCGACGGCTGCGACGCTGCCAGCCGATCAGGGTCACGCCGGCGCCCAGGGCCAGCGGCAGGCTGGCAGGCTCGGGAACCGCATGGGGATTGTGGCCGTCGGTGCTGCTGAAGGACGTGTAGACCGTGTTGCCAGGGGCGAGGAACTGGGCCTGCTGGCTGCCATCGCAGCAATCCTCGAGGCCGTAGATCTGCAGTAGATGGTTGCCGGAGCCCAGACTGGTCAGGAATTCGAAGTCCTGGGTGGTGGAGGCATAGGAGCCGGCCCACCACATGTTGTTGGTCTTGAAGCCCATCAGATTGCCATCAAGGAAGACTGCGCCGCCATTGCCAAAATCAGGCCCGATGCGGAAGTTCCAGGCGCCATTGCCCGCCGAGCTGAAGCTGACGTTGTAGCGGAAGGCGATGTTGGTGGCCGACCCGAAGACGCTCTGGTTCGAGACGCTGTCGAAGGACGCGAGCGTGGTGCTGCCGTAGCCCGCCGTGGGTGCGGCGGCGGCCAGTGAGTCGATGGTGGTGCGATAGGCGTCGGCGGTGGGGAGCGATGCGCTGGCAGAGTAGCGGGTATCCATCGTGATCACGCTGGCGTTGGCCTGCTGGGTGGCCAGGGACAGGGCGGACAGGGTCAGGACGGAGCAGAGCTTGCTGAGGGAGGAGAGGCGCATCGTGGGAATACCGTCGGGATTCAGGATGGAGTGCAGATTATCCGAGCGGTGCATTCCGGAGCGTGTTGCCTGTCACGGCCGGCCGGGGAGAGTGTGATCCAACGTGCGTTTCGTCATGCTCGACGCACCTGGGCGACTGATGCAATCTTCATCGGGCTGTACGTTAGTGGCATCCAGGCGCCCAGAAGATATCCGTCCGCGCATGTCGTGGGCTTTGCGCCACGACTCTGCTAACATCCATCCCCATGCGCCGCTGGCTTGCCGTTTTCCTGCTGGTTTTCCTGCCACTCCAGTTCACCTGGTCGGTGGCGGCTGCCTACTGCCAGCATGAGTCGGGACCGTTGCAGCACTTCGGCCACCATCAGCACAAGCACCATGATGACGGTGGCTTCAAGGACTCGAACAGTGCACCGTCCGGTATCGATGAGGACTGTGCGTTCTGCCATGCGGGCTGCGCGTCTGCGCTGCTCGGGCTGTTCGAGCCCATTCCCGCCGTGGCTGGCATCGTAAGCCCGCCGTGGGCGCCGCACCCATTGGCGTCGCCGCCCGGCGACCTGCCGGAACGCCCCAACTGGACTGCTTCCGCCTGATCGGCGGGAGCGGATCTTCATTTAGCTGCGCATCCCCTGCGGCGCTAGCCGCGCGTTCATCCGGCCCTGCCGGATGACGTCCCGCCGATTCCCCCACGTGTCTTTCATCACTGGAGAATCGGATGCAATCCCAATCAAGCATTGCGCTCGCGCTGCTATGCGCCCTTGCCGTGACTGCAGGCGCTGCGCGGGCCGAAACCGGCACAGCGGTCGCTCCCGCTGCAGCCATGGCGCCCCCTGTCGAGCCGACCGGGCCATTGAGCCTCGAAGCGGCTCTCGGCCTTGCCTTGTCCGCCAATCCCGAACTGTCGGCCGCCACGAACGAGTTGCGCGCCGTCGAGGGTGCAGTGATCCAGGCGGGGCTGCTGCCCAACCCCGAGATCTCGACGAGCATCGAGGATACCCAGAACCGCGCGACCCGCAGCACCACCGTCCAGCTCGGGCAGAGGCTGGAGCTGGGCGGCAAGCGCGCCGCGCGCATCGCCACCGCCGAGAGCGGGCGGGAGGTGGCAGCCGCCGACCTTGCCGCCCGGCGCCTCGAAACCCGCGCGACGGTGGTCGGCGCATTCTTCGATGTGCTGGTGGCCCAGGAGCGCGTCCAGCAGGCCGACGACCTGCTTGCGCTGGCCGGGCGCGCCACCTTGACCGCAGGGCGGCGCGTGGCAGCCGGCAAGGTCTCGCCGGTGGAGGAGACCCGGGCGCGGGTTGCCGAGGCCGCTGCGCGGATCGAGCTGAACCAGGCGCGCGCCGACCTGGCGGTCGCACGCAAGCGCCTGGCCGCCACCTGGGGCAGCGCTCAAGCACGCTTCAGCCTGGCGGAAGGACGTACCGACGCATTGCCGGGGCTGCTCTCCGACGACGCGCTGGCCCGCCGTCTTGAGGCAGCGCCGGCGCTGCTCCGCTGGCGCCATGAGGTGGCGCGCTTCACCGCCCAGGCCGAGCTGGAAAAGGCACGCCGCCTTCCCGATGTGACGGTGAGCGTGGGCGCCAAGCGGGCGGAGGAACTGGGGCGCAACCAGGCCATCGTCGGCTTCTCGGTCCCGTTTCCGCTGTTCGACCGCAACCAGGGCACGCTGCTCGAAGCGTTGCGGCGGGCCGACAAGGCGCGGGACGAGCTGCGCGCCGCCGAATTGCGCCTGGGCGCCGACGCCAGCCAGAACCAGGAGCGCTTGAAGGCGCTGCTGGCCGACGTCCGGACGCTCCAGCAGGAGATCCTGCCCGGTGCCCGCAGCGCCTACGACGCGGCCAGCAAGGGCTTCGAGCTCGGGAAGTTCAGCTTCCTCGAAGTGCTCGATGCCCAGCGCACCTTCTTCCAGGCCCGCGCCCAGTACCTCAAGAGTCTCTCCGATGCCCACCGCAGCGCCGCCGATCTGGAGCGCGTGCTGGGCGCCATCACTTTGCCGTCGTCCGTGATGGCCGACCGTCCGTAGGAGCCCTTCATGAAGAATCCCTTCAACTCGACCGCACCCAGACTCAACCGCAAACAGGCCTTCGCCATCGCCGCCATCGTCATCGGCGGTATCGCCGCAGGTGGCTGGATCCTCGGCACGGCCCCGGCAGCACCGGCCGGCGAATCCGCCGCGCCGGTTGCCCACGCCGAAGCCCGGGAACACGACGACAAGGAGCATTACGCCGGGAAGACCGGCGCCGAAGGCGAAGCTCACGACGAGACGATTGCGCTGAGCGATGCGCAGATCCAGTCGGCTGGCATTGGCATCGACAAGGCCGCACCGGCGCGCATCCGCAGCAGCAACCAGCTGCCGGGCGAGATCCGTTTCAACGAGGATCGCACTGCCCACGTGGTGCCCAGGCTGGCCGGTGTGGTGGAAAGCGTGCCCGCCAACCTGGGCCAGGCCGTCAAACGCGGGCAGGTGCTGGCGGTAATCGCCAGCACCGGGTTGTCGGAGCTGCGCAGCGAGTTGCTGGCCGCCCAGCGGCGCCTGGCCCTCGCCAAGTCCACCTACACCCGCGAGAAGCAGCTGTGGCAGGAGAAGATCTCGGCCGAGCAGGATTACCTCGCTGCCCAGCAAGCCTTGCGCGAGGCGGAGATTGCCGTGGCCAATGCCCAGCAGAAGCTGGTGGCGCTGGGTGCCAGCGCGGCGGGCGCGGGCAGCCTCAACAGCTACGAGATCCGTGCGCCTTTCGACGGGATCGTGGTGGAGAAGCACATCGCGCTGGGCGAGGCGGTGAAGGAGGACGCCAGCATCTTCACCCTGTCGGACCTGTCATCGGTGTGGGCGGAGATCGTCGTGCCGGCGAAGGATCTGGACATCGTGCGGGTCGGCGAGAAGGTGGTCGTACGGGCGACGGCCTTCGATTCCAGCGCCGAGGGCCGGATTTCCTACGTGGGCGCGCTGCTCGGGCAGGACACGCGCACCGCCAAGGCACGGGTGACGCTGGCCAACCCGAAGATGGCCTGGCGCCCGGGGCTGTTCGTCAATGTGGACGTGGTGTCGGGCGAAACCGAGGTGGCGGTGAGCGTGCTCGCCGACGCGGTGCAGAGCGTGGAAGACAAGCCGGTGGTGTTCGTGCGGGTGAAGGACGGTTTCATCGCCCAGCCGGTGAAGCTCGGCCGCGCCGACGGCAGTCGGGTGGAGGTGGTGGATGGGCTCAAGGCCGGCACCGCCTACGCGGCGTCGGGCAGTTTCGTGCTGAAGGCGGAGCTCGGCAAGGGCAGCGCCGAGCACGCGCACTGACGGGAGGAGAACGCCATGTTTGAACGCATCATCCGCCTCGCCATCGAGCACCGCTGGCTGGTTCTGCTGGCCGTGCTGGGCATGGCCGCGCTGGGTCTCTACAACTACCAGCGCCTGCCCATCGACGCGGTGCCGGACATCACCAACGTGCAGGTCCAGGTCAACACCGCGGCACCGGGTTACTCGCCGCTGGAGGTCGAACAGCGGGTGACCTACCCGGTGGAGACCGTGATGGCCGGCCTGCCCGGCCTGGAGCAGACCCGTTCCCTGTCCCGCTACGGCCTGTCGCAGCTGACGGTCATCTTCAGGGACGGGACCGACATCCACTTCGCGCGGCAGCTCGTCAACCAGCGTATCCAGGAAGCCCGGGAGAAACTGCCGACGGGCATCACGCCGGCCATGGGGCCGATCTCGACGGGGCTGGGGGAAATTTATCTGTGGACCGTGGAGGCCGGGGAGGGCGCCCGCAAGCCGGACGGCACGGCCTACACGCCGACCGACCTGCGCGAGATCCAGGACTGGATCATCAAGCCGCAGCTGCGCCACGTGGCGGGCGTGACCGAGATCAACTCCATCGGCGGTTTTGCGAAGGAGTACCAGGTGGCGCCGAGCCCGGAGAAGCTCGCCTCCTACGGGCTCACGCTGCAGGATCTGGTCACGGCGCTCGACCGCAACAACGGCAATGCCGGTGCCGGCTACATCGAGAAGCGCGGTGAGCAGTATCTGGTGCGTGCGCCGGGCCAGCTGCGCACGTCGGAGGACATCCGCAACGTCATCCTCGGCAACGTGCAAGGG
This sequence comes from Pseudomonadota bacterium, assembly GCA_018241665.1. GTDB lineage: Bacteria > Pseudomonadota > Gammaproteobacteria > Burkholderiales > Rhodocyclaceae > Zoogloea. The sequence continues at coordinate 42,155 of JAFEDK010000023.1, forward strand.
GTACCGATCCGCATCCGTGATGTGGCCGAGGTGGGCATCGGCCGCGAGCTGCGTACCGGTGCGGCGACCGACAATGGCCGTGAGGTGGTGCTCGGCACGGTGTTCATGCTGATCGGCGAGAACAGCCGGGCCGTCTCCCGCGCGGTGGACCAGAAGATGGCGGAGATCAACCGCAACCTGCCGCCGGGCGTCCATGCGGTGACGGTTTATGACCGCACGGTGCTGGTGGACAAGGCCATCGAGACGGTGAAGAAGAACCTGCTCGAAGGGGCGATCCTGGTAATCGTCATCCTGTTCCTGTTCCTCGGCAACATCCGCGCGGCGCTGATCACCGCGATGGTCATCCCGCTGTCGATGCTGTTTACCTTCTCGGGGATGGTCGGTTACCGGGTCAGCGCCAACCTGATGAGCCTCGGCGCCCTCGATTTCGGGATCATCATCGACGGTGCGGTGGTCATCGTCGAGAACTGCGTGCGGCGGCTGGCCCACGCGCAGGCACGCCTCGGCCGGCCGCTGAGCCGGACGGAGCGCTTCCATGAGGTCTTCGCGGCTTCGAAGGAGGCGCGGCGGGCGCTGCTCTTCGGTCAGCTGATCATCATGGTGGTCTATCTGCCGATCTTCGCCCTCGCCGGCGTCGAGGGAAAGATGTTCCATCCGATGGCCTTCACGGTGGTCACGGCCTTGATCGGCGCGATGATCCTGTCCGTCACCTTCATCCCGGCGGCCGTGGCGCTGTTCATCGGCGACAAGGTGGCCGAGAAGGAGAACGGGCTGATGCGCGCGGCGCGGCGGGCTTACGAGCCGGTGCTGACGCAGGTGATGGCGAACAAGCCGGTGGTGCTGACGCTGACCGCGGTGGCGATCGTGCTGTCCGGCCTGCTCGCCACGCGCATGGGCAGCGAGTTCGTGCCCAGCCTCAACGAAGGCGACTTCGCGATCCAGGCGCTGCGCATCCCCGGCACCAGCCTGTCCCAGTCCGTCGAGATGCAGCAGCGGCTGGAGGCGCGGCTGAAGGCCGGGTTCCCGGAGATCGAGCGGGTCTTTGCCCGCACCGGCACGGCCGAGATCGCCTCCGATCCGATGCCGCCCAACATCTCCGACGGCTACATCATGCTCAAGCCGGAATCCCAGTGGCCCGAGCCCAGGCGGAGCCGCGAGGCGCTGCTGGCGGAGATCCAGAAGGTCGCCGACGGGATGCCGGGCAACGCCTACGAGTTCTCCCAGCCGATCCAGCTGCGCTTCAATGAGCTGATCTCCGGCGTGCGCAGCGACGTGGCCATCAAGGTCTTCGGCGATGACATGGCGGTGCTGAACGAGACCGCAGGGAAGATCGCCGCGCTGCTGGAGAAGATCCCGGGCGCGTCCGAGGTGAAGGTGGAGCAGACGACCGGCCTGCCGGTGCTGACCGTCAACATCGACCGCGACAAGACGGCGCGCTACGGCCTGAACGTTGGCGACGTGCAGGACGCGGTGTCCACGGCGATCGGCGGTCAGGAGGCGGGCACCGTGTTCGAGGGCGATCGCCGCTTCGACATCGTCGTGCGCCTGCCGGAGGCACTGCGCTCCGATCCCGAGGCGCTCAGGCGTTTGCCGATCGCGCTGCCACGCGGAAGCGCGGAAGGACGGACGAGCTACATCCCGCTCGGCGAGGTGGCGAGCCTCGATCTGGCACCGGGTCCCAACCAGGTCAGCCGGGAGAACGGCAAACGCCGTGTCGTGGTCAGCGCCAACGTGCGCGGACGCGACATCGGCTCCTTCGTCAGCGACGCGCAGGCGCGGCTGGGCGAGGTGCCGGTCCCGGTGGGCTACTGGACGGCCTGGGGCGGCACCTTCGAGCAGCTGGAGTCGGCATCCCAGCGCCTGAAGATCGTGGTGCCCGTGGCGCTGCTGCTGGTGTTCATCCTGCTGTTCGCGATGTTCGGCAACGTGAAGGACGGCCTGCTGGTGTTCTCCGGTATTCCCTTCGCGCTGACGGGCGGAATCGCCGCACTGTGGTTGCGCGACATTCCGCTGTCCATCTCGGCGGGCGTCGGCTTCATTGCGCTGTCCGGCGTGGCGGTGCTCAACGGCTTGGTGATGATCTCCTTCATCCGCAACCTGCGCGAGGAAGGGCGTTCGCTGGACGCGGCGATCCACGACGGCGCGCTGACGCGTCTGCGCCCGGTGCTGATGACGGCGCTGGTGGCGTCGTTGGGCTTCATCCCGATGGCCCTCGCCACCGGAACAGGCGCGGAAGTCCAGCGTCCCCTCGCCACGGTGGTGATTGGCGGCATCCTGTCGTCGACGGCGCTGACGCTGCTGGTGTTGCCGCTGCTGTATCGGCTGGTTCACGCCAAGGCGGCAGGGGAGAGCCGCGCGGCGATGACACCGGCTACGGCGACCGACTGATTCCCGGCCCTCTACTCGCGGACTTGGCTGGAATGCAAGGTCAAGGCAGCAATCAGGGCTGCCTTGACCAGGAGTTCCTGCGGAATTGCCTCGAAGGTCTGCCCGTCTACCGCCATCGTGCGGCACTCGGCATCGCCGCACACCGAACAACAAGGACTACTGCCAACCGACGCCTGCAGCCAGTCCTCCATCGGCCTGCCGGCAATCCAGACGCGGTTTGATGCCGACGGCTCGGCGCGGAAACCGGTCTCGTCCAGTTCGCGAAGCTCCAGCTCGGGCACCATGCCCAACGGTGCCAGGGCTTCCGTCAGGGCTTGCACGGCTTCTTGCAGGGCATTCCCGGTGTCGCTGCAGCGTGGGCAGGTCGCCCCGTTCATGACGAGACGCTGCCAGACGATGGGCAGGGCTTTCATGCTTGGCGCCTCCGTGCGCGTTTCCAGGGCCTTAACGAACCAGTTGCTCCAGTCCTGCCTTGCCCACCGGAGCATCGGCCTGCCACGGAATCAGTCCACAGCGGGTGGCCAGCTCGTCTGCAACCCGCCTTACGAAAGGCACTTCGTAGCGGCCGCGCTGGCACAGCAGCGGGTTGGCGGTGCCACTGGCCAGCAGGGACTGGTTGATGACCCAGGCGTAGGGCGTGATGCCGGCCCGGGCCAGATCGCCCTGCAGGCGCTCGGCCTCGTGCACGGGCGTGGCTTCGGGCAGCGTCACGATCAGCACATGGGTGTAGGCCGGGTCGCGCAGCCGCGGCAACAGCTGGCGCACCGATTCCGGCATGTCGCCCCGGGTACGCATGACTTCCCGGTGGTAGGCCTCGGCGGCATCGAGCAGCAGGATGGTGTGGCCGGTCGGTGCGGTGTCGAGCACCACGAAGCCGTCCTTGCCTTCATCCACGGTGCGGGCGAAGGCGCGGAAGACCGCAATCTCCTCGGTGCATGGCGAACGCAGGTCTTCCTCCAGCATCGCCAGGCCACCGGCGTCGAGACTCTTGCCAGCCTTGGCGAGGACTTCCGCGGTGTAGTCCGCCACTTCCCGGCGCGGATCGATGCGCGTGACGGTCAGGCCGGGGATGGCCCCGTCGAGCGTCGCCGCCACGTGGGCTGCCGGGTCGGTGGTGGACAGCACGACCTTGCCGCCGCGCCGGGCGAGGGCCACCGCAATCGCCGCGGCGACCGAGGTCTTGCCGACGCCGCCCTTGCCCATGGTCATCACCACGCCGTGGCCGGAACAGGCCATCTCGTCCACCAGGCCGGCCAGGCCCGGCGGCAGCTTGGTGGCCGGCATGTCGCTCGATATGGCGGGGGCTGCGGTTTCCGGATGGGCCATCACGCGCAGCGCGTCCAGGCCAACCGTGCCTTTCGGCAGGAAGGGAATGGTGCAGCCGGGCAGTCTGGCGAGTTCGGCCGGCATCTGCGCCAGTGCTTCGGCAGCCCGTCGCGACATGGCGGCGGCAATCGCATCGTCGGTTTGTGCCGCTGCGAAAAGCCCGTTGATGGCCAGCATCTGGTTGCGGATACCCAGCTCCGCCAGTTCGCCGCGTGTGCGCTCGGCCTCCCGCAGCGATGCGATTTCTGGCCGGCTGACCAGGATCACCGTGGTTTCCGCCGGGTTCGACAGGCGCGCCACCGTGGCCGCGTACAAGGCCTTCTGCTTCTCGAGGCCGGCCAGCGGGCCGAGGCAGGACGCACCACCGGTGGACGACGAGATGAACTCGTCCCACGCAGATGGAAGCGTCAGCAGGCGCAGCGTGTGGCCGGTCGGCGCGGTGTCGAAGATGACGTGCTCGAAATCGGCCGTCGCCGCCGGATCGCCGAGCAGCTTGGAGAACTCGTCGAAAGCGGCGATTTCCACCGTACATGCCCCCGAGAACTGCTCCTCCATGCTCTGGATGGCTGCCGCCGGCAGGATGCCGCGGTACGGGGCGACCATCCGTTCCCGGTAGGCATGGGCCGCTGCTTCCGGGTCGATGTTGAGGGCACACAGGCCCGGCGCGCCAGGAATGGCGGTCGGTGCCTGGCCCAATGCCACACCCAACACCTCGTCCAGGTTGGATGCCGGGTCGGTGCTCACGATCAACACCCGCTTGCCGGCTTCGGCCAGCGCCAGGCCGGTGGCGCAGGACAGGGACGTCTTGCCGACGCCGCCCTTGCCGGTGAAGAACAGATAACGCGTTTCGGTGCGTGGCAGTGCCATGGCTCGACGCCTCCGGTCAGCAGCAGCCGGATTTCGGATCGCAACAACCACCGGCCGCGCTGATCTTGATGCGCGGCTTCTCTTCCGTCTTCAGCACGATGCCGAGCTTCTGCACCAGCTGCTGGCGCGACGGATACATGCCGGTGGACACGATATGGCCGTCCACCGTCACGATGGGCAGGCGGTCCATGCCGGCTTCCATTTCCTTGAGCACCGCCGGATTGGCCGCGAAGGCCTGGGGTTCCTGGCCGAGGTTGTGGCGGGCGACCTCCACGCCGTGTTCCTCCACCCACTTCAGGTCGGCAGCGAACTGGGCCAGCACCGGGTCCACATCCACGCCGCACACGCCGGTCGAACAGCACATGGCCGGATCGAACACTTCGAGCTTTTTCATTGATGATCTCCTCGGAAAATCAGCGGGCCTCGTACCAGCCCTTGGATGCATTGACGACCTTCACCACCAGCAGCATGACCGGCACCTCGATGAGGACGCCGACCACGGTGGCCAGCGCCGCGCCGGATTCGAAACCGAACAGGCTGATGGCCGCCGCGACGGCGAGTTCGAAGAAGTTGGATGCCCCGATCAGCGCCGACGGACAGGCCACATTATGCTTCTCGCCAACGGCGCGGTTGAGCCAATAGGCCAGGGCCGAGTTGAAGAACACTTGGATAAGAATCGGCACCGCGAGCAGCGCGATGACCAGCGGCTGCTCCAGGATGGCCTTGCCCTGAAAGGCAAACAGCAACACCAGCGTGGCGAGCAGCGCCGAGATGGACCACGGCCCGATCTTGGCCATCGCCGCATCGAAAGCAGCCTGCCCCTTGGCCAGCAAGGCCTTGCGCCACAGTTGGGCCAGCGCCACCGGGATCACGATGTAGAGCACCACCGAAGTCAGCAGCGTCGCCCACGGCACTGTGATGGCCGAGATGCCGAGCAGCAGGCCGACCAGCGGGGCGAAGGCGAAGACCATGATGCTGTCGTTCAGCGCGACCTGGGACAGGGTGAACAACGGGTCGCCGTCCGACAGCTTGCTCCATACGAAGACCATCGCCGTGCAAGGCGCCGCGGCCAACAGGATGAGGCCGGCCACGTAGCTGTCGAGCTGGTCCGCCGGCAGCATCGGCGCAAACAGGTTGCGCACGAACAGCCAGCCCAGCAGCGCCATCGAGAAGGGTTTGACCAGCCAGTTTACGAACAGCGTCACGCCGATGCCGCGCACGTGCTGCTTCACTTCGTGCAGCGCACCGAAATCCACCTTCACCAGCATCGGGATGATCATCACCCAGATCAGCAGACCCACCGGCAGATTCACCTGGGCGAACTCCAGGCGGCCGATGGCCTGGAAGCCCCCCGGTGCGAGTTGGCCGAGCGCGATGCCGGCGACGATGCACAGGAAGACCCACACCGTCAGGTAGCGCTCGAAGAAGCCCATCGGCGCGCCGGCGGCGGCCTTGGCGGTCATTTCACATTGGGCCGACATCGCTTACAGCTCCAGTGCAGTGCGCACGACGGAAACCAGCTGCTCACGGATTTCGTCACGCACCCGGATGAAGCTCTCCAGCGGCTCGCCGTGGGGGTCGTGGAAAGGCACGTGCATGCGCGGCACCGGGCGCGGGAAGATCGGGCAGCTCTCCTTGGCGTTGTCGCAGACGGTCACCACCAGGTCGATGTGCTCGTCCATCACCGCATCGATGGTCTTCGGATGGAGGCCATCCGTGGGCAGGCCGGCGGCCTTCAGGGCGGCGATGGCGCCATCCGCCACCTTGGGCTGCGGCAGCGTGCCGGCCGACAGGGCGCGCACCTGGCCAGCCAGTTCGTGATTGAGGATGGCCTCGGCCATCTGGGAGCGGCAGGAGTTGCCGGTGCACAGCACCAGCACGGTCTTCAGTTCTGACATGGTCGTTTCTCGCGGGGAACTGCTCATTCGTTGGGCTTGCAACAGGCAGCCGGGGTGTCACCTGAAACGTCAGCGCCAGGATTCCTGCGCTTTGCAATGGTGTCGCAGGCGGCGGTCTTGGGCAGGCAGGCCTCCCCCTGGCAGCAGTTGCTGGTCAGGAAGGCGATGAGCTCGTCCATCGTCGCGTACTCGGCCGAGTAGCGGATGAAGCGGCTCTCTTTTTGCCCCCGGATAAGCCCCACCCGGGTGAGGTGGGACAGGTGGAAGGACAGGGTTGGAGCCGGGAGGCCCAGTTTTTCTCCGATTGCACCGGGGAAAAGACCTTCCGGCCCCGCTTCCACCAGCAGGCGGAAGATGCTCAGGCGGGACTCGTGGCCCAGGGCGGCGAGAAGTTCGGCGGCGTTAAGTGTTTCCATAATTCTATTATTATAGAAATATGGAAGAGGTTGTGTGAATGTTTTGTTGCGCACAACGAGCATGCTCCCAAGGCTTGAAGTGGGCGTGTAGATAAAGAACGAAATTTGTAGAAATATCTACTCGAGTATAGAGTGCAATTCATGAGCACATGGATTGCACTTATTACCAGCCTGCCTACCGAGAACGCCACGGCCCGCATGCGGGCCTGGCGCAGCCTCAAGGCATCGGGCGCAGCTGTCCTGCGGGACGGGGTCTATTTGATGCCGGAGCGCGAGGATTGCCGGGGCACGCTGGAGACGGTCGCCACGGATATTCGCGCCGCAGAAGGGACGGCGCTGCTTGTGCGCGTTGAAGAACCCGGCGACGGCAACTTCGTTGCCTTGTTCGACCGCAACGCGGATTTCGCCACGCTGCTGGGGGAGGTCGCGGCTGCGCGCAACGGGCTGAGTCCGGATACCGCGAACGACGCCCTTAAACAAGCCCGCAAGTTGCGCAAGACCTTTGCCAACCTGGTGGCGATCGACTTTTTCCCCGGTGAAGCCCGGAAGCAGGCGGACGAAGCCTTGCGCGAGTTTGAGCAGCAGGCGGCGCGGGCAATGGCGCCGGACGAGCCCTATTCCGTCGAGCATCCCATCGCCCGCCTGCACCACGAGGACTACCGGGGCCGTCGGTGGGCAACGCGCCAGCGTCCGTGGGTCGACAGGCTGGCCAGTGCATGGCTGATCCGTCGCTACATCGACCCGCAGGCCGCCATCCTGTGGCTGCCGTCACCTGTCGAGTGCCCCGCCGATGCACTGGGATTTGATTTCGACGGTGCCACCTTCACCCATGTCGGCGCCCGGGTGAGCTTCGAGGTGCTGCTCGCCAGTTTCGGACTTGAAAGCCCGGCACTTTTGCGCCTCGGCGCGCTGGTCCACTTCCTCGATGTCGGTGGCGTGCAGCCGCCCGAGGCTGCCGGCATCGAGAGCGTCCTGGCTGGCCTGCGCGACATCATCCGCGATGACGACCAGCTGCTCGCGCTGGCCACCCACTTCTTCGATGGACTCATGGCCTCTTTTGAGAAAGGCCCGAAATCATGAATACGACCCTGACGGCAAAATCCGAAGCACAGGAGGATCCACCTGCCCAGGTCAGCTTCTGGCAGGCCTTCCTGTTCTGGCTCAAGCTCGGCTTCATCAGCTTTGGCGGCCCGGCCGGGCAGATTGCCATCATGCATCAGGAGCTGGTGGAGCGCCGGCGCTGGATCTCCGAGCGGCGCTTCCTGCATGCGCTCAATTACTGCATGGTCCTCCCCGGCCCGGAAGCCCAGCAGCTGGCCACCTACATCGGCTGGCTGATGCACCGCAGCTGGGGCGGCATCGTTGCCGGCGCGCTCTTCGTGTTGCCGTCGCTGTTCATCCTGGTCGGCCTGTCGTGGGTCTATATCGCCTTTGGTGAAATGCCGCTGGTGGCCGGCCTGTTCTACGGCATCAAGCCGGCGGTGACCGCCATCGTCATGCAGGCAGCCCACCGCATCGGCTCCCGCGCCCTCAAGAACAATGTGCTGTGGGCCGTGGCCGCGGCGTCCTTCGTTGCCATCTTCGCGCTCAACGTCCCTTTCCCGGCCATCGTGGCCGTGGCGGGTGTCATCGGCTACTTCGGCGGCCGCCTTGCGCCGGACAAGTTCAAGGCCGGCGGCGGGCACGGCAAGGCCGACAAATCCTTCGGCCGGGCCTTGATCGACGACGACACGCCGACCCCCGAGCACGCCCTGTTTGCGTGGCACAAGATGGCCAGGGCCGCGTTTGTGGGTGGCCTGCTGTGGCTGCTACCGATGGGATTGCTGACGGCTGGCTACGGCTGGGGTCATACCCTCACGCAGATGGGCTGGTTCTTCACCAAGGCGGCCCTGCTGACCTTTGGTGGCGCCTATGCCGTGCTGCCCTATGTGTACCAGGGGGCCGTCGGGCACTACGGCTGGCTGACGCCGACTCAGATGATCGACGGCCTTGCCCTCGGCGAGACGACACCCGGGCCGCTCATCATGGTGGTCACCTTCGTCGGCTTCGTCGGCGGCTATGTGAAGGCGGTGTTCGGCCCGGACCACCTGTTCCTCGCCGGCGCGATGGCCGCCATGCTGGTCACCTGGTTCACCTTCCTGCCGTCCTTCGTCTTCATCCTGATGGGTGGGCCCTTTATCGAGACGACGCACAACGACCTGAAATTCACCGCACCGCTTACCGCCATTACCGCCGCGGTGGTTGGCGTCATCCTGAACCTGGCCCTGTTCTTTGGCTATCACGTGCTGTGGCCCGAAGGCTTTGCCGGGGCCTTCGAAGGGCTGTCGGCGTTCATCGCCCTCGGGGCGGCTGTCGCGCTGTTCCGCTTCAAGGCCAACGTGATTCACGTCATCCTCGGCTGCGCAGCCATCGGCCTCGGGCTGAAAACATTGCTGTGATAACAAAAAGCGGAACTTCCTGAACCAGGAAGTTCCGCTGAATATCGCTCTTCAGACCCTGAGCCGCGTTTGCTCGCGGCTCAGGGTGCAGCGCACATTCTTAGCCGCAGGTGCCCACGGCGCCGCAGGCGGTGCAGAAGTCGCAGCCGTCCTTGCGGATCACCGAGTGGTTGCCGCATTCGTTGCACAGGGCGCCCTGCATCAGCTTGGGCTCGTTGTCGTCGCGGGGCGACTCGAGGATGCCCATCTCGCGGGTCGGGTAGCCGGATTCGTCGAGCACGCCCAGCATCGCGTAGCGGTGGATGATCAGCGCAGCCAGGTAGGCCACGGTGGACGGCCAGTTCTGCTGGCGGCGGGTGCCGGGCACGAAGGCCATGAAGTCGCCCAGGGGTTCCGGGTAGTCGATCAGCTTGCGCAGCTTCATGCCGATCCAGGCCGGATCCATCACGCGCATGTCGAGGGACAGGATGCGGGACAGGCCGTCCAGGGCGCGCGGGTAGTTGCCCGACAGCCACATGGAGTAGGGGCGGGTGACGCCGTCCGGCAGGGTGATTTCCTTCAGGCCGAGCACGAAGTCTTCGCCGGTGGCCGGGTTCTGGATGTCGACGGTCCAGGACAGGGTGCCGTCGGTGCCGGTCTTGGGCTCCTGCAGGGAGAACACGCTGTCGAGCACCGGCGTCGGCAGTTCGCCGTCGAGGGCTTCCAGCTTTTCGCAGCGGTAGCGCACCACCTGGGCGAAGGCGGACACGACGCCCGGCATCAACTTCTGCTCGCCATGGGGCGGGAAGCGCATTTCGAAGGACTTCTCGCCGACGGTCTTGGCCAGGGCTTCGAGCTTGAGCTTGAGCCAGCCGCGGTCGTTGGCGCGCATGTCCATCGACAGGGTCTTGGCGACGGCGCCCAGGCCACGGGGCTGGTCGGCACCGTTGACCCACACTTCGAACGGGAAGGCGCCCTTGGCGGGGCTGTCCTCGGCCGGGTCCATGTGGCCGACGAACAGGGCGAAGTTGCCCTGCGGCGTGTTGAGCATGTAGGTCCACGCGGAGTTGCCGTCCGGCAGATCCGGGCGGCCCGGCCAGCGCAGGGAAGACAGCACCGGTGCCGGCAGGTTCTTGATGGACAGGCGGCGGTTGGTGTCGTCGGAGATTTCCAGGTCGTGGGGCTGCTTCTGCTCGGCGCTCGGCGTCACGGACAGCACGGAACCCAGCACGCTGTTGGGCCGGTAGGTGGCCAGGCCCTTCAGGCCGGACTTCCAGGCTTCCAGGTAGAGGTTCTCGAAGTCGGCGTAGGGGTAGTCCTCGGGGACGTTCACCGTCTTGGAGATGGAGGTGTCGATGTACGGGGCGACGGCCGCGACCATGTCCTTGTGGGCCTGGGCAGAGATTTCCAGCGCGGTCACGAAGTACTCGGGCAGCTTGGAGACGTCACCGCCCTGGTGCTTGTACAGGCGCCATGCGTAGTCCTCGACGGCGTATTCCTTGAAGGTGCCGTCGGCCATCCGCTTCTTGCGGGTGTAGGTGTAGGAGAACGGGGGCTCGATGCCGTTGGAGGCGTTGTCGGCGAAGGCCAGGCTGATCGTGCCGGTGGGGGCGATGGACAGCAGGTGGGAGTTGCGCAGGCCGTGCTTGCGGATCTTGTCCTTCACCTCGTTGGGCAGGCGGGACGCGAAGTTGCCGCCGGACAGGTAGAGGTCGGCGTTGAACAGCGGGAAGGCGCCACGCTCCTTGGCCAGCTCGACGGAGGCCAGGTAGGCCTGGTCGCGCATGAACTCGGAGATCTTGGTGGCCATCGCGCGGGCAGCGTCGGTGTCGTAGCGCAGGCGCAGCATGGCCAGCGCGTTGCCGAGGCCGGTGAAGCCGAGGCCGACGCGGCGCTTGGACTGGGCTTCGGCGTGCTGTTGCTCCAGCGGCCAGTGGGTCGCCTCGAGCACGTTGTCGAGCATGCGGATGGAGGTTTCGACGGTCTTGGCGAAGCCGGCGAAGTCGAAGCTGGCCTTCTCGCTGAAGGCGTCCTTCACGTACAGGGTCAGGTTGATCGAGCCCAGGCAGCAGCAGCCGTAGGACGGCAGGGGCTGTTCGGCGCAGGGGTTGGTGGCCTCGATGGTCTCGCAGTAGTAAAGGTTGTTGTCCTTGTTCATGCGATCGAGGAACAGGATGCCCGGCTCCGCGTGATCGTAGGTGGAGCGCATGACCTGGTCCCACAGGTCACGGGCGCGCACCTTGCGGTACACCCACAGGCCATCTTCCCGCTTGTAGCCGCCGGCGGCCTTGATTTCGTTGGACGGCTCGGCCTTGTGGGCCAGCTCCACGTCGCCATCGCTTTCCACGGCCTGCATGAACAGGTCGGTGACGGCGATGGACACGTTGAAGTTGGTCAGGTCGCCGTGGTCCTTGGCGTGGATGAATTCCTCGATGTCCGGGTGGTCGCAGCGCAGCACGCCCATCTGGGCGCCACGGCGGGAGCCGGCGGATTCGACGGTCTCGCAGGAGCGGTCGAAGACGCGCATGTAGGAGACGGGGCCGGAGGCGTTGGACTGGGTGCCGCGCACCATCGCGCCCTTCGGACGGATGGAGGAGAAGTCGTAGCCGACGCCACCGCCACGACGCATGGTCTCGGCGGACTGGGCGAGGGCGGTGTAGATGCCGCAACGGCCATCCACGGATTCGGTGATCGAATCACCGACGGGCTGCACGAAACAGTTGATCAGGGTTGCGGCGAGATTGGTGCCGGCGGCGGAGTTGATGCGGCCGGCAGGCACGAAGCCCCGTTCCTGCGCTTCGAGGAACTTGGCTTCCCAATGGGCGCGCTTTTCTTCGGCTTCGATGGAGGCTAGCGCACGGGCAACACGAGCGCGCACGTCGCCAATGCTCTGCTCGTTACCTTTGGCGTATTTCTCGAGCAGTACTTCGCCGGAGATATCCTGCGATTCGAGCGTGGCGGCAGATGCGGGCTGGGCTTTGGCGTTTTTTGTCGTGGCGGTCATGGCTCTTGGATGGCTTATTGGTAGTGATCTGAAGCGGCGCATAGCTTACTCCAAGGCGGAAAATCGTCAAAATATTTTAGTTGTTTAAAAACATATACTTATAAAAGTCAACGGTGCGATAAAAAGAAATTTTCTACTACATTTAGTAGTGTTTTTCGAACGGAAAATCAAGGAAAAGCCCCCAGATCCTTGATTTGGCGGGAGAAGTTCGGAAGGTGCCCTCAAAAGCCATGAAGGAAAAATGGTTGTTGTGAGACAACAAAACACCGCTGCTTCCACAGGGATGTCTTCAGCCTGAGCCCAGGTTGGGCGGCGGCGGGTGCCAGGGCGTGGCAGGAAAAATCAGACGCTCCCTAGACGGAAGCGATCAGCTTTCCCAGGCGCCTTACGGCATCCTCGATCTCCGGGGTATGAGGGTTGCCGCAGTTGAGGCGCAGGCAGTTGCGGTACATGCCGCTGGCTGAGAACAACTCCCCGGGGACGAAGGCCACGCCCTCGGCCAGAGCCTTGCCATGGAGGGCGGTCGCGTCCACATCCTCCGGCAGTTCCACCCACAGGACGAAGCCTCCCTGGGGTTGGGTCAGCCGGGTGCTGGCCGGGAAATGGCGGGTCACTGCCGCCCGCATGGCTTCTACCTGCTGCTCGTAGCTGCGGCGCAGGGTTCGCAGATGGCGGTCATACCCGCCGGATTCCAGGTATTCACCCAGAACGTGCTGGGTAATGGGGTTGGTGGCGCCGCTGGAGAAGGTCTTCTGGAGAGCCACCTGGGACCGGTAGCGCCCAGCTGCCACGAAGCCGATGCGCAGGGCGGGCGTCAGGCTCTTGGAAAAGGAAGAGCACAGCATGACGTTGCCGGTCGGGTCGAAGGCCTTGATGGGCCAAGGCCGTTGTGCGCCAAAGCAAAGATCGCCGTAGAGGTCGTCCTCGATCACCGCGACGCCCCGTTCCGCCGCCAGGCGGGCCAGGCGGCGCTTGTTGTCGTCCGGCATGATGCAGCCCAGGGGATTGCTGGCGTTGGGTACCAGGAGGCAAGCGGCGACTTTGCCCTGCCGGGTGGCCAGGTCGAAAGCCTCGATGGAAAGGCCGGTGCGAGGGTCGGTGGGGATTTCCAGCGCCTTCAGGCCCAGACTCTCGAGGAGCTGCAGCATGAGGTAGTAGGCCGGGGATTCGACCGCCACCGTATCCCCGGGCTGGGTTGCTACCCGCAGGCAGAGCCCCAGTGCCTCGGTGCAGGAATTGGTGACGACGATTTCGGCGGCGTCCAGGGGGCCGCCCCAGGCCAGGGAGCGGCGTACCAACTGGCGCACCAGGGCCGGTGCATCCATGAAGGCGTGGCTGCCGCCGGCCAGGAGGTCCGGATGGCGGCGAGCGACGCCACTGTAGAGCCGGTGCAGGGTCGCGATGGGCAGCAACGACGGCGCCGGCAGGGCTGCCGCCAGGGGGGCCACCCCTGGTTGCATGCTGGCCTGGAGCACCCGCCCCAGACGCTGGGTGACGTCCACCGCCACCGCGGCCTCCGGGGTGCTGCGAGCGCTGGGTTCGGAGCAGGGCAGGCCCCGGTGGCGGACGAAGAAGCCCGACTGGGGGCGGGCCTCCACCAGTCCCCGATCCTCCAGCCGCCGTAATGCCTGGACCACCGTGGAGACGGACAGGCGTTGCTCTTCGGAGAGGCGCCGCACCGACGGCAGACGGTCTCCTGGGCGCAGGGTCCCGGCGGCAATGAGGCCTCCCAGTTCTTCGGCCAGCTGTTCGTAACGCAACACTTCTTTGCTCATGGAGTAGCCAACAGCACAGTTGATAGTCTTCGATACCAGTACAGTTGCCAATGTGGGCATCTGTGTCGGTGTCAATTTAACCGTTTTGTGGCTGTATCGCTACGACGCTTGTACCTAGACTTTCCCTGAATAAAAACAGGGAGCGCGAGCCATGCGTCTGAACCTAGAAAATACCGAACTGTTGCTCCAGGAAAACCAGCCCCTGAGGCTGATCAACGGCAAGGGGGCCGTGGTTCGCTGCCTGACCGGCACCGCCTGGCTGACGGTGGCCGGGGACGCTACGGACTGCGTCCTGGAGCCCGGACAGGAGCGCCGGCTCGAAAACGATGGTTTGGCCCTGATCGAGCCCATGGGCAAGCAGGCGACCATCCGTCTTCAGTTGGTGGAGTCCAGCCTGGCGGGCTTGATCGATCGCTTTGTCCGGAGGTCGGCCTGGCCGAGCTTTTCTTAAAGAGCCGTGCCTATGCCCGGAGCTATGGCGCAAGCTTGAGCGGCGCCCTCCGTCCTTTGACGGCACGGGAGCTAGAGCTTGAGTTCCAGGGCCAGTCGATAGACCGGGAAGTTGCGGACTGCGGTGCATTGCTCGAGGCCACCGTCAGCATCCTGGTAACTCCGGTAGGCAAGCTGATCCTGGTGCAACAGGTTGGCGGCTGACAGCCGAAGCTGGGTCTTGGCATCCACTTTCCAGAGGGCGTAGGCGTCCAGGCTGCGCCGCACCGACGCATGGACGCGCTCGTTCTCCGACAGGCGAACCCAGCCGCCGCGCACGAGGTTGAGGCTGGCGCCCACCGTGAGGGCTTGGCCTGCCGGCCGCCAGTCGAAGCCCAGATTGGCGCTGAGCGGCGTCTGCTGGGCCAGGCGGTTGTGGGGGCCGGGCACGGCGTCCACAACCGACCAGTTGCGGACCAGGTTGGCACGCAGGTCCACCGCTGGCCCCTTGTCCAGCAAGGTAGCCAGGTTGCCCTTGGCTTCCAGCTCGATGCCGTGGGTACGCGCCCGGCCGTTGTTCACCGGCTGGGACATCCAGCGGCCGTTGCCGGAAGCGCGGAACAGCTCCTGCTGGATCACGTCGTCGATCTGGCGGGCAAACAGGTTGGCGCTGAGGAGGCCACCGCCGGTCAGGTGGCGTTCGAAGGCCAGGTCCACACCCCAGGCACGCTCGGGGCGCAGGTCCGGGTTGCCCTGGGTGTCTGGCGAGGTGGGGCTGTTGTCGTACTGGCGCACGGGGCGGGCCAGCAGATCCCGGGTGGTGGGTGCCCGGTAGGTGCGCGACACCCCCAGGCGGATCTGGTCGCCCTTGGTATCGGGCAGTTTCCAGACCGTTTGCAGGATAGGGCTGAGGATGCCGGAGGTGTTGTGCACCGGATCGATGGTGTTGCCCCGGCTGCGGGTGTCCAGCGTCTCCCGGCGCAGGCCGGTATAGACCGACCAGCGCGGTGTCACGTCCCATTCATCCTGGATGAACAGGGCCAGTCGGCGCACGGTGGCCGAATAGGCCTGGTCCAGGTCTTCCGGCGGTTCGACGGAGAAGACCAGGTCGCGCTGGATGCGATCCTCGCTGCGTCGGCTGTGTTCGCCGTCGGCTCCGATGGCCAGGTTGTGTCCTTCCCGGTACGGGATGCGCAGCTTTCCGGACAGGGTGGTGCCGGTGTCCGACGCGGCGGAGCTGACCCGGCGGTCGAGGGCCAGTTCGTCGATCCCGAAGCTGTCGCCCGGCAGCAAGGACAGGCGCTGGTTGCGCAGTTGCCGGTGGGCCCGGTTGAGGCCGAGCTTCAACTCGAAGCTGCCGGCGTTCTCGAAACTGTGGTTCCAGCTCAGGCGGCCGCGCAGGGTTTCACCTTCGATGGACTGGCTGAAGTCGTTGTTGCCATACAGCGGCGCGCTGCCGAACAGGACGTTGCGCTCATCGTAGAGCGCGGCCCGGCCGCGTTGGTAGGACAGCAGCCCGTCTGCGACCAGTGCGTCCCGGTCGCCCAGTTTCCAGCTGGCGCGGGGCGTGAGGCTGGCGGTGTACAGTTCGAGGAAATCCTCCCGCTGGGTGAGCAGCCCGGACGACGCCCGCCGTTGAGCGTCATTGCCCTGCAGCAGGATGGAGGAAGGGACGGCGGATTTCTGGCTGCGCAGGCTGCCGGCCAGGCTGTAGCTCAGCATGCCATCCCGGTCCGAGAGCTGCAGGTCGAGGTTGGAGGAGGGGTGGCCGCGTTCGCTGCCGACGGTCGCCTTGAAGTCCCGCTGGCCCTTGCGTGCCACCTGCTTGAGGATGATGTTGATGCTGCCCGCCACCGCCTGGTTGCTGCGGTCCGCCGTGGCTGTGCGGGAGATCTCGATGCGTTCGATCAGGTTGGGGGCCAGGCCGTCCAGGGAAAAGCCCTGGGCGGTGGGTTCGCCGTTGAGGAGGATCTGCGTGTAGCCGTTGCCAAGCCCGCGCATGCGGATCTCGCCGCCCCGTCCCGGCACGCCGTCCACCGTGACGCCGGGCACCCGCTTGAGGGCGTCGGCGACACTGGAGTCCCCGTAGCGGACCAGCTCATCCTGGCCGACGATGATCTTCGAGGCGGTGGACGTGCGCCGGTCGTTCTGCGCGTCGGAGGGCGAGACCACCACGGCCTCCAGTTCGTTTGCCGGCTTGTTGTTGGGAGCGGCCTGGGTCTGGGCCCAGGCGCCGTGGGTCGTGACGAGGAACGCGAGCAGCGTGGCCGCCAGCGGCGGGAGGCGACAGGATTGGGTCATGGCCGGCGGGCGGGCTGTGCTGGCAGCCCGCATATCGCATAAATGGGAATGCTAATGAGGCAAATCCCATGCCGTCCGGGTTTTGTTGCGCGGCGGGGCGCGAGGGGCAGTGGTTGCGGCCGGGGCTGCTGGAATCCATGCAGGTTTGCCGCGGCGCTGGTGATGGGGAAGCAGGTCATCAGCGCCGCGACGCAGCCTCACACCCTTTCCAGCACCACCGCGATGCCTTGCCCGACGCCGATGCACAGGCTGACCACCGCATAGCGTCCGCCGCGCCGGTGCAGTTCCCGCGCGGCGCTGTAGGCGAGGCGCGCACCGGAGGCGCCGAGCGGATGGCCGATGGCGATGGCGCCACCGTTGGGATTGACCCGTGGATCAATGGCGGACAGGCCGAGCAGCTTGAGGCAGGCCAGCACCTGGGTGGCGAAGGCTTCGTTGATCTCGATGAGATCCACGTCGGCGAGGCTCAGGCCGGCGCGCTCCAGCGCCTTGGGGATCGCCTGGGCCGGGCCGATGCCCATGATGCGCGGCTCCACGCCGCTGACCGCGCCAGCCAGGATGCGCGCCAGCGGGCGGGTGCCGGCCTTGTCGCCGATGGCCGCGTTGCCGATCAGCAGCGCCGCGGCGCCATCGTTGATGCCCGACGCGTTGCCGGCCGTCACCACGCCACCGGCAAACAGGGGCTTGAGGCCGGACAGGCTGTCGTAGGTGCTCTCGGGGCGCGGATGCTCGTCCTCGAAGACCATCGCCGGCGGCGACTTGCGGCCGGTCGGTACCGCGATGGGCAGGATCTCGCCTTCATAGAAACCGTCCGCCTTGGAGGCGGCGTAGCGGGCCTGGGAGGCGGCGGCGAAGCGGTCGGATTCCTCGCGGCCGATGCCGAACTCCGTCGCCAGGATGTCCGCCGTTTCGGGCATCGAGTCGTTGCCGTAGGCTTCGATCAGCTTCGGGTTGGGGAAGCGCGCGCCGATGGTGGTGTCGAAGACCTTGAAGTCGCGGCCGAAGGCGGCTTCCGACTTGGCGACCACGAAGGGCGCGCGGGTCATGCTCTCCACGCCACCGGCCACGTAGAGCTGACCTTCGCCGCAGCTGACAGCGCGGGCCGTGTCGAGCACCGCGGCGAGGCCGCTGCCGCACAGGCGGTTGACCGCCTGGCCGGGCACGCTGGCGGGCAGGCCGGCGAGCAGGGCGGCGTGGCGTCCCACGTTGCGGCTGTCTTCGCCGGACTGGCAGGTGCAGCCGAGGACCACGTCCTCGATGTCCTCCGGTTTGAAGCTGCTGCGGGCCAGCAGTTCGCGGATCACCACGGCGGCGAGGTCGTCGGGGCGCACGGTGGCGAGCTTGCCGGCGTGGCGGGTGATGGGAGAGCGCAGGCCAGCGTAGATATAGGCGTCGAGCATGGGTGTCGTCCTCAATAAGAAATGGGCGGTTTTCAGGCTTCGGGCGTCAGCAGGGAGACGCCGAGGCGGGCCCGGCGCAGCAGCCAAGGGCTGGGGCGGTAGCGGGGGTCCTGGTAGAAGTCGTGCAAGCCGCTGAGGATGCGCAACACGCTGTCGGCGCCGAGGCTGTCGCCGAGGGCCAGCGGGCCTTTCGGGTAGCCGAGGCCGAGGGTCACCGCGTCGTCGATGTCGGCCGGCGCAGCGATGCGTTGCTGGGCGATGTCGCAGCCGATGTTGACGATCATCGCCAGCACCCGCTGGGCGACAAAGCCGGCGCTGTCGTCGATCACCGTCAGCGGCAGGCCGGCGCCGCCGAGGGCGCCCCACACGGCGTCGCGGCTGGCCGGTTCGGTGATCGGCGTGGTCATCAGCGTGAGCTGGCGGTCGATCAGGATCGGATCGAGGGCCACGCTGCAGCGGGCGTCGAGCTGCTCGTCGAGGGCCGCCGTGGTCGCATCGCCGCCCACCGGCAGCACGATGCAGGCCGAACCAGCGGCGGGCTGTTCGCCGGCGTCGATGACGCCGCCGCCCGCGCGCAGCAGCGCCACGACCTGTTCGCGCAGCAGCGGGTTGCGGGCGCTGACCCAGATCGGCGTGGCGCCGGCAGTCGGTGGGGCGGGGAGGGGCGGGACGACGGCCTTGCCGTCCTCGTAGACGTAAAAGCCGCGGCCGCTCTTGCGCCCGAGCAGGCCGGCGGCGAGGCGCTGGCGAGTGATCGGCGACGGGCGGTAGCGCGGCTCCTGGAAATACTGGTCGTAGATGGACTCCATCACCGGCTGGGAGACGTCCAGCCCGATCATGTCGAACAGTTCGAAAGGTCCCATGCGGAAGCCGGCGGCGCGCAGGATGCGGTCGATGGCGGCCGGTTCGGCGATGCCTTCACCGAGGATGCGCAGGGCTTCGGTGCCGTAGGCACGGCCGGCGTGATTGACGACGAAGCCCGGCGTGTCGCGGGTGCGGATCGGGCGGTGGCCGACGCGCTGGGCGAGGGCGGTGAGGGTGTCGCCGACCCAGGCCTCGCCGAGTTCCGAATCGATCACCTCGACCACCTTCATCAGCGGCACCGGGCTGAAGAAATGGAAGCCACCGACCCGGCCGGGCAGCCGGCAGGCGCTGGCGATGGCCGTTACCGACAGGGACGAGGTGTTGGTGGCGAGCAGGCAGTCGTCGCTGACGACGTCTTCGAGTTCGCGGAACAGTGCGCGCTTGGCGTCGAGCTTCTCGACGATGGCTTCGACGACGACCCGGCAGTCGGCCAGCCCTGCAAGGGCGTCGGCCAGGTGCAGGCGACCGAGGGCGGCGTCCAGCGCGGCCGCGTCGAGCTTGCCCTTGTCGGCCAGCTTGCCGAGTGTGGCGGCGATGGCCTCGCGGGCTTCAAGGGCCGCACCAGCGCGGTTGTCGAAGAGGCGCACGGCGATGCCGGCCTGGGCGGCGATCTGCGCGATGCCGCGGCCCATCAGGCCGGTGCCGACGATGCCCATCACAAGGTTTTCGGTGGTGGTGTTCATGCCTTCATTCCCCCGTGAATTCCGGTTCGCGCTTGTCGAGGAAGGCGTGCATGCCTTCCTTCTGGTCGCGGCTGGCGAAAAGCAGCTGGAAGGCCTTGCGTTCGAGCATCAGGCCGGTGTCGAGGGCGGCATCGGCGCCGGCCAGCAGCACTTCCTTGATCTGCGTGACGGCCAGCGGCGGGCGGCGGGCGATCAATACGGCCAGTTCCAGCGCACGGGCCTGTACGTCGGCGTCGGCCACCACCTCGCTGACCAGGCCCATCGCGTCGGCCTCGCGGGCGGACACCGGCAGGCCGGTCAGCACCATCTTCATGGCCTTGAACTTGCCGACTGCCCGCGTCAGGCGCTGGGTGCCGCCGGCGCCGGGCATCACGCCGACCTTCACCTCCGGCTGGCAGAACGACGCGCTTTCGCCGGCAACGATCAGATCAGCGTGCATGGCCAGCTCGCAGCCGCCGCCCCAGGCGAGGCCATTGACCGCGGCGATCACCGGCTTCGGACAGTCGGCAATCGCCTTCCACAGCAGATGGTTGTTGCGCAGCAGGATCTCGATGGCGCCCCGATCGGCCAGGTCGCGCAGGTCGGCGCCGGCGGCGAAGACCGTGTCGCCGCCGGTGAGGACGATGGCGCGGATGTCCGGATCGGCGCCGAGGGCGGCGAAGTGTTCGGCCAGGCCGCTGCGCACGGCTTGGTTGAGGGCATTGCGGGCTTCCGGGCGGTTCATGCGGATCACGGCCACATGGGGCGCCGGACGTTCGACGACAACTTCGTTCATGCCTATCCCCGATTTGTATATGTTTCGCTGTGCGGAACTGTGTATTTAAAAATGGAACATGAGCAAACCTTAGCGAGTTTCTGGGGGGCTGTAAACGGGATTTGTTCTGCTGTGCGGATCAGTGTTCCGAAAAATTGACGGGATTGTTCCGCTGTGCGAACCTCGGCTTCATTCTTGTAGGCCGGCAGAAGGCGATGGACGACACCCAGAAGTTCGATGACGACGAAGAGAGCAAGGACCGCCAGTTCGTCAATGCGCTGGCGCGGGGGCTGGAATTGTTGCGTTGCTTCCGGCCCGGCGAGCCCTACCTGACCAATGCGGAGCTGGCCCGGCGGGCGGGGATTCCGAAGGCCACCGTGTCGCGCCTGACGCATACGCTGACCAAGCTCGGCTACCTGGCCTATTCCGAGCGCCGCGGCACCTACCAGCTGGCCTCCGGCGTACTGGCCCTGGGCTATGCGCTGCTGTCCAACCTGGACGTGCGCCAGATCGCCCGGCCGGCGATGGAGGAACTGGCCGAGTATTCCCAGGCCTCGGTGTCCATCGGTGCGCGGGACCGCCTCAACATGGTGTACATCGAGACCTGCCGCAGTACTGCCAACGTCACGCTGCGCCTCGACGTGGGTTCGCGCATTCCGCTGGCCACCACCGCGATGGGGCGCGCGCTGCTGTGCGGCCTGCCCCAGTCCGAGCGGGATTACCTGATGGACCATATCCGCCAGAAGGACGAGGAGAACTGGCCGCGCATCAAGGCCGGCATCGAGGACGCCTTCCGCTCTTACGAGGAGCGGGGCTTTTGTGTGTCGGCCGGTGAATGGCAGAAGGACGTACACGCGGTGGGCGTGCCGCTGCTTGGCGTGGAAGGGGAGCGGGCGATGGCCTTCAATTGCGGCGGCCCGGCTTTCCTGCTGCCGCGAGAGCGGCTGGAGGCGGACATCGGCCCGCGCCTGGTGGCGCTGGCCAACAAGGTGAAAGCCGACCTGGGGCGGGCTTGAACATGGTGGTGCGGAATACAAGGTGGCGGCAAAGTGCCGTCCCACGGTGCGCCTGGACCGGAGCGGGACCATGATGGCCGAAGCTGCGTGCGCCATGCCGGCGCCGTCGCGGGCCTTCCTCGTCGGGCGGGTCTTCCTGCCCTTCGCGCTGGGCTACTTCCTGTCCTACATGATGCGTACCGTCAACGCGGTGATCTCGCCGGACCTGACGCGGGAGCTGGGCCTCAGCGCGGCGGACCTGGGCCTGCTCACCAGCACCTACTTCCTGGCCTTCGGGCTGGCCCAGATCCCGGTCGGCATCGCCCTTGACCGCTACGGTCCGCGCCGCGTCGAGGCGGGCCTGTTGCTGCTCACCGCGCTGGGGGCGGCGGTGTTCGCCACGGGGCAGGACCTGCCGACGCTGGCCAGCGGGCGCGGGCTGATCGGCCTTGGTGTGTCGGCCTGCCTGATGGGCGGGCTGAAAGCCTTCACCCAGTGGTTTCCGCGGGAGCGGCTGGCATCGATGACCGGCTTCATCATGTCCAGCGGGGCCCTCGGCGCGGTAACGGTGTCGGTGCCGCTGCACGCGGTGCTGCCCTACATCGGTTGGCGTGGCGCCTTCTGGGCGGTGGCGGTGCTGGCCGCCGTGGGGGCGGCGGTGATCTTCTTCCGCGTGCCGGAGCAGCCGGCCCATGCGAGCGGCGGCCTGCAGCTGGCCTTGAAAGGGGTGATCCGCGTGCTGAAAGCGCCGGCCTTCTGGCGCTACGCCGGGCAGTCCGCCTTCTTCACCGGTGGTTTCATGGCGCTGCAGGGCCTGTGGGCGGTGCCCTACCTGATGCACGCCAACGGTTATACCCGCGCCTACGCGGCCGACCACCTGTTCTGGCTCAACATCGGCATGCTGGTCGGACAGCTCTCCATCGGCGCGCTGATGGCCCGCCTGGCACGCCGGGGCGTGACGCCACTGCGCCTGATGCAGGTCGGGTTGTTCCTGACGATGGTGGTGGAGGCGCTGATCATCGTGCGCATCGGGCCGACGCTGGTCTTGTGGGCGACGCTCGGCGTCGTGGCGGCGACCAGCGCGCAGATGTACGGCGTGGTGGCCGGGCTGTTTCCGCTGCAGCTCTCTGGGCGGGCGACGGCGAGCATCAACCTGCTGGCCTTCGCCGGCGCCTTCGCGGTGCAATGGGGGCTGGGCGGCCTGTTCGACAGTCTGCGTGCTGGCGGCTTCGAGGCGGCGCTGGCGATGCAGCTCGCCTTTGGGCTGCTGCTCGTTGCCCAGGTGCTGAGCTTCATTCCCTTGCTGGGTGCCCGTCAGGGGCATTGAGAAAATCGGGAGCTTCTGCCGAGGGCCGCTGTCTAGAGCCTGAAGGGCAGGCCGGCGCGATCATGTTCAGCCTGCCCAAAACCGGGGAGGAGGCGCTCATGCCGGATCTGTTCGACAACCCGATGGGCCTGATGGGCTTCGAGTTCGTGGAGTTCGCCTCGCCCACGCCCCAGGTGCTGGAGCCGCTGTTCGAGAAAATGGGCTTCTCCCCCGTCGCGCAGCATCGCTCGAAGGACGTGGTGCTGTACCGTCAGGGCGACATCAATTTCATCGTCAATCGGGAGCCCGGCAGCATCGCCAGCTACTTCGCCGCCGAGCATGGGCCGTCGGCCTGCGGGCTCGCTTTCCGCGTGCGGGATTCCCACCGGGCCTACCGGCGGGCTCTGGAGCTGGGCGCCCAGCCGATCGATATTCCCACCGGGCCGATGGAGCTGCGCCTGCCGGCCATCAAGGGCATCGGCGGCGCACCGCTCTACCTGATCGACCGCTTCGATGACGGCAAGTCCATCTACGACATCGATTTCGAGTTCCTGCCCGGCGTCGAGCGTCACCCCAAGGGCCACGGCTTCACCCACATCGATCACCTGACCCATAACGTCTATCGGGGCCGCATGGCGTTCTGGGCCGGCTTCTACCAGAAGCTCTTCAACTTCCGCGAGATCCGCTACTTCGACATCAAGGGGGAATACACCGGCCTCACGTCCCGCGCCATGACGGCGCCGGATGGCCTGATCCGCATTCCCCTCAACGAGGAGGCAGGCAAGGGCGCCGGGCAGATTGAGGAGTTCCTGATGAAGTTCAACGGCGAGGGCATCCAGCACGTAGCGCTCCTCACCGACGACCTCATCGCCAGCGTCGACGCGCTGCAGATGGCCGGCATTCCGCTGATGAGCGCGCCCAACGACATCTATTACGCGATGCTGGAGGAGCGGCTGCCCGGCCACGGCGAGCCCGTGCCGGAACTCCAGGCGCGCGGCATCCTGCTCGATGGTTCCACCGCCGGCGGTGAGAAGCGCCTGCTGCTGCAGATCTTTTCCGAGACCCTGCTGGGGCCGGTGTTCTTCGAGTTCATCCAGCGCAAGCACGACGAAGGCTTCGGCGAAGGCAACTTCAAGGCTCTGTTCGAATCCCTGGAGCGCGACCAGCTTCGGCGTGGCGCACTGACTGCGGAGTAGATGAAATGCTGATCAAGCGGATTCACCATGCGGCCTACCGCTGCATCGACGCCAAGCAGACGGTGGAGTGGTACGGAAAGCATCTGGGCATGAAGTTCGTGCTGGCCATTGCCGAGAACGAAGTGCCGTCCACCAAGCAGCCCGATCCCTACATGCACGTGTTCCTGGACGCGGGGCAGGGCAACGTCCTGGCCTTTTTTGAACTGCCGACCCAGCCGCCGATGGGGCGCGACCCCAACACCCCGGCCTGGGTCCAGCATCTGGCGCTGGAGGTGGATTCGGTGGACACCCTGCTGGCCGCCAAGGCCAGGCTGGAGTCCGAGGGCATCGATGTGCTGGGCCCCATCGACCACACCCTTTTCAAGTCCATCTACTTCTTTGATCCCAATGGCCATCGCCTGGAGCTGGCAGCCAATACCGCGACGCCCGAGATGCTGCAGAAGCTGGACGATGTGAAGCAGGCGATGCTGGACGAGTGGGCTGTGACGAAGCGGGCGCCCCGGCATGCTGCGTGGTTGCATGCCGGTGGCGAGGCCAGCACGACCGAGCCGTGAATTTGGCACATCCTGCCAAGTGTCACGGGGATGCCGTAAGGCCGCACGTGACGCGGAATCCGTTGTTGATCGCCACCGGGAATCCAGACGATGACCTTGCTGAACGAAACCCATGACCCGGCGCTGCAGAGCTGGGTGACGTCGGCCAATGCTGCCGGTGGCGACTTCCCCATCCAGAACCTGCCTTTTGCGGTGTATCGGCGGGCCGGGTCGGCCGAGGCGTGGCGCATCGGCGTCGCCATCGGCGACGGCATTCTCGATCTGGCCGTGACTGAAGCCCGCGGCGCTTTCGACGGCGATGCAGCGGACGCGGCCAAGGCCTGTACCGGTGCCAGCCTCAACCCCTTGATGGCCTTGGATGCGGCCAAGTGGTCCGCGCTGCGCCTGGCGCTGTCTCGCCTTCTACGCGCCGGCTCGGAGGCTGAAACGGCGCTCCGGGACTGCCTGATCGCGCGGGCCGAGGCCGAATACAGCTTGCCGGCGAGCATCGGCGACTACACCGATTTCTACACGTCGATCCACCACGCGACCCGCGTCGGCCGGCTGTTCCGTCCCGACAACCCGCTCTTGCCCAATTACAAGTGGGTGCCCATCGGCTACCACGGGAGGAGTTCGTCCATCGGCGTGTCCGGGCAGGCTTTCGCCCGCCCTCGTGGACAGACGCTGCCGGCAGGGGCGACCAGCCCGATCTTCGGGCCGAGCCAGCGTCTGGACTACGAGTTGGAGCTGGGGGTCTTCATCGGCTGCGGCAACGAGATCGGACAACCCATCCCCATCGACGAGGCCGACGGGCACGTATTCGGCCTGTGCCTGCTCAACGACTGGTCGGCGCGCGACCTGCAGGCTTGGGAATACCAGCCCCTGGGGCCGTTCCTGTCGAAGAGTTTTGCGACGACGATCTCGCCGTGGATCGTCACCCTGGAAGCGCTGGCGCCGTACCGCGTGCCCTGGCAGCGGCCGGACGACGATCCCCAGCCGCTGCCTTACCTGGCGTCGCCGGCAAACGGCGCGAGGGGCGCGTTCGACATCCAGCTCCAGGTGCTGATCGAGACAGCCCGCATGCGCGAGGCGGGCGAGCCGCCCGCAGCCTTGTCGCGGACCAGCTTCAGGCACGCCTACTGGACGATTGCGCAGATGGTCGCCCACCACACGGTCAACGGCTGCAACCTGCGGCCGGGCGACCTGCTCGGCAGTGGCACCCAGTCCGGGCCAGCTCCCGAGGAGGCGGGTTCGCTGCTCGAGCTGACCGGCGGCGGCAAGCAGGCGCTCGTGCTGCCCGATGGCGAAGCGCGGACCTTCCTCGAGGATGGGGATGCGGTGTTCATGCGCGCCTGGTGCGAGAAGCCGGGCGCTGCGCGGATCGGCTTTGGAGAGGTCGTGGGCCGGGTGCTGCCGGCTGCGGCCTGAGGAGGAGGGTGCCATGCGACAGCTCTACAGTTATTTCCGCAGTTCCGCGTCCTACCGGGTGCGGATCGCCCTCAATCTCAAAAGGCTGGATTACGACATCGTACCGGTGCATCTGGCCAAGGGCGCGCAGCGCAGCGCGGGCTACCTGGCGACGAATCCGGCGGGGCTGGTGCCGGCGCTGGTCGACGACGGCCATGTGCTGACGCAATCCCTGGCGATCATCGAGTATCTGGACGAGCTTCATCCGGAACCGCAGCTGCTGCCGGGGAGCGCAGCCGACCGTGCGCGCATCCGCGCCATCGCGCAGACCATCGCCTGCGAGATCCATCCACTCAACAATCTCGGCGTGCTCGGCTATCTCCGGGATGCCCTCGACGTGGACGAGACGGCCCGGAACGCCTGGTACCGCCACTGGGTCGAGAAGGGCCTAGCCACCGTGGAAAGCCTGCTCGCAGATCCGCGGACCGGCGCCTTCTGCCACGGCGATGTGCCGACCATGGCCGATTGCTGCCTGGTGCCGCAGGTGTTCAATGCGCAGCGCTTTACCTGCCGGCTCGACCATGTGCCGACAGTGATGCGCATCTTCGACCGGTGCATGGCGCTGGATGAATTCCAGCGTGCCGCGCCGGTTGCCCAAGCGGATGCGGAGTGAAGACAGGTCAGGGCGAAGTCAGTGGCATCGAGAAAAAAGAAGGCCGGTGAGCTGTCGAGGACTCACCGGCCGAAGTTCCGTCGACCTTCAACGACGGGGGAGGGAGAAAACCAAGGCTGGAGGCTAATACACCTGTAGGGGCGAATTCATTCGCCCGCAGTCGATGGAACATGCTCCGCGGGCGAATGAATTCGCCCCTACGGTTCGAGCGCCGCAGCCCTTGAACAGTGGATGTCCTCAGCTGTGAAAACGTACGAACTCCTCCAGCGGCGCCCGCTCGCTTTCCAGCCCGTTCTCGGGTGCGCCGGGGTCGGCGTAACCCAGCGCGATGCCGCAGACTAGTTGCTCGTTCTCGTCGAATTCCAGCAGGCGGGCGATGATGCGGTGGTAGTCGATCCACGCGGCCTGGGCGCAGGTGGCGAGGCCGCGGGCGGTGGCGGCGAGCAGGATGTTCTGCAGCAGCATGCCGCAGTCGATCCAGCTGCCCTGGGCGAGGCGGCGGTCGATGGTCAGGATCAGGCCGACTGGCGCATCGAAGAACGTGAAGTTGCGGCGCGTCTGGGCGTGCATGCGGGCCTTGTCGCCGCGGGGAATGTCCAGCAGGCGGTACAGGTCGCCGCCGAGCTTGCGGCGGCGGCTCTGGTGGGGTTCGGAGAACTGGGTCGGGTAATAGTGATACTCGGCCTGGTGGCTGGCGTCGGCGGCATCGAAGGCGGCGCAGACTTCATCCACCAGTCGCTGGCGCAGGCCGCCGGTGACGACGTGGAGGCGCCAGGGCTGGATGTTGTTGCCGGATGGCGCGCGGGCGGCGACCTTGAGGATGGCCTCGATGGTTTCCCGTGCCACCGGCGTGGGCAGGAAGGCGCGGATCGACTTGCGGGCTTCGACGATGCGGTCGAAGTCGGCGGTGGAGTGTGTCGTCATCGGTTCGTTTCCTGGCGGGGAAAGGAAAAGGTGGTCACTGGCTTGGACCGTGGGGGCGAATTCATTCGCCCGCTGTCGGTGGAACAAGCTCCGAGGGCGAATGAATTCGCCCCCACAGGTGAGGCAGCCCCCACAGGTGAGGCAGCCCCCACAGGTGAGGCAGCCCCCACAGGTGAGGCAGTCCTCCGGAGCAGGAGGCCGGCCGCGCGGGCGTTGCGTGGGTCCACTCCGGCTGGGGCCATCCTCTGCAGCTCAGTTGGCGAAGGCTGCGATGCCGGTGATGGCTCGGCCGAGGATCAGCGCGTGGATGTCGTGGGTGCCTTCGTAGGTATTCACCACTTCCAGGTTCACCAAGTGGCGGGCCACGCCGAACTCGTCGGAGATGCCGTTGCCGCCCATCATGTCGCGGGCCATGCGGGCGATGTCGAGTGCCTTGCCGCAGGAGTTGCGCTTCATGATGGAGGTGATCTCCACCGCGTCGATGTGCTCGTCCTTCATGCGGCCCAGGCGCAGGCAGCCCTGCAGGCCAAGGGTGATCTCGGTCTGCATGTCGGCCAGCTTCTTCTGGATCAGCTGGTTGGCGGCCAGCGGGCGGCCGAACTGCTGGCGGTCCAGCGTGTATTGGCGGGCCCGGTGCCAGCAGTCTTCCGCCGCGCCGAGGGCGCCCCAGGCGATGCCGTAGCGGGCGGAGTTGAGGCAGGTGAAGGGGCCCTTGAGTCCGCGCACCTCGGGGAAGGCGTTCTCCTCTGGGCAGAACACTTCGTCCATGACGATCTCGCCGGTGATCGACGCGCGCAGGCCGACCTTGCCGTGGATGGCCGGGGCGGACAGGCCCTTCCAGCCCTTCTCCAGCACGAAGCCGCGGATCTTCCCGGCATCGTCCTTGGCCCATACGACGAACACGTCGGCCACCGGGCTGTTGGTGATCCACATCTTGCTGCCGGTGAGGCTGTAGCCGCCGTCCACCTTGCGGGCACGGGTGATCATCGAGCCGGGGTCGGAGCCGTGGTTCGGCTCGGTGAGACCGAAGCAGCCGATCCATTCGCCGGTGGCGAGCTTGGGCAGGTACTTGCGCTTGGTGGCTTCGTTGCCGAATTCGTTGATCGGCACCATCACCAGCGATGACTGCACACTCATCATCGAACGGTAGCCGGAGTCCACCCGTTCCACCTCGCGGGCGATCAGGCCGTAGCTCACGTAGTTGAGGCCGGCGCCGCCGTATTCTTCGGGAATCGTCGGGCCGAGCAGGCCCAGTTCGCCCATCTCGCGGAAGATCGCCAGATCGGTGTGTTCGTTGCGGAAGGCCTCGAGGACGCGCGGCGCCAGCTTCTCTTGCGAGTAGGCGTAGGCGGTTTCGCGGATCAGGCGCTCCTCGTCGGTGAGTTGCTGATCGAGGAGAAGGGGGTCGTCCCATTTGAAGTTCGTCATCGTCTCTTCCTTGTGTGCGGCGTTTCGAGTTTGTTTATTTAGCGAAATATTCGTGAAGGATAAAGGGGCGGCGCGCTGCCGGCACGCCTCAGGTGTGCTCGCGGATCATGTTGCGGGCGATCACCAGCTGCTGGATCTGCGTCGTGCCCTCGAAAATGCGGAACAGGCGCACGTCCCGGTAGAAGCGCTCGATGCCGTATTCGGCCAGGTAGCCGGCGCCGCCGAAGACCTGCACCGCCCGGTCGGCGACACGGCCGCACATTTCGGAGGCAAACATCTTGGCGCAGGCCGCCTCGGTGCCCACGTCGAGGCCCTGGTCGCGGCGCCGCGCGGCATCCACCACCATGCACTGGGCCGCGTACAGCTCGGCCTTGCTGTCGGCCAGCATGGCCTGGACCAGCTGGAATTCGGCGATCGGCTTGCCGAACTGCTTGCGCTCGCAGGCGTAGCGCAGCGCGTCGTCGAGCATGCGGCGGGCCACGCCGACCGACACCGCGGCGATGTTGATGCGTCCCTTGTCGAGCACCTTCATGGCGGTCTTGAAGCCGACGCCTTCCTTGCCGCCGATCAGGTTGGCGGCCGGGATGCGGCAGTCCTCGAAGATCACGTCGCAGATGTGGGCGCCTTTCTGGCCCATCTTCCTGTCGATTGGACCGAGGGACAGGCCCGGCGTGCCCGCCTCGACGATGAAGGCGGAGATGCCGTCGGCGCCCTTTTTGGTCGGGTCGGTGCGCGCCATCACCGTGAAGATGCCGGCTTCGGGGGCGTTGGTGATGTAGCGCTTGGTGCCGTTGAGCACGTAGAAGTCGCCGTCACGGACGGCGGTGGTGCGCAGGCTGGCGGCGTCGGAGCCGCTGTCGGGCTCGGTCAGCGCGAAGGAGCCGATGATCTCGCCGGTGGTCAGCCTGGGCAGGTAATGGGCCTTCTGGGCGTCGCTGCCGTCGATGATGATGCCCTGGCCGCCGATGCCGTTGTTGGTGGCGAACAGCGAGCGGAAGCACGGCGAGGTGTAGCCGATCTCGAAGGTGGCCAGCACTTCTTCTTCCATCGTCAGGCCCATGCCGCCGTGTTCCTCGGGGATGGACAGGCCGAACAGGCCCAGTTCGCGCATCTCCTGGATCAGTTCATCGGGAATCCGGTCGGTGTCGGCGACGATGGCCTCGTGGGGGATCAACCGTTCCCGCACGAAGCGGGAAATGGTGTCGAGCAGCAGATTGAGGGTTTCCTGGTCTCTGATCATGATGCGTGTCCGGTGGCGAAGGGGCGGGAGGGCGCCCCTCGGCTTTGTTGTGGGGGCGAATTCATTCGCCCTGAATCCCCTGATTGAAGTCCGCGGGCGAATGAATTCGCCCCCACGGCGTGTGCCGCCTTACTTCACGTACTTGCGGAACTCGGGCTTGCGCTTCTCGCGGAAGGCGTTGCCGCCCTCGGCGGACTCCGGGGTTTCGTAGTACAGCTTGAGGGCGTGCATGGCCAGGCCGCCCATGCCGCGGATCATCTCGGTGTCCACGTTGAAGGACTTCTTGGCCAGCGCGATGGCGGTCGGGCTCTTCTCGACGATCTCGTCGCACCACTTCTTCACTTCGGCGTCGAGCTGGTCCTGGGGCACCACGGCGTTGACCAGGCCCATCTGCAGGGCTTCCTGGGCGGTGTAGCGGCGGCACAGGTACCAGATTTCGCGGGCCTTCTTTTCGCCGACCACGCGGGCAAGCAGGGCGGTGCCGAAGCCGGGATCGACCGAACCGACACGCGGGCCGGCCTGGCCGAGCTGGGCATTGTCGGAGGCGATGGCCAGATCGCAGATGGTGACCAGCACGTTGCCGCCGCCAATGGCGTAGCCGTTGACGCGGGCGATGACCGGCTTGTTGCAGTCGCGGATGGCGCTCTGGACTTCCTCGATGGGCAGGCCGATGGTGCCGCGGCCGCCGTAGCCGCCATCCTGCGTGCCTTGGTCGCCGCCGGTGCAGAAGGCCTTCTCGCCGGCGCCGGTGAGCACCACCACGCCGATGCTGCGGTCGTAGTCGGCGTCCTTGAAGGCGTGGATCATCTCCTCGCAGGTGTTGGCGGTGAAGGCGTTGAACTGCTTCGGCCGGTTGATGGTGATGGTCGCGATGCCATCGGCCTTGGTGTAGAGGATGTCGCGGTATTCCATGTTGTGTCTCCTTGATCCTTGGGTATTTGTGTGGGGTTTGAGGGCGCTCAGCCAGCCATCGTCAGGCCGCCGGACACGCTGATGACCTGGCCGGTAATGAAGGAGGCGTCGTCGCTGGCGAGGAACAGCACTGCGCCGGGCAGGTCTTCCGGCTGGCCGAGGCGGCCGAAGGGGATCGCCTTGGCCAGCGCGCCCTTGAGCTTCTCGCCCTGTTCGCCTTCGCCGGCGAAGTCGCGGAACAGCGCGGTGTCGGTGGGGCCGGGGCACACCACGTTGACGTTGATCTGCTTGCGGGCCAGCTCGCGGGCCATGGTCTTGGAGTAGGACAGCAGGCCGCCCTTGCAGTAGGCGTACACCGCTTCGCCGGAGGAGCCGACGCGGGCGGCGTCGGAGGCCACGTTCACCACCTTGCCGGCACCGCGTTCGTACATCCCCGGCAGCACTGCGTGGTGCATGTAGAGCGGGCCATACAGATTGACGGCGACGATCTTGTCCCACAGGGCCTTGTCGGTCTTCAGGAAGGGCGCGGCGTGGTCCCAGCCGGCGTTGTTCACCAGGATGTGGGTCGGGCCGAGCTGCTGCTCGGCGGCCCTGACCGCGGCGACCACCGATTCCTGGCTGGTCAGGTCCACCCCGAAGGCTGCTGCGCTGCCGCCCTTGGCGCGGATGTCGGCAACCACCGTCTCGGCGGCGTCCTGGTTGATGTCGAACACCGCCACCAGCGCGCCTTCTTCCGCGAAGCGCCGGCAGATTGCGGCGCCGATGCCGCCCGCGCCGCCGGTGACGATGGTGACTTTCCCTTTGATGCCTCGCATGCTGTTCTCCTTTGTTGAATGTGTGTCTTGGGTGTTTGTGTTTCGGGGGCGCCCCCGTTGCGTTTTCGTGCTGCTTTGCGCTTCAATGCGGCATCCACCGCACCGTCTTGCATCGATGACCGACCTCACCACCGAAAAAAGCCTCGCCGGCATTGAGATCAACAACCGCTTGTTTTTCCGGCTTTTTCAGGCTGCCAACACGCTGCACACCAAGGGCACGCAAGCCCTCGAGGACTTCGGCGTGACGACGCAGCAGTGGTCGGTGCTGGGTGCGCTGTCGCGTCCGCAGGCGGCAGAGGGGATGAGCGTCAATGAGTTGTCCCGCTATCTGTTGGTGAGCCGCCAGAACCTCACCGGCCTGCTCAACCGGCTCGAGCGCGATGGCCTCATCGAGCGCATCACCGGGGCCGAAGACCGGCGCGAGCGCAAGGTGCGCCTGAGCGCCAAGGGCGTGGAGTTGTGGAAGTCCCTGGCCGACCCCATCCACACCTTCTACGACGAGGCCTTGAAGGGCTTTTCCTTCGACGACCGGCTGGCGTTCATCCATTACATCAACCTCCTGCAGCGCAACATGTCCCAGCTCTGAGGCTGCCGGGCGTCAGACCGCGTACTGGGCGGTCTTCTGGCGCGCGATGATCATCTTCATGATGTTCGCGGTGCCGTCGCCGATCTGCAGGCCGAGCACGTCCCGGTAGCGCTGGCCGAAGTGGTAGTCGGCGCCGTAGCCGCCGTGGCCATGGGTGAGCAGGCACTGGTGGATGATTTCGCAGGCCAGCTTCGGCGCCCACCACTTGCACATCGCCGCTTCGGCGGTGTGGGGCAGATGCTGGTCCTTCAGCCACAGGGTGCGCAGGCACAGGTTGCGGCAGGCTTCGTAGTAGGTTTCCGCCTCGGCCAGCGGGAAGCTGACACCCTGGAATTCACCGATCGGCTTGCCGAAGGCTTCCCGTTCCTGGCTGTAGCGCCAGGCCTCATCGAGTGAGGCGCGGGCCACGCCCATGCATTGCAGGCCGATCAGCGCGCGGCTGTAGTCGAAGCCCTGCATCACCTGGATGAAGCCCTGGCCTTCATCGCCGAGCATCATGTCTTCGGACACGCGTACCCCGTCGAAGAAGATCGAGCCGCGCCCGACCGGGCGGGTGCCGATGTCGTCGAAAGTGGTGCGGGATACGCCGGGCAGGTCCATCGGCACCAGGAAGGCGCTGATCCCGCGGGCTTTGTCGGCCTCGCTGCCGGTACGGGCGAAGACCACCGCGACATCGGCCTGGGTGGCCATCGAGATCGAGGTCTTCTCGCCGCTGAGGATGAAATCCTTGCCGTCGCGCACCGCCTTCAATTTGAGGCGGGCCGCGTCGGAGCCGGCGCTGGGCTCGGTGAGCGCGATGGCAATGAGCTTCTTGCCGGTGACGACCAGGTCCATCCATTCCTTCGCCACTGCCGGCCTGGCGTGGGAGGACACGATCTGCCCGCACAGGGACGTGAGCAGATTGACGTAGGACACGTTGAAGTCGCCGTAGGCGATCTGCTCCAGCAGTAGGCCGCTGGTCACGCAATCCACGCCGAGCCCGCCGAACTGCTCCGGTAGCTCGGGGCCGAGGAAGCCCAGTTCTCCCATCTCCACGACGAGCTCCCGCTCGACACATTCGGCTTTTTCCCTCGCCCGGTAATCCGGTGCCAGGCGATTGCGGGCGAACCGGCTGGCCGATTCGACCAGCGCCTTCTGTTCTTCGCTGAGGCTGAAGTCCATCTTCTCCGTCCTTTGTTGTGGGTCTGGACGGATTCTAAAAATCCGCCGTTCAATCTGTCAATATATTTACACAAATGGTCGATTGAATTTTTGGATTGAATTACGATGTGCAATAGAAAAACATAAAAAACCCCTAAATTAAGCCGATCTTATGGGTTTGAATTGTGCGGCGCATGAAAGTGGAATCCGATGGATGACTTGTAAAAAGTAAATATGTTGACTTAAATTCGCCGTATCGATACGTTTCACGCCATCGCGCAGCACGCAGTTCCGCAAAAGATCACAACAGCGACACACCACTCAAGGAGCGAGACATGCAGGAGAGGATCAAGGGCGCGCCGAGCGCCGTCGGCCTGGTGCAGCAAGGGAAGCCGCAGGCGATCCGGGGAGGACGCCAATGAAGTTCGACCCGGTACTGCTGGCTCCCAGGATGGAGCCGATGAAAGCCGCCGGGCTGTGGCGGGACGAGACCGTGGATGTGTACCTGCAGCGCGTGCTGCGGGACTGCCCGGACAAGGCCGCGGTGGTGGCCTACGCGGCGGAGCGGGGCGTGCCGCAGCGGCTCAGCTACCGGGAGCTTGACGCGCGCGTCGACCGCATCGCCCGCGGGCTGGTCCGCCTGGGCGTAGGACGACAGGACGTGGTGAGTTTCCAGCTGCCCAACTGCTGGGAGTTCATCGCGCTGTCCCTGGCCTGCGTGCGCATCGGTGCGGTGGCCAACCCGCTGATGCCGATCTTCCGTCAGCACGAGCTCAACTTCATGCTCGGCTTTGGTGAGTCCAAAGTCTTCGTCGTGCCCAAGCTGTTCCGCGGCTTCGACTACGAGGCGATGGCCCGCAGCCTGACTGGCAGCCGGCAACTCGTGGTGATTGGTGGCGACGGGCCCGACAGCTTCGATGCGCTGCTGCTGCGCGACGACACGCCACCGCTGCAGGGCCCCGGTCTCGAACCGGATGACGTGCTGCTGCTGATGTACACCTCCGGCACCACCGGCGAGCCGAAGGGGGTGATGCACACCTCCAACACCCTGTTTTCCAACCTGCATGCCTACATCGAGCGCATGGAGCTGGGGCCGGACGACATCGTGCTGGGCGCCTCGCCGATGGCCCACCTGACCGGCTACGGCTACCTGGCGATGCTGCCGATCATCCTCAACTCGACGACGGTGCTGCAGGACATCTGGGATGCCCGGCGGGCGCTGCAGATCGTCCGCGACGAGGGCGTCACCTTCAGCATGGCGTCCACGCCCTTCGTCGCCGACCTGTGCAACGCGGTGGACGCGGGTGACACGACGACGCAGGCCTTCAACAAGTTCTGCTGCGCCGGCGCGCCGATTCCGCCGGTGCTGATCGAGCGCGCCCAGGCGCTGCTCGGCATGCGCCTGTGTTCCGCGTGGGGCATGACCGAGAACGGCGCGGTAACCGTCACCGAGCCCGCGCGGGCGCTGGAGATGTCCGGCATCTCCGACGGCCGGCCGCTGCCGGGCATGGAGCTCAAGGTGGTGGACGCCAACGGGCAGTCGCTACCGGCCGGTGAGTGCGGCTCGCTGCTGGTGCGCGGCGCGTCCCTGTTCGGCGGCTACCTGAAGCGACCGCAGCTCAACTGCGTGTCCGCCGACGGCTGGTTCGACACCGGCGATGTGGCGACCATCGACGCGGACGGCTACATCCGCATCACCGGGCGTACCAAGGACGTGGTGATCCGCGGCGGCGAGAACATCCCCGTCGTGGAGATCGAGAACCTGCTCTACAAGCACCCGGCGATTGCCGCGGTGGCCATCGTCGGCTATCCGGACAAGCGCCTCGGCGAACGGGTATGCGCCTTCGTGTCGGTGAAGCCCGGCGCGCATTTCGACTTCGCCGAGATGACGGCCTATCTCGAGCGCCAGCAGATGGCCAGGCAGTACTTCCCCGAGCGCCTCGAGATCGTCGAGGACCTGCCGCGCACGCCCAGCGGCAAGCTGCAGAAGTTCAAGCTGCGCACCGTCGCCAAGGCCTTTGGCGACGCCGACTGAGCCGGACTGGAGAAACCCATGAGTGACGTCATTCTGGCCGAGGTGCTCGGCAAGGTCGGCCTGATCCGTCTGTGCCGGCCGCAGGTTTACAACGCCCTCAACGACGAGGTGATGGACGCCCTCGGCGCTGCGCTGGACCTCTTCGAGGCCAACGAGGAGATCCGCTGCGTCGTGCTGACCGGCTCCGAGAAGGCCTTTGCGGCCGGGGCCGACATCACGGCGATACGTGCCATGGACTACATGGACGCCTACAAGGGCAACTTCATCACCCGCAACTGGGAACGCCTGAAGACCTTCCGCAAGCCGGTCATCGCCGCGGTGTCGGGGCTGGCCCTGGGCGGCGGCTGCGAGCTGGCGATGATGTGCGACATCGTGCTGGCCGCGGAGACCGCGCGTTTCGCGCTGCCCGAAATCAAGATCGGCACCATCCCGGGGGCAGGCGGCACCCAGCGCCTGCCGCGGGCGGTGGGCAAGGCCAAGGCCATGGACCTG
The DNA here is from genome assembly GCA_018241665.1 of Pseudomonadota bacterium. Taxonomy (GTDB): domain Bacteria; phylum Pseudomonadota; class Gammaproteobacteria; order Burkholderiales; family Rhodocyclaceae; genus Zoogloea. The sequence continues at coordinate 78,359 of JAFEDK010000023.1, forward strand.
TGCCTGAGCGGCCGCATGATGGACGCCCAGGAGGCCGAGCGCTGCGGCCTGGTGTCCCGCGTCATTCCCGCCGAGCGCCTGCTCGAAGAGGCGCTGGAGACTGCCCGTGTGATCGCCGGTTATTCCCTGCCGGTGCTGATGATGATGAAGGAGGCGGTCAGCCGCGCCTTCGAAAGCCCCCTCAACGAAGGCCTGCTCTTCGAGCGCCGCACCCTGCATGCCACCTTCGCGCTGGCCGACCAGAAGGAGGGCATGGCGGCCTTCGCCGAGAAGCGCCAGCCAGTCTTCCGGGACTGCTGAGCGCCGCCCGGCCTTTCGTGCCGGGCGTTCCTGTTTTTCCGCAACACCCATAACAAACATCCACACGATGGAGGAGCACCCATGACCACGACTTCCACAAACCTGCGCCGCTGGGGCCTGGCCTGCCTGATCGCCAGCCTGTTCGCCGCCGCGCCGGCCTTCGCTGAGAGCGAGATCGACACGCTCAAGCGCGAACTGGCCGAACAGCGCCAGCTGATCCAGCAACTGCTCAAGAACCAGGAAGAACAGAGGAAGACCGAGATCCAGACCGGCGGCCCGGCCCGTGGCGCCGGCCTGCAGATGGGTGTGCCGACCGGCCCGTCCGGCACGCTGACGATCTACGGTGTCGCCGACGTCAGCGCCTCGACGGTGAACAGCGGCTTCGGCCAGAAGTCCACCATCGGCTCCGGCGGCATGTCCTCGTCGCGGATCGGCTTCAAGGGTGAGAAGGAACTGGGCGACGAGATCAAGGCGGTGTACCTGATGGAAGCCGGTTTGTTGTTCGACACCGGCTCCGTCGGCACCGGCGCGATCACGCCGGGCATCAACAACACCGCGGTGTCCAGCGGCGGCCAGACCAGCAACGGCAGCCAGATCTTCTCGCGGCAGATCTACGCCGGTCTGGCGACCCGTTTCGGCACGCTCACCGCCGGCCGCCAGTACGCCGGTTCCTACACGTCCTCGGTGATGTCCTCAGCGATGGGCGCCGGTTTCTTTGGCTCCTCCGCCGGCCTGCTGCCGGTGATCGGCGGCATGCCGACGCGGCTCAACAACTCCCTCGTCTACGCCTCACCGAAGGTCGCCGGCTTCTCTGGCCAGCTGACCCTGAGCAGCGGCAGCGAGAACAACGTGAACATGGTGACGCCGGTCGCTGCCGGTTCGACGACCGTGACCACCGACAAGGCCGGTCGCGGCGGTGATCTGGCGCTGTACTACAGCGCCGGCCCACTCAACGCCACGGTGACGGCGTGGAACGTGGACAACGCCAGCTACGTCGCCCCGGCGACCGGCCCGCAGGAAACGGGCCTGGCCAAGCGGCGTGGCTGGCAGGTCGGCGGCAGCTACAACCTGGGTTTTGCGACCCTGTACGGCAACTACGTGGCTGGCCGCATCAGCGGCGGCAACTACGAGAACGTCACCGGCACCCTGTCCAAGGCCGAAGGCTGGAGCATCAGCGCGGGCATCCCGGTGTGGCGCGGCAAGGCGCTGGTGAGCTACAGCCAGCTCGACGACAAGTCGATCAAGAACCGGGATGCCAATCTGCTGGGGCTTGCCTACATGTACAAGCTGCAGGACAGCACGACGCTGTACGGTACCTGGGGCAAGGTCCTCAACAAGACCAACGGTACCTACAGCCTGACCGACGGTGGCAATCTGGTCGGCACCGTGGCCAAGCCGGGTTACGACCCGAGCGGCTACATGCTCGGTGTGAACCACGTGTTCTAAGCCAGGCTGCGCGGTCCGGACCTGTGCTTGAAGCAGCGCTGGTCCGGACTCCTCAGACAAGCTGGGGCTGCGGGCCGTCTTTTTCAATCGTGGAGGCGAGCGTGCCCGGTTTTCCGCTACATCCCCAGGTACGCGCTGCGCACCTGTTCGTTGCCGATCAGCTCCGTGCCGCTGCCTTCGAGTGCGACTGTGCCGGTTTCCAGCACATAGCCCCGGTCGGCCAGGGCCAGGGCGGCGAAGGCGTTCTGCTCGGCCAGCACGATGCTCATGCCTTCGGCCTTGAGGGCCTTGACCACGGCGAAGACCTCTTCCACCAGCAGCGGCGCGAGGCCCATCGACGGCTCGTCGAGCAGCAGCAGGCGCGGCCGGCCCATCAGCGCGCGGCCGATGGCCAGCATCTGCTGCTGCCCGCCGGACAGGGTGCCGGCGGGCATGCGGCGCTTTTCGGCGAGCACCGGGAACAGGCCATAGACGCGCTCCAGGTCGCCGGCCACCTGCTGGCGCGGCTGGGTGTAGGCGCCGAGGCGCAGGTTGTCCTCGATGGACAGCGGCCCGAAGACCTGGCGGCCCTCGGGCGACTGGCAGATGCCGCGGCGCATGCGCTTGTCGGCGCGCAGCGTGGAGATGTCCTCGCCGTCGAAGAGGATGCGGCCGCTGCTGATCGGCTGCACGCCGGACAGGGCGCGCAGGAAGGTGGTCTTGCCGGCGCCGTTGGCGCCGACCAGGGCTACGGTTTCGCCGCGCCGCAGCTCAAGGCTGATGCCCTTGAGGGCCTGGATGCGGCCGTAGGCGCTGGTCAGCCCTTCGACGCGCAGCAGCGGCGCTGCGCCGGTGGCGGCAGGGTGATCCGAAGAGAACGGCAGCGGAGCGGACGGGGCCATGGGGGCGGCGCTGCGGGACAGGGTGATTTCCATCGGGCGATGCTCCGGGGTTCAGGCGTGGGCGCCCAGGTAGGCGGCGATCACGTCCGGGTTGCGGCGGACTTCGGCGGCGCTGCCTTCGGCCAGCTTGCGGCCGTAGTCGAGCACCAGAATGCGGTCGGACAGGTTCATGACCATCTTCATGTCGTGCTCGACCAGGACGACGGTCACGCCGGAGTCGGCGATGCGCCGCACCAGCGCGTCCACCTCCAGGGTTTCGCTGGGGTTGAGGCCGGCGGCCGGTTCGTCGAGGAACAGCAGGCGCGGCCGCATGGCCAGCGCGCGGGCGATCTCCAGGCGCTTGAGGGCGCCGTAGGGCATGGCGTCGGCGCGGGCCGACAGGTAGTCGATCAGGCCGACGAAACGCATCAGCTCGGCGGCTTCCTCGCGCAGTTCGGCGTCCCGCCGCGTCAGGGCCGGAAAACGCAGCGCGGCCTTGAGCAGGTTGCGGTCGAGGCGCAGGTGGGCGCCGACCATCACGTTTTCGAGGGCGCTCATGTTCATGCACACCTGCAGGTTCTGGAAGGTGCGCGCCACGCCGCGCCGGGCCAGGGCTTCCGGCGAGCGGCCGGCGATGGTCTCGCCGTCCAGGCGGATGTCGCCGTGGGTCGGCCGGTACACGCCGGTGATCAGGTTGAACAGCGTGGTCTTGCCGGCGCCGTTGGGGCCGATGACCGCGTACACCACGCCGGCGTCGATGTTGAAGCTGACGTCCTGCACGGCCTTCACGCCGCCGAAGTGGATGGACAGGGCGGAGACTTCGAGCAGCGGCATCACGCGCCCCTCCCGAAACGGGCGGCCAGGGTCGGGACCAGGCCGCGGGGCAGGAAGATCATGCTCAGCATCAGGATCGCGCCGAAGACCACCGTCTCCCAGCCTTCGAAGGTGGCCAGCGCCTGGGGCAGGGCGGTGAGCAGCACGGCACCGATCAGGGAGCCATACACCGAGGCCATGCCGCCGATGACGACCATCGTCACCAGCTCGATGGAGTGGAAGAAGTCGGCCACGCCGGGCGTCACGAAGCCGATGTAATGGGCGGTCACGCTGCCCATCAGGCTGGCGAAGACTGCCGACATCACGAAGATGGCGAGCTTGTAGCGGGCCACGTCCACGCCCACTACGCGGGCAGCCACCTCGGAGCCGTGGAGGGCGCGCAGCGCGCGGCCGAAGGGCGAGTCGATGAGGTTGAGGGAGGCCCACACGCTGACCGCCAGCAGCGCGGCGACGACCCAGTACCACTGGCGGTCGCCGCTCAGCTCGAAGCCGGCCAGGCCGAGGGCCGGCACCGGCATGCCGTCGGGGCCGCCGGTCCACGCCGCCTCGTTGCGCAGCGCGATGTTGAGGATGATGCCCAGGCCGAGGGTCGCCATCGCCAGGTAGTTGCCCTTCAGGCGGAAGATCGGGCGCGCCACCAGCGCGGCCAGCAAGCCGGCCAGCGCGGCACCGACACCCATGGCGAGCAGCGGATGCAGGTTGAAATGGGTCGGCAGCACCGCCGATGCGTAGGCGCCGATGCCGAGGAAGCCGGCGTGGCCGAGGCTGATCTGGCCGGCGAAGCCGATCAGCAGGTTGAGGCCGAGGACGATCACCGCGTTGATCGCCATGCGGATCGCCAGGTCGAGGTAGAAGCTGTTGGGCAGCACGAAGGGCAGCAGCGCGAGGATCGCGATGACGATGTGCAGGCCGATGTAGGGAGAGGTTCGCATGGCTTACACCCGTTCGGTGAGGCGCGCGCCGAACAGGCCGCGGGGCATGAAGAAGAGGATCAGCAGGATCAGCACGAAGGGGATCGCGTCCTTGTAGGCCGACGAGATGTAGCCGGCGCCGAGGGCCTCGATGAGCCCAACCAGCAGCCCGCCGACCACTGCGCCGAGGCCGTTGCCGAGGCCGCCCAGCACCGCCGCGACGAAGCCCTTGAGGCCCAGCATCACGCCCACGTCGTAGGCGGTGAGGGTCAGCGGCGCGATGAGGATGCCGCCGAGGGCGCCCATGCCCGCCGACAGAGCGAAGCTGAGGAACAGCACGCCGTTGGTGTCGATGCCGACCAGTTGCGCCGCCATGCGGTTGCAGGCGGTGGCCAGCATGGCCTTGCCGGCCAGGCTGTAGTTGAAGAAGTACCACAGCGCGCCGACCGCGGCGGCGGTAACGCCCAGCACCCACAGGCTCTGGGGCATCAGCGTGGCGCCGAGCACGTCGATGGGCGTCTCGCCGGAGAAGGCCGGCAGGCTGAAGGTGCCCTTGCCGAAGCCGACCGCCGCCAGCCCGCGGATCACCAGCGAGGCGCCGATGGTGATGATGATCAGGCTCACCGTTTCGGCGCCTTTCACCGGCTCGATGGCCAGCTTCTCGATCAGCACGCCGACGCCGGCAGGCACCAGGATCGCCAGCAGCATGGCCGCCGGCAGCGGCAGGCCGGACTGGGCGAAGAACACCGCGAGCATGCCGCCCAGCATGATGAACTCGCCCTGGGCGAAGTTGATGACGTTGCTGGCGTTGTAGATCAGCGTGAAGCCGAGGGCCGCCAGTGCGTAGGTGGCACCGACGGTGATGCCGGAAAAAAGGAACTGCAGGAACTGGGCAAGCATCAGCGGCGGCCTCCCGGTCGAACTGCGAAGTGTCGGACGTGCATCGGGGTCTCCTCCTTGGATGGCGCCAGCGCGGGCGCTGACGGTGTTCTGTATTTTGTAATTCGTTCTGTTTATTAGAAGTGATACAAAAAACAACGTCAACGAAAATTTATGTATCCAATTTTCGAGAAGGCGAGCGAAAGCGCTGCCGGACGAAGCGGCAGGCCTGCTTCAGGGAGAGAGGATCAGAGGGTGGCGCCGAGGCGCTGGGACAGGGCGTGGGCGGCGTCGCGCAGCGCGGCGAGGGTGGGGCTGTGCTCGGTGAGGTCCATCGAGCCTTCGACGGCGACGAGGACGATGGCCAGCGTGATCTCGTTCTTGAAGTTGAAGACCGGCGCCGCGACGGCTTCGACACCGCGCAGGATGTAGTTGCCGGAGATCACCGACAGGCCGCGGGCACGGACGTCGGCGAGCAGCTGGCGCGCGTCGTCCATACTGGCGATGCCGGCCTGGCTGCGGCCGGCTTCAATCTCCCGCTGGATCAGCGGTTCGACCTGGCGCTCCGGCAGCCACGCGCAGAACACCTGGCCGACCGCGGAGCTGAGCAGGCCGAGCGTGGTACCGGTGACGACATTGACGGTGATCGGCCGGCGCGGCCGCTCCCAGCGCACCACCACTGGCCCGTTGTCGCTCCATACCGCGAGGGCGGTGGTCTCGTTGACCGCGTCGCGCAGGTCGGTGATTGCGTTGAGGCCCAGGCGGATGCGATCGATGCGGTCAAGGGCGACGAGTCCGAGGCTCAGCGCGAAGGGGCCGAGGTCGTAGCGGGAAGTCTGCGGGTCCTGCTCGACGAGGCCGCTGCGGATCAGGCTGACCAGGTAGCGGTGGGCCTTGGACGGCGGCATGCCGGCCGCCGCCGCAATGTCCTTCAGCATCATCGAGCGTTTGCCGGTGGTCATGGCCCTGAGGATGCTCATGCCCACCTCCAGGGACTGGACGCCGTGTTTCCCTTCCAGGTCTTCGCTCATCGTTCGCTCGCCGAAATAATTACAAAAACACGAAAATATCGATGAAGATGTAACACAACAACCCAAAAAGGAGAACAGCAGTGAATTCCCTGAAAGTCTACGCCATCGACGGCATTGTGCCGGTGGTCGATCCGAGCGCCTATGTGCATCCTTCCGCAGTGCTGATCGGCGACGTGATCGTCGGCCCCGGCTGCTACGTGGGCCCGTGTGCCAGCCTGCGCGGCGACTTCGGCCGGCTGATCCTGGAGCGCGGCGCCAATCTGCAGGATACCTGCGTGATGCACGGCTTTCCCGGCACCGACACGGTGGTCGAGCAGGACGGCCACATTGGCCACGGCGCGGTGCTGCACGGCTGCCGGGTCGGGCGCAATGCGTTGGTGGGCATGAACGCGGTGATCATGGACAACGCGTCGATCGGCGAAGAAGCCATCGTCGCCGCCTCGGCCTTCGTCAAGGCCGGCATGGAGATTCCGCCGCGGATGCTGGTGGCGGGCATGCCGGCCAAGGTCGTGCGGGCGCTGACGGAAGAGGAGATCCGCTGGAAGGGCGAAGGCACTGCCACCTACCAGGACCTGACCCGCCGTTGCCTGGCGACGATGGTGGAGACCGCGCCGCTGACGGCCGTGGAGCCGGATCGCCCGCGCATCCACATTCCGGATGTGGTGCCGCTGGTGGCCCTGCGGCAGAAGGAAGGGTGAACGGGCCCGTCAGAAAGGTCCGGGCAATCCGCCCAGGCGGCCGTCTCCATAGGTGCGCAGCACCTGGGAGATGATGACCTGGTAGCCGTCGAGCCAGCGTGCCTGTTTCTCTTTGGCTTCCAGGTGAAGGGGGTGGGTGACCAGGGATTGCAGGGCCTCCAGGCTGTCCCAGTAGTACACATTGGAGACGAGGCCGGTTTGCGGATTTTCCCAGGTGGTTTCGCCGAGGTAGCCCGGAATCGTCCGGGCGGCGCTGGCGATGGCATCGTCGAGGTGGTGGAATTCCGCGTCGAAAGGCTTTGCAGCGAAGATGAAGGTGGAGGAGTACATCGTTTGCGGCCCTTCCAATGAAAAAGCCGCGTATTAGACGCGCGAGGGGCGCTGCATGACAAGAGCAAATTCCGGCCGGCGGCGAGCCTTGCGTCCAAGTGCTGGCTCAGGCTAGTGGGTCGGCCTCGCGGAAGCGTTCGAGCAGGGTGGGCGAGGCTTCCGGTGTGTGGCCGTCGGCCAGCTGGAAATGCCGGTCCAGGTGGCGTTCGGAGGGCGTCAGCAGGCGGCGGTAGATTTCGCGGCACAGCATGCGTGCCTGTTGCCCCGGCCAGCCGGTCGGCAGCAGCACGTCGGGCAGCTCCGGGTCGCGCAGCAGCAGGCGCCGGTAATCGTGGATCAGCAGCACGCGCAGCAGGAAGGCGCTTTCGTCGTCCACCGGGTCCTGGCCGTCGCGCAGCTGGCCGAGCACCGGCTGGTAGCGGGCGACGAAGCCGGCGTACATGTCGGCCAGCTCCTGCAGGTTCCAGGCGCCGTGCACCATGTCGTGGTCGCTGGCCGAGCCGCCGAGTTGGGCGTCGGCCGCCACCAGCGGCTTGAGCTTGCCGAGCACATCGCCCAGGCCCTCGGCGATCAGCGCGTCGAAGGCGGTGGGCAGATCCGCGCCGGGGTGCACGAAGCAGTCGCCGCCGAGGGCGCCGAAGCCCTGCCAGAACAGCGCGCGGCGCAGGTGGTCGCGCTCCTTCGGTGTCAGCTCGCTGACCGTCAGGATCAGGCGCCAGCGGCGGTCCCACAGGGGTGCGTTGGAGGCGTAGATGTGGCGCGAGGCTTCTTCGAAGCGCCGCTGGCCGGACGGCGTCAGCAGGTAGTCGGTGCGCCGGCCTGAAGGTTCGGTGCGCAGCCATTCTTCCTTGGCGAGCCGGAACACCGAGGTGCGGATCAGCCGCTCGTTGAGCTCGATGGGTTCGAGCAGGCGGATCAGGCTGCCCAGCCAGATCCGGCCTCCCCGTGGCAGCACCGCATCGCCGAACACGGAGATGATCAGGGAGCCAGCCTGCACGCGGCCCTGCTGGCGGAAGTCTTCGAGGCGTTGCTGGATCGGGGGGAGCACGGGACGGGGTGGCAGATCTTCGGCGAAGCCGGGGAGTGTAGCGACTCCCTCCCGGTCTGGGTAGCGCGGCCCGCCGGGCAAGGCCGGGCCGCGGAGCTCAGAGGGCGAGCAGGGGGGCTAGGTCTACGTCCCCCGCCTGTTGTTGCGCGAAGAAACCTTCGCTGTGGATTTGCTCCGTCTTTGCCCCCAGCGCCCGCACGGCGGTGACGCAGCTGTCCACGAAGGCCGGGCTGCCGGCGGCGAAGACGGTGTGCCGCGACAGGTCCGGAAAACGTGCCGGCAGCACCGTGTCGATGCGGCCGTGCAGGTAGCCGGCGTGTTCCTCGCGGGTGAGCGTGAAGGCGTAGTCGAAATTGCGGTGTTTGGTGCGTCTCCAGGCCATCAGCCCGCGGCCGTACAGGTCGGCTTCGGTGCGCGCCGAGCACAGAATCGTGACCGGACGGCGGAAGCCGCGCCGCAGCGCCGCCTCGGTGAGGGCCAGGATCGGCGCCAGCCCGGTGCCGGCGGCGAGGCACAGCACCGGCGTGTCCACGCCCGGATCGCCGATGAAGGTACCGTAGGCGCCGGACAGCTTGACGCTGTCGCCGACCGCCAGCGCGTCATGGATCCATGCGCTGGTGAGGCCATCGTCGGCACGGGCAACCTGCAGCACGATCTCCCCGTCCGGGCGCGGGGCGCCGGCGATGGAGTAGGCGCGGGCCGGGATGCCGGCGCGCGGGTTGCCGAGGGTCACGTACTGGCCGGGCCAGTAGCGGAGCGGCTGGCCCACCGGGCGCAGGCGTAGCTCGACCACCCGCTCGGCGACCGGGTGCTTGTCGGTGACCACGAACAGCGCGTCCTCCCGCGGCGGGAACAGTTTGGGGCGGGCGTCTTCGCTGCCCCAGTCGATGACCAGCTCGTCGGACAGGGGCTTGGCCATGCACATCAGGCCGTAGCCCTGCCGACGCTCGTCGGCGGAGAGGGCCATGTCCAGGACCATGCCCTGATCGAACTGGCCGGACACGACCTTGACCTTGCACTCGCCGCAGGCGCCGGCGCGGCAGTTGTTGGGCAGCGCGTAGCCGGCCTTCTCGAGGGCCATCAGCACGGTGTCGCCGTAGGCGCAATCCACCGAGCGACCCGATGCTTGCATGATGATGCGGGACATGGCGGCCTCTCCGTCAGAACACCGGGATGATGTCTTCCATCTCGATGTCGCTGATCTCCTGCCCGGAGATCCCGACCTCGGGAATGGCAGGGAAGGGGATGTCGTAGCGGTCGAGCACGCCCTTCAGGTTGAGCATGGTGTTCTTCCAGTTCTGCAGCTTGGCCTCATAGGTGGGGATGCCGAAACCGGCGGCGCGGGCCACTTCCTCCGCCTCGCGCTGGTTGGCGATGAAGTCGGCCGGCAGGTCCCAGAACTCCATCGGCGGCTCGAACAGCACGGCGGACAGGAACAGGTAGCCCGCACATGATCTCGTGGTTCTGCTCGTCGCGGGTCACCGAGAAGAAGCACTTGCGCACCGGGTCTTCCTCATGGACCTCGTAGGTCTTGACCAACGCCTCGGCAAAAACCGGCGGAGCGGAGGCGTCGAACACCGACAGCAAGCTCCACCAGTAGGCGATGGCCTCGCGCTCCTCCCAGCTGTAGCTGTCCAGATCCAGGGTGTCCCACGGCAGCATTTCCGGGTCCCAGTTCTCGCGCAGCGAGGCTTCCCACACTTCCTGCAACTTCTTCGTATGGCTGTGCCACGACAGCGGATAGACGTTGGGCTGCGGGGTGGCCGGCGGAAATTCCATCTTGTCGGCGAAACGTTCCTTGTGACTGCTCATCGTGCTCCTCCTGTTTGATTGGTGTTCGCACCCGGCCAGCAAGACCATCCGGAGTGCGGGGTTAGTAGTGATACATAAAAATAAATTACGTCAATAAAAATGTATCAAATAAATCTCGGGATGGGCGCGAATTGAATCGCTTTGTTGTCGGTGTCGCCGGCTTTGATCGGCAGAGAAATCAATTAAGTTGATGTTTTAAAATGAAAATAAGAAGAGAAACTAGTTCTGTTAAACGTAACTCAGAATCTTTCTAGCAGAAAAATTCGATACCAAGCATTGACTTAAATCAGTTCAATTTGTAACGTTTAGATCAGGAGAGCAAACCCGACGGAGACACAAGATGACGCACCCCCTGTTCGAGAAGTATCGCAGCACGCTCGATGGCGCCCTGGCGGCCATCGCTACCCGGGGCTACTGGTCGGCCTACCCGGAAATGCCCAGTCCCAAGCTGTACGGCGAAACCGCGCCCGAAGACGGCCGCCGCGCATTCGAAGCCCACAAGGGGCAGCACTTCGAGCTGGGGCAGCCTGGCCAGACCGGCTGGCACGGTGATGAAACCTCGCCCTACGGTGTCGAGCTGGGTACGAGCTACCCGGTGTGCACGCCGGACGTGCTGATCGAAGCCGCACAGACGGCCATGACGGAATGGCAGGCTGTCGGCGCCCGGGGCCGCACCGGCATCTGCCTGGAAATCCTCGACCGCCTCAACAAGCAGAGCTTCGAGATTGCCCACGCGGTCATGCAGACCACCGGGCAGGGCTGGATGATGGCCTTCCAGGCCGGCGCGCCCCATGCGCAGGACCGCGGCCTCGAAGCGCTCGCCTACGCCTGGCGCGAACAGAGCTTCGTCCCCGCCGAGGCCCATTGGGAAAAGCCCCAGGGCAAGAACCCGCCGCTGGTGATGAAGAAGCATTTCGAGATCGTCGGGCGCGGCGTGGCGCTGGTGATCGGCTGCGGCACCTTCCCGACCTGGAACACCTATCCGGGCCTGTTCGCCGCGCTGGCCACCGGCAACGGGGTGATCGTCAAGCCGCACAGCAACGCGATCCTGCCGGCCGCCATCACCGTGCGGACGATCCGCGCCGTGCTGGCCGAGAACGGCCTCGATCCCGATCTGGTCAGCCTGTGCGTGACGGACAAGCGCGCCACCACCCAGGCGCTGGCCACCCATCCGGCGATCAAGTCGGTGGATTTCACCGGTAGCAACGTGTTCGGCCAATGGCTCATCGACAACTGCCGCCAGGCCCAGGTCTATGCGGAGCTGGCAGGGGTGAACAACATCGTGATCGACTCGACGGACGCCTACAAGGCGACGCTCGGCAACCTGGCCTTCACGCTGTCCCTGTACTCCGGGCAGATGTGCACCACCTCCCAGGCGATCTTCGTCCCGGCCGGCGGCATCGATACCGACGAAGGCCACAAGACTTACGACGAGGTGTGTGCCGACCTGGCCCGCGCCGTCGAGCGTTTCCTGTCCAAGCCGGAAGTCGCCCATGCGGTGCTCGGCGCGATCCAGTCGAACGACACCCTCGAACGCATCGCGCTGGCCGACAGCGGCGAGCTGGGGCAGGTGGTGCTGGCCTCGAAGACGCTGGAGAACCCGGACTTCCCGGCGGCCCGCGTGCGCACGCCGGTGCTGCTGGCCTGCGATGCGGCCGACGAGCGGCTCTATATGGAAGAGCGCTTCGGCCCGATCAGCTTCATCGTCAAGACGGCCGATACGGCGGCGGCCATCGCGTTGTCCGAGCGGGCCGTCGCCACCCACGGCGCGCTGACGGTCGGCGTCTATTCGACGCGCCAGGACGTGCTCGATGCGATGACCAAAGCCACCTGGCGCAGCAAGGTCGCCCTGTCCATCAACCTGAGCGGCGGCGTGTTCGTCAATCAGTCGGCGGCCTTCTCCGACTACCACGGCACCGGCGGCAACCCGGCGGCCAACGCGGCCTACGCCGACTCGGCCTTCGTCGCCAACCGCTTCCGCGTGGTGCAGCGCCGCTACCACGCCTGAAGGAGCCCCGTCATGGAATACCAGAACATCCTCTATACGGTGGAGGAGGGCGTTGCTCGCCTGACCCTCAACCGGCCGGACAAGCTCAACAGCTTCACCGGCGAGATGCACGCCGAACTGCGGCATGCCCTCGATGTGCTGCAGGCCGACAAGAATGTTCGCGTGCTGGTCCTGACCGGTGCCGGGCGCGCCTTCTGCGCCGGCCAGGATCTGGCCGACCCGGACATGGCCAGGACGCCCGATGGCGCGATGCCCGACATCGGCAATGTCGTCGAGCGCAACTACAAGCCGCTGGTGCTGCGCCTGCAGAACCTGCGCGTGCCGACCATCGCCGCGGTGAACGGCATCGCTGCCGGTGCCGGCGCCAGCGTGGCGCTGGCCTGCGACCTGGTGGTGGCGGCCCGCTCGGCGTCCTTCCTGCAGGCCTTCAGCAAGATCGGCCTGGTGCCCGACACCGGCGGCACCTGGTTCCTGCCCCAACGGGTCGGCATGGCGCGGGCGATGGGCCTGGCGCTGCTGGCTGAAAAGCTGCCCGCCGACAAGGCCGCCGACTGGGGCCTGATCTGGGCCGCCTACGACGATGCCGAGTTCGCCGCCCGCGTGGACGGCCTCGCCACCCAGCTCGCCGCCATGCCCACCAAGGCCCTGGTGCGCACTCGCCAGGCACTGCACGCGGCGCCGGGCCACACGCTGGAGCAGCAGCTCTCCTTCGAGGGCGGCTTCATGCGCGAACTGGGCTGGAGCGCGGACTACGCCGAAGGCGTCGCCGCCTTCATGGAAAAGCGCGCACCGAAGTTCACGGGGGAATGAGCGTGAGTGCTGCCTTGAACCCCTCTGCCGTCGTCGCCGTGGTCGGTTCCGGTGCGATGGGCGCCGGCATCGCCCAGGTGGCCGCCGCCGCCGGGCATGTCGTCAAGCTGGTGGACAACCGGCCTGGCGCAGCGGCCCAGGCCGTAGCGGCGATCCGCGCCCAGTTCGCGCGGCTCGCCGACAAAGGCCGCATCGATGCCAACGCGGCCCGCACCGCCAGCGAGCGCCTGATTGCCGTGGAAGCCGTGGCTGAACTGGCCGACGCCGCACTGGTGATCGAGGCCATCGTCGAGGACCTGGGCGCCAAGCAGGGCCTGTTCCGCAGCCTGGAAGACATCGTCGCGGCGGACTGCCTGTTCGGCACCAACACCTCATCCATCTCGGTGACCGCCATCGGCGCCGCGCTGCAGCGGCCGGAGCGCCTGGCCGGCCTGCATTTCTTCAACCCGGCGCCGCTAATGGCGCTGGTGGAAATCGTCTCCGGCCTGGCCACCGATGCCGCCGTCGCCGAAACCCTGTTCGCCACCGCCGCGGCCTGGGGCAAGACGCCGGTGCACGCCCGCTCGACGCCCGGCTTCATCGTCAATCGGGTCGCCCGGCCGTACTACGCCGAAGCCTTGCGCATCCTCGGCGAAGGCGGCGCGGATTGCGCCACCCTCGACGCACTGCTGCGGGACGCCGGTGGCTTCCGCATGGGCCCCTTCGAGCTGATGGACATGATCGGCCACGATGTGAATTTCGCGGTGACGCGCTCCGTGTGGTCGGCCTTCTACAACGACCCGCGCTTCACGCCGTCGCTGATCCAGCAGGAGCTGGTGGACGCCGGTTTCCTCGGGCGCAAGACGGGCCGCGGTTTCTACGATTACCGGGAAGGCGCCGAACGGCCGCAGCCGAAGGAGGCCGTCGCCCAGACCCTGCCGGGCGCGATCACCCTGTACGGCGAATCCCCGGCGGCGCTGGCGCTGGCCGACCGGCTCCACGAGCGCGGTGTCAGCTACACCTGGGGCGCGGCTGGCGACGAGCGTATCGCGGCGGTCGGCGAGGCGGTGGTCTTCGTCACCGATGGCCGCACCGCGACGCGGCGGGCGGCGGAAACGGGCATCGCCAACCTGGTGCTGATCGACCTCGCGCTGGATTACCACAGCGCGCCGCGCATCGCGTTGGGCGCCGCCGTCAATTGCTGGGCACCGGCTGTCGGCGCGGCCATCGGCCTGCTGCAGGCGGCGGGCTTCGCCGTCTCGCGCCTCGGCGACGTGCCGGGGCTGGCGGTGATGCGCACCGTCGCGATGCTTGCCAACGAAGCGGCGGACGCGGTGAACCAGCGCGTCTGCGACGCGGCCGGCGCCGATGCGGCGATGCGCCTCGGCGTCAATTATCCCCGTGGGCCGCTGGCCTGGGCCGACCTGGTCGGCTTGCCGGCGATCTGCGCGGTACTCGCCAATCTGGCCCAGTTCTACGGCGAAGACCGTTACCGGGTCTCGCCGCTGATCCAGCAGCGGGTGCTGGCCGGAAGGAAGATCCATGACTGAACACGGCCCCGACGCCGCCCAGGCGCTGGCCGAAGCCGTCGCCGACAGCATGTGGTCCCGCGACCGGGCCACCCAGGCTCTCGGCATGCGCATCGAGGCGATCCGTCCCGGCTACGCGCGGATCTCCATGCCGGTCCGCGAGGACATGCTCAACGGCCACCGCATCTGCCACGGCGGCCTGATCTTCACGCTGGCGGACACCGCCTTCGCGTACGCCTGCAACAGTTACAACAAGAACACGGTCGCCTCCGCGTGCCATATCGACTTCCTCGCCCCTGGGCGAGAGGGCGACACGCTGCAGGCAGAGGCCGTCGAACAGTCCGCCTCCGGCCGCACCGGCGTTTACGACGTCACCGTGCGGGACGGCGAAGGCCGGACCCTCGCCCTGTTCCGGGGCAAGAGCTACCGGATCTCCGGCGAAGTGATCGACAACAAAGGATGAGGAGAAACACCCCGTGACCGCCAAGTTGCCCCAACCCGGCGAGCTCGACCCGATCGAGACCGCCAGCCGCGACGAGATCGCCGCGCTCCAGCTCGAGCGCCTCAAGTGGTCCGTGCGCCACACCTACGACAACGTGGAGCCGTACCGCCGTAAGTGCCTCGACAAGGGCGTCCACCCGGACGACCTGAAGTCCCTGGCCGACCTCGGCCGCTTCCCCTTCATGACCAAGTCGGACCTGCGCGACAACTACCCCTTCGGGCTGTTTGCTGTGCCGGTGAAGCAGATCCGCCGCCTGCACGCCTCCAGCGGCACCACCGGCAAGCCGGTGGTGGTCGGCTACACCGAGAACGACCTGAACAACTGGGCCAACCTGGTCGCCCGCTCCATCCGCGCGGCCGGCGGCCGGCCCGGCGACATGGTCCACGTGGCCTACGGCTACGGCATGTTCACCGGCGGCCTCGGCGCCCACTACGGCGTCGAGCGCCTTGGCTGCACCGTGGTGCCGATGTCCGGTGGCCAGACCGAAAAGCAGGTCCAGCAGATCCTCGACTTTCGGCCGGACATCATCATGGTCACCCCGTCCTATTCGCTGGTGATCGCCGAGGAGTTCGAGCGCCTGGGCATCCCGCCGGAGGAGATCTCCCTCAAGGTCGGCATCTTCGGCGCCGAGCCGTGGGGGCAGGGCATGCGCGCCGAGATCGAGCGCAAGCTGGGGCTCGACGCGGTGGATATCTACGGCCTGACCGAAGTGATGGGCCCCGGCGTGGCCTGCGAGTGCATCGAGAGCAAGGATGGTCCGGTGATCTGGGAAGACCATTTCTACCCGGAGATCATCGACCCGGAAACCGGCGAGGTGCTGCCGGACGGCGAGCAAGGCGAACTGGTGTTCACCTCGCTGACCAAGGAGGGTTTCCCGGTCATCCGCTACCGCACCCGCGACCTGACCCGCCTGCTCAAGCCGACCTCGCGGTCGTTCCGGCGCATGGACAAGATCGTCGGGCGCTCCGACGACATGCTGATCGTGCGCGGCGTGAATGTATTCCCGACCCAGATCGAGGAGCAGATCCTGCGCGAGCCGCGTCTGACCGGCAATTACCAGATCGTGCTGACCCGCGACGGCCACCTGGACAACGTCGAGGTGCGCTGCGAGCTGCAGCGCGAGCTGACCGGCAAGGTCGGTCGCGGCGCCATCGAGGAAATCAGCCGCAGCGTAGCCCACCACATCAAGACCATCATCGGCATCTCGACCCGCGTGCAGGTGATGGACTTCGACACCATCCCGCGCACCCAGACCGGCAAGGCCCGCCGTGTCATCGACCAGCGCCCCAAGCTGCAGTGAAGGAGACCGACAACATGAACGAAGCCTTCATCTGCGACGCAATCCGCACCCCCATCGGCCGCTACGGCGGCACGCTGGCGGCCGTGCGGCCCGACGACCTCGGCGCCGTTCCCCTCAAGGCCCTTATGCGCCGCAATGCGGGCGTGGACTGGACGGCAGTGGACGACATCGTCTTCGGCTGCGCCAACCAGGCTGGCGAGGACAACCGCAATGTGGCGCGCATGTCCGGCCTGCTGGCCGGGCTGCCCATCGACGTGCCGGGTACAACGGTCAACCGCCTGTGCGGCTCCGGCCTCGACGCGGTTGGGCTGGCGGCGCGCTCCATCAAGGCCGGCGAAACCAGCCTGATGATCGCCGGCGGCGTGGAGAGCATGTCCCGCGCGCCCTTCGTGATGGGCAAGGCCGACGCGGCCTTTTCCCGCCAGGCCGCGATCTACGACACCACCATCGGCTGGCGCTTCATCAATCCCTTGATGCACCAGCTGCACGGCACCCACTCGATGCCGCAGACCGCCGACAACGTGGCGGCCGACTTCGGCATCGCCCGCGCCGACCAGGACGCCTTCGCGCTGCGCTCCCAGCAGCGCTGGGCCGCCGCCCACGAGGCGGGGCGCTTTGCCGACGAGCTGGTGCCGGTGGAGATCCCGCGCAAGAAGGGCGAGCCGCTGCTGTTCGCCGCCGACGAGCATCCGCGCCCCGACACCACGCTGGAATCGTTGGCTCGGCTGAAGGGCGTCAATGGCCCCGAGCTGAGCGTCACCGCCGGCAACGCGTCTGGTGTGAATGACGGTGCCTGCGCGCTGCTGCTGGCTTCCGCCGCGGCGATGGCCCGCCATGGGCTGACGCCCCGCGCACGGGTGGTCGGAATGGCCACCGCCGGCGTGGCGCCGCGGGTCATGGGCATCGGGCCGGTGCCGGCGGTGCGCAAGGTGCTGGCCCAGACCGGGCTGAGCCTCGACCAGATGGACGTTATCGAACTCAACGAAGCCTTCGCCGCCCAGTCCCTGGCGGTGCTGCGCGAGCTCGGGCTGGCGGACGACGAGGCGCGCGTCAATCCCAACGGCGGCGCCATCGCGATGGGCCATCCACTGGGCATGAGCGGCGCCCGGCTGGTCACCACCGCCCTCTACGAACTGCAGCGCCGCGGCGGCCGCTACGCCCTTTGCACCATGTGCATCGGCGTCGGGCAGGGCATCGCGATGGTCATCGAACGCATCTGACAACCATAAGCAGGATAAGGAGGAGACACCCAGTGAATAAGACTTTCAGGAAACTCGCCGCCGGCGCGGCCGTGGCACTGGCGAGCCTGGCCGCCCAGGCCGCCGAGCCGATCCGCATCGGCTCGGTGTTGTCGGTCACCGGCCCGGCCGCCTTTCTCGGCGACCCGGAACTGAAGACGCTGCAGCTGTACGTGGAGGACATCAACAAGAAGGGCGGCGTGCTCGGGCGGCCGCTGCAGCTGGTCCATTACGACGACGGCAGCGACGCCAACAAGGCCAACGGTTTCGCCAAGCGCCTGCTGGACGACGACAAGGTGGACCTGCTGATCGGCGGCACCACCACCGGCGCGACGATGGCGATGGTGCCGCTGGCCGAGAAGTCCGGTACGCCCTTCATCTCCCTGGCCGGCGCGGTGGTCATCGTCGAGCCGGTGAAGAAGTTCGTCTTCAAGACGCCCCATACCGACCGCATGGCGGCAGAGAAGGTCTTCGAGGACATGAAGAAGCGCGGCCTCACGCGGATCGCGCTGCTGTCCGAGACCAGCGGCTTCGGCCAGTCCGGCAAGAAGGAAGCCGAGCTGGTGGCTGCTAGATACGGAATCAGCCTGGTGGCCAGCGAGACCTACGGGCCGAAGGATACGGACATGAGCCCGCAGCTCACCAAGCTGAAGTCGGCGCCCGGCGTGCAGGCGATCTTCGTGTTCGGCCTGGGGCAGGGGCCGGCCATCGTGACCCGCAATTACCGCCAGCTCGGCATCGCGTTGCCGCTGTACCAGTCCCATGGCGTGGCCTCGGACGAGTTCCTGAAGCTCGCCGGCCCGGCCGCGGAGGGCGTCCGCCTGCCGTCGCCGGCCCAGCTGGTGCCGGACAAGCTGCCCGCCGCCGATCCGCAGAAGCCGGTGGTTGTGGCCTACGACAAGGCCTTCCGGGAGCGCTACAAGCAGGACGTGTCCACCTTCGGCGGCTACGCCTACGACGGCCTGATGCTCGCCGTCGAGGCCATCAAGCGCGCCGGCGCCACCGACAAGGCCAAGGTCCGCGACGCCCTCGAGGCGACCCGCGGCTACGTGGGCACCAGCGGCAAGGTCAGCATGTCCGCCAGCGACCACATGGGGCTCGATCTGTCCTCGTTCCGCATGCTCGAAGTGCGCAACGGCGACTGGACGCTGAGCAACTGAGCGCAGCGACAGGAGGGTAGTCAAATGAACGGCACCTATACCCATCTCCAGATCGAACGCCAGGGCCCGGTGGCGACGCTGTGGATGAATCGGCCGGAGGTGTTCAACGCCTTCGACGAGCAGTTGATCGACGAACTCGCCGCAGCCTGCGCTGAAGCGGACGCCGACACCGGCGTGCGCGTGGTGGTGCTGGCCGGCCGCGGGCGCCACTTCTCGGCCGGGGCCGACCTCAACTGGATGCAGCGCGCCGCGGCCCGCAGCGAAGCCGACAACCTGAGCGATGCGCGCCGTTTCGCCGCCATGCTGCAGACGCTGGCCGGGCTGTCCAAGCCGACCATCGCCCGCGTGCAGGGGGCTGCGCTGGGTGGCGGCACCGGCCTGGCGGCGGCCTGCGACATGGCGGTGGCGGCGGACGACGCGGTGTTCTCCACATCGGAGGTGAAGTTCGGAATCATCCCGGCGGTCATCAGCCCCTACGTGCTGCGGGCTATCGGCCCCCGCCAGGCGCTGCGCTACTTCCAGACCGCCGAGCGGATTCCCGCCGCCGACGCCAAGACCATCGGCCTGGTGCACGAGGTGGCCCCCGCCGAGCGGCTCGACGATGCGGTCGGCCGTCTGGTGGATGCGCTGCTGGCTGGCGGACCGCAGGCGCAAGGGGCTGCCAAGGCCCTGATCGCGGAAATCGCCGGCCGTCCTCTCGACGCCGCGACGGCCGAGGAGACCGCGCAGCGCATCGCCTGCCAGCGCATGAGCGAAGAGGCGCGGGAAGGCTTCGCGGCCTTCCTGCAGAAACGTCCCCCGGCCTGGATGGCCGGACCCGGCAAGCCCTGAAGACCAGGGCCGGCGAGCTTTGCGCCGACCGGCCCGTGTAAAGGAGAGAACAGATGTATACCCAGGCAATGGACATACCCGACGCCGCCGCCAAGCCGGCGGGTGTCTCGCGGACCCCCGATGCGCAGGACGCCGCCTTCGAGGCGCGCATCGACGCCGACGGCCGCATCGAACCCCAGGACTGGATGCCCGAGGCCTACCGCAAGACCCTGGTGCGCCAGATCAGCCAGCATGCCCACAGCGAGATCGTCGGCATGCTGCCGGAAGGCAACTGGATCTCCCGCGCGCCGAGCCTCAAGCGCAAGGCCATCCTGATCGCCAAGGTGCAGGACGAGGGCGGCCACGGGCTGTACCTCTATTCGGCGGCCGAGACGCTGGGCACCAGCCGCGACCAGATGCTCGAAGCGCTGCACAGCGGCAAGGCCAAGTACAGCTCGATCTTCAACTACCCGACCCTCAGCTGGGCCGACGTGGGCGTGATCGGCTGGCTGGTGGACGGCGCTGCGATCATGAACCAGATCCCTCTGTGCCGCTGCTCCTACGGCCCCTACGCGCGGGCCATGGTGCGCGTGTGCAAGGAGGAGTCCTTCCACCAGCGCCAGGGCTACGAAGCGCTGCTGGTGATGATGAAGGGCTCCGACGCCCAGAAAGCGATGGTGCAGGACGCGGTGACCCGCTGGTGGTGGAAGTGCCTCGCCATGTTCGGGCCGCCGGACGCTGACAGCCCGCACAGCGCCCAGGGCCTGCGCTGGGGCATCAAGCGCATCGGCAACGACGAGCTGCGCCAGAAGTTCGTGGACGCCACCGTACCCCAGGCCGAGGTCCTCGGCGTCACCCTGCCGGACCCCGATCTCAAGTGGAACGAGGCCCGCCAGCACTACGACTACGGCCAGATCGACTGGGCCGAGTTCTGGGCCACCGTGGAAGGCGACGGCCCGTGCAACCGGGAGCGCCTGGCAACCCGCGTGAAGGCCCACCGGGACGGCCAGTGGGTGCGCGACGCGGCCCTGGCCCACGCCCGCAAACAACAGCAACGCAAGAACAAGGAGGCAGCATGAACACCCCGGCACTCAAGGAATGGCCCCTGTGGGAAGTCTTCGTCCGCAGCAAGCAGGGCCTCGAGCACAAGCACTGCGGCAGCCTGCACGCGGCCGATGCTGCCCAGGCGCTGCACATGGCGCGTGACGTCTACACCCGCCGTCAGGAGGGCGTGAGCATCTGGGTGGTGCCGTCCGCGGCGATCACCGCCAGCAACCCGGACGACAAGGGCGAGCTGTTCGACCCCGCCGCCGACAAGATCTACCGTCATCCGACCTTCTACGCGATCCCGGACGAAGTGGGGCACATGTGATGAACGCGCCTGTCGATTACCTGTTGCACCTGGCGGACAACGCCGTGGTGCTCGGCCAGCGCAACGCCGAATGGTGCGGCCACGGGCCGATCCTCGAAGAGGACATCGCGCTGGCCAACGTGAGCCTGGACCACATCGGCCAGGCCCGCCTGCTGTACCAGCTGGCCGCCGCGCGGATGGGCGGCGGCGCCAGCGAGGACAGCCTGGCCTACTTCCGCGACGAGACTGCTTTCCGCAACTACACGCTGCTGGAGCTGCCGCACCACGGACCGCTGGTCGGCTACGCCGCGTCGGACCGGGACTACGCCGTCACCATCGTGCGCAACTTCTTCTACGGCGCGCTGATGGTGCTGGTGTGGGACGCCCTGACGCGCTCCGCCGACGCCGATCTGGCGGCCATCGCCGCCAAGTCGCTGAAGGAAGCGCGCTACCACCTGCACCACGCGGCCGACTGGGTGGTGCGTCTCGGCGATGGCACCGACGAATCCCACGCCCGCGCCCAGGCCGCGGTGGATCACCTGTTCCGCTACACGGAGGAGTTCTGGCTGCCGAGCCCGGCCGAAACGGAAGCCGTCGCCAGCGGCATCGGCGTGGATGTGGTCAGCCTGCGGGCGGCCTGGGACGCGCTGGTGGACGAGACCCTGGCGGAAGCCACGCTGAGCCGCCCCGCGGTGCGTGGCTACGTGCCGGAAGGCAAGCTCGGCCGCCACTCCGAGCACCTGGGCTACCTGCTCGGCGAGATGCAGGGCCTGGCCCGTGCCCATCCGGGCGCCACCTGGTGAGGGCAGGGCGATGAGCACGCTGGTGGAGCGGACCTGGGCGACGCTGGCCCCGCTGACCGACCCGGAGATCCCGGTGGTGTCCCTGCGCGAGCTGGGCATCCTGAGGGAGGTGGCGGAAACGGCGGACGGCGTCGAGGTGGTCATCACGCCCACCTACACCGGCTGCCCGGCGATGGGGCAGATCGAGGACGACGTGAAGGCCTGCCTGGCACAGGCCGGTATCTCGGCCCGCGTCGTCACCCGCCTGGCCCCGGCGTGGACCACCGACTGGATGAGCGACACGGCGAAGGAAAAGCTGCGCGCCTATGGCATCGCCCCGCCGGGCGCTACGCGGCCGGCCGAGAGCGTCGTGCAGTTCGTGCGCCGGCGCCCGCCGCCGGACGAGGTGGCCTGCCCGCGCTGCGGTTCGATCCACACCGTCGTGTCGTCCCAGTTCGGCTCCACGGCCTGCAAGGCGCTCTACAAGTGCCTCGATTGCCAGGAGCCCTTCGATTACTTCAAGCCTTACTAAGGCCCATAAATCATGACAGCACTCCGTTTCCACGAACTCGCCGTCAAGCGCGTCAGCCCCGAGGCGGCCGGCGCGGTGGCGATCACCTTTGCGATCCCCGACGACGCGAGAGACGACTTCGCCTTCGAACCCGGCCAGTTCCTGACCTTGCGCGCCACCATCGACGGGCAGGACGTGCGCCGCAATTACTCCATCAGCAGCCCGCGCAGCCGGCTGGCCCGCAGTGGCGAGCTGGAGGTGGGCATCCGGCCGGTGGAGGGCGGGCTGTTCTCCAACTGGGCGGCGCAGGCGCTGAAGGCCGGCGACACCCTGCAGGTGATGCCGCCGGACGGCCGCTTCACGGTGAAGAAGAAGCGCGCCATCCACCGGGTGGGCTTTGCCGCCGGCTCGGGCATCACGCCGATCCTGTCGATCGCCGCCTCCACACTGGAGGAGCAGCCGGACAGCAAGTTCACGCTGGTGTATGGCAACCGGCGCATGTCCTCGGTGATGTTCAACGAGGCCCTGCAGGACCTCAAGGACCGCTACCGGGACCGCCTCACGCTGATCCACGTGCTGTCCCGCCAGGCCCAGGAGGTGGACCTGCTGCAGGGGCGCATCGACGGCGACAAGGTGCGCGCCATCATCGCCGCGCTGCTGCCGGTGGCGTCGATGGATGAAGTCTTCATCTGCGGGCCGGACGAGATGATCTCCGCCACTGAGGCGGCGCTGGTCGAGGCCGGCGTGCCCGCCGACCGGGTGCGCACCGAGCGCTTCACCGTCGGCCTGCCGCCCGGCGCCCATCCGGTGGGCACGCGCGCCAAGGCGGCCCAGGCCAGCGCCGCCGAGCGGACCATTCCGCTGTCCGTCGTGCTCGACGGCAAGCGCCACGAGCTGATGATCGGCCCCGACGAGCACGTGCTCGACGTGGCGCTGCACGCCGGCCTCGACCTGCCGTTTTCCTGCAAGGCCGGCGTGTGCTGCACCTGCCGGGCCAAGGTGGTGGAGGGGCAGGTGACGATGGACAAGAACTTCACGCTCGACCCGTCCGAGATGGCGGCCGGCTTCGTGCTGACCTGCCAGTCCCGCGTTACCAGCGGGCACCTGCTGGTGAGTTTCGACGAGCGCTGAGGGCCTGATCCGGCGGCGGGGAGCGGCTTGCCGCGCCCGTCGTCAGCCCGGCTCGATCCCGCCGCGCCCGCGTCAATCCCGTTGAACCCCATTTTTCTCCTTCAAGGGAGAGGAGGACTGCTGCGCCCTGAAAACGTCATCGCCACCCATCCGACACATCTCACCCGTCCGCCTGGACGGGCGCCAAAGCCATAAGAAGCACGGACATCGATCCATATAAAAGGGAGGAGTACCCATGAAGAAATCATCCAGCGCCCCGCGCTCCATCGTCCGCCGCCCGCTGAGCCTGCTGTTGCTGGCCGCCGTCGGCACCGGCGCCGCCGCGCCGGCCTTTGCCGAAACTGAGATCGACGCGCTCAAGCGCGAACTGGCCGAACAGCGCCAGCTGATCCAGCAACTGCTGAAGAACCAGGAAGAACAGAAGAAGACCGAGATCCAGACTGGCGGACCGGCCCGCGGCGCGGGCCTGCAGATGGGCGTGCCGACCGGCCCGTCCGGCACGTTGACGATCTACGGCGTCGCCGACGTCAGCGCCTCCACCGTCAACAGCGGCTACGGCCAGAAGTCCACGATCGGCTCCGGCGGCATGTCCTCCTCGCGGATCGGTTTCAAGGGTGAAAAGGAACTGGGCGATGACGTGAAGGCGGTCTACCTGATGGAAGCCGGCCTGCTGTTCGACACCGGTTCCGTCGGCACTGGCGCGATCACGCCGGGCATCAACAACACCGCGGTGTCCAGCGGCGGCCAGACCAGCAATGGCAGCCAGATCTTCTCGCGGCAGATCTACGCGGGTCTCTCCACCCGCTTCGGCACCGTGACGGCTGGCCGTCAGTACGCCGGCTCCTACACCTCGTCGGTGATGTCCGCGGCGATGGGCGCCGGCTTCTTTGGTTCGTCCGCCGGCCTGCTGCCGGTGATCGGCGGCATGCCGACACGCCTGAATAATTCCCTGGTCTACGCTTCGCCCAAAGTCTCGGGCTTCTCCGGCCAGCTGACGCTGAGCAGCGGTAGCGAGAACAACGTGAACATGGTGACGCCGGTCGCTGCCGGTTCAACGACCGTGACCACCGACAAGGCCGGTCGCGGCGGCGACCTGGCGCTGTTCTACAGTGGCGGCCCGCTGAATGCGACCTTCACCACCTGGCAGCTCGACAACGGCAGCTACGTCGCCCCGGCGACGGGCCCGCAGGAGACCGGCCTGGCCAAGCGGCGCGGCTGGCAGGTGGGTGGCAGCTACAACCTGGGTTTTGCGACGCTGTACGGCAACTATGTGGCGGGCCGGATCAGTGGCGGCAACTACGAGAACGTCACGGGTACGCTCTCCAAGGCCGAAGGCTGGAGCGTGAGTGCCGGCATTCCGGTGTGGCGTGGCAAGGCTTTCGTGAGCTACAGCCAGCTCGACGACAAATCGATCAAGAACCGCGACGCCAACCTGCTGGGCCTCGCCTACGCCTACAAGCTGCAGGACAGCACGACGCTGTACGGCACCTGGGGCAAGGTCCTCAACAAGGCCAACGGCACCTACAGCCTGACCGACGGTGGCAACCTGGTCGGCACCGTCGCCAAGCCGGGTTACGACCCGAACGGCTACATGCTGGGTGTGAACCACGTGTTCTAAAACCGCCGAGGCCTTGCAGGGCAAGGCCTCAAGCAAGGGAAGGGACCTGTGGGGGCGAATTCATTCGCCCTCAGCCGGCTAAATGAAGTCCGAGGACGAATGAATTCGCCCCCACAGGCAAGCCCCACAGGCAAGCCCCACAGGCAAGTGCACCGTACATGGGAAAACTGTCTGCCGGGCTATGTTCTGATACCCAGGAATGGGGCAGAAAATCCCTTCATAGTCGGGGGACGGTGAGGCCGAGCGATGTTAAGGTACGCCCATGAGTTCCCTGATTGATCCTGCCGCACCTCTGGGCTTGTCGCAGCCCAATGCCTCGCCGATTACCGGCAGGGAGATGGCTGGCAGCAGGGAGGCGGGATCGTCCTTTGCCGAGCTGGTGGCCCAGAACATCAAGCGGACTACGGTCAATGGCCTGCGCACGGACTCTCGCCACATGGGCTTGCCGCCGCCGGGGAGTACCGATGACGACTACGACGAGCGGGTATTCAATGTGCTGACGGAGCGCCAGCAGGTGATCGCGTCGAATATCGCCAATGCGGACACGCTCAATTTCAAGGCGCGGGACGTGGATTTGCGGGATGCCTTGCAGGCCGCGCTGACGCCACCGGTGCCGCAATTGAAGATGGCATCCACGACGACGGGGCATCTGGCAGGTCGTACTGAGCGCGTGGCCCAGGCGCTTGCCCTGAAGTACCAGGTGCCTGCCCAGGGCGCCATTGATGGCAATACCGTCGAGATGGATAGCGAGCGCTCCAAGTTCGCGGAGAACGCCATCCGCCTCGAGTTCTCGCTGAACCGGGTGAGCGGTGAATATCGGGACAAGGCCAAGTTGTTTGGCAGCCTGAAGGACTGAGGAATACGCGGTCCGTCAGGCTGTGCGCCGATGCATTGCGCAGCGGCGCCGGCGCTGCGTTCAGCAGTTACCCTTTTTGGCCTGGCCCGGCGGGCAGAAGCCGCCACCACCATTGCCGGCAGGACGGGAGCCGGGATCGACGATCACCGAGCCGGCAGGCGTATAGACGGCGCAGGCGGACAGCAGCGACGTGGCAGCGAGGATTGCGATGAGGGTCTTCATGCCGAAAATTCCAAAACTGAAAAAAGTGAGCCCGGATTGTACGTGGCGGGGACTTCCGGCGACAACGGGCGCACTTTTCAGGGGTTTCTCCGGTCGGGCCAGCGACATCGCCGGCTCTGATTGGCCCGGCGATGTCGAGGCTGCGGGGGGATCAGCCGGCCAGCGCGGGATAGTCGGTGTAGCCCTCGGCGCCGCCGCCGTACAGCTTGTCGGCGCGCAGCTCGTTGAGCGGCGCGTCTTCCTTCAGGCGGCGGACCAGGTCGGGGTTGCTGATGAAGGCGCGGCCATAGGCGATCAGGTCTGCTTCGCCATTGGCCACGGCCTCGAAGGCGGTGCCGCGGTTGAAGCCGTTGTTGACCATCCACGGGCCGCCGAAGGCGCGGCGCAGGGCCGCGTAGTCGAAGGCCGGCGCGCCGTCGGGAGCGCGTGCGCCACCGGTCTCGCCCTCGATGATGTGCAGGAAGGCCAGGCCTTGCGGTGCCAGCTGGCCAATCAGGTAGTCGTAGAGGGCTTGCGGGTTGCTGTCCACCGGCGAGCTGCCGCCGAAGGTCATCAGTGGGCTGAGGCGGATGCCGGTGCGGGCGGCGCCGATTTCCGCGCTGATCGCTTCGACCACTTCGAGCAGCAGGCGGGCCCGGTTGGGGATGCTGCCGCCGTAGGGGCCGCTGCGGTCGTTCACGCTGTCGCGCAGGAACTGGTCGAGCAGGTAGGTGTTGGCGGCGTGGATCTCGACGCCGTCGAAGCCGGCCTCGATGGCGCAGCGGGCGGCGTGGCGGTAGTCGGCGACGATGCCGGGCAGCTCGTCGTCACGCAGCGCGCGCGGTGTGGACACCGGCACGAAGCCTTCGCGGGTGAAGGTCACCGTCTCGGCGCGGCGGGCGGTGGACGACACCGGCGCGGCACCGTCGGGCAGCAGGGAGGTGTGGGAGATGCGACCCACATGCCACAGCTGGATCACGATGCGGCCGCCGGCGGCGTGCACCGCGTCGGTCACCTTGCGCCAGCCGGCGACTTGTTCCGGCGTGTAGATGCCCGGAGTGTCGAGGTAGCCGTGGGCCAGCGGGCTGATCGGGCTGGCTTCGGTGATGATCAGGCCGGCGCTGGCGCGCTGGCGGTAGTACTCCACCATCAGCTCGTTGGGGACGCCACCGGTGGCACGGTTGCGGGTCAGCGGCGCCATCACGATGCGGTTGGCGAGTTCGATGTCGCCGATGCGGACGGGGTCGAAGAGGGTCGTCATGGTCAGGTTCCTTGTGGTTGAGGGGCTTGCTTGAGGGGGAATCAGAGGGCGGCTTCGAGCACGCGGCGGCTAAGTGCCAGATCCACGTCCTGGCGTTCGCCAAGGGCGCTCATGCCGTGGGCTTCCAGCTGGGCGATGAGACGCGGCACGGCGTCGGCACCGATGCCGTAGTCGCCTAGGCGGGTTTTCACGCCGAGGGATTCGAAGAAGGCGCGGGTGTGGGCGATGGCCGCATCGATGCGTTCGTCGTCGCTGCCGGACTGGATGTTCCACACGCGGGCGGCGTATTGCAGCAGCTTGTCGCGCTTGGCCTCGCGGCGCAGTTCGAGCATGGCCGGCAGCACGACGGCGAGGGTCTGGGCGTGGTCGAGGCCGAACATCGCGGTGATCTCGTGGCCGATCATGTGGGTGGCCCAGTCCTGCGGCACGCCGGCGCCGATCAGGCCGTTGAGGGCCTGGGTGGCGGCCCACATCAGGTTGGCGCGTACGTCGTAATCCTGCGGCGTGGCCAGCGCCTGCGGGCCGACCTCGATGAGGGTCTGCAGCAGGCCTTCGGCGTAGCGGTCCTGTACCGGAGCGTTGGCCGGGTAGGTCAGGTACTGCTCGACCACGTGCACAAAGGCGTCCACCGCCCCGTTGGCGATCTGACGGGCGGGCAGCGTGTAGGTCTTGACCGGATCGAGGACCGAGAAACGCGGGAAGACGTGAGGGCTGGCGAAGGGCAGCTTGGCGTGCAGCGACTTGCGGCTGACCACCGAGAAGTTGTTCATCTCCGAGCCGGTGGCGGGCAGCGTCAGCACGGCGCCCATCGGCAGCGCGTCGGTGATGTGGGCGCCGAAGGTTTCGAGGATGTGCCAGGGATCGTCGCTGGCGCTGTAATTGACGGCGGCGGCGACAAACTTGGTGCCGTCGATAACCGATCCGCCACCGACGGCCAGCAGGAAGTCCAGCTTTTCAGCGCGGATCAGCGCGACGGCTTCCATCAGCGTCTCGTAGGCCGGGTTGGGCTCGATGCCGCCGAAACGCTTGACGATACGGCCAGCGAGGGCGCTTTCCACTTCGGCCAGCGTGCCGTTGCGCTCGGCGCTGCCGCCGCCGTAAAGAACCAGCACGCGGGCATCGGCCGGGACCAGCTCATTGAGGCGGGCGATGCTGCCTTCGCCAAACACGATGCGGGTCGGATTGAAGTAATCGAAGTTCAGCATGGATATTCCTTTTGTATGAATAGACCGGTCGTCTAGTTTTCTGGCAAATGATGTCTCGGAGCGGCAGCCTGCACAAAGGTTCAAAGGGACAGGATTTTTTTTGTCGCGCCCATTGCGTGTTCGAGGGGGCATTCGGTGCGATGCAGCTTGGCCAGCAGGCTGGCGCCCAGCCACAGTTGGTACAGCGTCCGCGCGGTATCGAGCGGTTCGAGGGCCGGCAGCGAACCGTCGGCAGTGCCCGCCGCGATGCAGTCCGCCAGGCGGCCGATGATGCGCTCGGTGCCGTCGCGCAGGGTGAGGCGCATGGGTTCCGACAGGTCGGCGACTTCCGCGCTGAGCTTGACCACCATGCACTTCTGCTCGTCGCAGCCCTCGCACTGGGTATCCCGCCATTGCTGCCAGTAGCGCAGCAGGCGTTCCTGGGCAGCAAGTTCGGTATTGGCGAACAGACTGTCGATGAAGCCCAGGTAGCGGTTGAAGAAGTCTTCCAGCAGGGCCTGGCCGAACTGCTCCTTGGACTTGAAGTAGTGGTAGAAGGAGCCCTTCGGCACCTCTGCCGCTTGCAGCACTTCGTTGAGACCCACGCAGGAAAAGCCCTTCGCCGCGATCAGATGGGCGGCGGTGTCGAGGATGTGCTGGCGGGTATCGGAGTAAGGCTGCTTCATGGATGTGAATCCTAGATTGGATTAGACCAGTCGTCTAGAGATCTTTATCTGCAACGACAAAAGACCGGACCCCAGACGAAAAGAAGCCCGAGTAACCGGGGAGGTTGCTCGGGCTTAAATCCACACCAAAGGAGGAGGGTGGAGGAGACAGGTTCCATATTAATCATTTTGATGGTGCGTTGCAACATAAATCGCAAGACTGTCCGTAACAAACTTCACGGTCGTTAAGCGGTGACTCATCCTTGTGTGGAAAACAGGCCCTGCAGCCATTCGATGAATACTCTGACCCGCGGTGACAGGTGGCGGTTCTGCGGGTAAAGCACGGTCAGCGGCAGGGACGGCGGGCGATGGTCGGGGAGGACTTCCACCAGCGTGCCGGCGGCGAGCTGGCGCGCGACGTGGTAGCTGGGCGTCTGAATGATGCCAAAGCCTGCCTCGCAGGCCGCCACGTAGGCACCTCCGTTATTGACGGCGACCGTGGATGGCAGGCTGCGGGTCACCACGGTGGTGCCTTCGGTGAATTCCAGCGGGATGGACTTGCCGGACGACGCAGACAGGTAGTCCACCATCCGGTGGGCGTCGAGATCGTCAAGCGTGCGGGGGATGCCGTAGCGGGCCAGGTAGTCCGCGCTGGCGCAGCTGAGCTGTTCGAGGCGCCCCAGCGGCCGGGCGACCAGATTCGAGTCGCGCAGCTCACCGATGCGCAGCACGCAGTCCACGCCTTCCCGCACCAGATCGATTTGCCGGTCGCTGACGCTGATCTCCAGGCCGATCAGCGGATAGCGGGCGCAGAAGGCAGGCAATGCGGGCATCAACATCAGTTGGCACAGGGAGCCGGACATGTCCACCTTCAGGCGGCCGCGCGGGTCGCGGGCGGCCTGGGAGAAAGACGTCTCCATGTCGTCGATGTCGGCCAGCACCGCGACGCAGCGCTGGTAGTAGGCGTCGCCGTCGAGGGTCGGGCGGACCTGGCGGGTCGTGCGCAGCAAGAGGCGTGTGCCGAGATGGGCTTCGAGCTGCTTGATGATCTGTGTGGCCGAGGCTCGCGGCAGGTCGAGCTGTTCCGAGGCGCGACTGAAGCTGCCCAGCTCGACGATGCGGGTGTACAGCCGCATGGCTTGAAGATGGTCCACGGCGTGTCGATTGTTTGTTTGATGCAAACAGTGTTGCTGTTTTCAACGCATTTATCAATCCAAGGCCAATACTCATAATCCTCCTCAAGATCCGTATTGCATCAACAGGAGAAATGGCATGGATTACGTACGATTCGGCTCCACCGGCCTCAAGGTGTCCCCCCTGTGCCTGGGCTGCATGACCTATGGCAAGTCCAGCTGGCGCGACTGGGTGCTCGACGAGGAAGCCAGCCGCGGCTTCATCCGCCAGGCGCTGGACGCCGGCATCAACTTCTTCGACACCGCCGACATGTATTCCCTCGGCGCCAGCGAGGAGATTCTTGGCCGCGCGCTGCGGGACTTCGCGTCGCGGGACGACATGGTGATCGCCACCAAGGTCTTCTACCCGATGAGCCAGCGGCCGAACGACCGCGGCCTGTCGCGCAAGCACATCATGGCCAGCATCGACGCGTCCCTGAAGCGGCTGGGCACGGACCACGTGGATCTCTACATCGCCCATCGCTTCGACCCCGAGACACCCATCGAGGAGACGCTGCAAGCCTTCGACGACATCGTCCGCGCCGGCAAGGCCCGCTACATCGGGGCGTCGTCCATGTACTCCTGGCAGTTCATGAAGATGCTGGCCTTCCAGGAGCGCCATGGCCTGGCCCGCTTCGTGTCGATGCAGAACCACTACAACCTGATCTACCGGGAAGAGGAGCGCGAGATGCTGCCCCTGTGCCGGGAGGAGGGCATTGCCGTGACGCCGTGGTCGCCGCTGGCCCGGGGCCTGCTCGCCGGCTCGCGCAAGACGCAGACGACGCGGGCGAATACCGACAGCCTGGCCCATGCGTGGTACGACCAGCAGGCGACGGAGGACACCATCGTCGCGGCGGTCGAGGCAGTGGCACAGGAGCGTGGCGTGCCGGCGGCGCAGGTGGCGATTGCCTGGGTGGCGAGCCGGACCGGCATCACCGCGCCCATCGTCGGCGCTTCCAAGCCCCATCACCTGCAGGATGCGCTGGCCGGGATCTCGCTGAAACTGACGGCGGACGAGGTGGCCCGCCTCGAGGCGCCGTACCGGCCGCGTGGAGTGGCTGGCCATGACTGAGCGTGTGTTGCAGGGCTGGCGTGCCGGTGAAGACACCGGCGACCAGCCCAACCAGAGTGCGGAGAAAACCATGCTGAGCAAGGACTGGTCGGTCTCGTCCGTCACGGCGGGCTTCCTGGCCGTGCTGATCTCCTACTCGGGGCCGATGATCATTTTCTTCCAGGCGGCCCAGTCGGCCCATGTGTCGCCGGACATGATCTCCTCGTGGGTGTGGGCGGTGTCCATCGGCGCGGCGTTGTCGGGGATCTTCCTGAGCTGGGTGCTGAAGGTGCCGGTCGTCACTGCGTGGTCCGCGCCGGGCACGGCGCTGCTGGTGACGCTGTTCCCCG
This sequence comes from Pseudomonadota bacterium, assembly GCA_018241665.1. Taxonomy (GTDB): domain Bacteria; phylum Pseudomonadota; class Gammaproteobacteria; order Burkholderiales; family Rhodocyclaceae; genus Zoogloea. Next base: position 109,977 of record JAFEDK010000023.1, read on the forward strand.
GCCTGTCCCTCAACGAGGCGGTCGGGGCCTACATCACCGCAGCGCTGGTGATCTTCGTGATCGGCATCACCGGCTATTTCGACCGGGTGCTGAAGCACGTGCCGAAGGGCATCGCCGCCGGCATGATGGCGGGCATCCTGTTCCAGTTCGGCAGCAATGCATTCAAGTCGGCCGGCTCGATGCCGCTGCTGACCTTCAGCATGGTGGCTGCCTACGTGATCCTCAAGCGCCTGCTGCCGCGCTACTGCATGGTGTTGGTGCTGCTGCTTGGCGTCGCGCTGGCCGTGGGCATCGGCGGGGCGGACCTGAGCAAGGTGCAGCTGAGCTTTGCCACGCCGACCTTCATCCGGCCGGAGTGGAGCTGGCGTTCGACGTTGAGCCTGGCCTTGCCGCTGGTGCTCGTCAGCATCACCGGACAGTTCCTGCCGGGAATGGCGATCCTGCGCAGCTCGGGTTATTCGACGCCGGCGCGGCCGATCCTGGCGATCACCAGCATCGCGTCCCTGATCGTGGCTTTCTTTGGCGGCATCACCATCGTCATCGCGGCGATCACCGCGGCGCTGTGCACCGGCAAGGACGCCCACGACGATCCGGCCAAGCGCTACGTGGCGGGGATTTCCAACGGGGTGTTCTACCTGATCGGCGGCTGCTTCGGGGCGACCATCGTGTCCCTGTTCGCGGTGCTGCCGAAGGAGTTCGTCGCGCTGCTGGCGGGCCTGGCGCTGATCGGCGCGATCACCGCCAACATCATGGGGGCGATCAACGAGGCGGACCATCGGGAAGCGTCGATCATCACCTTCCTGGCGACGGCCTCGGGGATGAGCTTTCTGGGCCTCGGCTCCGCTTTCTGGGGCGTGGTCATCGGCTCCTTCGCCTACCTGGTGCTGCACCGGCTGCAATGGCCGGCGCGCCAGGGGTCCTGATCTGGTGTGGGGGCCGGCGCGAGACGGCCGGTCCCCTTGCACGGATGCTTACTGCAGCTCTGCGAACAGGTCGGGCCCGAAGACTTCGTAGTGGATACGGTCGCGGGCAACGCCCTGGTCCAGCAGTTTGCGACGCTGTTCCTGCATGAAGGGCAGCGGGCCGCACAGGTAGAAGTCGCCATCGGTGGGCAGCTCGATGGCGTCCAGGCTCATGCGGCCGGGCTGCGCCTGGGGGTCGGCGCCGGCCTCTTCCAGCCACAGGTGGTAACGGGCATCTTCCAGCGCCTCGACGCAGGCTTCCACCTCGTCGCGGTGGGGGTAGCGGTCGGCCGCTGCGGTGGCGTAAGCGAACAGCACCGGTCGTGCGGGTTGCGTTGCCGTCAGGTGACGCAGCATCGAGACCATCGGGGTGATGCCGACGCCAGCGCTGATCAGGGCGACCGGGCGCGTGTCGCCTTGCAGGCGGAAATCGCCGGCCGGCGGGCCGACGCGGATCTGATCGCCAACCTCGATGTTGCCGTGGATGCGGCTTGACACCGCGCCGGCCGGCGCTGCATCGCCTTTGGCGACGCGCTTCACGGTGATGCGCCACGCGTCCTTGCCCGGTGCGTCGGACAGGCTGTATTGGCGCACCTGGGTCAGCCCGGCTTCGGGGATCGGCAACGCCACGCTGAGGTACTGGCCGGGCACGAAGTCCGGCAGCGCCGCGCCGTCGCGGGGCTTCAGCGTCAGGGCCACGGTATCGGCACTGGTGACTTCCTTGTGGGCGACGTCCATCACCGGCCAGGACTGGCCAGCCTGCCAGTCGCGCTCCTGGTAGAGGCGGGCTTCGCGGGCGACCAGTTCGGTGGCCATCAACCAATAAACTTCATCCCACGCGGCGGCGATTTCCGGGGTGATTGCCGCACCGAGCACTTCGCCGAGGGAAGCCATCAGGTGGCGGCCGACGATGGTGTACTGCGCCGGCGTGATGCCCAGGCTGACATGCTTGTGGGCGATGCGGTCGAGCACGGGGCCGATGATTTCCGGCTTGTCCATGTGCTTGGCAAACGCATACACAGCACCGGCCAGCGCCTGAGCCTGGTTGCCGCTGGCCTGGTTGCCCATGTTGAAGAGGTTCTTCAGGTCAGGGTTGTGGCTGAACATGCGGGCATAGAAATGGCGCGTGATCGCTTCGCCGTTGGCCAGCAGGACGGGGACGGTCGCCTCGATGAGCGGGCGTGCGGTGGTGGACAGCATGGGGGAGATCCTCTCTGTGTGGTTTTCTCTGGAGCGTGGGGACTTCGGGCGCCTTGTTTCCGGCGTAGAATTTAAGTTGACTCTAAAATGCATCTTTAAAAGAGTCAACGAAAATGAATCTTTAAGGGAATCCCCTATAATCCTGAGGATCAACGCCCCGAAAGGGCGTGTTTCAGAGTCGATCCCCGGCCATGCACATCACTCAGCACACCGATTACGCCCTGCGCGTCCTGATTTTTCTGGCTTCCAACGAGCATCGCTTGCCGACGATCCAGGAGATCTCCGAGCGTTTCGAGATCTCCCGCAGTCACCTGATGAAGGTCGTCAATCAGCTGATCCGCAACGGTTTCGTGGAGGGGATCCGCGGCAAGGGCGGCGGGCTGCGCCTGGCCCGGCCGCCGGCGGAGATCCTGATTGGCGACGTGGTACGCAAGATGGAGGTGGATCTGGCGCTGGTGGAGTGCTTCACCGAAGGCAGCCGTTGCCTGCTCACGTCGCGCTGCCGCCTGAAGGGGGTGTTCGACGTCGCGCTGGAGGCCTTCTTCAAGTCCCTCGATACGGTGAGCCTGGCCGAGGTGCTGGGGCCGACCCAGCGCGAGATCCTGCATGTGCTGACCCGCGTGGAGTAAGCAACGGCAGTGGGAGGAGGGCTGCGCGCCCCGGCTGGCGCGCGCAGCAATCGGGATTACTCGCCTTCGTTGATGATGCCGCGGCTTTTCAGCCGATAGACCATCTGCGGCCGGGTGATGCCGAGCAGGCGCGCGGCGGCGGCCACGTTGCCCTGGGCGCGCTCGATGGCACGCTTGAGGAGGAGGGTTTCGATCTCGTCCAGCGACACCTTGTCGCAGTCGTCGTGGTCGTCGAGGAGCAGGTTGCTGACGCGCCGGCTGACGCGCTCGACTTCCCGGTCCTGGGTCAGCTCGGTGACGAAGACCGACGGGTCCATGGCCACCAGCTTGCCGTCCTTGTTGATCGTGAAGCGCTGTTCGGTGAAACGCTCGCCGCTGGTGAACAGGTGGGGCGCGTCGATGGCACCGCCCTCCGGCGCGAGGATCACACCGCGCTCGATGACGTTCTCCATCTCGCGGATGTTGCCCGGCCAGTTGTAGGACAGCATGGCGTCCACCGCCCGCTGGGTGAAGCCGGTCAGGCGGCGGCCGTGGCGGGCGTTGAACTTGGACAGGAAGTGGGTCATCAGCAGCGGGGTGTCCTCGCGGCGCTCGCGCAGCGGCGTGATGCGCACCGGGAAGACGTTGAGGCGGAAGAACAGATCCTCGCGGAAGCGCCCGGCCTTCACCTCGTCGCGCAGGTCCACGTTGGTCGCGGCGATCACGCGCACGTCCACCTTGCGGGTCTGGGAATCTCCAAGGCGCTCGATCTCGCCTTCCTGCAGCGCGCGCAGCAGCTTGCCCTGGGCGCTGGCGCTGAGGGTGCCGATCTCATCGAGGAAGAGGGTGCCGCCGTCGGCCCGCTCGAAGCGGCCCAAGCGGCTCTGCAGCGCACCGGTGTAGGCGCCGCGCTCGACGCCGAAGAGTTCGGACTCGATCAGCTGTTCCGGGATCGCCGCGCAGTTGACGGCCACGAAGGGCTTGTCGGCGCGGGCGCTGAGGCGGTGCAGGGTGCGCGAGAAGACTTCCTTGCCGACGCCGCTCTCGCCGAGGAACAGCACCGTCGCTTGGGTTGGCGCCACGCGGCGGACCAGGTGCATCACCGAGTTGAAGCTCGGCGACATGCCCACCGGCATGTCGGTCGGGATCTGCTCCGCGCCGGGCTGGCCGACCCCACAGGCGGGCCGCACGACATTCGGCGGCACACCCATCTGCAAGGTCTCCGGCATCATGTAGCGCAGGTCTTCGGCGGCCTCCGGTCCCCATTCCTCCACCAGCTTGCCGATGATGCGGCACATCGGGTGGCCCATCGACTGGCACTCCACCTCCCGGTACAGCACCTGGCGGCCCATGAATTCCGACGAGAAACCCGACGCGTAGCCGATCTGCATCCAGCAGGCCGGCTCGGTGCCAATGGAGAAGTGGCGGATGTGCTCTTCGTCCTCGACCGGGCTGGTCCAGATGAACTCGCCGTAATGGATGCCGCGCTCCACGTCGCATTCGATGCGCACCGCTTCCGAGACACCGATGCCTTCCAGGCAGTGCATCTGCGGGCCAACCACGAACATGTCGTGGATCGAGGTCTTGGGGCGTACCTTGCGGGCCAGTTGCGCGTCGGCGACGCCGGCGTAATAGCCCATGCGGGTCATGAAGCCGCGGGCCACGTCGAGGCCCAGCAGTTCGATCATGTCCCGGCGCAGCATGCCCAGTGCTTTGGCGTGGACCAGCAGCATGCGCTGGTCGTCCAGCCAGATGCGGCCGTCACTGGTGGAGAAGTGCAGGCGCCCCATCAGGTCGTTGACCTCGGGGAAGTGCGGCTTGTCGGCATCCACCTGCTCGGGCGGGACGACGGGCAGGTGGCCTTGCGGAATAACGGGGGGACGGCTGGCCGATTTCACGGACGAACCTCCCAGGCATTGCGGATTCTGGCGTGCATTGTCTCTCCCTCCTCAATGCTTATAGGTCTGAATCAGAGCCGCGGGTAGTAGCACGCGGCGTGCCTGAAGCCGATTCGATGTCGGCAATACCGAAGATACGCCGGTTGGCGGGTGGCGAACAACTCCAAATGACCCTGCCGCTGGCAGGGGCGTGAATGCATTGATTCATTGTGCAGTGCATTATTAATGGATGGATTAAAGCATTTGATTCATTTGCTCAGGTGCGTCGATGCCCGGCGAAGCATACCTGCGCCCCTCTAAAAAATCTCGAGAATTAACCTAAATCCCGCGCCAGCTCTGGGCTGCGCCGATTATGTCAATTGACTTTGTGCGAGAGCTGGCACGCCTTTCGCTATTAGGTCTCCCGTAAGGCCAGACTCAACGGAATGCTCGATCAGCCAACGAATTGCGCAAATCCGGAGTCCGGCGAACAGGACAGAGCCTCGAAGACAAGCAGGCCACGAATGGAGACGAGAACCATGCCGCAAATGCTTTCCCCCCGCGATCCGCCCTAGGCGATCGCACCCCCAGCCGCCTTCCGGCGGCGCCTTTACCGTAGCCCTTCATTGCCCCTGATGCGTGTCGACCAGCCTGGTCGCCGGCAGGGCAGGGCTCGGCCCGAAGAAATTGTTTTGCACCAGCGCCCGTGGGCGACTTTTGATTCAGACCGCGAATAGGAGACCAGCGTGACCCAGATCCGCCACGACACCCAGACCCGTCTCGACAAGCTCGATGCCCTGCTTGAAGAGGATCCCGTCAATCACATCTACCGCCTGGATCGCTCTGCCTTCACCGATGAGGAATGGTTCGAGCTCGAGATGAAGTACGTCTTCGAGGGCAACTGGGTCTATCTCGCCCACGAAAGCCAGATCGCCAACGTCAATGACTACATGACCGTCTACGTCGGCCGTCAGCCGGTGGTGCTGACCCGCGACAAGACCGGCAACCTGAATGCGCTGCTCAACACCTGCACGCACCGCGGCGCGCAGCTGGCCCGCCACAAGAAGGGCAACAAGTCGAGCTTCACCTGCCCGTTCCACGGCTGGACCTTCAACAACGCCGGCAAGCTGCTGAAGGTGAAGGACCAGACCCCGGACGCTGGTTACCCCGAGAGCTTCAACTGCAACGGCAGCCATGACCTCGTCAAGCTGGGCGCTTTCGAAAACTACCGTGGTTTCCTGTTCGGCAGCATCAACCCGGACGTCAAGCCGCTGGTCGAGCACCTGGGCGAAGCCGCCAAGATCATCGACATGATCGTGGATCAGGCACCGGAAGGCATCGAGGTGCTGCGCGGTTCCGGCTCCTACGTCTTCGACGCCAACTGGAAGCTGCAGGCCGAGAACGGTGCCGACGGCTACCACGTCACCGCCACCCACTGGAACTACGCCGCCACGCAAGGGCGCCGTACCACCGACGGCAAGGTCGACACCATCAAGGCGATGAGCGCCGGCGGCTGGGCGCGCAAGGGCGGCGGCTCCTATTCCTTCAAGAATGGCCACCTGGTGTTGTGGACCAACTGGGCCAACCCGGAAGACCGCCCGCTGTGGGCCAAGCGCGACGAGTGGGTCGGGAAGTTCGGCGAAGCCAAGGCCGACTGGATGCTCAGCAAGTCCCGCAACCTGTGCCTGTACCCCAACGTGTACCTGATGGACCAGTTCAGCTCGCAGATCCGCGTGCTGCGCCCGATCTCCGTCGATAAGACCGAAGCCACCATCTACTGCATCGCCCCCAAGGGCGAAGCCCCCGAAGCCCGTGCCCGCCGCCTGCGCCAGTACGAGGACTTCTTCAACGCCACCGGCATGGCCACCCCGGACGATCTGGAAGAGTTCCGCTCCTGCCAGCAGGGCTTCAACGCCCGCGCCGTGAAGTGGAACGACATGACCCGCGGCTCGGTGCACTGGGTTGAAGGCGCCGACGACAACGCCAAGGCGATCGGCCTCAAGCCCGAGCTGTCCGGCGTCAAGACCGAAGACGAAGGCCTGTACACCGTGCAGCACAAGTACTGGGTCGAAGCCATGAAGAAAGCCATCCACGCTGAAGAAAACAACGGAGACAAGTGATGCTGTCCTACGAAGCCATTCAAACCTACCTGTACCAGGAAGCCCGTGCCCTCGACGAACGCCGCTGGAACGACTGGCTGGCCTTCTACGCTGAAGACGCCGAGTTCTGGATGCCGTCCTGGGACGACGACGGCACGCTGACCACCAATCCGCACAATGAAGTCTCGCTGATCTACTACGCCAACAAGCAGGGCCTGGAAGACCGCGTGTTCCGCATCGAGACCGAACGCTCGAGCGCCACCATTCCGGACACCCGCACCGGCCACGCGATCAACAACCTGGAAATCCTCTCCCAGGACGACTCCAGCATCACGCTGCGCTTCAACTGGACCACCCATAGCTACCGCTACCAGATCGTCGACACCTACTTCGGCACGTCCGAATACACCCTCGACACCACCGGTCCGAAGCCGCTGATCAAGCGCAAGTACGTGGTACTCAAGAACGACCACATCCACCACGTGCTGGACATCTACCACATCTGATGTATCGGGCCCGCCGGAGGGCGGGCCCTTGTATCACTCCACGACAGAGGGGCGCTCACCATGACCTACAACATTGCGCTGCAGTTCGAAGACGGGGTTACCCGCATCATTCCCTGCGAAGCCGACGAGCTGGTGGCGGATGCCGCCTACCGGGCCAAGATCAACATTCCGCTGGATTGCCGCGATGGCGCCTGCGGGACCTGCAAGTGCCACTGTGAAAGTGGCCGCTACACCCAGGGCGTGTACATCGAAGACGCCCTGACCGACGACGAAGCCGCGCAAGGCTTCATCCTGACCTGCCAGATGCGCCCCGAGTCCGACTGCGTGATCCGCGTGCCGGCCTCGTCCGCCGCCTGCAAGACCGAAGTGGCGACCCACGGCGGCAAGCTGACCAAGATCGACCGCGACTCCGCGACCACCGTGTCCTTCGCGCTGCAGGCCGACAAGCCGCTGTCCTTCCTGCCGGGCCAGTACGTCAACCTGAACGTGCCCGGCACCCAGGAAACCCGCGCCTATTCCTTCAGCTCCGCGCCCAACCGCAATGAGCTGTCCTTCCTGATCCGCGACGTCCCCAATGGCCTGATGAGCACCTTCATGCGCAGCAAGGCCAACACCGGCGACGCGATGACCTTCACCGGCCCCTACGGCAGCTTCTACCTGCGTCCGGCCCTGCGCCCGATCCTGATGCTCGCCGGCGGCACCGGCCTGGCGCCGTTCCTGTCCATGCTGCGCTGGCTGCAGGACAACCCGACCACCCAGCCGATCCTGCTGGCCTACGGCGTGAATACCAACGACGACCTCGTCGAGCTGGACACCCTGGAAGCCCTGAAGGCGGCGATGCCGAACTTCGACTACTTCACCTGTGTGGTGGATGGCGCCAGCGGCCACCCGCGCCTCGGCTACGTGACCGATCACCTGAGCCCGGCCAACCTCAACGACGGTAACGCGGATGTGTACGTCTGCGGCCCCCCGCCGATGGTCGAAGGCGTGCGCAAGTGGATGGCGGGCGCGGGCGTCGCCCCGGCCAACTTCTACTTCGAGAAGTTCTCCGCCTCCAGCGAAGGAGCCGCAGCATGAGCGCCGAACGGCAGTCCGAAGGCGCTCGCCCCGCAGCCCGTCAGGGCGAAGGCAATCCAGTGCGCCGTGCAAATCGCTTTACCGACAAAGTCGTCATCGTCACCGGCGCGGCCCAGGGCATCGGCCGCGGCGTGGCCCTCAACGTAGCCGCCGAAGGTGGCGCGGTGCTGGCGGTGGATCGCTCGCCGCTGGTGGACGAAGTGGTCGCCGAGATCACCCGGGCTGGCGGCAAGGCCGCGGCCTTCCAGGCCGATCTGGAAACCTTCGCCGGCGCCGAGTCGGTGGTGGCCGAGGCGCTGACCCGTTTCGGGCGCGTCGATGTGCTGATCAACAACGTCGGCGGCACGATCTGGGCCAAGCCCTTCGAGCATTACGAAGAGGCGCAGATCGAGGCGGAGATCCGCCGCTCCCTGTTCCCGACCCTGTGGTGCTGCCGCGCCGTGCTGCCGCCGATGCTGGCGCAGAAGAAGGGCGTCATCGTCAATGTGTCGTCCATCGCCACCCGCGGCGTGCATCGCGTGCCGTATTCGGCCGCGAAGGGCGGCGTCAATGCGCTGACGGCTTCCATCGCCATGGAGCACACCAAGGACGGCATCCGCATCAACGCCACCGCGCCCGGCGGCACCGAGGCGCCGCCGCGCCGCATCCCGCGCAACCAAGCCCAGCCGACCGAGCAGGAGCAGGCCTGGTACCAGGGCGTCATCGACCAGACCATCGACTCGAGCCTGATGCACCGCTACGGCACGATCGACGAGCAGGTCGCCCCGATTCTCTTCCTGGCTTCCGACGAGTCCTCCTACATCACCGGTCTGGTCGTGCCGGTCGGTGGCGGCGACCTCGGCTGACGCCCGCTGCTTCGTCCCTCCCCATTTTTTCATAACAACTAAATAAGCGAGACAACATGGCACAGATCGACGTACACAAGCTCACCGATCACGCACGTTTTGGCGGCTTTCATGGCCTCGTGCTGTTCTGGTGCGCCCTCATCATCATCTTCGACGGCTACGACCTGGCGGTAGCCGGCATCGCGCTGCCGTCGATCATGAAGGAAATGGGCGTTTCCCCGACCAACGCGGGCTTCATGGTCAGCTCGGCACTGTTCGGCATGATGTTCGGGGCGATCTTCCTCGGCACCATCGCCGACAGGATCGGCCGCCGCTGGGCCATCGCGATCTGCATGCTGTTGTTCAGCGTGTTCACGGCCGCCGCCGGCTTCACGTCCGACCCGGTGAGCTTCAGCATCACCCGCTTCCTGGCGGGGCTGGGCATCGGCGGCGTGATGCCGAACGTGGTCGCCCAGATGACCGAGTACTCGCCGCGCAAGATGCGCAGCACGCTGGTGACGCTGATGTTCAGCGGTTACTCGGTGGGCGGCATGCTGGCGGCGCTGCTCGGCAAGGGGCTGATCGAGAGCTACGGCTGGCAGTCGGTGTTCGTTGCCGCCGGTCTGCCGGTGCTGCTGATCCCGCTGATCCTCAAGTCGCTGCCGGAATCGATGGCCTTCCTGATCAAGCACGGCCGTGCCGAAGAGGTGAAGCGCATCCTGCCGCGCATCGAGCCGTCCTACGTGCCGGCCGCCGGTGACGAGTTCATGCTGCCCCATGCCCACCACGCCCACGGCGCGCCGATCGGCAAGCTGTTCCAGGATGGCCGCGGCTTCAGCACCACGATGTTCTGGGTGGCCTTCTTCATGTGCCTGTTCATGGTGTACGCCCTCAGCTCCTGGCTTGCCAAGCTGATGGCCGGTGCCGGCTACAGCCTCGGCTCGGCGCTGACCTTCGTGCTGGTGCTCAACTTCGGCGCGATGATCGGGGCCATCGGCGGCGGCTGGCTGGCCGACCGCTTCCACATCAAGTACGTGCTGGTCGGCTTCTATGCGCTGGCGGCAGTGTCGATCACGCTGCTCGGCTACAAGGTTTCGACCGAAGTGCTGTACGTGCTGGTCGGCCTGGCAGGTGCCTCGACCATCGGCACGCAGATCCTCACCTACGCCTATGTCGGCCAGTACTACCCGATGGCGGTGCGCTCCACCGGTATCGGCTGGGCGTCCGGCGTCGGCCGCAGCGGCGCGATCCTGGCACCGATCGTCATCGGCACCCTGGTCGGCATGTCTCTCCCGCTGCAGCACAACTTCATGGCCATCGCGATCCCCGCAGTGATCGCCACCCTGGCCGTTTCCATGATCAACCACGGTCGTTCCGCATCCGCCCACCACTGAGCGGAGCAGGGCCGAACCCACAACCCAACCAGGAGACAAATCAAATGGCAATTACCGGCGTATTGCGCCCCGGCCACATTTCCCTGCGTGTGCTGGAGCTGGAACCCGCGCTCAAGCACTACAAGGACGTGCTGGGGCTGATCGAAGTGGAACGCGACGCCCAGGGCCGCGTGTTCCTCAAGGCCTGGGACGAACATGACCATCACAGCATCGTGCTGCACGAGGCGGACAGCGCGGGCATGGACTACATGGGCTGGAAGGTCGACTCCGTCGAGACCCTCCACAAGCTGGCGGCCGACCTGGAAGCCTGCGGCCTGTGTTCCGACCTCGGCTGGGTCGAGGCGGGCGAGCATCCCAAGACCGGCAAGCGCTTCCGCTTCACGGTGCCCACCGGCCACGTGATGGAGCTGTTCGCCGAGAAGGAGCAGATCGGCAACAACTGCGGCACCGACGGCCCGGACGTCAATCCGAATCCGTGGCCGGACGGCCTGGTCGGCATCTCCCCGTCGCGCTTCGACCATTGCCTGCTGTACGGCGATGACCTGGACGGCTCGGTGAAAGTCTTTACCGAGGTGCTCGGCTTCTACATCACCGAGAAGGTGGTGCTGAAGAACCAGCCGGAGTTCATGATCGGCACCTTCCTGACCTGCGCCAACAAGGCCCACGACGTGGCCTTCATCCGCCAGCCGGTGAAGGGCAAGCTGCATCACGTGTCCTTCGAACTGGGCAGTTGGGAGAAGGTGCTGCACGCCGGTGACGTGCTGTCCCGCACCCACACCTCGATCGACATCGGGCCGACCCGCCACGGCATCACCCGCGGCGAGACGATCTACTTCTTCGACCCGTCCGGCAACCGCAACGAAGTGTTCTCCGGCGGCTACATCGCCTATCCGGACAAGCCGGTCATCACGTGGTACGACGAAACCCTCGGGCCTGCGATCTTCTATCACGACCGCAAGCTCAACGAGGCTTTCCTGAGCGTGTTCACCTGATTCTTGCAGCATCCACGGCGACGCCCTTGCGGGCGTCGTCATGGGATAACAACAGAATAAAAAAATATCGAGATTTTAATTAAATCTCGCTAAACTAGATTCAATCGATCGACCGAGGCCGAGAACAGCGCCCCGCCGAGCGATCACTCCGGAAGAAGTGTCCAGCTCCCGTCGGGCCGTGCCCGCCCAGGTGCCGTGACCAGCCGGGCCTACGAGACCTCAGACAGTGAGAAAGACATGAAAGAATTCAAGAACTTCATCAACGGTGAGTACGTCACCAACGTCAGCGGCAAGACCTACGAAAACCGCAACCCGGTGGACAACTCCCTGATCGGCCTGGTCCATGAGGCCGGCAAGGCTGAAGTGGATGCCGCCGTGGCCGCCGCTAAGGCCGCGCTGCATGGCCCCTGGGGCAAGCTGTCGGTGGTCGAGCGCTGCAAGATGCTCGATGGCATCGTCGCCGAGATCAACAACCGCTTCGACGACTTCCTGCAGGCCGAGATCGCCGATACCGGCAAGCCGGCCCACCTGGCGTCCCACATCGACATTCCCCGCGGCGCGGCCAACTTCCAGATCTTCACCGACACCATCAAGAACGTCTCTACCGAGTCCTTCGAGATGCGCACCCCCGATGGCAAGACCGCCCGCAGCTACGGCGTGCGCACGCCGCGCGGCGTGATCGCGGTGATCAGCCCGTGGAACCTGCCGCTGCTGCTGATGACCTGGAAGGTCGGCCCGGCGCTGGCCTGCGGCAACACCGTGGTCGTCAAGCCCTCCGAGGTCACCCCGGCCACCGCGACCCTGCTCGGCGAAGTGATGAACAAGGTCGGCGTGCCCGCTGGTGTGTACAACGTGGTCAACGGCTATGGCGTGGATTCCGCCGGCGCGCTGCTGACCGCCCACCCGGACGTGGACGGCATCACCTTCACCGGCGAGACCAAGACCGGCACCGCCATCATGAAGGCCGGCGCCGACGGCATCCGCCCGGTGTCGCTGGAGCTGGGCGGAAAGAACGCCGCCGTCGTGTTCGCCGACTGCGACTTCGAGAACGCGGTCAACACCGTCACCCGTTCGGTCTTCGAGAACTGCGGCCAGGTCTGCCTGGGCACCGAGCGCGTGTATGTCGAGCGCCCGATCTTCGACAAGTTCGTGAATGCGCTGAAGGCCAAGGCCGAGGCGATGAAGCCGGGTCTTCCCTTCGATGCGGATACCAAGATCGGCCCGCTGGTCAGCAAGGTGCACCAGAAGAAGGTGCTGTCCTACTACGAGAAGGCCAGGGCCGAAGGCGCCACCATCGTCACCGGTGGCGGCGTGCCGCTGATGCCGGACGAGCTGAAGGACGGTTGCTGGGTCGAGCCGACCATCTGGACCGGCCTGCCGGAAACCGCCTCCGTCGTGCGCGAGGAGATCTTCGGACCGTGCTGCCACATCCAGCCCTTCGACACCGAGGAAGAGGCAGTGCGCATGGCCAACGACACCAAGTACGGCCTCGCCACCTCCATCTACACCCAGGACATCAGCCGCGCCAGCCGCCTGGCCACGCAGATCGAAGTGGGCCTGTGCTGGATCAACAGCTGGTTCCTGCGCGACCTGCGCACGCCTTTCGGCGGCTCCAAGCAGTCCGGCATCGGCCGTGAAGGCGGCCTGCACTCGCTGGAGTTCTACACCGAGCTGCGCAACGTGATGATCAAGTACTGACCTGACTCCGCTCCCACGGCGCACTGTCCCCATGGTGCGCCCGCCGGCCCTGGCTCCCTCCCTCCGGGGCCGGCACCTACACCCAACAGACTGACGGAAGCCTTCCATGAACCAGAACAAGATCGAGCAATACGGTGACGAGCTGTACAACGCGCTGATCACCCGCACCGCGGTGGACCCGCTGACCGACCGCGAACCCGAGATCACCATCGAGGACGCCTACAAGATCCAGCTGCGCATGATCCAGCGCCGCCTCGACGCCGGCGAGACCATCATCGGCAAGAAGATCGGCGTCACCAGCAAGGTGGTGATGGACATGCTCAAGGTCAATCAGCCGGACTTCGGCCAGATGACCTCCAGCATGATCTACAACGAGGGCGAAGCGATCCCCGTCGACAGCATGATCGCCCCCAAGGCCGAGGCCGAAGTGGCCTTCATCCTCAAGCGCGACCTGCAGGGCCCGGGCGTTACCGCCGCCGACGTGCTGCGCGCCACCGAATGCGTGGTGCCGTGCTTCGAGATCGTCGATTCCCGCATCCGCGACTGGAAGATCAAGATCCAGGACACCGTCGCCGACAACGCCTCCTGCGGCGTGCTGGTGCTCGGCGGCGTGCGCAAGAGCCCGCGTGACCTCGACCTGGCGCTGGCCGGCATGGTTCTCGAGAAGAACGGCGAGATCATCAGCACCTCCACCGGCGCCGCCGTGCAGGGCTCGCCGGTCAACGCCGTGGTGTGGCTGGCCAACACCCTCGGCCGCCTGGGCATCGCGCTGAAGGCCGGCGAGGTGATCCTGTCCGGCTCCCAATCCCCGCTCGTCCCGGTCAAGGCCGGCGACAGCCTCACCTGCAGCGTCGGCGGCCTGGGCGGCACGTCGGTGCGCTTCATCTGATTCCAGCAAGGGCATTCCCATGAAACTCGATCAAGCCACCATCCTCTCCCTCGCCGAGCACCTGGAAAGCGCCGAGCTGCAGGCCCGCGACGTCACCAAGATCACCGACGACCATCCGGACATGGACTGGGATGACGCCTACGCGATCCAGGACGAGATCCGCCGCCGCAAGGAAGCCCGCGGCAACAAGGTCGCCGGCCTCAAATGCGGCCTCACGTCCTTCGCCAAGATGAAGCAGATGGGTGTCGAAACCCCGGTGTTCGGCTTCGTCGCCGACTACATGGCCCGCCCGGACGGCGGCGACATCAAGCACAGCGAGCTGATCCACCCGAAGGTCGAAGCCGAGATCTGCATCGTCACCAAGGCCCCGCTGAAGGGCCCCGGCTGCCACGTGGGCGCCGTGATGGCGGCGGTGGACTTCGTGCTGCCCGCCGTGGAAGTCATCGACTCCCGCTACCGCGATTTCAAGTTCGACCTGAAGAGCGTCATCGCCGACAACACCTCGTCGTCCCGCTTCGTGGTCGGCAACACCATGCGCGATCTGGAAGGCCTGGACCTGCGTACCCTCGGCGTGGTCATGGAGATCAATGGCGAGATCAAGGCGATGGCCGCCGGCGCTGCCGTGCTCGGCCACCCGCTGACCGCCGTCGCGATGCTCGCTAACCACCTGGGCGCCCGCGGCCAGGAGATCCCGGCCGGGACCTTCATCATGACCGGCGGCGTCACCGAAGCCATCACGGTGAACCCGGGCGACCACGTCAACGTGCGCTTCCAGGATCTCGGCTCCGTCTCGATGCGCTTCGTCTAAAACACGGCCCGGCGGGGTTGAGTCCGCCGGGCGTGAATCCCCGCCGCTGAACCTCCGTTCCTGATTCCCGGCCCGCGCCGGTGCCTGGCGACGCTCCCCGCGAGCGTGGCTCGGTCCCGTTCGGCCCGAAGAAACGGAAGGGGCAGGGCGGGGCGACCGGTAGAGGACTTTTCCATGTCATCCAAGCAAGATCTTTCGAACATCTTCACGCAGGAACAGGGCAGCATCAACCTGGGCGGCATCGACGCGCTGGTACGCCTGAGCCTGGACCAGGTGCGCACCGACGCCCGCCGTGGCCTCAAGACCGGCATGTTCATCTCGGGCTACCGGGGTTCGCCGGTCGGCATGCTCGACGCCGCGCTGATCAAGCAGCAGAAGCTGCTCCTCGAAAACCACATTCATTTCGTCGACGGCCTCAACGAGGACCTGGCCGCCACCGCCGTGTGGGGCACGCAGATGATGCACACCGTCGGCAAGCCGAAGTTCGATGGCGTGACCGGCATGTGGTACGGCAAGGCGCCGGGCGTGGACCGCAGCGGAGACGCGCTGAAGCACGCCAACTACACCGGCATCGGCAAGAACGGCGGCGTGCTGGCGATTGCCGGCGACGATCCGAGCTGCAAGAGCTCGTCCCTGTGCAGCCAGTCCGAGCCGATGCTCTACCACGTGGGCATCCCGTCCCTGTTCCCCGGCAACGTGCAGGAGATCCTCGACCTGGGCCTGCACGGCTACAACATGTCGCGCCTGTCCGGCCTGTGGATCGGCATGAAGATCGTCACCAACGTGGCGGACGGCAGCGGCACGGCCAACGTGGACCCGGCGCGCCTCGACTTCGTGACGCCCGATCTCAGCTTCGATGGCAAGCCCTACTTCCCCAATATGAACCTGGGGATGAACGTGCGCGTCGAGGCGCTGGAGATGGAACAGTCCCTGTACACCCGGCGCCTCGAAGTGGCGCGCCGCTACGCCCGCGCCAACAAGCTCAACAACATCGTCTTCGACAACAAGGACGCGTGGCTCGGCATCGTCACCGCCGGCAAGACCTACAACGATGTGCGCCAGGCCTTCCTCGAGATGGGCCTGGACGACGAGGCGCTGCGCCGTTACGGCATCCGCATCCTCAAGATGGGCATGCTGTTCCCGATGGAACCGACCATCGTGCGCGAGTTCGCCGAAGGCCTGGAAGAGATCTTCGTCATCGAGGAGAAGCGTCCCTTCCTCGAGATGTTCGCCAAGGAAGTGCTCTACGGCCGCGCCAACGCGCCGCGCATCGTCGGCAAGTTCGACGACGAGGGCCAGGAGCTGCTGCCGCACTACGGCGAGTTCGAGTCCGACGTGATCGCCCGCGCGCTGCTCAAGCGCCTGTCGCGCAAGGCGCGCATCGAATCGGCCGAGGCCTGGATCAAGCGCCTTGACGACATCCACGCGCGCAACAAGCTGCCGACCATGAACCGCACCGCCTGGTACTGCTCCGGCTGCCCGCACAACAGTTCGACGGTGGCGCCGGAAGGCAGCATCGTGTCGGCCGGCATCGGCTGCCACACGATGGCCATGTGGATGGATCGCAACGTGGTGATGGGCACCCACATGGGCGGCGAAGGCGCCCAGTGGATCGGCATGGCGCCCTTCACCGACACCGAGCACATCTTCCAGAACATGGGCGACGGCACCTACGCCCACTCGGGCAGCCTGGCGGTGCGCTACGCGGCCTCCACCGGCGCCAACATCACCTTCAAGCTGCTGGTCAATGCGCATACCTCGATGACCGGCGGCCAGGACATCATGGGCGCCCATCCGGTGGCGGCGATGGTCTCCGACCTGCTCGCCAACGGCGTGCGTCGCGTCATCGTGACCACCGACGACCTGTCCGACTACTCCGGCATCCAGCTGCCCGGCCACACCGAAGTGTGGCACCGCGACCGCCTCGACGAGGCCCAGCGCGAGCTGGCCGCCACGCCGGGCACCACCGTGCTGCTGCACGACCAGGAATGCGCCGCCGAGCTGCGCCGGGCCCGCAGCCGCGGCAAGGCCGCCGAGCCGGTGGAAGTGACCGTCATCAACGAGCGCGTCTGCGAAGGCTGCGGCGACTGTGGCGAGAAATCCAACTGCATGAGCGTGGAGCCGGTCGAGACCGAGTTCGGCCGCAAGACGCGCATCCACCAGTCGTCCTGCAACAAGGATTTCTCCTGCGTGAAGGGCTTCTGCCCGTCCTTCGTGACGGTCACGCCGAACCCCGAGCCGGCCGCCGGCGACGCGCCGAAGAAAAAGAAGAAGGGCCGCATCCCGGCCCTGGAGCGGGACATCCCGCAGCCCGAGTTCAAGATCACCGGCGACTTCGGTGTGCACGTGATGGGCATCGGCGGCACCGGTTCGGTGACCGTCGTGGCGACCCTCGCCAACGCCGCGCGGATGGAAGGCAAGCACGTGGTCGGCCTCGACCAGACCGGCCTGGCCCAGAAGGGCGGGGCGGTGATCTCGGACATCAAGATCAGCGCGCAGCCCTTTGTCGGCGCCAACAAGATCTCCGACGGCAGCGCCGACCTGTATCTGGGCTTCGACATCCTCAACGCGACGGACCCGAAGAACCTGGACAAGTGCCACCCGGAACGCACCATCGCCATCGTGTCCACCACCGAGACGCCGACCGGCCACATGGTGTCTGACCGCCACGTGCATTTCCCGGCGGTGACCGGGCTGACCGCCGGCCTCAACCGTGTCACCCGCAAGGCCGACAACGTCTTCCTCGACGGCCAGGCGCTGGCCGAGGGCCTGTTCGGCGACAGCATGGCGACCAACCTGTTCATGGTCGGCGTGGCCTACCAGGCCGGCACGCTGCCGCTGGCCGCCGAGTCCATCGAAACCGCCATCCGCCAGTCCGGCGTCGGCGTGGAGATGAGCCTGGCCGCCTTCAAGTGGGGCCGCATGGCGGTGGTGGACCGGGCCTTTGTCGAGGCCGAGGTGGCCCGCGGCAACGCGCCGGTGATCGCGCTGCGCGCCGTGCCGGCCCTGACGCCGGCGGCCCGCGCGATCCTCGACACGGTGGGCGCCCAGGGCGAGCTCAAGCGCCTGCTCGAAGTGCGCATCCCCGAGCTGATCGCCTACCAGGACGAGGCCTACGCCAAGCGCTACGCCGAGGTGGTGAAGAAGGTGCACGGCGCCGAATCGCGCCTGCTACCGGGCCAGACCGCGCTCGCCGAGGCGGCCGCCCGCTACCTCTACAAGCTGATGGCCTACAAGGACGAGTACGAGGTGGCCCGCCTGCACAGCGATCCGGCCTTCCTGGCCCAGCTCGATGCCCAGTTCAAGCACGGCTACACGCTCAAGTACCACCTGGCGCCGCCGCTGCTGGCCGACCGCGACCCGAAGACCGGCGAGCTGCAGAAGAAGGTCTATGGCCCGTGGGTGCAGAAGGCCTTCCGCCTGCTGTCGCGCTTCAAGAGCCTGCGTGGCGGCAGCCTGGACCTCTTCGGCAAGAGCGAGGAGCGCCGCGAGGAACGCCAGGCCATCGACGACTACATCGTGTTGCTGGATGACATCGTCGCCCGGCTCGACGCCGCCAATCATGCGGCGGCGGTGGACCTGGCCAGCGTGCCCGACGAGATCCGCGGCTACGGCCACGTGAAGGAGAAGAACGTGGCCGCCGCCAAGGCCCTGCAGGCCGAGCGCCTGGAGGCCTTCCGCAACGCCCAGCCGCTGCAGATGCGGGCCTGAGCCAAGGGCCCCGGGGCCTGGGCAGAGGGCTGTGGGGGCGAATTCATTCGCCCTCCAGCGCCCGCATTCCTTGACCAAGCTCCGCGGGCGAATGAATTCGCCGCCACGGGAAATCGCTCCCACCAGCAGAACACCGGGCCGGCGGCTCTATGGCCGGCCCGACATACAGCCCCCACAGAGGGGCCAACCCATCCCGGCTAATCACCGGACCAAGGAAGAGACTGACCATGCAGAACAACAAGCCCGCCACCCTCCGTCGCCCGCTGAGCCTGCTCTTGCTGGCCGCCTTCGGCAGCGCCGCTGCGCCGGCCTTCGCCGAAACTGAGATCGACGCGCTCAAGCGCGAACTGGCGGAACAACGCCAGCTGATCCAGCAACTGCTGAAGAACCAGGAAGAACAGAAGAAGACCGAGATCCAGACCGGTGGCCCGGCCCGCGGCGCCGGCCTGCAGATGGGTGTGCCGACCGGCCCGTCCGGCACGCTGACGATCTACGGCGTCGCCGACGTCAGCGCCTCCACCGTCAACAGCGGCTACGGCCAGAAGTCCACCATCGGCTCCGGCGGCATGTCCTCGTCGCGGATCGGCTTCAAGGGTGAGAAGGAACTGGGCGACGAGATCAAGGCGGTGTACCTGATGGAAGCCGGCCTGCTGTTCGACACGGGCTCCGTCGGTACCGGCGCGATCACCCCGGGCATCAACAACACCGCGGTGTCCAGCGGCGGCCAGACCAGCAACGGCAGCCAGATCTTCTCGCGGCAGATCTACGCCGGTCTCGCGACCCGCTTTGGTACCGTGACGGCTGGCCGCCAGTACGCCGGCTCCTACACTTCGTCGGTGATGTCGGCAGCGATGGGCGCCGGTTTCTTCGGCTCCTCCGCCGGCCTGCTGCCGGTGATCGGCGGCATGCCGACGCGCCTCAATAACTCGCTGGTGTACGCCTCGCCGAAGGTCGCCGGCTTTTCCGGCCAGCTGACCCTGACCAGCGGCAGCGAGAACAATGTGAACATGGTCACGCCGATCACCGCCGGTTCGACGACCGTGACCACCGACAAGGCCGGCCGCGGCGGCGATCTGGCGCTGTTCTACAGTGGCGGCCCGCTGAATGCGACCTTTACCACCTGGCAGCTCGACAACGGCAGCTACGTCGCCCCGGCGACGGGCCCGCAGGAGACCGGCCTGGCCAAGCGGCGCGGCTGGCAGGTGGGCGGCAGCTACAACCTGGGTTTTGCGACGCTGTACGGCAACTATGTGGTGGGCCGCATCAGTGGCGGCAACTACGAGAACGTCACGGGCACGCTGTCCAAGGCCGAAGGCTGGAGCATCAGCGCGGGCATCCCCGTGTGGCGTGGCAAGGCTTTTGTGAGCTACAGCCAGCTCGACGACAAGTCGATCAAGAACCGCGACGCCAACCTGCTGGGCCTGGGCTATGCCTACAAGCTGCAGGACAGCACGACGCTGTACGGCACCTGGGGCAAGGTCCTCAACAAGGCTAACGGTACCTACAGCCTCACTGACGGTGGCAACCTGGTCGGCACC
>JAFEDK010000024.1 GCA_018241665.1 Pseudomonadota bacterium
CCACCATTCAATGGTCTAATTGCGTCTATCTTAGATCAACTTCCCTAGGTGATTCAAGCACTTAGGGATTTTTTTTGTCCAAACCAGTCCAAAAGCGCCCATTGAAATCCGGCCAAACCGGGGGGTAAGTGCCGGGGTACACCTGAAAAACTGGCAAAAAGGGCGCTTTTTTACCCCCTGCACATCAACACCAGTTCCCGGCCCTGGCTGCGCACGTCGATAACGGCGTCTATGCCGTAGGTCTTTCCCTCATGGATCACGCGATCCTGCTGGGTGATACCGGGCCGGTAGCGCATCCTGATTCGCGCTGTCGTCTCGGCTTGGACGGCCATGGCGGCAATGAACTCGCGCCCGTTCAGCGGCTCTACGGCGGCCCATACCGTCGCCAGCGGAGCCCATGCCTCGATAGGGCCGCCCCAATCGTCGGTGGTGGTGGTGAACCGCTCCAACGTCACGCGCTGGTCAAGACGTCCGGCCTGCATCACAGCACGCTCACGCGGTACGGGTTCAACAGGCGTTCAAACGTCGGGTTCTTGGACAGCGGGCGCTCTACCAGGGCCTCGCGGTTTGAATACAGGTCGGCTACCAGCAGCATGGCGGCGGCTTTCACCGGAGCGGGCGCGGTGTCTGTCAGTGGCTCGGTGGCGTTGATGTAGTCGCCCACCGAAGCCACGGCGGCCTCGATCATGGCGGCCAGCAAATAATCTTCTTCGTAGCCATCAATCCGGCAGTGCAGTTTGACTTCTTCAAGTGTCAGCATTTGATTTCTTTCAAATGGTTGGAATAGGTGCCGGTCACGCCCTACCGAAAGAAGGGCCACCGGCTGTCGGGGTTATTTCCAAAACGCGCCACTCACCGACTTACGCGCGTCCTGGCTCACCTTGCGGCGCCCCCAGGCAGGGCTTAATTCAAACGAACATGAAACCGTCTCCCGCGTAGGCCGTAGACGTCTCGGCACGGCTCGCCGCTCCCATAGCCATGGCGAAGGCCTGCATGCCATCTATCCGGCCCGTGGCGCGGCTTTTGTCCAACTTCCTGGCGCCGGTCGGGTCGCGGGTGACGGTGGCGTTTGCGGCGCACATGGTCAGCACGGGGTGCATGCCGTGGGCAATGCGCTGGTTCAGCAGCTCGGCCTCCAGGGCATCGAGGGCCGGCGCCATGTCCTTGTACCCCTGGCCCCACTCGATCAGCGGCAGCTCGGCGCCCAGGCGATCCAGCTCCCGGCGCAGTTCACCGATGCGCCAGCGGTCGAAGGCAACAAGCTGAAGATTCAGCCCGTCGAGGATTTCCAACATATCGGCAGCGACGTGGCCATAGTCCACGGTGGCGCCTGGCGTGGTGCGCATGTAGCCCTGTTTCACCCACACGTCATAGGGCGCCCGATCCCGCTTGGCGCGGTCGTGTAGGCCCTGCTCAGGCGTCCAGAAATGGGACTGCACATGCCACACGCCTGCATCGTCCTGGCCCACCAGCACCAGGGCGGTCAAGTCGGTACGGGCGGACAAGTCCAGGCCGGCATAGACGGGGGTATCGGAAAGATTTCCGACGCCTGCCGCGCACGCCTTCCACACGTCCGGCGACACGAAGGGCGATTCAGTCGAAACCCGCTGATTCAGCAGCAGATTGCGGGCGCTGTTCTCCATGCTCGGCATGCGCTGGGCCTGGCTCATTTGCTCGCGCAGGTCATCTTCGGAGCGGAACAGGCCCAGGGCGGGATTGGCGGCTTCCCAGGCGGATCTATCCATGAGGTCGGCACCCTCGGGCGCGGCGTACAGCCTGCACACGATGCGCGGATCGTCGCTGCGCTGGGCATCATCAATCCACTGGCTCAACAGATCCGCGTCGCTGGCGGCCTGCGTCGATATGGCGATCAGCAGGGGGTTTTCATGGGCACCTTGCGAGGTGGTAATGGCGTCCACAAAGTCAGACTGAGGGCCACGCACCTGGCCGATTTCGTCAAGGATGGCCAGGACAGGAGACAGGCCGTGCGCGGTCTTGCCATCGGCGGCGAGGGCCCGGAACTCCACGTTCATCGGCAGGCCGATCAACCGCTTTCCGCTCGGGATGATGCGCACCAGGGGCGCCAGCTTCGGGGACTGCTGCACCATCTTGCAGGCCAGCGAAAAGACAAGCGATGCCTGCTCACGGCTCATTGCGCCCGAGACAATTTGCGCGTTATGAAGGGCTTCAGGGCCTACCAAATGGGCCAGCAGCAGGCCAGCGATTAGGCCACTTTTTCCGTTCTTTCGGGCAATGGACAGGATGGCGCGGCGCGTGCCTGCCGGGTTGTCGTAGACGTCCTTGATGAACTGCTTTTGGAAGCCAGCCAGCACCAGCGGCTTACCGACGTGCGCGCCCTCTGGCGTCACACAGTAGGTTTCCACGAAGCGGATGATTTTTTCGGCGCGGCTCATTTCATAATACGGAATCTATATAACGGCATGAATCATGCTTTTGCAAGTATCGTGCCAAATGATTAAGTTATATAAAACATACTTGTTTAACCAGTATTGACGCAATCAAACTTTTGTACTAAACGGCGCGCAAGCGGGGAATCAGGCCGTCGCCATCGTCCTGACGCGCTTCACGCTCGGCAGTGGCTGCGCCCACCATGTCAGCAGCGCGGCCCACGGTGGCAGTCGGATGCACGGCCACGGCACGCGCCAGGGCCATGGATAGGCGGGTCAGCTTGGCATGCTCGTCACTGCCCACGGTGGCCGATTCCAATGCATACTGCACCTTGGCCAGGTTCGCGGCCTGCACTAGATCGGCGTCGTTCCATGTGTCACGCGGGCGAGCGGTCACGATGGCCGTCCAGAAGGGTTTGCACGGCTCGGGCAGGGTGATGTACGGGGGCGGCTCGATAGGCGCTTGGGCGGCGTTCTGGTGCGCTGCAATGGCTGCTGCGGCGCTGTCGGCGCGCTTGCGCTTGGGTGTCAGTTTCATAGTTGCCTATTTTTTAAGCAGTGAGCGTTAAAGTAAGGGGAACCGGTCGGTTAGCACTCGCCGACTCCCCGTGATTTCTGATTCCATGGATGCGCCGGGTTGATCGGGTTGCCCTCGGCATCGCATCCCATGCGCGCCGGTCTGCCGTAGAGGTCAGCCATGGTCTTGATGCTGTGGCACGGCTTGCACGTCGAAACAAGGTTCTCCCGGCTGTTGTCTGCCGGGTCGTTGTTCTTGTGGTCTACCTCGGTCGCTGGCGTCACCACACCGGGCGGGCAGTATTGGCATAGCGGCACCTCAGCTAAGACACGGCGGCGCAGCTTGCGCCATGCGTCCGACGTCAGCGGCAGCACTCGCCCGTTGTTGGCTTTCGTCCAACGCTTCGGGGGTTGATAGGGCCAGGTGCGGGCAGTGCTCATTGCTTGCTCGGGTACGGTTGCGGCGCTGGTGTTGCGCTGGCCTGGCGCGGCGCATCGTCGATACCCTCAATCGTGGGCAGGTTCTCCAGGCGGCGGGCCTCGCTGGGCAGCATCCATCCCGAAGCAATACCGGAGCTGTAGAAGGCGGCACGGTTCGCTGAATCACCGCGTAGCAGGCCCTCCACCTGGTGCTCGGCAAAGTAGCTGCGGCGGCCTGCTTCGGTCAGTAGCTGTTTGGCAATCGACTGCTCCCACATCACGAGGTGACGGCGTAGGCTCAGGGTTACGAACTGGCGTGCAAGCTCGGTGCTGTTGCTGTAGTTGGAATTGCGCAGGTCGCCCACCAGCACGGGCGGCACGCGGAACAGGCGACACACCTCTTCCACGCTGAATTGGCGGGCCGCGATCCACTCAGCATCCTCCAGGGTCATGCTCACCGATTGGAAGTCCACGCCCTCATCCAGCACGGCAGTCCTACCGGCATTGGCGCCGCCTGCGTACTGGCTCGCCCAGCTCGTGGCGATGGCCTGGCGTTGCTCGGGTTTGAGCTTGCCGGGGAACTTCAAGACGCCCAGCAGCTTGGCGCCGTTGGTGAAGGTGTTCTTCCCATGTTCCTGCTCGGACAGGGCCAGCTCGATCACGCCGCGCGCAGCAGCAATCGGACTCACGCCCATGGTTCCATCGTCGCCCAGGCGGTGGCGCAGGTGCAGCACCTCATGGGCCAGCAGGCGGGTAAGCACACCTTCCCGCGTGTACTCGTACACCAGGCCCGAAGGGGTGCGGCGGACTTGCATGGTGTCGGGGTTGATGGGCCACAGCTCGCGCACCTGGCCGTCATACCCTCGGACGATGCGGGCGAATGCATTGCCGCGCAGCAGCACGCATGCTTGCATGTACTCGCGAAACTCCAGGGCGGTTTGTTCCGGGTTCGCCATGTCGTGCAAGACGCGATACAGGGGATGGTCGCTTGCCCGTTCGCGGTCGTCGCCGTTCTTCTTGAACAGGATCAGCGGCAGGGATGCGGCGGTCTCGGCAATGGCCTGCACACATGCATAGACGGCGCTCACGCCCTGCGCGGTGGCAGGCGTCACAGCACCAGCACCGGCCACGCTGGGCCAGCCGTTCAATCCGGTGTTGGACGTGCTGCGGCGCTCCAGGCCGATGGCGGAAAGAAGTCGGTTCAGCATGTTTGAAGCCACAGGAAATTGGAGCCGATGCCCACGCGGTGCGATTCGTACACGCTGGGCATGCTGCGCATGGCAACGCTGGTGTCTTGATAGGCCGGATCACTGGTCAAGGTGATTTCTGCGAGATCCACGTTCAGCAGCTCGCGCACCAGCGTAGAGCCGCGCTGTTCCCAGCGGTCGCCGCCCTCGGGCACGCGGAAACCGAAGCTGCAACCGGCCACGTCGCCGCGATCCACAAGAATGGCCAGGTCACGCCCGTGGGTGGTGTCGGGCAGCGCCAGCGTGAAGGCCAGGCCCTTGGAGTCCTCGCGCAGTTGCAGCGTGCCGCCCCGCGTGGTGCCCAGCAGTGCGGCGCCATCGTGGTGGTACAGGGCACGAATGTTGGAGCCGCCCTCCAGGGTCTTGCGAAAGGCGCCATTGCGGATCACCTCAGCGAACCCGCCCAGGTCGGTTTCGCTGTTGAATATCGCGGCGTAGCCGTGCAGCGTCTTGCCGTTGCTGCGCAGCTCGCCGGTAGAGCGGACTTCCAACATTCGCAACTCCTTAAATGCTCAGATCGTCGGCAACTACAAACGCCTTGGGCTCGCGCACCACGGCATCCATGGTGTGCAGGATGCGCAGTTGGATATCGCCCTTCTCGTAGTAGCCGGCGGCGTAGGGGTTCGCCAGAATCTCGGTTGCGCCCCACTCACCAATCACCAGTTGCGAGAAGTCGCCAGCGATCAGGCGGCCCTTTGCGGGGCTGCCCGCCTTGGCGTCCAGTTGGTTGGTGACATGCACCGGCAGGTCAGCCATGCGCCCGCCTTGCAGCAGGTAGGCGGCGCCCGATGCCGCATCCTTCAACGTGGTTTGCAGCTTCGTGGCCACCTTCGCATGGGTCAGGATGGCATTGGGCGTGATGTTCTCCAGGCCCAGCTTTTCCAGCATGGCGACGACGGCGGCCCAGCTCAAAGTCGCCAGGTTCGCAGTCTGAATGCCGGCCACGTTCAGGATGCCTACAGGCTGCTTTGCGGCGGCGGTGCCGTGCAGCAAAGCCTTATCCACGGCCAGGCCCACCACGGCGGAAATGTCATCGCGAATCAGTTGCTCAATCGAAGGATTGGACTGTTGCAAAAGCTGGCGCGAGATTGCCGACAGCGCGCCTACGTGCTTCGGTTCCAGGCGAATGGAGCCGTACGTGGTGCCGCTTTCGGTCAGGGCGTCACCTTCGTTGATCCAGAAGGCGGTCGAGGTGCCGGTTTGCTTCGGAATCACCGTGTCGCCGCGCAGACCCGTCAGCACGCGGGCGCCCAGGCTCTTGACGATCTTGGAATTGCGCAACAGGCCTATGAATTGATCGGCGCTGAAGTCTTCGGGGGCGACGGGGGCGGCGGTGCTGGTGGTTTGCGTGGCGCGCTGCTCGAAGATGGAGACAGGCACCAGGATGCCGCCTTGACGGGCCGCGATGCCTTGGGCGCGGGCTTCCTGTTGGTACTCGGCAAGGGCGCCGGTGGCGCTGCGGTTCTCCACCTGGCAGGCGATGGCGTCCATGATGGTGATGCGCTGGGCCAGGCCGTTGCGGGCATTGTCCACGGGCGCGCCCAGGCTGCGGCGCTCTGCTTCTTCGATGAGTTGGGCCCGGGCCTCGTCGGCCTCCAGGGCGGTGATTTCCGCCTTCAGCTTGTCGAACTGGGCTTGGGCCTCGGGCGTCAGGGCGCCGCCATTGGCAGCGGCCAGGAGGGAACGGGCTTCGGCCACCTTGGCGGCGCGGGCTTCGCGGATTGCGTGCAGTTGCATGGGGGTCTTTCTTTGCAAAGAAGGGTTGAACGATTCCACTCTATGAAATTCAACTATCACAATGCGGAATACGCCTATTATCACATTTCATAATGTGAAATCAATAGATGGGCGTAAAAAAACCCGCTCGGGGCGGGTGGGGGGTCAGGGCTTGGGGTACTGCCGCTGTAGGTGGTCTAGCAGGTCTTGGCGATGGTGCGGCGGGACTTCCATGCACTGCTGGCGCCAGTCCTCGGGGTTGTCATTCCAGTGGGCGGCGGCGCGCATGGCGGCTTCCAGTAGTTCGCTGGTGACGCGGGCCGATTCCAGAATGCACGCGATCAGCTCGGGCTTGTGGCCCAGGACAGCGGCGCGCTGGTCATCGGTCAGGCGGCCAGCGGGCACCACGATGCCGGTTTTGTCGGGCGTCACGCTGGGTTCAATGCCGCACTCGATCAGGTCGGCAAGGATGGCTTCGGCACTCATAGAACCTCCATCACCGAAGATTCCAAGGCTCCCGAAGATTCCGAAGGTTCCACGTTTCCAAAACTGGAATCTTCGGAATCTTCGGTGGAATCTTCGGGTGAAATCATCGTAAAAGCCACGTCGGTGGCATTGCGTAACCGCCACAGCCAGCCGCCCTTCATGCCGTCCTTCTTGCGTAGCACCCCCACCTTTTTGGACGCCTGCCATATCTGCTTCTTGGAAAAGCCTGCGGCCTTGAGCGGCTTTGCGGCTTCTTCGCTATTCGTCCACAGCACGCTATCCAGCTCGGCGCGCAGCATCTCGGCGGCGTCGCTGGTGTCCTCTTGAGGCGCGTCGTCCGGGTCGGTCAGCAGCTCGCGTGCTGTGCCCTGCACAGCCTTGCCCCAGCCGATGCGCGATGCCGGAATGCCCGGTATTGGCTCGCACTGTTCCAAGTGGTATTCAAACCCGCCATCGTCGGGGCCGATGTTGGATTTGCCGCGCGCCAGGATGCGGGTGTCTTGCCCTTCTTCGCCCTTGACCTTGGCGGCCACCATCACCACGCGGGCCACAGCGGTAAATGCCACGCTGCCCACCACGCGCTGCGCAGGGTCGGCGCCTTGCCCACCTTTGGCAAAGTGGGTGATGCCCAGCACGGCGCAGTTGCAGGCGTCGGCCATGTCCACCAGCGGTTGCAGTGCGCGGCGTACCTCGGTGTTTTTGTGGCTGTCGCCCGTGACGGCGCTCACCACGGGGTCAACGATCAGCAGGCGGATGCCGCCGATGCGCTCGATTTCCTGGCGAAGCTGTTGCAGGTCGCGTGCTGGGTCGAATGGCACCACTTCACCGTCACGCATCGCGCCTTTGATGAAGTGGCAGCGCTCGGCATCAGCGCCAGCGGCCAGCAGGCGGGGCAGCAGCGTATCTTCGGGGTCATCCTCGCCACTCCAGATCAGCACGTTGCCGGGTGCGCAGCGGGAACCGTCAGGCCAGTGTCCGCCGATGGTGACGGTTGCCGCCATAGCCAGGGCGATGGTGGTTTTGCCCTGCCCAGGTGCACCGGCGAGGATGTGCAGCTTTCCGAGTGCCAGCCAGTATTGCCACAGCCAGCGCACCGGCTGGGGCCTCAGATCAGAACCCTTCACCAGCACCACGCGATCATTGATTTGCGCATCCAGTGCGGCCACGATGTCTTGATAGTCGCGCTTCATGCGAACACCTCCACAATCTTTTGGATGCGCCCTGCGGCTTGGAGCACGCGGGACAAGTCCAGTTGAGACAGCGCCACGCCATGCGCGACATTGGCAGCGGCCACGGCCACCAGATTGGCCTCGACGGCCAGCACGGCGAGCGCATCGCGGGCAGGCAGGGGAGTCGGTCGGGCCGGGGCGGGCTGGCCGTCATCCACCCATGCGCCCAGCTCTTTGGCGGCGGTGATGAAGTCCAGGCCTGCATTGGCCATGTGGAAGGCCAGCACGTCGCCACCACGCGCGCCGCAACCGGCCATGCACACGAAGGCGCCGGTTTCGGTGTTGATGCGCAGGCTGTCGGTGCCGCCGTGGAAGTTGCAGGCCGTGGTGCGCCACTTGCCCCGGCGCTCCTTGAACGCCAGCCCTTGGGACTCGTAGTAGCTCACCGGCTCGGGGAGTCGGTTTTTATCGAAGCTCATGTCGCCCCCCTTACTTGGCAGCAAGGTCGGCTATCAGCTTGTCAATGTCGGCGCTGCGCCAGCAGGTGGTACGCGGCCCCAGCTTCACCGGCTGGGGAAAGCGCCCCGTCTTGACGCCCGCCCACCAGGTGGCGCGGCTCACGGGAACACGTTGCAGGACGCCAGGCAGGCGCAGGAGGGTTTCAGGTTGAATGGGCTGCATGTGGGCCTTTCATCAAACGATCAGAAAGACACCAGAGCCGCAAAACGGGTCAGAAACGGACGTACTTGGACAACGCTGGATACATCGCCAGTACACCTGATTCTTAGCGAAATGCTACGATTGCTTTGCTTGGCTGTCGAAACTGAGCAACGCATCCGGTCTCCGGTGCACCTAGAACCCCCCTTGGCGCTCTCACCTGCTTTGGGGGGTTCGCCTATTTTGGACGCTGGTTTGTCCGAATAGGCGTTTTAAGCATAGCTACCAATTTCAGATTTGAACGATCGGGGTGCACAAATAAATCTCTTGACGCTTATGACAGCGAATCTGCACCACGCTTGCGATGGCTATGTACATGGATGGAGTGCTATTTTTGTTATAGCTTGGTGACATGTCGAAGGCCTTAAAGAAGTCGCACAGGTTGTCCTAGTCGTCGCCGTTGTTGTCCTGGCCGTACACATCAAAGAACTGCACGGACTCGTAGACGACGCCGGTGTTCACAGGGCCAGGCGCGAAGCCTTCCACGCGGCGATCCAGCACAGCCGCTCATTGCGCATGGCCGGATCATTCCAATCGGTGTCGAAGTGGCGTTCAAACGCGCCCTGCATTGCGGCGGTTTCGGCTTCGGTCATGGTCTTTCCTTGGTTGAAGGTTCTCAGGCGTGCGCTGTTTTCGTCCGCAGCTCGCCCAGGTAGTCGGCCCAGGCTTGCAGCATCTCGCGGCGCTGTTTCAAAAACTCTGTGCGGTTGTAGGCCCTACCCAGGCTGTCTGTAACGCTGTGCGCGAGCTGCGCCTCGATCACTGCGCGGTCGTGGCCCAGGTGCTCATCCAAAATCGTGCGAGCGGTTGCTCGGAACCCGTGGCCCGTGACTTGCGTTTGCGTGTCGTAGCCCATGCGGCGCAGGGCGGCGTTGACGGTGTTCTCGCTCATGGGCCGCTCATGGTCACGCTCACCACGGAACACCAGGCCAGCGGGGCCGGTCAGTGGCAGCAGGTCGCGCAGCACCTCCACGGCCTGGCGTGGCAGGGGCACGGTGTGCGGGTCGCCGTTCATCTTCCCGGCGCGCTGGCGCTTCATGCGCTCGGGCAGAATAGTCCATGTCGCCGCGTCGAGGTCGAACTCCTCCCAGCGGGCCATGCGCAGCTCGCCGGGGCGCAGCATCAACATGGGGGCCAACTTCAACGCGCAGCGGACAACGTGAGTGCCTGCATAGCCATCTACGGCGCGCAGCAGTCCGGCCAGTTCTTCGGGGTCGGTGATGGCGGCCATGTGCTTAACCATGGGCTTGCGTAGCGCCCCCTTGAGGTCGCGGCAGGGGTCGCTAGTGACTCGCCCGGTTGCCACGCCGTAGCGAAACACCTGCCCGCAGTTCTCCAGTGCTCTATGGGCTGTCTCGATGGCGCCGCGTGCCTCGATGCGCCGCAGGACGGCCAGCAGCTCGGGCGGGGTTATGTCAGCCATGGCCTTGGTGCCGACATAGGGGAAGATGTCCACCTCCAGGCGGCGCATGATCTTGTCGCCGTAGCTGGGTGCCCATTCGTCCTTGCGGGTGGCAAACCATTCTTTGGCGACGTTCTCAAACGCATTGGCGGTCTGTGCGACAGCAGCGGCTTTCTTGGCGCGCTTGGCCTCGTTCGGGTTGATCCCGTCACGTACCTGCCTACGGGCTTCGGCGTGGCGCTGGCGGGCCTCGGCTAGATTCACCTCGGGATACACGCCATAGCTCACAATGGTCTCGCCCCGTGGCGTCTTGATGCGCCATTGCCAGCGCATGGCCCCCTTGGCATCTACGCGAACATAGAGCCCATCCCGATCACCATGCTTGCCCGGCTCGGGCTTGGACTTGAGCGCCTTCAAGCGCAATTCGGTCAACGGCACATTACCCCCATGAGAAAAAGTGAAGGGGGTAAATTGTGGGGTAAACGGAAAATCAAAGTGCCGCACATCAAGTATTGATGCGGCCTAGAACGAATCTTTCGATAGAGTCCCAGCCACCAAAAATTTTCCTTGTAAATCAATGGTTTACAAAGAGACGCAAACAAGGCGGCCCGTCAAAACGGCCGCTTT
>JAFEDK010000025.1:0-131120 GCA_018241665.1 Pseudomonadota bacterium
GTGGATGTTCTTGCCGGTGGACAGGTCCATCACCGTGTCGCCGCCCCAGCGGGTGGCCCAGGTCATCTTGTCCACTTCCTCGTTGATCGAGGAGCCGAGGGCCGAGTTGCCGATGTTGGCGTTGATCTTCACGAGGAAGTTGCGGCCGATGATCATCGGCTCACTTTCCGGGTGGTTGATGTTGTTGGGGATGATGGCGCGGCCGCGGGCAACTTCAGCGCGCACGAACTCGGGGGTGATCTCGCCGGGGATCGCCGCGCCGAAGTCCTGGCCCTTGTGCTGGCGGGTCAGCAGCGCAGCCATCTTCTCGCCCTGCGGGCCGGTGGCGCGCAGGCTTTCCAGGTAGGCGGCCCGATTGACGTTCTCGCGGATGGCGACGAACTCCATCTCCGGGGTGATGATCCCTTGGCGGGCGTAGTGCATCTGCGAGACGTTCTTGCCGGGCAGTGCGCGGCGGGGCTTGCGGTGCAGGCCGGGGAAGCGCAGCTCGTCGAGCTTGGGATCGGCGGCGCGGGCGCGGCCGAACTCGGAGGACAGGTCGGGCAGCACCTCGGTGTCGCCGCGTTCTTCGATCCAGCCCTGGCGCAGGGCCGGCAGGCCGGAGCGGATGTCGATCTTCGCGCGCGGGTCGGTGTAGGGGCCGGAACAGTCGTAGACGAAGATCGGCGGATTCTTCTCGCCGCCGAAGCCGGTCGGCGTATCGGCCTGGGTGATCTCGCGCATCGGCACCTGGATGTCCGGGCGGCTGCCTTCGACGTGGATCTTGCGGGAATTGGGCAGCGGCGCAACGGCCGCTTCGTCCACATGGGCGGACGCAGCGAGGAATTTGTCGGTGGCGTTCATGGAGGCTCCTTTGGGGGGAGGGCCGCCGGAAGAGGAAAAGGCGGCAGGAGCCACGTTTCCCTACGCCGGCACGACCCGGATCAGGTTCGGAGGGTAAGTCTCAGCCGGGCGATCAAGCGCCGCGGCACCCCTAACGTTTGTGCCGGCAAAGTACTGGAAGCCACAGGTAAACGCAAGATTTGGCGGGATTTTCTGTCGATACCGGGAGGCTTGGGGACACTGGGCTGCAGGGGAGAAATCCGGCGGGAATGGCGCCATGCCTAAAGGTTTTGGCCATCGCGGCCGAAATAGCTAGCAATCGGCCACCCACAGGCCACGCATATTTCCCGGAGACGCAACCATGCGCCATCGCATGCGACCCCTAGTTGTAGCCCTGCTGACGTGCGTCGGCATGACGTCCGCTCTGGCGGCCGACTGGCAGACTGTCGCGTCCGACAAGAAGCGGACCATTGAACTCGACCGCGCCAGCATCCTGCAGTCCGATCCCGGCACCAAGGTGGCCTGGGGGCGCATCGTGCTGTCGGAGGCTGAGGCTGCAGCAGCAGGCTACACGTCGGTGAAGGCGCTGAACCGCTACGACTGCCGCAACCAGACTTTCGCCACGGTCAAGCGCGTCTATCTCGACGCTGACGCGATGGTCATCAAGGATGAGAAGGTCAAGGTCGAGAAGGATATGCAGGTGACGCCGGGCAGCGTGGACGAGCGCTTGTGGCGCGACGTCTGCAAGCCTGCGGGCGGCGTGGCTGACATCTCGCAACTCGCCAAGACGGCCTCGAAAGCCGCTCAGACGGCCCAGACCGGCAAGCCGGAGCTGCGCTCGGCGGATTACCGTCCGGCCAAGGGGGCCGACAAGCCGGTTACGACCCAGGTGGCCGAGGGCAAGGGCGAGCGCGGTGAGGAAATCACCCTGCCCATCAAGAAGAACCTCATCGACAAGCCCGCGCCGCCGCCCAAGGCCGAAATGGCGGAAAAGCCGGCCCGGGCCGAGGCCGCGCCGCCCGAGGTGCAACGGGTGCCCGTGTATATCCCGGCCCCGCGTCCCAGGCCGCGGATCGTGCGGGCCCCGGTGCAGTATGCCGAGTCGCCGCGTCCGGTGGCGCTGGCCCATCACGAGATCCACTGGAGCTACGAGGGAGACAACGGCCCGCCAAACTGGGGTTCCCTCAAGCCCGAATGGCAACTGTGCGGTAATGGCGAGCGGCAGTCGCCGATCGATATCCGCGAGGGCATCAAGGTCGATCTCGAGCCCATCCGCTTCGACTATCGGCTGTCCAATTTCCGCATCGTGGACAATGGCCATACCATCCAGGTGAATCTGGGGCAGGGCAACACGATGTCGGTGATGGGGCGTGTTTACGATCTGGTCCAGTTCCATTTCCATCGCCCGTCGGAAGAACGGGTCAATGGGCGTGGCTTCGACATGGTGGTGCACCTGGTGCACAAGGATCTGGATGGCCGCTTGGCGGTTGTGGCCGTGCTGCTTGAGCGCGGCCAGGCTCATTCCTTGATCCAGACCCTGTGGAACAACCTGCCGCTGGAGAAGAACGTCGATTATTCACCGGAGGGCGTCAGCATCGACCTGAACCAGTTCCTGCCGGAGAACCGCAGCTATTACACCTACATGGGCTCCCTGACCACGCCGCCGTGCAGCGAAGGCGTGCTGTGGATGGTGATGAAGCAGCCCCAGCCGGTAGCGGCCGAGCAGATCGCGATCTTCTCCCGCCTGTATCCGATGAACGCGCGACCGATCCAGTCGGTGCGCGGCCGTCTCATCAAGGAATCGCGCTGACCTGACAGCACAGACCGTGCTCATCAACTGACAAAGCGGCCCGAGAGGCCGCTTTGTCTTGTGTGCCTTGCATGGACGCGCGGCCGGAACGACGTTCGCCCGGCGCGTCCGCAATTGGTGGATCAGGAGGGCTGCATTGCAACGGATGGCGTGGAAGACTCGGCTTTCTTGCCGTGGGCCTTCAGCCAGAACCACGAGCTCACCACCACGACCATGATGTTGTAAGGCAGGTCGAAATAGGCCAGGCTCAGGAAGGCCCCGCCGACGCCATAGCCAATCAGAGAAACCTGGCACATCCCCGCCAGGTGGAATAACCAGAATAGTTCCTTGTCGTTTCTGGTCTCCTTCCGGATGCGCCCTGCCAGGCCATAGGCGCCCAGCCATACGCCGAGGAAGAGGAGCAGGCCGACATAGCCATGCTCGCCCAGCACCGAGAAATAGATGCTGTGGGCAACGTGAATGTCCGTCGGGTTCGGTGCGTACATCGCAAACGTCTCCGGCGTATAGGCCTCGTAGCCGGCACCGGTCAGGCGGTGGTTGGCGATGTTGATGGCCAGTTGCCATGCGTTGATGCGCCCCATTGCCGAGCCGTCTGCCTCATAGTTGTTGATGGTCTGCATCCGGTTTTCCCAGCTCGAGGGCATGAAGCCGACGAGCATGGCGGCGAGAACCACCACGAACATGCCGGTGAGCAACTTGTGATCGGAGCGCAGCCACAGGGCGAACCCCATCGCGCAGATGGCCAGGAAGGCTCCGCGGGACTGGGTGCCCAGTGCCGCGATGGCGGAAAAGAGCATCATGACCAGCAGGCCGCGCTTGATCCACTTGTTCGGGAAGGCAAGGCGCAGGTAATTCATCAGCGGGATGGTGATGATCAGTGCGGCCCCAAGCTCATTGTTGCCTTCGATAAAGCCGCCGGGCGGCCCCCAGACGCGCTGTCCGCCACCGCTGGTAATGGTGAATAGCCCCCCTTTCAGCCCATAAAAGCCGATCGAGATTACGTTCATCCAGATGAACAGTTCAATGTGCTTGCGCTCCTTCAGCGCAGCCAGCGCCACGAAGGTCATGATCTGGATCTTGAGGACCTTCGTCAGCTGAACGATGGATTCGGTGGGGTACAGGGAGGCTGCCGTGGTGATGCACATCCAGGTCACGAAAAGCATCAGGAAGACGACCGGGCGCGCCTTGGGCAACTCGAGCTTGTCCTTGGTGACGACGAGGGAGATCAGCGCGGCGGCGGCGGCGATGGCGGCAACGGGGGCGTCGTGGGTGAAGCCGTAGGCCAGCCGGTGAGGATTCATGATGCTTATCCACGTCCACAGGTTGACCGCGACGTAGGTATGCCGAACCGCGTATGGCAATACGGCGAACAGGATCAGAACCATTAACAGATCACGCACGGCACACCTCTTGGAATTGCGTATCGGATTGATTCGGCAAAGGAGCCTGCCGGAGACAACATCGGGTTTGCATCGTGTTCAAGCTGTTTGGGGTGCAAGGGCCAGGCTGGGGTTCGATCTAGCCCGGTTTGAAGCGTGCGCGGAGTTTGGTCCATGCGTTGGTCAACTCCTCCCGGAGCGGGTGGCCGGTCAGGATGGCCGCGCCGATGAAGCCGATTGACGCGCCCGTGCCACCGAGTCCGACGGCAAGCAGGCTGTTTTCGGGAGCCAGTCCGAACTCCGCGACGACGATCAGGGGGCCGATGGCCGACGCCAGCGCAATCAGTGCACTGCGCCACAGCGCGTCGAAGAGCTGGCTCCAGGAGAAGCCGACCACGGCTTTGATCATGTGGATCCACACGACGGCGCTGATGGCTGCGGTAAGCGTCATCGACCAGGCCAGCAGGGTGACGCCGAGGGCCGCGCCGCCCACCGCCAGCACGATGGTGGTGACCGAGGTGATGCCCGTGACCATCAGCATGCGGCCGGCCTGCCCGGAGGCCGTCAGGGCGGCGGCGCCAAGGGTGACGGGGGCGGCAAACATGTTGCCGATCGCCAGAATCCGCGCCAGGTCGACGGAGTCGTCCCATTGGGTGCCGTACAGGACGTGGGTGATCGGATGGGCGAGCAGGATCAGGACGAGGCAGAACGACCATCCCAGGGCGCAGATGTAGGCGTTGGCCTTCAGGAAGGCCTCGGCGAACTGGCCGTGTTCCCGACGCTGCCGGGCAAAGCCGGACATGGCGACGGTAATGATGGGGTCGGTGATCAGTCGGTTGAAGATGGCCACGAGGCCGCTGGCGCGGGAGTAGAAGCCAACGGCCGCCATGTTCTGCATCTTGCCGAGCAGGAGCTCGGGGGCGTTGCTGCTCAGGGTGTTCAGCAGGGACGTGGAGGTCAGCTTGCCGCCGAAGGACAGCACGCGGCGGATTTCGCTGGTCCCCGGAATCCACGGAAAGGACTTGGGGCGGAAGTAGATGGAGGTGAGCGCGCTCACCAGTGTCGTCGCGAACATGCCCAGGGCCAGGCTGATGGGGCCGTAGCCCTGCCAGGCCAGTGTGAGCGACACGACGGTGCCGGTCATGGTCCCGGAAAAGCGGATCAACGCGATCGAGTCGAAGCGCATTTCCCGGATC
The DNA here is from genome assembly GCA_018241665.1 of Pseudomonadota bacterium. Classification (GTDB taxonomy): domain Bacteria; phylum Pseudomonadota; class Gammaproteobacteria; order Burkholderiales; family Rhodocyclaceae; genus Zoogloea. The sequence continues at coordinate 5,208 of JAFEDK010000025.1, forward strand.
AGGTAGGCATAGGTCAGGGAGCCGAAGGGGTTGATGGCGTAATTGAGCGCGATGACGAACATGATGTCGCGCATCTTCGGTTCGCCGTAAAAGGCGGAGACGGGCACCGCGGCAAGCAGGATGACCAGCGCGAGGCCCAGGCCCAGGCCCAGCTGCACGGCCCATACCGCGCGGATGCGGGCCGTGGTCAGCTCCTTTTCCTGGACCAGATATTCGCCGGCGCCCAGATCGCGGACCGTGCTGAGAAAGGCCAGCAACACCATCGTTACCGAGAACACGCCCAGTTCGCCCGGTGTGAGGAGGCGCGCAATGATCATCGACGAAACCATGCCGATGGCGTGGCTGGCGTAGCGGTCGAGAAACGAGAAGGCGAGGGCTTTGCGTGTGGACAAGGGAGCGACAGGGGTAGGTGTTCAGCCGGGCACCAAGTTTAGCCGAGTCGGCGCTACGCTTTTGCGAAAAACTGCCGTTTGCGCGTCATTGCAGTCTGCATAGCAGGCCGGCTGCGGAGCCCTGCACGGCGCAGCCTGGTGTTACGTTGCCAGCGGCCAGGAATGTGTCTCGAAGCGTATGAGCGCATCATCGACAGCCTGCCAGTGGTCACTGATGATGCTGTCGGGCAGGGCGCTGCCGAGGGCGCTCTCGAGACCCAGGCAGGTATCGGTGATCCTGCTCAGCCCGAGGGTCGCCGCGGTGCCGCGGAGGGCGTGGGCGCGACGTTTGAGTGCGTTGTGGTCCCGCTCGTCGAGGGCCTGGCGCAACTGCGTGCGCTCCTGTGGCACGCTGCGGCGGAAGCCTTGGAGCAGGGTTCGGTAGGCCACCGGTTTGCCGCCGGTATTGCGCAGGCCGGCGGCTACATCCAGTTCGGGAATGTCGCCAATCCCTGTCAACGGGTCGCTTGCCGGTGCCGCCGGCATGGAGGATGCCGCGCCCCTGGTGTCGTGGCGGGGTTTGGCAGGCAGCCAGGCCAATAGCGTGGCGTACAGGGCTTCGGGATCGACCGGCTTGGTGATGTGATCGTTCATGCCGGTGTTGAGGCAGGCCTGGCGATCCTCGGCGAAGGCGTTGGCGGTCATCGCGAGGATGGGCGTCTGCGCATAGCCGGGCAGGGCGCGGATCGCGCGGGTCGCCTCGATGCCGTCCATTTCGGGCATCTGCATGTCCATCAGGATCAGGTCGTAGCTTTGCGCGCCGGCCATGGCAACGGCTTCCACGCCGGTACGGGCCAGGTCGGCATGGAGGCCCGCCTCGGCCAGCAGTGCCAGGGCGACTTGCTGGTTGGCTTCCATGTCTTCGGCCAGCAGGATGTGGCAGCTGCCGCACTCACTGGCCAGGCGGAGGGCGATGCCCGAATCACGCGCGCTGCTGTCGAGGGGATCGTTGAGCGGGATGGCTGTGGCACGACCGAGCCGCAGGGTGACCCAGAAGGTGGCCCCATTGCCTGGGCTGGCCTCCACGCCGACCTCGCCGTCCATCAGCCGGGCCAGGTGACGGGTGATCGCGAGGCCCAGGCCGGTGCCGCCGAACTTGCGGGTGGTGCCCTTGTCCGCCTGCTCGAAGGCCTCGAACAGGCGGACCTGCTGGGTGGCGTCCAGGCCGATGCCGGTGTCGCTGACTTCGAAGCGGATCATCCAGCCGTTCGCATCCTCCCCGACGACGAGGCCGCGCAGCGCGATGTGTCCGCGCTCGGTGAACTTGACCGCGTTGCCCAGATAGTTGACCAGGATCTGGCTGATGCGAGTGGCGTCACCGTGCATGGCTGGTGGCAACCCGGCGATGTCCACCCCGACGCGCAGGCCTTTGGCCCGGGCCCGCGCGGTGATCATTTCGACGGCCTGCTGGACCACGCTGGCGGTACGGAAGTCGGTGGTTTCCAACTGGAGCTTGCCGGCTTCGATCTTGGAAAGGTCGAGGATGTCGTTGATGAGGGCGAGCAGATGGGAGGCAGCGGTGGAAATGTGCTGGATCCAGTCCTGTTGGTCCGGCCGGGGATTGCCGGATCTGAGGAGGTGCCCGGCGCCGATGATGGCGTTCATCGGCGTGCGGATCTCGTGGCTCATGTTGGCCAGGAAGGCACTCTTGGCCTGGCTGGCCTGTTCGGCGGCATCGCGTGCCGCGATCAGTTCGGTCGAGCGTTCGGCGAGGCTGTGGTTGCTTTCTTCGAGCTGGTGCGTGCGCTCCTCCAGCAGGAGGTCGGCCTGGTTCTGCCGGTGCATGGCCCGCGCCACCAGCAGGCCGAGGATGACCAGCACGGTGCCGCCCAGCAGGCTCAGAAGCAGGCCCCGGTTCCATTCCGCAAAGGCTTCATCGACAGGAATCCCGACCACGATGTACAGGGGGTGGCGGATCGCCTTGCGGTAGGCGTTCATGCGCTCGATGTTGTCGAGCGGCGATAGGCCGATTTCCAGGCCGTCGGTGCTGCCACTGCGAATCGCGGTGGCCACCGCCTGGGTCGTGCGCGGCTGCCCGATGGCAACCTCGACCGCGGGTTGGCGGACGATGATGTTGCCGCTCCCGTCCACCAGGCTGATGCGCGTGCGCGGCGACAGGCCGAGGGTGGCGTAGTAGTCCAGGAAGCCCTCGGCAATGCCGAAGTTGGCGACGATCATGCCGCCAAAGCTGCCGTCGGGCAGATCGAGGCGGCGGGCAATCTGGATGCCCCATTTCTTCGAGACCCGCCCCTTGATCGCGCCTGATACCACCGGTTGGCGACGGGCTCCGTTCTTCAGTTCAAGAAAGTAGTTCCGGTCTTCCAGGGTGCTGCCCGGCGGGGTGCCGACGGAGTTTGCGAAGACCAGGCCGGCTGCGTCGGTCAGGGAGATGGAGACCACGCCATTGGTACGCTGCTGGTGGCTGACGAGCAGGGCGTTCAGTTCGTCCCGGCGCGCGGCGGCAAGCTGGCGGGCGTTCCCCAGGTCGGCGACGGTGACGCGTTCGCCGATGCTTTGCAGCATGTCGTCCACCCGATCGATGTTGCCCGAGGCATGCTGTTCGATCATCCGTGCCAGGGTGGTTGCGCGATCTTCCGTCTGGTGCCAGATGGAGTCCCGGGACGCGACCAGATTTCCCATCAGGAACAGGATGAAGCAGGTGACGATCAGCAGGATCATCGAAACGTTCTTGTTCACTGTGTGCTGCTTCCGGGTTGTGGCTGGGCGGGCGTCGGTTGCCGTATCTGCGTTGAAAACTGAATGGAATATACATAAAGGATGGGGGCTTGCGCAGGAAGGAAGTCACTGTGGCATGGCGAAAGCACGGAATGCCCATAATGGGTATTGGCTGCAGTGTCGCATCAAGCGGCTGCGCGCCCGACGGCCCGGGTCTTGAGGCGCGGGGTCGGTGATTCCGGGCTGGACGGTTGTGCGGGGTATCCGGCAAGGTGAGGCCATCGCACGGAAGGAGGGGACTCGGATGGATTCCAGCGGCAAGGCGGGTCGTGCGTTGGGGGCGGTGGCGGGACGGATTCCGCGTGGCATCTGGGCGCTGGGGCTGGTGTCGATGCTGATGGACATCTCGTCCGAGATGATCCATGCGCTGCTGCCGGTCTATCTGGTGTCGGTGATGGGAGCGTCGATGCTCGCGGTCGGTTTCATCGAAGGTGTCGCCGAGGCAACGGCCGCCATCACCAAGGTGTTTTCGGGAGCGCTGTCCGACTGGCTCGGGCGGCGCAAGCTGTTGGCTGCGGTGGGCTATGGCCTGGCGGCCTTCACCAAGCCGGTCTTTCCGCTGGCCGGGACGATTGGCTGGGTGGTGGCGGCACGCTTCGTGGATCGCATCGGCAAGGGCATCCGCGGTGCGCCGCGGGATGCGCTGATCGCCGACCTCGCGCCGCCGGAGCTGCGCGGTGCGGCCTTTGGGCTGCGTCAGTCCCTGGACACCGCCGGCGGCTTCATCGGGCCGCTGCTGGCGATCGGCCTGATGGCGCTGACTGCCGACAACATTCCGCTGGTGTTCTGGTTTGCGGTGATCCCGGCCTTCGCATCCTTTGCCGTGATCCTGCTGGCAGTGCACGACGCACCGCGCCCGGCGGGGCACGGTCCGCGGATGCCCCTGTCGCGGGCAGAGCTGGCGCGCCTGCCGGCCTTTTACTGGGGCGTCGTGGCGCTTTCCGCGGTGTTCACGCTGGCCCGCTTCAGCGAGGCCTTTCTCGTGCTGCGTGCGCAGGAGGTCGGTGTGGCGCTGGCCTATGTGCCAGCGGTGCTGGTGGTGATGAACGTGGTGTATTTCCTGTCCTGTTATCCGATAGGCGTGCTCGCCGACCGCTGCCATCGGGGCCCGCTGTTGTTGCTGGGGCTTGCCGTGCTGGTGCTGGCCGACCTGGCACTGGGCGTGGTCGATGGACTGCCCGGCTTCGCGCTGGGCTTGGCCTTGTGGGGGCTGCACATGGGCATGACCCAGGGCCTGCTGGCGACGCTGGTGGCCGATGCGGCGCCGGCCGAGTTACGGGGCACGGCCTTCGGCGTCTTCAACCTGGTGAGCGGTGTCGCGCTGCTGGCTGCCAGCGTGATTGCCGGTGGCCTGTGGGATGCCTTTGGTTCCAGGGCAAGCTTCCTGGCCGGCGCCGCGTGGGCGGGGCTGGCGCTGCTGGGTGCCTTGCCCTTGCTGAGCCGCCGACGGCAAGCCGGCTGACGTTCGTCGCGGCTTGTCCCGAGAGGGCGCCCGGCCTTGTGGATTTTTCCTTTACTTGGCGGGATGCTTTGGCTAAATTACTGACCAGTCAGTCAGTAATTCAATGCCATGAATACCGCCGAACCCGTCCGCCGCCAGCGCCGCAAGGAGGCGCGCCCATCCGAACTCGCCGCCGCGGCGCTGTCGCTGTTCATCGAAAAGGGCTTCGCGGCGACGCGCCTGGATGAGGTGGCGGCCCGCGCCGGGGTGTCGAAGGGCACGCTATACCTCTATTTCGACAGCAAGGAAGCGCTCTTCAAGGCGGTCATCGAAGAAGGGGTTGTACCGCTTTTCAATGAGATGGAAGCCAAGCTGGAGACCCTCAAGGACGACCCGGAGCGCTTGCTGCGGGAGATCCTGCTCGACTGGTGGCAGAAGGTCGGCCAGACCGATCTGGGCGGTATTTCCAAACTGATCATCGCCGAGGCGGGCAATTTCCCGGAGGTCGCCCGCTATCACCACGAGGCCGTCATCGTGCGCTGGATGGCGTTGCTCGGGCGGGCCATCGACATCGGCATCGAGCGTGGCGTGTTCCGCCCGCTGGATGTGCCGACCCTGCGCCAGCTGGTGTTCTTCCCGCTGCTGATGCTGTCCGTCTGGAAGAACTCGATGGCCGGCTGCGTGGCGGGCTGTACCGGGCCGGACCTGGTGTCCGACACCTATTTCGATACCTATTTCGACATGATCTTCCGCGGCCTGCTGGTCGCGCCCCGCGAGGAGTCCCCCCGATGATGCGTAGTCTGGCCCTGAGTGTCCTTGCTGCGGCGCTGCTGGCCGCCTGTTCGAAGCCGGTGCCGGTGGCCGAGGCTCCGCGCCCGGTGGTCGTCCACAAGCTGGCCCTGGCGCCGGTGGCCGCCGGTGCGCTGTATGCCGGCGAGGTGCGGGCGCGCTACGAGTCGGACCTGGCCTTCCGGATCACCGGCAAGATCGTCGAGCGCCGCGTGGATGTGGGGACGGCGGTGAAGCCCGGCCAGGTGCTGGCCAGGCTGGATCCGAGCGACGCCGGCCTCAATGCCGAAGCGGCCCGCGCCCAGCTGGCGGCGGCGCAGAACGAATACGCTTTTGCCAAGGCTGAGGTCGAGCGCTACCGGGATCTGGTTGGCAAGAATTTCGTCAGCCGCAGCGTGCTGGACGCCAAGGAGTCCACCTTCAAGTCGGCCGAGGCGCGCGTAGCCCAGGCCCGCGCCCAGGCGACCGTGGCTGGCAACCAGAGCGGCTATACGACGCTGGTGGCCGACCAGGCCGGGGTGATCACCGCGGTCAGCGCGGAGGTCGGGCAGGTGGTCAAGGATTCCGCCGTCGTCATGAAGCTGGCCCGTGACGGCGAGCGCGAGGTGCTGATCGCCGTGCCGGAAAGCCGCCTGTCGGCGCTGCGCGCCGCGAAGGATGTGGAGATCCGCCTGTGGGCCCAGCCCGATGCGGCGCTGCGCGGCAAGGTGCGTGAGATTGCGCCGAGCGCCGATGCGGCAACCCGTACCTACGCGGTGCGGGTGAGTATCGTCGATCCGACCCCGGTGGTGCAGTTGGGAATGACCGCCAACGTGGTACTGCCCGATGCCCAGGCCGCGGCCGGGGCGCTGCTGGTGCCGGCAGCGGCGGTCTTCGAGCATGACGGACGCAGCGCGGTGTGGGTGATGCAGGCCGAAGGCGCGCTGGTCAAGCCGGTGCTGCGGCCGGTGACCGTGCGCCAGTACCGGGAGGACGGCGTGCTGATCGCCGACGGTGTGAAGCCCGGTGAGACCATCGCCGCCGCTGGCGTGCACAAGATCGTCGCCGGCCAGCTGCTGCAGCCGGTGGCGCCCAACCAGCCCACGCCTGCCCCGGTGAGCGTGAAGGCGGCGGGGAGCGGCGCGTGAAGCATTTCAACCTGTCGGAATGGGCGCTGCGCCATCAGCCCCTGGTCCGTTACCTGATCGTCGCGCTGGCGCTGGTCGGCATCCTCTCCTACCAGAAACTCGGCCAGTCGGAGGATCCCCCCTTCACCTTCAAGGTGATGGTGGTGCGCACTGAATGGCCGGGGGCGTCGGCCCGCGAAACTGAGGAGCAGCTGACCGACCGTATCGAGAAGAAGCTGCAGGAAGTCCCCAACGTGGACTACATGCGCAGCTATTCGCGGCCGGGCGAGTCGGTGGTGCTGTTCGTCGCCAAGGATTCGACGCCGTCCAAGGACGTGCCGGACATCTTCTACCAGGTGCGCAAGAAGATCGGCGACATCAAGGGCACGCTGCCGGCGGGCATCCGCGGGCCTTACTTCAACGATGAGTTCGGCGATGTGTTCGGCAACATCTACGCACTGACCGGCGATGGCTTCGACTACGCCCGCCTGAAGGCCGAGAGCGACAAGATCCGCGCCGAGCTGCTGCGGGTGCCCAACGTGGCCAAGGTGGACCTGATCGGCGAGCAGGAGCAGCGCATCTACGTGGAGCTGTCCAATACCAAGCTCGCCACCCTCGGGCTGGACGTGCAGACGGTGACCGACGCGCTGGCGCGCCAGAACGGGGTGGCGCCCGGCGGCTACTTCGAGACCAGGGATGAGCGCATCTACCTGCGCCCGAGCGGCGCTTACGACACCGTCGAGGCGATCCGCGAGACGAGAATCCAGGCCGGAGGGCGGGAATTCCGCATCGGCGACATCGCCACCGTCGCGCGGGGCTTCGTCGAGCCGCCCGCGCCGCGTTTCCGCTTCCGCGGCCAGGACGCGCTGGGCCTGGGCGTGTCGATGGCCAAGGGCGGCGACATCATTGCGCTGGGCGACGACCTGAAAACCACCGTGGCGCGCATCCAGTCCCAATTGCCGGTCGGCCTCGAGCTGAAGGAGGTGGCCAGCCAGCCGGAGGCGGTGCAGCGCTCGGTCAGCGAGTTCGTGCACTCGCTGGCCGAGGCAGTGATCATCGTGCTGGTGGTGTGCTTCTTCTCGCTGGGCCTGCGCACTGGCCTGGTGGTGGCGCTGTCGATCCCGCTGGTGCTCGGCGTGACCTTCTTCGGCATGCGCCTGTTCGACGTGGGCCTGCACAAGATCTCGCTGGGCGCGCTGATCCTCGCGCTGGGCCTGCTGGTGGACGACGCGATCATCGCTGTCGAGATGATGCTGGTGAAGATGGAGCAGGGCTGGGAGCGCTCCAAGGCCGCGGCCTTCGCCTATACCAGCACGGCCGGCCCGATGCTGTCCGGCACGCTGGTGACGGTGGCGGGCTTCCTGCCGATCGCCACCGCGCAGTCCTCCACTGGCGAATACACCCGCTCGATCTTCCAGGTGAACGCGATCGCGCTGCTCGCTTCCTGGCTGGCCGCAGTGGTGGTGGTGCCTTACCTGGGCTATGTGCTGCTGCCCGACCCACGGGCGCCGAAGAACACCAGCTGGTTCGCGCGCCGCTTCCCGCGCCTCGAGCGTTTCAAGGATCGCATCGGTCTTGGTGACCCGCACGTGGAAGGGGATGAGGATGCGGTGTTCCGCACGCCCTTCTACAACCGTTTCCGCGCGTTGGTGGATTGGTGCGTGGCCAAGCGCTGGGTGGTGATCGCCACGACGCTGGGGATCTTCATTACGGCGATCGTCGGTTTCGGCCTCGTGCAGCAGCAGTTCTTCCCCAACTCCACGCGGCTGGAGTTGCTCATCGACCTGCGCCTGCCGGAAGGGGCCAGCCTGCGTGCAACCCAGGCCGAGGCGGAGCGGTTGGAGCGTATCCTCGACAAGGAGGAGGGCATCCAGAACTACGTGGCCTACGTGGGCACCGGCAGCCCGCGCTTCTACCTGCCGCTGGACCAGCAATTACCGGCGGCCAATTTCGCCCAGTTCGTGATCCTGACCGACAGCATCCCGGCCCGGGAGGCACTGCGGGAGCGCATGATCGAACTCTTCAAGCGGGATTTTGCCAACCTGCGCGCCAACATCACGCGGCTGGAGAATGGCCCGCCGGTGGGCTTCCCGGTGCAGTTCCGCGTCAATGGTCCGGACATCGCGACGGTGCGGCACTACGCGGCCGAGGTCGCCGGGGTGATGCGCGGCAACGCCAGCCTGTCCGACGTGCAGCTCGACTGGGATGAGCAATCCAAGGTGCTGAAGGTCGAGGTGGATCAGCACAAGGCGCGCCTGCTGGGCTTGTCCACGCAGGATGTGGCCAACTTCCTGAACACCTCGCTGCGCGGCCTGGCTGCGACCAGTTACCGTGAGGGCATCGAGTCCATCGACGTGGTGCTGCGCGGCGATGCTTTCGAGCGCAACAAGCTGTCCCTTGTCGCCGAACTGGCGATCCCGACCCGCAGTGGCAAGTCCGTGCCGCTGGGCCAGGTGGCGACGGTCAGCTATGCCTTTGAACAGGGCCTGGTGTGGCGTCGCAACCGGGAGCCGAGCATTACCGTGCGTGGCCAGATCTACGACAGCCGCGTCCAGGCGCCGACCGTCACCGCCCAGGTGGAGCCGCTGCTCGAACCGATCAAGGCGCGGCTGCCGGCCGGCTACCGTATCGAGACCGGCGGCGCGGTGGAGGAGAGCGCCAAGGGGCAGAGCTCGGTCAATGCCGGCTTCCCGCTGTTCCTCGGGGTGGTGCTCACGGTGCTGATGGTGCAGCTCAACAGCTTTTCGCGGACGGCGATGGTGGTGCTGACCGCGCCGCTGGGGTTGATCGGCGTGGTGCTGTTCCTGCTGCTGTTCAACCAGCCCTTCGGTTTCGTCGCGATGCTTGGCACGATCGCCCTGTTCGGCATGATCATGCGCAATTCGGTGATCCTGGTGGACCAGATCGAGCAGGACATGCACAAGGGCTTGCCGGCCTGGAACGCCATCGTCGAATCGGCGGTGCGCCGCCTGCGGCCCATCGCGCTGACCGCGGCGGCGGCGGTGCTGGCGATGATCCCGCTGACCCGCAGCGCCTTCTTCGGGCCAATGGCGGTGGCGATCATGGGCGGGCTGATCGTCGCCACGCTGCTTACCTTGCTGTTCGTGCCGGCGCTGTACGCCGCGTGGTACCGGGTGAAGCCGGCGCCGGCGGGCGGGAGTGCTACGGATGATCTGCGCAGTGCACAACTGAGCTAAAATTCGAAAGTTTTTTCGCAACCAATTCAGGCATGCAGATCATCAATATTAGCTTGTGCTAATATTTATCCGGGAGTCACACAATGAATTTCGAACAAGCACGATTCAACATGGTTGAGCAGCAGGTCCGCCCCTGGGAGGTTCTGGACTTCAGCGTCCTCGACCTGCTGATGAGCGTTCGCCGTGAAGAGTTCGTGCCGGAAGCTTACAAGTCTCTGGCCCTGTCGGAAGCCGAGATCCCCCTCGGCCACGGCGGCAGCATGCTGGTCCCGGTGATCGAAGGCAAGATCCTGCAGGCCATCCAGGTCAAGCGTTCCGACAAGGTGCTCGAAGTCGGTGCCGGTTCCGGCTACTTCGCCGCGCTGCTCGCCGCCAAGGCCGACTGGGTGCGCACCGTCGACATCGAGCCGGCGCTGGTCAACATGGCCCACGACAACCTCAAGCGTTACGGCGTCGAGAACGTGATCGTCGAGGAAGGCGATGCGGTGCGCGGCTGGGCCAGCAGTGCGCCCTACGACCTGATCGTGGTGTCCGGTGGCGTGCCGCAGATCGCCGACTCCCTGCTGGAGCAGGTCAAGGTTGGCGGCCGCCTGTTCGCCTTCGTCGGCGAAGCACCGCTGATGACCGCGACCCTGGTGACCCGTGTGTCCGAAAGCCAGTTCCGCACCGAGTCGCTGTTTGAAAACCTGGTTCCGACGCTGCGCAACGCGCCGCAGAAGAGCCACTTCACCTTCTGAGTGCAGCCCTGATGAATCACATCACCCCTCCGCAACTGGCCGAATGGCTGCAGGACGAAAACCGTCCGTCGCCCTTCCTGCTCGACGTCCGGGAGCCTTCCGAATTCCAGTACTGTGCCATTCCGGGCTCGGTGCTGATGCCGATGGCCAGTGTGCCGGCGCGCATGCAGGAGCTGGAGCCGGATGCGGAGATCGTGGTGATCTGCCATCACGGCGGCCGCAGCATGCAGGTGGCGATGTTCCTGGAACGCCAGGGCTTCACCAACCTGATCAATCTGGCCGGGGGTGTGGCCCAGTGGGCGGCCCAGGTCGACCCGACCATGCCCCAGTACTGAGCAGTCGAACAGGAACGGAGCGCGGGATGAAGCGTCTGGTGGCAGCGGTGGTGGCGGGGCTGTTGGCGGCGGGTGCGTCGGCGGCAGATCTGGAACAGGTCTATCGGGACGCGCTGGCCTACGATGCGCCGCTGGCCGCAGCCCGGGCCTCGCTCGCCGCCGGGCAGGAGAAGCTGCCACAGGGACGCGCCGGCCTGCTGCCGTCCATCGGCCTGTCCGGCAACACCACCTGGAACGACATGGACCCGCGCCGTCCGGCGGGCTCCTCGGTCGGCTTCAACAGCCACGGTTGGCAGGTACAGCTGACCCAGCCCCTGTTCCGCTGGCAGAACTGGGTGCAGTTCAAGCAGGGCGAAATCCAGGTGGCGCTGGCTGAGGTGCAGTACCGCCAGACCCGCCAGGATCTTGCCTTGCGCGCGTCCCAGGCCTATTTCGACGTGCTGGCCGCGCAGGACGTGCTGGCGGCGGCCAGTGCCCTGCACGAAGCCAACAGCCAGCAGCTCGAGCTCGCGAAGAAGAGCTTCGAAGTGGGCACCGTGACGATTACCGACGTGCACGAAGCCCAGTCCCGGGCTGACCTGTCGTCGGCCCAGATGATCGCCGCCGACAGCGACCTGGCCGTCAAGCGCCATGCCCTGTCGGTGCTGACCGGCAAGGACACCGATGGCCTCAAGGGCCTGCGCAAGGGCGTAACGCTGAGCCGGCCCGAGCCGGGCGACATCCAGTCGTGGGTGACGGCCTCGGAAGGCAGCAACCTGTCCGTGCAGGCCGCCCAGCTGGGTGTGGAACTGGCCGGGCGTGAAGTGGAGCGCAACCGCGCCGGTCATCTGCCGACGGTAGACCTGGTGGCCAGCCGCGGCAATACCGTTTCGTCGACGGCAGCCTTCATGCCGACTGCGCCGGTCCGCTACGACATCGACTCGACGGTGATCGGCGTACAGGTGGCAGTGCCGCTGTTCCAGGGCGGGGCAACCAGCTCCCGGGTCCGCGAGACGCTGGCGTTGCGTGACAAGGCCGGTGCCGATCTCGACAATGCACGCCGCAATTCTGCTCAGGGCGCCCGTCAGGCTTATCTCGGCGTGACCAGCGGCCTGGCCCAGGTGAAGGCTTATGAGGCGGCGCTGGTGTCGTCCACGTCGGCCCTCGACGCCAACAAGCTCGGTTACGACGTCGGCGTGCGCATCAACATCGACGTGCTGAATGCCCAGAGCCAGCTTTACGACACCCAGCAGCGGCTGGCCAAGGCCCGCTACGATACGCTGCTCGCCCAGCTGCGCCTGAAGGCGGCGGCGGGCACCCTCGGCGACGAGGACATCAAGGCGGTGAACGCCTTGCTGGACTGAACCACCCGGTATCCGGGCGAGGAACGGCCGCAGCAGCGGCCGTTCGCATTTCAACCCTTCCAGTCATTCCTTCCATGCGATACACAGACCTGCGGGATTTCATCAGCCAACTGGAACGCCTCGGCGAGCTCAAGCGGATCAAGGCGGAAGTCGATCCGCACCTGGAAATGACCGAGATCTGCGACCGGGTGCTGCGCGCCGGCGGGCCGGCGATCCTCTTCGAGAATCCCAGGGGCCATCGCGTGCCGGTGCTGGCCAACCTGTTCGGCACGCCGCAGCGGGTGGCGCTGGGCATGGGCGTGAGCGGGGAGGACTGGCAGGGGGCGCTGCGTGAGGTTGGCAAGCTGCTGGCCTTCCTGAAGGAGCCGGAGCCGCCGAAGGGCCTGAAGGACGCGTGGGACAAGCTGCCGGTGTTCCGCCAGGTGCTCAACATGTCGCCGAAGACGGTGTCGTCGGCGCCCTGCCAGGAGGTGGTGAAGGAAGGCAAGGACGTGAACCTCGCCGATCTGCCGATCCAGCACTGCTGGCCGGGCGATGTGGCGCCGCTGATCACCTGGGGGCTGGTGGTGACCCGCGGCCCCAACAAGACCCGCCAGAACCTGGGCATCTATCGTCAGCAGGTGCTCGGATCCAACAAGGTGATCATGCGCTGGCTGGCCCACCGCGGCGGCGCGCTGGATTTCCGCGACCACCAGCTGGCCAATCCGGGCCAGCCCTTCCCGGTGGCAGTGGTGCTGGGCTGCGACCCGGCGACCATCCTCGGTGCAGTGACGCCGGTGCCGGACAGCCTGTCCGAATACCAGTTTGCCGGCCTGCTGCGCGGCGCCAAGACCGAGCTGGTGAAGTGCCTGGGCTCCGACCTGCAGGTGCCGGCCTCTGCCGAGATCGTGCTGGAAGGCGTGATCCATCCCGGCGAGATGGCCCTCGAAGGGCCTTACGGCGACCACACTGGTTACTACAACGAGCAGGCCGAATTCCCGGTGTTCACCATCGAGCGCATCACCAGCCGGCGCGATCCGATCTACCACAGTACCTACACCGGCAAGCCGCCCGACGAGCCGGCGATGCTGGGCCTGGCCCTCAACGAGGTCTTCGTGCCACTGCTGCAAAAGCAGTTCACCGAGATCGTCGATTTCTACCTGCCGCCGGAGGGCTGTTCCTACCGGCTGGCGGTGGTCAGCATCAAGAAGCAGTATCCGGGGCACGCCAAGCGGGTGATGTTCGGTATCTGGAGCTTCCTGCGCCAGTTCATGTACACCAAGTTCATCATCGTGGTGGACGACGACGTGAACATCCGGGACTGGAAGGAAGTGATCTGGGCGCTGACCACCCGCATGGACGCGACGCGGGACACCACGCTGGTGGACAACACGCCGATCGACTACCTGGACTTCGCCAGCCCGGTCGCCGGGTTGGGCTCGAAGATGGGCCTCGATGCGACCAACAAATGGCCGGGCGAGACCCAGCGGGAATGGGGGACGCCGATCGTCATGGACACGGCCGTCAAGGCGCGCGTCGATGCGATGTGGAGCGAGCTGGGGCTCTGACGGCCGGGGATTCCGGGCTCTGTCCCGTGGTGGGCGTGGCGCTTGCCGTTCAGGCGGCCACGCCCGACATCGCATGGTGGCCGGTGTCGACCAGCAGGTCATTGGCGGTCAGCGCGAAATCCTTCCACGCGGCGGCCAGTTCCCGGCGCATTTCCAACTGGTAGTCCACGCTGGGCAAGTGTTCTTCGGCAAAGTTGGAGATCGCGCATGAGCTGCGGTTGAAGCGCAGCGCGTCGTCCAGCAGGGCTTCGCAGAAGCCCTGGAAGGGCTCGAGGATGCGCAGGGTGAGGGCCGACCAGCCGCGTTCCACACGAACGCCGCGGCTGTCGAAGGGCAGCTCGTAAAGCATTTCCAGCGCTTCACGGAAGAGAACGGCGGCCGTGTCGAGAATGGCCTGCTGGGTCAGGTGCTGGCGCCGCTGGGCCGACAGGTTGCGATGCAGGGTGATCCGGTAGCGCTCGAAGCTCTGCTTGCGCTGCTTGGCAACCCAAGCCGCAAAACGGGCGACGCACAGGTCGTTGGTTCCGATGCTCATGGTGTTTCAGTTCATCAGGGCCCGGTCGAGGGCCAGTTCCTTGAGGATGCGGCCGGCTGCCTCGAGGGCGCCTTCCATGTAGCCGCCACCGTAGCTGGCCGTTTCCGAGCCGCCGAAGTAGAGCTTGTCGTTCCAGTGGGACAGGCGCAGGGCCCGGTTCCCGTACTCCGGATGACCGTCCGGCGGGGTCTGGTCGAGGAGGCTGCAGGTGTAGGCCTCCGACGCCCAGTCCTGGATGAACGGCGTGCTGCGCTCGGCGGCGGCGCCAAACAGTTGCACCAGTTGGCTGCGCACCAGCATCGGCAGGCCGCTGCGGAAGGATTCCCGCAGGGCCGGTGGCAGTGCGACGAAGCCGCCCAGGGCGGCGCGGCCGGCTGGCTCGTCGCTGGCATCGAAGACCTCGGCCAGCGCCGCCTGCGGGTGGGTGATGAAGGCGTTGCCGGTGTGGCCGGCGTCACGCCAGAAAGGGCGTTCGAAGCCGCAGACAGCCTTGGCGCTGCCGGCCATCCAGGTGGGCGTGTCGCGCAGGACCTGGCGTAGCGGTGCGGCGAGGGCCGGCGAGAAATCCACTCTTTCTTCGAGCAGGCGCGGCGGGACGGCCAGCACCACGTGACGGGCACTCACGGTGACGGGTTCGTAACCGCGGAGAAAGTGCAGCTCCACGTGGTCGCCGCAGTTGCGGACGGCCATCAGCACGTGGCCGAAATGCAGGCTGTGGCGGGGCAGCCGCCTGGCGAGGGCGGTGACCAGCGCGCCGAGGCCCCCGGACACGCGGCGGGCGCCACCGTGGACCGGGCCTGCGGACAGGGTGGTCGGGCCGGCGCCGGGATCCTTGAGATGCAGCAGGGTTTCACCATCGGTCTGGGCGAACTGCTTCAGACCGAGGTCGGCGATCAGCCGGGTGATGCGCGGCTGGGTGTCCGGCCAGAACCAGGTGGGACCCAGATCGGCGGGCAGCCCGGGGGTCGCCGTGTCGCTGGACAGGATGCGGCCGCCAAGACGCGTGCGGGCTTCGAACAGGGCGAAGTCTTCACCGCGCGAGGCAAGGCCATTGGCAACTGCCAGTCCGCATAAACCGCCGCCAACTATGACCGTATCCAACATGCTGCAGCTCCGGATGATCGTTATGGCGGAATGATCAGCAAACTTCGTTCCATGTCTCCAGGAAAACTGTGATTCATTGTTAAGTTCATGAATCTAAAAAAAATTGTTTTCAGTTGGAGTTTTCATTGAAACCTTGCTGGTGTGTCGGGTTCATGCCTTCGGGAGGTATTTCCGCACCGTTGTAGGTTGACGCGCTTTTCCGATTGGTGCGCGAATGTCATGCTGCCCCATACACCCGACGGAAGGTCAGGTTGAGGCGCGGGCTCATGACGTAAGGATCCCCGAGGACGGCGTGCTCCCATTCCTGCTGGAAAGGGGAATCCATGACCAACAAGGTGCCGGCGGGGAGGGCGACATGCTGGGCCTCGCCCTGGGGGCGGGGGCGCACCGAGAAGCGGCGGGTGGCGCCGAGGCTCAGGGAGGCAATGGCGGGGGCGGACCCCAGATCGGGCTCGTCGTCG
The DNA here is from genome assembly GCA_018241665.1 of Pseudomonadota bacterium. Taxonomy (GTDB): domain Bacteria; phylum Pseudomonadota; class Gammaproteobacteria; order Burkholderiales; family Rhodocyclaceae; genus Zoogloea. Next base: position 20,970 of record JAFEDK010000025.1, read on the forward strand.
GCGTGCCAGCCTACGGAATCCTGGCCGTCACGGTAGAGATTGAGCAGGACCGCGTTGAAGTGCAGCCCCGAAATCTGCTGGATCTGTTCGCGCAGGGCCTGCAGCGTCGGTGTCCATGCATGGGAGTTGTGCAGGTTGTCCGCGTAGCGGTAGTCGATGCCGGGATCCGCATACCAGGCCTGCAGGCGGGGCAGTGCGAAGCGTCGCCCGGCGGCAAGGTAGTAGCCGTCGTTCCAGGGGGTTTCGGCGAGCAGGCAGTGGAACAGGCGATCTGCTTCGATCTCATCGAAGATCCGACCGATGCGTAGCAGCGGGAGGGACGGCGTCGAGCTGAACAGCATGCGCTCAGGCCAGTGCGCGTTCGAGCAGGATGGCCACGTGCTGGGCCTGTCGCCCGGCCCCTTCGAGGATCTGGTGCCGACAGGAGAAGCCATTGGCGAGCACGGAGGCGTCGGGGGCCCTGCGCACTGCCGGAAGGAGATCCAGTTCGGCCATCTGCAGCGAGATGTCGCGATGTTCGGCGTCGAGGCCGAAGCTGCCGGCCATGCCGCAGCAACTGCTCTCGATGAACTCGAACTCGAAGTCGGGAATCAGGCGCAGTACCTTGCGCAGGGACTTCATCGCGCCGACGGCCTTCTGGTGGCAATGGCCGTGGACCAGGGTCTTGCCGCCGGGCAAGGGCTTCAGTTCGAGTTGCAGGTGCTTGCGGTCGTGTTCGCGGGCGATGAATTCCTCGAAAAGGTAGACCTGCTTGGCGAGCTTTTCCGCGTCGCTGCCGAGGCCCAGCTTGAGGTGGTCGTCGCGCAGCGACAGGATGCAGGAGGGCTCCAGCCCGACGATGGGGATGCCCGCCTCCAGGGCCGGGCGCAGCGCGGCGTGCATGCGGCTGGCTTCGGCACGCGCCGCCTCGACCTGGCCGAGGGATAGGTAGGTGCGGCCGCAGCACAGGGGCCTTGCGGGCTGGCTATCGTCGGTGCTGGGGGCCAGGCTGGTAACGCGGTAGCCGGCGGCCGTCAGGACGGTGTGGGCGGCCTGGGCGATTGCCGGGTCGAAGTGACGGGCGAAGGTGTCCACGAAAAGGATCACTTCCCGTCCGTCAGGATTGCTGGCGACAGGGGCGCGGTAGGCTTGCGGGCTGGGCTCGGGCAGCCGGCGCCGGGCCGAGATGCCCAGCCAGCGCTCACCGAGGCTGGCCAGCAGGGGCAAGCGATTACGCAGTCGCACCAGCTGGCGCAAGATCTGGCGGTGGTTCAGCAGCCTGGGTAGCGAGGCAAAGAGCCTGTCCCGGCGTGGTGTGCCGAGGGCCAGGTTGCGCTGGGCCTGGTATTCGATCTTGATGGCTGCCATGTCCACCTGATTGGCGCATTCGCGCTTGCAGCCCTTGCAGCCAACGCATAGGTCCATCGCGGCGGCCAGCCGCTCGTCGCCGAAGGGGGCATCGCCCAGTTCGCCGTTGAGGGCGGCCTTCAGCAGCAGTACGCGTCCCCCCGGGGACTGGCCGGGCGCGTCGGTGGCACGGAAGCTGGGGCACATGACGCCCTTTGGCTTGCGTTGGCACAGGCGGTCGTTGATGCAGACCGCGACCGCCTTCGCAAAATCGCCGCCACTGGCCGGGATCCCAGCATAGGCGTCGCCCTGCCCGGCGGTTTCATAAGACGACCAATCCAGTTGATGTTTCATCACTCTCTCCGTAGCGGAGAGAGTAAGCAAACCGGGTGCCAGAGGGGTTTGTTATAAAGATCAGTACTTTGTGTGTGGAGCCTGTGTCGCGTCTACGACAATTGGGCAGGGGGCGGGTTCAGGCAACGTGCCAGCGGTTGCCACCGGCGCCCTTGGCCGTGTACATGGCCTGGTCGGCGAGGGCGAGCAGGTGGTTCAGGTCATAGCCATTGTCGGGGTAGCAGGCTACGCCGATGCTGATGCCTAGGCGGCAGCCGGGAAAGTCGCCGCCGGGCAGGGCCACCACGGTGGCGATGATGCGCTCGCAGAACAGCGCGATATCCTTGTCCCCGTGCAGGGCGGGGCACAGCATCACGAACTCGTCGCCGCCAATCCGCGCAACGATGTCGGTGGCGCGTGCGGCGGTCTCGAAACTGTCGGCGAGGCTGATCAGGATCTGGTCGCCGGCCAGGTGGCCGAAGCTGTCGTTGATCGGCTTGAAGCCGTCCAGGTCGAGCATCAGCAGCGTGCCGGACTGGGCGTCGATGGCGGCACGGGACAGAATCCCTTCGGAGGCCTCGACGAAGGCCTTGCGGTTGGCGATGCCGGTCAATGGGTCGTGGCGCGCCATTTCCCGCCAGCGGCGGCTGTCTGCTTCCACGCTGCGGTATTTGCCGAGCATGCCGAAGATGATCAGCAGGAAATTGGCGAGGGCCAGCACGAACGCGCCGGTCTGGATGGCCCGCAGTTCGCGGGTGCGATGCACCGACTCCTGTTCGAGCTCCGAGGTGAGGGTGTTCATCAGGCCAAGGATCTCCCGGTTGTTACGCACCATGTAGTCCGCGGCAAAACCCAGTTCGCCGGCGTCGGGGAGGTGCGGCTGGGCGGCCGAGGTGGCGATATGTTCCAGCGGTGCGATCAGCTTGCGCGCCGTGGCGACTGCGCCTGCCCCGGCGCCGTGGACCTTGTCCAGTTCCAGCAGCCGGCCGTCGCCGCCCAGGGTGTCGCCGCCGTCGGCAAATGCACTCAGGGTGCGACGGAACAGGCCGAATGCCTCACTGAACTCCTTGCAGGCGGCATCGGCATTTCCGTTGCCGGTAGTGGCCAACAACAGGGCCTTGGTGGTCTGTTGCGATAGCATCCGCTGGCGGCCGGCCAGGTTGATGGCTACCGCGTCGCGGGCGACCTGGTCGGCAATCCACAGGTTGATCAGCAGTACGGTCAGATCGAGGGCCACGAACATCACGATGGCAGCCATCAGGCGGCGGGGCGATCCAAGCAGGGCGCTTACCGGAATTGGCATGAATCCTGTCCTTCGTGCGTTCTGGACGGCCGGTGGGTTCTTGCGGGTACTGGGTGAATTATCGTCAATGAATGCCCATTTTGAAGCGTGCCGTTCGGGTAATGCGACCGCGGGCGGCAAAAAATGAAAATGCGGCCCGGGAGGGCCGCATTCAGGCATGCCGGGGAAGATGCGCTCAGTCGTTGTAGCGGGCTTCCAGTGCAGCGATGGCCGGCAGGGTCTTGCCTTCGAGGAACTCGAGGAAGGCGCCACCACCGGTGGAGATGTAGCCCACGTCGTCGGCGATGTGGAACTTGGCGATGGCCGCCAGGGTGTCGCCACCGCCAGCGATGGAGAAGGCTTCGGAGTGGGCGATGGCCGAGGCCATCATCTTGGTGCCGCCGGCGAACTGGGGCAGTTCGAAGACGCCAACGGGGCCGTTCCAGACCACGGTGCCGGCATTGGCGATGATCTGCGACAGCTTGGCGGCGGCCTTCGGGCCGACGTCGAGGATGCGGTCGTGGGGACCGACTTCATCGACCGAGACCTTGTTGGCGCGGGCCATGGCGGACACTTCGTCGGCGACGACGACGTCTTCGGGCAACGGCACTTCGGCGCCGCGGGCCTTCATGATGTCCATGATGGCCTGGGCTTCCTTGACCAGCTCGGGCTCGGCCAGGGATTCGCCGATGCGCTTGCCGGAAGCCAGCAGGAAGGTGTTGGCGATGCCACCGCCGACGATCAGCTGGTCAACCTTGTCGGCCAGCGACTTCAGGATGGTCAGCTTGGAGGACACCTTGGAACCGCCGACGATGGCCACCAGCGGACGGGCCGGGGCGTGCAGGGCCTTGCCGAGGGCGTCGATCTCGGCGCCCATCAGGATGCCAGCGCAGGCGACCGGTGCGAACTTGGCGATGCCGTGGGTGGTGGCCTCGGCGCGGTGGGCGGTGCCGAAGGCGTCGTTCACGTAGACGTCGCACAGGGCAGCCATCTTTTGCGCGAGCTCTTCGTTGTCCTTCTTCTCGCCCTTGTTGCAGCGGCAGTTCTCGAGCAGCACGACCTCGCCGGCGGCGACCTCGAAACCACCGTCCACCCAGTTCTGGATCAGGCGCACGGGCTTGCCGAGCAGTTGGCCGAGGCGCACGGCCACCGGCGCCAGGGTGTCATCGGCCTTCAGCTCACCCTCGGTCGGGCGACCCAGGTGGGAGGTGACCATCACTGCCGCGCCGCCGTCGAGGGCGTACTTGATGGACGGGATCGAGGCGCGGATGCGGGTGTCTTCGGTGATGTTGCCGGCGTCGTCCTGGGGGACGTTGAGGTCGGCGCGGATGAAGACCTTCTTGCCCTTGACGTCGAGGTCGGTGAGTTTCTTGACTTGCATGATGATGTTCTACGTGTCGGCGGATATGAAAACGCCCCGCACGGGGCGGGGCGTCGATACGGCGGAATTACTTGGCGTTGACGAAGGCACGGGCCGCGTCGAGCATGCGGCAGGAGTAGCCCCACTCGTTGTCGTACCAGGCCAGCACCTTGACCAGCACGGAGCCGTCTTCGCCCTTGATGACGCGGGTCTGGGTGGCGTCGAAGGTGGAGGACACGGTGGTGTGGTTGAAGTCGGAGGACACCAGCGGCTCGGTGTTGACGGCCAGGATGCCCTTCAGCGGGCCGTTGGCCGCAGCGGTCATCAGCTCGTTGATCTCTTCCTTGGTGGTGGCGCGCTCGGCGGTGAAGGTCAGGTCCACCAGCGACACATTGATGGTCGGGACGCGCAGCGCGAAGCCGTCGACCTTGCCGACCAGCTGCGGCAGCACCAGGCCGACGGCCTTGGCTGCGCCGGTCTTGGTGGGGATGATGTTGGCGGCAGCGGCGCGGGCGCGGCGCAGGTCCTTGTGGCGGACGTCCACGGTCACCTGGTCGTTGGTGTAGGCGTGGATGGTGGTCATCAGGCCCTGCTTGATGCCGACGCTGTCGGACAGGATCTTGGCGACCGGGGCCAGGCAGTTGGTGGTGCAGGAGGCGTTGGAGACGACGGTCATGTCGCCCTTCAGGGCTTCTTCGTTCACACCCATGACGATGGTGGTGTCCACGTCGTCACCGCCGGGGGCGGAGATCAGCACACGCTTGGCGCCCTGCTCGAGCAGCGCGGCGGCCTTGGCCTTGGTGGTGTAGGCGCCGGTGCACTCCAGCAGCACGTCCACGCCGTGGGCGCCCCAGTTCACGCCCTTCGGATCCTTGGTGGAGTAGAACGGGATCTTCTTGCCGTCGATGATGATGACGTTGTCGCCTTCGGTTTCCACGGAGGTGGCGAAGCGGCCATGGGTGGTGTCGTACTTCAGCAGGTGGGCATTGGTGGCCAGATCGCCGGAGGCGTTGATGGCGACCACGTCGAACTCGTTTTGCAGACCCTGCTCGTAAATGGCGCGCAGCGTGCAGCGGCCGATACGACCGAAACCATTGATGGCAACTTTGATGCTCATCGACTCTTCTCCCTAGTGTAAATGCACGAAACCGAAAATCACTGACATGCGGTGCCTTGCGGCACCGCATGCATCGTTTGGGGCGCGCAGCCGGTCAGGCGAGGACCTTCCTGACCGCGGCAACCACGGCGTCGGCGGTGACGCCGAAATACTTGAACAGCTCGCCGGCCGGGGCGGATTCGCCGAAGCGGTCCACGCCGATGACTTCACCCTCGAGGCCGACATACTTGCGCCAGCCGTCCGTGACGCCGGCTTCGACGGCGACCCGCGGCAGGCCCTTGGGCAGCACGGAAGCACGGTAGGCGGCATCCTGGCGGTCGAAGACGTTGGTGCTGGGCATGGAAACCACCCGCACGGCGATGCCTTCTTCGGCGAGCTGCTTCTGGGCAGCCAGTGCCAGCGCCACTTCCGAACCGGTCGCTATGATAACGGCTTGCGCCTTGCCTGCCTGTGAACCAGTGCCTGAATCGGACAGCACGTAGCCGCCGCGGCGGATATTGGCGACCTGTTCGGCATCGCGCGGCTGGAAGGGCAGGTTCTGGCGGGAGAAGGCGAGGGAGCTCGGGCCCTCTGCGCGTTCGACCGACGCGGCCCAGGCCACCGCCGATTCGGTGGTGTCACAGGGGCGCCACACGTCCATATTGGGGATCAGGCGCAGGGAAGCCGTCTGCTCGACCGGCTGGTGGGTCGGGCCGTCTTCGCCGAGGCCGATGGAGTCGTGGGTGAACACGAAGATCTGGCGCACCTTCATCAGCGCCGCCATGCGCAGGGCGTTGCGGGCGTATTCGCTGAACATCAGGAAGGTGGCGGTGTAGGGCACCAGGCCACCGTGCAACGCGATGCCGTTGGCGATGGCGGCCATGCCGAACTCGCGCACGCCGTAGTACACGTAGTTGCCGCCGCTGGTCTTGCTGACGCCCTTGGCACCGGACCACAGGGTCAGGTTGGAGCCGGCCAGGTCGGCGGAGCCGCCGAGGAGTTCGGGCAGCTTGGGTGCGAAGGCTTCGATGCTGTTCTGGCTGGCCTTGCGGGTGGCGATGGTCTCGCCCTTCTCGGCAACCTTGGCCAGTACCGCGTCCACGTGGGCGTTCCAGTCGGCGGGCAGTTCGCCGGCCATGCGGCGGGTGAATTCGGCCGCGAGTTCGGGGAAGGCCGTGGCGTAGGCGGCGAAGCGGGTGTTCCACTCGCCTTCCAGTGCGGCACCCTTTTCCTTGGCGTCCCAGGCGGCGTAAACGTCGGACGGCACTTCGAAGGGCGGGTGGTTCCAGCCGATGTAGGCGCGGGCGGCCTCGATCTCGGCATTGCCCAGCGGGGCGCCGTGGACGTCGTGGCTGTCCTGCTTGTTGGGGGCGCCGGCGCCGATGATGGTCTTGCAGCAGATTAGGCTGGGGCGGCCGGTTTCGGCCTGGGCGGCCTTGAGGGCGGCCTCGATCTCGACCGGGTCATGGCCCTGCACGTCGCGCACCACGTGCCAGCCATAGGCTTCGAAGCGCTTCGGGGTGTCGTCGGTGAACCAGCCTTCGACGTGGCCGTCGATGGAGATGTTGTTGTCGTCGTAGAAGGCGATCAGCTTGCCCAGGCCCCAGGTGCCGGCCAGCGAACAGGCTTCGTGGGAGATGCCTTCCATCAGACAGCCGTCGCCGAGGAAGACGTAGGTGTGGTGATCGACGATCTCGTGGCCGGGCCGGTTGAAGTCGGCGGCGAGGATCTTCTCGGCCAGCGCCATGCCGACCGCGTTGGTGATGCCCTGGCCCAGCGGTCCGGTGGTGGTTTCGACGCCGGGGGTGTAGCCGACTTCCGGGTGGCCCGGGGTGCGGCTGTGCAGCTGGCGGAAGTTCTTGAGGTCGTCGATGGACAGGTCGTAGCCGGTCAGGTGCAGCAGGGCGTAGATCAGCATCGAGCCGTGGCCGTTGGACTGCACGAAGCGGTCACGATCAGCCCACTTCGGGTTTGCCGGGTTGTGGCGCAGGTGGCGGCGCCACAGCACCTCGGCAATTTCGGCCATGCCCATCGGGGCGCCCGGGTGGCCGGAGTTGGCCTTCTGGACGGCGTCCATGGCCAGCGCGCGGATAGCGCCAGTCAGGGGGTTGAAGACGGGCAGCTTGACGTTACGCGTAGAAGACATCGAAGAACCTTCGGCCGGGGGAGCGGCGCGCAAAGACCGTAATTATCTTTGATTTCCGGGTACTTGGGTAGCCTTGCGGGGGGATAAGTACGATCGGGGGCAAGGGGCGCGACGTCGCGAAAACTACGGCATAATCAGGGCTCTACATTTGCTTACATTCGTCCGGTCGATGTCCTTGCGCCTCCTTGCCGTGGCCGCCCTGTCGTGGGTGGCGCTGACCCTGAGCGGCTGTAGCTCGGTCAAGTACACCGTCGATGATGGCCGCAAGGTGAATGAGACCCTGCTCGCCAATCTGCGTCTGCTCGGCCACGGCGAACGTGCTCTGCGGCCGGCCATCGTGCGTTCGGCGGCATTGAAGGATCCGGATTGCAGCCATCAGTGGGAGCTGCCGTTCAGCGTCGCGACCAGCTATGAATGGGAGGAGGACGACCGCGTGGCCTGGGTGCGGGCGCTGCAGGTGGACGAGCGCCTCACCATTGTTGGTGCCGCACCGGACTCGGGCTTGCAGGTCGGCGACAAGCTGATCGAACTGAAGGGCTACAGCCGCCGGGATGCCAACAAGATGCTGGCCGAGTTGGCCGAACTGCGCGACAGCGGCAAGCCCTTTCCGGTCAAGACGGCCGCGGGCAAGACCGTCACGATCAAGCCCCTGCAGGTGTGCCGCGGCTATGCGCGCCTGGCGCCGCCGGTCACGCCGACCTACCAGGATTACCACTGGTTGATGAGCATCTATCCGCTCACGGTGTTCAGCCCCCAGATCAGCTCCGACGAAGCCCTGTGGATGGTGTTGTGGACCCAGGGCCTGTCCGAGGAGGGTGGGGCGCGGATGAAGACCTATCACTACACCAAGGAGATCGTGACGACGCTGTTCGAGATCGCCACGCTGGCCACCGGCCTCAATGCGGCCGCGCAGGCCGCCAAGGTGGCGGTGGACCAGGCGGCCCAGGCGGCTGCAGCGGCCGCGGCCAAGTCGGCGGGTGAAGCCATTGCGAAGCAGGCCTTGCAGGAGGCGGCCCGCAGCATCGCCGAGCAGGCCGGCAAGGAGTACGCGCAGAAAGTGGGCGAGGAGATCGCCAAGTCGGCGGGACGCCAGCTGGGCAATGTATTGCGGGACAGCTTCATGGCGCGGGTTGGCATGTCGGTGTCCAGCCTGTCGTGGGTGGCGACGACGGCCTTCGACGATGCGGACCGCTGGGCCTACGACCGCATCGGCAAGCTCGGCGGGGATCCGCTGGCCGGCGCGACGCTGCATCAGAAGCTCCTGGACGCCAACACGATCAGCAATCCTTTCGTCTTCGATGAAGATCGCCTCCAGCGTTATGCCGCCCTGGCCCGCCAGACCCAGCGGGAAGAAATGCTGGCGGCGGTGCTGAAAGGCGAGTCCCTGGACGTGTTTGCGCTGAAGCTCGACGATCTGCAGAGCGCCTCGGAGGAGAGCGGCCAGACGGCCCTGCAAATGGCCAGTGACGATGCGCCGCTGGCGGCCGGAGCGGTGCATGGCGGGCTGATCGATGCGATGCTGAGAATGCCTTTGGAATCGGGTGGAGATTGAGTTGATGAACGCGATGCATAGTCGAGGACTGCTGGTGTGCCTGTTTGCCATGGCCGGGAGCGTGGGGGCCCAGCAGACCATGCCGGAGGCTTCTGGTGGCATGCCCGAGGCGTCGGCTGGCGCGGCGGCGGTGGATTGCCCGGTGCTGTTGCAGGAGGCCGAAGCGCGTTTCGAGCAGGGCCACCAGGCCGCGTCAGCCAAGCGCTGGAAGGAGGCGCAGCCGCTGCTGCGTAGCGCCAGTGGCGAATTCCTGAAGGTGGCGGCGGCCTGTCCGGCGGTGGCCGCGCAGGCTAACCGGCAAGGGGATCGGGCTGCCACAGAATTGAAGTTGGTCGAGGCTGCCATCAGCCACCAGGGCGAATGCCTGCCGCGTTTCGACAAGGCGTTGGACCTGGATCTCCGGGCCGCGGCGGCCAAGTCGGACAAAGGTGATCCGGCAGAAGTCGAGCGCCTGCTTGCCGAGGCCGAAAGCACCTGGCGGGAAGCGGTGGCGGTGTGCCAGTCGCCCCATCGGGAGAAGGCGGACAAGAGCCTGGCCGCCACGGTCAAGGTGCGTACCGCGAACGCAGAATTGCTGAGCTCGGGTCCGGCCTGCGATGCCGCCTGGAAGAACGCCACGGCCCTCATCGATTACGCCAAGGGGGCGTGGCGCGACAAGCGCTGGGACGATGCCGCGATGCTCTACGGCAAGGCAGTGATGGCCTGGGAAGGCGCGGCCGACAAGTGTTCCGGCACGCGGCAGCAGCAGGCCCAGCGCAAGGTGGAGCAGACCCAGATCGATGCGCACAACGCCGAGTTCTGCGGCCCCCTGTGGGACAGTGCGACGGACCTGAGCCAGCGCGTGAAGGGCGCCGGCAATGGTGTGTCGGCGACCGAAAAGGACCAGTTGTCGATGAAGGCCGAGGTGGCCTGGCGCGATGCGGCCGGCCAGTGCCATGGCAATCCGCAGAACCTGGCGCGCAGTAACGCCGATGCGCTGGCCCGCGAGCGGGGCACGCCATTGCCGGCCAATGCGCAGGCCTTGTACGGGACTCGCCGACCGGCGCCGGTCGGCGAGCCGGTGGCGGTCAAGACTTCCGTGGCAGCGACCGCGACTGCGGTGACGCCGAGCGCGGCTGCGGCGCTTCCGGTTGCCAGGGAGGCGGTCAGGACGGCTGTCGAGACGACTGCGCTGGCGCCCGCCGTTGCGGCGCCTGTCGCCAAGGTGGCCGATGCACCGCAAGCTGGCGTCCGCAAGGAGGCGCCGGCCGAAACCACGCTGGTGGCCGGTGATACCACCTACAAGGGGCATTTCACGATGGATCCCAAGAGCGGCGTCGTGAGCGGCACGGGCACCGTCGAGTGGGCCAATGGCGAGCGCTTCAGCGGCACGCTGGTAGACGGTCGGCGTCAGGGCAAGGGGCGCTTCAACTGGGTCGGCGGCCAGTGGTACGACGGTGACTGGGCCGACGACCGGGCGGTCGGTTACGGCACCATTCAGTTCCCGGGCGGCAATCGTTATGAAGGGGCAGTGACGGACGGCGAACCCGCTGGCCGGGGTACGCTGATCTTTGCCTCGGGGGATCGTTACACCGGTGATTTTGTCCGCGGTCTCTTCCAGGGGCAGGGCAGCTATGCCTGGAAGAACGGCAACCGCTACGACGGTGCCTGGCACCTTGGCAAGAAGCATGGCCGCGGCCGCCTCACCTGGGCCTCCGGTGAGGCCTGGGAAGGGGAGTTCCGCGACGACCTGAAGACCGAAGCCGGCCAGAGTATTGCTGCCGCCGCCCATTGAGGGCATCGGCCGAGCGTGCCTGCTGATCAGGTGCGTACGCGGCAGTTTTCTCCGGATCTTCTGCCGTGCTGGGCGCATGAACGCGCCCACCAAATCCATCCATTCCGTAGGCGCGAACTCATTCGCCCACGGACTCTTTCAACTCACACCCACTGGCGGCGGCGTTCCATCAGCTTCCAGATCAGCGGCGTGAGGATCAGCTGCATCGCCAGGTCCAGCTTGCCGCCGGGCACTACGATGGTGTTGGCGCGGGACATGAAGCTGTCGTGGATCATGCGCAGCAGGTAGGGGAAGTCCACCCCGCGCGGATCGCGGAAGCGGATGATCACCATTGATTCATCGGCGGTCGGGATGTCGCGGGCGATGAAGGGATTGGAGGTGTCGACCATCGGCACCCGCTGGAAGTTGATGTGGGTGTGGGAGAACTGCGGCACGATGTAATGCACGTAGTCGTGCATGCGGCGCAGGATGGTTTCCTGCACGGCTTCGAGCGAGTAGCCGCGGGTCTTGGTGTCCCGGTGGATCTTTTGTATCCATTCCAGGTTGGTGATTGGAACGACGCCTATCAGCAGGTCGGCGTGTCGGCAGGTGTTGACCTTCTCGGTGATCACCGCGCCATGCAGGCCTTCATAGAACAGGCAGTCGGTGTCCGGCGGCAGTTCTTCCCAGGGCGTGAAGTCGCCCATCCTGAGGCCGCGACGGGCGGCCTCCTCGGCGCTGTGAAGATAGAAGCGTCGTTTGCCGCCGCCTGATTCGCCGTAGGTACGGAACAACTGTTCCAGATCCTCGAGCAGGTTGGCTTCCGGGCCGAAGTGGCTGATGCCGCGCCGGCCCTGGCTTTCCGCCTCGATGATGAGGTCGCGGATCTCCTCCCGCGTGTAGCGGTGGAAGCTGTCACCCTCGATGACCGCAGCATTGACCTTTTCCCGCCAGAAGATGCCTTCGAACGTGTGCTTCACCGTGGTGGTGCCGGCGCCTGACGAGCCGGTGACCACGATGATCGGGTGCTTCATGGACATGGGGTTGCTCTCGAAAGTGAATGGTTTTGGCACAGGGCACGGTGGCATGGCCTGTGCCAAAAGCGCTCAACTTCCAGCGTAAAGCCCGGTCCAGCGGTGTAACAGCAAAAAGCGGGCCGCCTTTGGGGGCGCCCGCAGGCGGTTCACGAGTGGGTGTTCAGCCAGATCCGCCACTGGTCGAACAGGGCCGGGCTGGCGGCGGCGATGACCGAGCGCTTGATGGCCGGGCCGGCGGTCAGCGGCGTGCCGCCGAGGGTGCTGTAGCAACCGCCGGCTTCTTCGAGGATCAGCCGGCCGGCGGCGTAGTCCCACAGCATCTGGCCGCCGTGGATATAGACGTCCAGGCGGCCGGCGGCCACGTAGCACCATTCGAGGGCGCTGGAGCCGAAGTTGCGCTGGGAGTAATACGGCGGGCGGACGGCCAGCTCGTCACCAAGGTGATGGCTGATGCGCTTGAAGTCCACGCCGGCCACCGCGTCCTTCAGGCGGGTGGTCGGGCTGCGCAGTGGCAGCGACACCTCGTTGAGCCAGGCGCCGGCGCCGCGGCCCGCATAGAAGGCTTCGTCGGTGACCGGGTTGTACACCACGCCGAGCTGAGTCTTGTGATTGACCAGGTAGGCCACCGCCACGCCGAAGAAGGGGATGCCGTTGGCGAAGTTGGTGGTGCCATCGATCGGGTCGATGACCCACAGGCCGTCCATGCCGGCCTGCCATACGCGGCCTTGCTCCTCGGCGGTCATCTCCTCGCCGAGGACCGGGGCCGGGATGAGCTGGGGCAGACGCTCGACGAGGGCGGCCTGGGAGGCCAGGTCGGCCTCCGTGAGCACGCTGCCGTCGGCCTTGTGCTCGCGCACGGCACGCAGGTAACGGGGCAGGATGGTCTCGCGGGCCATCTGGCGCACCAGTTCGGCGAGGGAGCGGGCGAGTTCGAGGCGTTGGGCACTGGTGGTCATCGGGCGGCCCGTCGGACGGTGAAGGTGCGGCTGCCCCAGGATGAGGGCTGCGCAATGATCGGAAGCGTGGGGAGACGGATCGGCATTTTGTTTCAATCCCGTTTAAACACGCGGTTTTGCGGATAATAGCATGATGAATCCGCGCTTCTTCTGCCCCGACGGGCTCGCTCCCGATAGCGACATGCCCCTGCCTGCCGACGTTGCCCATCACGCCGAGCGCGTGTTGCGGCTGGCGGTCGGCGATGAAATCGTGCTCTTCGACGGCCGCGGTGGCGAATGCGCCGCGACCCTGCAGGCCCTGGGCAAACAGCCGGTGGCCTGCCTCGGCCCACGTCTGGAGGTGGAGCGGGAGTCGCCGCTGGCGATCACGCTGGTGCAGGCGCTGGCAAGTGGCGACAAGATGGACTGGATCGTGCAGAAGGCGGTGGAGCTCGGCGCGGTGGCGGTGCAGCCAGTGGCGGCCGAGCGCTCGGTGCTGAAGCTGTCCGGCGAGCGGGCCGCCAAACGGGTGGCCCATTGGCAGCAGGTGGCGGTATCGGCCTGCGAGCAGTCCGGGCGCAACCGCGTGCCGGAGATCGCCGAGATCCTGCCCCTCAACAAGTATCTGGCGCAGGCGGTAGAAGGCACCCGGCTGATCCTGGCGCCGGGCGCCGCGGGTGCGCTGGTGCGCAAGTCCCGCCCTTCCGGGCCGCTGCATGTGTTGATCGGCCCGGAAGGCGGCTGGTCGCGGGGGGAGCTGACCCTGGCCGAGCGGGCCGGTTGCGAGCCGCTGGCGCTTGGCCCCCGGGTTTTCCGTACCGAAACCGCCGGCCTGGCGGCGCTGGCCGCCTTGCAGACCCTGTGGGGCGATTTCCCTGGAGAGGGCGATGTTTGAATCCGCCGAGCTGGGCCACCGGCTGTCGAAGGCCGATTACGAGCTGGTCGAACCCCAGCTGCGCACCGACCTGCTGGACGTGCAGTTCGAATTGCTGGAAAGCAAGGGGTTTGCCGCGGTGATCCTGATCAACGGGATAGACGGGGCAGGGCGTGGCGAGACGGTGAATCTCCTCAATGAATGGATGGATCCGCGCCACATCGAGGTGCATGCCTTCGACAAGCCTACCGATGAGGAGCGGGAGCGCCCCTTCCTGTGGCGTTTCTGGCGGGCGTTGCCGCCACGGGGCAAGATTGGCGTGCTGTTCGGCAACTGGTATTCCGAGGCCATCGGAGACCGGGCCTTCGGACGCATCAAGAAGGCGCGCCTCGACCAGCAACTGGCCGAGTTCAACCGCTTCGAGGCGATGTTGGCGGCCGAGGGCGTGCTGTTGATCAAGTTCTGGTTCCATCTGTCCAAGCAGGCCCAGAAGAAACGCCTGAAGGCGCTGGAAGCCAATCCGGATACCCGCTGGCGGGTGCGCGACACCGATTGGCAGGTGTATGAGGAATACGAGCGCTATCGGGAGGTGGCGGAGCATGTGTTGCGCCAGACCAGTACCGGCATCGCGCCGTGGGTGATCGTGGACGGCTCGGATCCGCAATACCGCGCGGTGCAGGTCGGGCGAACCCTGCTGGAAGGCTTGCGCCGCCGTTGCGATCACGTCGCGCGCGGCTATCGGACCCGCCAGACCGCGGCGCCGCTGGCTTCGTCGGTGGATGAGCGCAACCTGCTGAATGCGCTGGTGCTCAACCAGCCGCTGGACAAAAAGGACTACGACAAGCAGCTCGAGCGGCTGCAGGGACGCCTGGCGCTGGCGGTGCGCAGCGAGGCCTTCGCGAACCGCAGCCTGGTGCTGGTGTTCGAAGGCATGGATGCGGCAGGCAAGGGCGGGGCGATCCGGCGTGTCACCCAGGCCCTGGATACGCGCCAGTACCACATCACCCCGATTGCCGCGCCCAGCGAGGAGGAGCGCGTGCAGCCTTACCTGTGGCGCTTCTGGCGCCGCCTGCCCCGGCAGGGCCGGGTGGCGATCTTCGACCGTTCCTGGTATGGCCGGGTGCTGGTGGAGCGGGTCGAGGGGTTCTGCTCTGAGGCGGACTGGATGCGCGCCTACGCGGAGATCAACGATTTCGAGGACCAGCTCGTGTCGGCGGGGGCAATCGTCGTCAAGTTCTGGCTGTCGATCAGCGATGAGGAGCAGCTGCGGCGTTTCAAGGCACGCGAGGATCAGGCCTTCAAGCGCTACAAGCTGACTGAGGAAGACTGGCGCAATCGTGAGAAGTGGCCGCTCTACGAGCCCGCCGTATGCGACATGATTGATCGCACGAGCACGGAAAATGCGAACTGGACACTGGTCGAAGCAGACAATAAATATTACGCTAGGGTAAAAGTGCTGCAGACCCTGGTGGATAAACTGGAGCTCGCACTGCAAAAATGAAAGAAGTGCAAAATAGAATGCCGCATAGCTCAACCCCGATGGTCTGGAAGTGCCTGTGAATTCCCCTGCTACCGTTCCTGGCGCTGAACGTGCCGAGCAACTGGCCCAGCGCTTCGTCGCCTGGGTGCGCGCGGCTGCGCCATATATCCATGCCTTCCGTGGCAAGACGTTCGTGCTGGGCTTCGGCGGTGAGGTGGCGGGTGCCCACCTGGTCGAGAAGCTGGCTTATGACTGCAATCTGCTGGCGGCGCTCGGCGTTCGCCTGGTGTTGGTGCACGGCGCGCGCCCGCAGATCGAGGCCGAGCTGCTCCGGCGCGGGCTGACGCCGCGCTACCACAAGGGCTTGCGGGTTACCGACGCGGCGGCGCTGGAGTGCGTCAAGGCGGCGGTGGCGGTGACGCGCCTCGAAGTCGAGGCGCAGCTTTCCCAGGGCTTGCCGAACACCCCGATGGCCGGCAGCTACATGCGCGTGACCGGCGGCAATTTCCTCACCGCCAAACCGGTCGGCGTCGTCGACGGTGTCGATTACGGCTTCACCGGCGCAGTGCGCAAGGTGATTGCCGAAGAAATCGCCGCCGACCTGGATCAGCAGAACGTGGTGCTGATGTCGTCCCTCGGTGTGTCGCCGGCTGGCGAGATCTTCAACATGAGCATGGAGGCGGTGGCCGAGGCGGTGGCCATTGCCCTTAAGGCCGAGAAGCTGATCTACCTGTGCGATGCGCCCGGCCTTCTCGATGCGAAGGGCGGGCTCATCGAGGCCATCACAGCCGACGATGCGGAGGCCATGCTGAATGCCGGCGAAGGCTTGACCGAGGATCTCGACCTGTACCTGCCCTGCGCGATCCGCGCGGTGCGCAAGGGGGTCGGTCGGGCGCACCTGATCGACCGGGACAAGGATGGGGGCCTGCTGCTGGAGTTCTTCACGCCGCAGGGTGTGGGCACCGTGCTGACGCGCGACCCCTTGTTCCGCCTGCGCGAGGCGACCATCGAGGACGTGGGAGCGCTGGGGAGTGTGATCGCGCCGATGGAGGCCGACGGCACGCTGGTGCGGCGCAGCCGCGAACGGCTGGAGCAGGAGATCGAGCGCTTCACCGTCGTCGAGTACGACGGCGTGCTGGTTGGCTGCGCGGCGCTGTATCCCTTCATGGATGAGCGCGCGGCGGAAATGGCCTGCGTGGCGGTGGTGCCGGAACACCGGCGGGCCGGCCTGGGTGAGATGCTGTTGCGCCGCATCGAGGTCCGTTCCCGCGCCCTTGGCGTGGAGCGCCTGTTCGTGCTGACGACCCGTACCGCGGACTGGTTCCGGGAGCGGGGCTTCCGTGAAGTGCCACCGGCCGAGCTGCCACGACAGAAACTCGAAATGTACGACGTCAGCCGGCGCTCCAAGGTTTTCATGAAGGCTTTGTGAGGATGCGGTCGAGACCCCGGTTCAAGTGTCAAGTGTTGTCCGCCCGGGGTCATTGGCCGCGGTGGCGCTGGCTTGCGCTCGTACCGGGGCTGACATGCCTGCCCGTGCACGCGGCGCTGCCGCCGGGCATGGAGTCGCCGGTGGTGACGCTGACGGCGGGATTGGCGACGATGGCCGGGCTGGCGGGGGCTTACCTGATCCTGCGGCGCCAGCGCCTGACCCGTCCCGAGGAGCATGACTTACCCGGTAGCCACGGGGGCGGTGACGCCCGGCAGGCCCCCGTCGGCGGGGAGGAGGACGGCTTGCCGGTGCCACGCCATGGCGGAACGCGGTATTTCCTGGAGGCTGCGGCGGCCGATCGCGGCATAGAGGGTTGGATCAACGAGGATGGTGCCCTGTTCTGGATCAACGGGGCGATCGAGCGCGCTACGGGCTACAGTGTCCATGAGGTCCTTGCCGGGGACTTCATCGATCTGCTCGTCTATGACCGGGATCGTCGCTACTGCCGTGAGCAGGTCGCGCTGGCCTTGCAGGGCGGGGCCGTCGCTGAGTTTGAATTGCGGCTGCTGACGAAGGCTGGGGCGACGCTGTGGGTCCTTGCCCGCTGGCAGCCGATTCATGATGAAACCGGTCGACTGCTGGGCATGCGGGCGACGCTGAGCGATATCCAGGCGCGCAAGGAGGCCGAGTACAAGCTGCTCGAGTCGGTGGCCGCGCTGCGCCGGGCTCAGGCCCTGTCCGAGCATTACCTCCGCCGCAGCAACGAGGAGCGTTCGCGCCTGTCGGCGCTGCTGGACGTGGTGCGGGTTGGCATTCTGTTCATGGATGCGGATCGCCGGGTGGTGTACTGCAACCGGGCGCTTTACGACATTTGGGATTTGGGGGCGGCGGATAGCTTCGTTGGTGTGCGCGATGTGGTGCTGCAGCAGCACGTAATGGCGCGGATTGCCGACCCCGAGGCCTATCAGCGGCATCTCGCCGAGGTCTTGAGCCGCCGCGAGCCGAGCGAGCCTTTCGAGATTGTCTTCCACGATGGACGAATCGTGACCGATTTTTCTCGTGTGGTACCCGGCCCGGATGGTGCCCGCTCGATTGGCCGGATCTGGGTCTTCGAGGACGTGACCGAGCAGCGCAAGGTGGCGGGGCAGTTGATGCGCCTGGCCGAGCGTGATCCGCTGACCAACATCTTCAACCGCCGGCGTTTCCATGAAGAGCTGGAGCGCATGCTGGCGGATGGCTGCCGCCACGCGGAGGACGTCGGTCTGCTGTCCATCGATCTGGATGGCTTCAAGCCGGTCAATGACAATTTCGGTCATCAGGCGGGTGACCGGGTGTTGATCGGCCTGGCCAATGCGGTGGTGGCGGTGGTGCGCCGCAATGAGATGTTCTTCCGGATGGGCGGTGACGAGTTTGCGATCCTGGTGCCCTCTGGTACGCCGACCGAACTTTCCGAGCTGGCGCGCCGGGTGTGTGCCTGCATCGCGGCCCTGCGCTTCGACTGCGGTACAGCAACGGTTGGCGTGACTGCCAGCATCGGCATTGCCATCAGTTCAGGCTGCGGACATGATGGAGAGTCCTTGATCGGGGCGGCCGATCGGGCGATGTATGCGGCCAAGTCCCGCGGCGGCAATGGCTGGGCGTTTGCGGAAAGTGATGAGGCGCGACTGGATCCCCCCGGCGTGGCGGGCTAGAATCTTGCTACCCCATGGGCAGCAGCGGTGCTGCTCCGGAATCCCAATTCAAGAGGTGAAGAAACATGGCACGGATGGTCAACTGTGTGAAGCTCGGCCGTGAGGCCGAAGGTCTGGATCTGCCGCCGATTCCCGGCGAGCTCGGCAAGAAGGTCTTCGAGAATGTCTCCAAGGAAGGCTGGCAGCAGTGGGTCAAGCACCAGACCATGCTGATCAACGAGAACCGCCTGAACCTGATGGATGCGCGTGCGCGCAAGTACCTGGCCGAGCAGATGGAGCGTTATTTCTTCGGTGGTGGTGCTGATCAGATCGGTGGCTACGTTCCGCCCAAGTCCTGAGGCGGTTCAGCCCTGTACTGTCTGTGCGGCCCCGGGAAACGGGGCCGCTGTCTTTTGGGCGCCCTGTTCCAGGCTGTACAGCCAGGCCAGCAGTTCGGCTACCGCCACGTAGAGTTCAGGCGGGATGCGGGCGTCCAGGTCCACCTGCATCAGCAGGGCGACCAATTCCGGGGATTCGTGTACATAAACCCCGGCCTCCTTGGCCCGGGCAATGATCTCCGCGGCAATCAGGCCCCGCCCCTTGGCCACGACCGTTGGTGCCGAGGCATTGGCGTTGTAAGCCAGCGCAACGGCTTCGGCACGGACCTCCGACGGTGCTTCGGGGCGGTTCACTGGGTGCTCCTGAGCTCGGCCACCAGCCCGGTGAGCGGCACATTGGCCGCGGCCAATGCGTCGGCAAGGCGGGGCTCGCCAGATTGCAGGGCCTCACGGGTCGCGTTGTCATCGGCGAGCAGGCGCACGGCGATGCCAGCCGGAGTCAGGTGCAGGCGGGCCTCGATACCGCCGAGGCTCGGCAGCGTCAGGCGCAGGGTCGAGTTCCAGTAAGGTTCTGGCTCCTCTTCACCGTCATGGGCCCCCCGTTCGTCGGCGGACGGATCCTCGATCTCCCATTCCATCATCTGCCCTGGCCAGATCTGCCCCTGCCACACGGCTTGATGGGTGGCGAGGGTGTCCAGTTGCTGATGCACGATGGGCAGCAATTTCTCTGCGATTGGTGCGGCGTTGTCGGCTTTTCCACCAGCCAGGAGGGCGTTTGCCTGGCTGGAAGTGCTTTCGGAGGCGCTACCGATGCCGGCTTCCCGGCCAGGCGAGAGCGTGGCCTGCACCTCGGGCGGAAGCACGCCGGCCGGCGTGTTGCCGGGCTGGGGGGCGCTCGTGGGCAACTGGGGTGTGGCCGGCATGCTGCCTTGGGGCTCCCGGCGCAGGGCAGTGGTGTCCAGTTGGCCGGACAGCCAGCGGGCCTGGTGGGCTTCGTAGAACAAGCCGCTCTCGGTGACTGCGGTGCCCAACTGACCGGCCAACTGGCTTGCTGCGGCCTGAGTCTGCGGTGCTGCCGGCAGCAGGGGCTGACCGCCGTTGAGGCTGGCACTGGGGACTGAGGGTTGGCCGGTCAGCAGGAAGCTGATCAGCTTGCCGGTCTGGCTGAGGGCTGCCTGGCTCGGGACGGCGGCCGTCTCGCCACTGGGCTGGGCCAGGGTGGCCATCACGGCCTGAGGCGTGACCTTGCTGACGATCAGTTCGAGGGTGTCGCCTGCTTTAACCGACTGGGGGAGCGACAGGATCACTTCACGGCCGTCGATGCGGGCGTGGTAGGTGTTGTCCTGGGCGATGGCCTGGAGCGTTGCGGTGATGCGTTGCCCCGGCGTGAAGTCGGGCAGGATCGAGGTGACGGCCCTGACACGGGCTGTCGGGGCAACGGTGGGCTCGCCGGAAAAAAAACTCGCTTCGGTGAGCATCCGCAAACGGGAGGCGAGGTCGCCAGGAATCATGGTGAGACCACCTGCCTGCCCGGGCGTTTAGCTCTGGTCGGGCTCGCCGTAGGCCTTGCGCACGTTCCGTTCGCGCGTGCCGCCAGAGAGCAGCTGGCGTACGTTGTCCATCCAGGGCTCGGTATGGACGCGCACTTCCTTGTCATCGTCCAAGATGCGGCGAATGAGCGCCATCTTCTTTTGTCGCTCGTCTTCGGACATGCGTTTCTGGCGCGCCGGAAAGGCCAGTGCCTCTTCGACACCAAGACGGTCGCGCAGGGAGGCAACCTGCTTTTCGAGGCGGGAAAGGCGATCCCAGTCGTTGGCGCGGGCCGCATCGACCATCTCGGTCGAATAGGTGCTCATTTGTTCCAGCAGGGCAAGGGAGCTCATGCAGATATCTCCGGCAGTCTTAACGGTTGGCCTGGTCGGGCGTGCCGATTTCTTCCCAGGCGCCTTTCAGTTCGGAAAGCAGTTTCGCGACTTCGTCGAGGGCCGGTTTGCTGTTGTGCAGGTTGGCGTAGATGAGTCGTTGCAGCATGTAGTCATACAGGGCGCCAAGGCGCTCGGCGAGATCTCCCCCCGCTTCGTAATCGAGACTGACCTTGAGGCCGTTGCCGATGATCTCGATGGCGTGGGATATTGCCTTGCCCTTGGCGGGGACATTGTTGGACTCGAGCGCAGCCACTGCAGTACCGATCTGCAGCAGGGCGCCTTCGAAAAGCATCAGGATCAGCTTATGCGGATCGGCGGTGGAAACCCCGGTTTCGAAGCCGACTTCGCTGTAGGCGGCAGCGGCACGACGGGAGGCGAGGCCGAACGACATTGTGTTCTCCGTTTGGATTGATCTTACGGCTTATTTGCTCAGCAGCGCGAGCTGTTGTGTGAGGTAGGTGCTCGTCGTGTTCATGCTTGCCATTGTTGTATCGAGGGCGGTGAACTGGGCCCGATAGGTCTGTTCAATCATGGTCAGCCGATTGTTGAGCGCGTCGATTTGCTTGCTGATGCTCTTGGTGCTGGCGGTCAGGCCATCGGTGCGACTGGAGATGACCCCTCCGGTGCCCAGCAGGTCGGTAGTTGTTGTCTTCAGCGCGCTACCGTAGGCGCCAATTGCGGTTGCTACGGCGGAGAAGTCGGTACTGACGGCCTTGTCGAATTTCGTGCTGTCGACTGTTAGGCTGCCATCACTCTGGAAGGAGATGCCGAGGGAGCTCAGGGTCTTGTAGGCATTGCCTGACAGGCTGGCGGGAGCGTTGGTCAGGGCTGAGCGAACTTGCGACTGGATGGTCCGCAGCGAGGTGTCTCCATTCAGGACGGCCGCGGTCTTGGTCGTCGCGTCGTAGGCCCCGAGGCTCTTGATCGACGAGTTCAGAGAGTTGTACGCCGTCACGAAGGTGTTCAGCTTGTCCTTCAGATCCGAGGTGTCACGGCTGACCGTCAGGGTTGTGGAGCCGGTCTTGCTGACCGTCAGGTCGATACCATCGAGTGCGTTCGAGATGGTATTGCCGCTGGTTGCAATCGAGACGCCCTGGATCTTGACGACGGCATCGGTTGCCGCCTGGGTTTGAGTAAAGGCGCTGCTTGCAGCAACGGGCGTGCCCGGATTGTTTTCATCGACGTAATTGGCCGGATTGACAAACGTCGCCGTGCCGCCGAGGGTGATCTTGTTGGCGGTACCGCCGGTCGTGGCCGTTAGCAGCAGATTCTGCTTGCCGGTCGTGTCGGTGACGATGGTCGCGCTGGCGCCCGCATTGGCGTTGTTGATCGCGTCACGAACGGCGGCAAGGGTGTTCTGGCTGCTGTCCAGGGTGATCGTGGACGTGGAGCCGGATGCCAGGCTGATGGTCAGCGTGCGTGAGCTGTCCGCACCGAAGGTCAGCGCGCGGGCGCCGGCGCTGTAGGTCGTGTTCAGGGCCAGACGCTGATTGGTGGCCAGCGACGTGACGTCGATGGAGTAGGTGCCGGCAACGGCCGAATTGCTGGTTGTTGCCGATGCGATCGTGGAATCGGCAAAAGTCGCCTTGTAGGCGGAAAAAGATGCCGTTGCCGTCTGGCCGGTAGAGGGGGTGAGCGCCTTTGCGGCCGTCTGCAGGGACGACAGGGCGCTCTTCAGCGTACCGATGGCAGAGATCTTTGATTGATAGCTGGTCTGCTGCTTCTGCAGTTGCGAGAGTGGTTGTCGCTCGATCGACATCAGGCCGGTGACCAGGGACTCGACATTGAGTCCGGAGCCGATGCCTGCAGATGAAATGGTTGCCATGATGCGCCCCCGTGAAGCTATGTTCCTGCTGTTTGCGATTACGGCCGATGCGCCAGAAACTTGAGCACGTCAGCGTGACTGCATTTGATCAGCATGGACCGTGCCAGCCGGCAAGGGTTCCTTCCAGAAAAAAACCCACCTGCGGGGTGGGTTGGTGGTTCGCATGCCCGCACACGGGCTAGACTTTTTGCCTGACGAGCAGGCCCTGCAGTTTATCGAGGGCCTTGGCTATTGCCAGGACTTCTTCTGACGGAATCTGGCGGAGAACCTTCTTGGATTCCGTATCGACAACCTTTACCACGGTCGAACCTGTGTCCTCATCGATCGAGAACTGCAGGCTCTGTGCTGTCTGCTTGATGACGTCCTGGATTTGCGTGACAGCCTGGGCCAACTGCTCAGACGTCAGTGGCGTGCTTCCGGCTTGTTCGACCTGGTTGGCGGCCTTCA
The DNA here is from genome assembly GCA_018241665.1 of Pseudomonadota bacterium. Classification (GTDB taxonomy): domain Bacteria; phylum Pseudomonadota; class Gammaproteobacteria; order Burkholderiales; family Rhodocyclaceae; genus Zoogloea. The sequence goes on from JAFEDK010000025.1 coordinate 43,778, forward strand.
CTGCCTTGGGGTTGTCGCTAGGAGTTGCAGCATCGGCCTGACGGGTGCCGCCAACGCTGCTGGCCGGCCGTGCCGGCGGCGAATACTGCTGCGCTGCGCCGGGTCCGACGGGTTGAATGCTCATGATGATCTCCTAATTGTGCAGAGGGCGCCGCGCCTGTCATGGCGCGGCGCCTGCTGCGGCGAACAACTCTAAGTGCGTTTAGCGCAGGAGCGACAGCACGTTATTGGGCATGCTGTTGGCCTGGGCCACCATTGCGGTGCCGGCTTGCTGCAGGATCTGGCCGCGGGTCATGTTGGCGGTCTCCTGGGCAAAGTCAGCATCCATGATGCGGCCGCGGGACGACTTGGCGTTCTCGGACGCAACCTGCAGGGTTTGCACGACGGACGAAAAGCGGTTCTGTACGGCACCCCAGTTGGCACGGGCGGTGTTCAGCGTGTCGATGGCTGCGTCGATCGACGCGATCGCGGATTGTGCCGCGCTGGTGCTGGCGGAAATGCCGGAGCCGGACAGGGCGCCCGCTGTGGTGGAGCCGAATGTGGCGCTGGACAGGCCAACCTGGGCGCTGGTCACGGAGATCGAGTCGGTGGAGGCAGTGCCTGCACCCACCTGGAAGGTGAAGGAAACGCCAGAACCTAGAACGCTTTGGCCGTTGAAGGTCGTGCCGCCCACGACACGGGCGATTTCCTGGTTAAGCTGCTGGAATTCGAGGTCCAGACTGGAGCGGTCGCCACTGGTGTAGGTGCCGTTGGCAGCCTGGACTGCCAGCTCGCGCATCCGCTGCAGGTTATCGGTAATGGCCTGCATCGCGCTTTCAGCGGTCTGCGCCATGGAGATGCCGTCGTTGGCGTTGCGGATTGCAACGTCAAAGCCCTTGGCTTGGGAGTTCATGCGGTCGGCAATGGCCAGACCGGCGGCGTCATCTGCCGAGCTGTTGATGCGCAGGCCAGAGGACAGGCGTTGAACGGCCTTGGACAGGCCTGCCTGGGATGCGGACAGATTGCGTTGCGCATTCAGCGACATCGCATTGGTGTTGATTGTGGCAGCCATTTTGGTTCTCCTTCATTCCGTTCAAGACATAAGCGTTCGGCCTAACTTTGGTTCGCCTTGCCCGGTGAGTGTAAGGCAACCGCTGTTGAGACCATTAACGGGATGAGCCGCAAAGACTTTAGAAAAATATGTTGACTTTTTTCAATTGTTTGTTTGGGTGATCTTGGCGGATTGCCGCTTGGCTAGTGATAGCGGCCGAAACACGCAAAGCTTTAGGGTGAAAATGCGACTTCCGCACATTTTCCCCAGCCATCGATATGCTCGATGGCTGGGCTTGGTTAGCCTTCAGGAACCGTAGGCCGCGAACCAGCTCGCGGTGTGGTTCTCCAGGACGAAGCCGTCCTTGACCCATTGCTGGAGGGTCAGGCCGGCCTGCTGCAGGGCTTCCGGTTCCGCGAGTTGTTCGCGGATGGTGCGGATCCACAGCTCGGGATCGTTGCGCAGGCGTGTCACGGGAGCGTTCTGGTACGGGAAGATATCCGTGCAGATCACCGGCCAGCCCATGATTCCGTATTCAAGTAGCCGCAGGTTGCTCTTGGCCTCGTTGAAGGGGTGGATTTCCAGCGGGGCGATCGCCAGGTCCAGATCCATGTCGGCGAGGGCCTGGGGGTACTTGCGGTAGTCGAGCTCGTAGCCGCGGTCTTCATGGACGAAAGGTTTGAGCGCATCCGGGCACATGCCCATGAAGATCCAGTCCACCTCATTGGCCAGCGCTTCGACCACCGGATAAATGAGCTCCAAGTCGCCATGGTGTTGCTGGGCGCCGGCCCAGCCGACACGGGGCTTGCGACGAGGCTTCCTCGGTGGTGCCGCATCGCCCCACAGGGACCATTCCAGCGTGTTCGGCATGATCCGGATGTCCCCGATCATGTCGGCACATAGGTCAGCCAGCGGCGGCGTGCTGACAATGGCCCGGTCTACCATGGACAGGTTGCGGCGCAGACGCTGGCGGCCGTCCTTGTAGCCGTTCTTGTAGAGGGGGTGTTTCCTCGGCAGGTCGGTGACCAGGTCGTCGATCGTCAGGATGCGTCGCAGCTTGGGAAAGTGCTGCACATAGCCGGCCAGCGCATCGCTCTGCATGTCGTCGAGGGGCTGGTGCATGATCAGCACGTCGGGTGCGGCGCGGGCTATTTCGATGGGGGTCAGGATCCGCATGGAGAAGGCCTTCGGCGGCTCGCTGATCATGGTGTGTGCGAGGCCGGCCTGGCTGATGCTGCGCAAGGGCGCGCGCAGTCGGTATTCACCTGCTCCGCCCGGTACCGGCGTGGCAAGGATGCGCGGCCGGTCATGGAAGTTCGTGTCCCAGTCGATGGGCGTGATGTGGTCCGGCTTGTAGGGGATTGCCAGGCTGAGGTTGCGGTTGTAGGCCGCATCGTTGGCGAGGCGTGACATCCACTCAGAGAACAGCGTGTCGGTGGCCTTTTGGGCGGCTTGCAGGTCGGCCAGCTTGCCTTCCGGCTTGCGTTGCCGTGCAGCGAGCGAAACACTGTTGTAGTGAACCAGCGTTGTATATGGCGTCCACACGATCTTGTGGCCTTGCTCGCCGGCGCGCAGGCAGAAATCGAGGGCACCATGGAAGAGCGGGTAGGTCCGGCCGTCAATTCCATTCAGCTGCACGAATACGCTGCGGCGCACCAGAAGCGCCGAACCGCTTGCCGCGCTGAGGTTCTGGTCGCACAGCGCCCGTCCCATATAGCCGGGTTCATCGATGTCGGCATTGTTGTTCCAGGGACTGCCCGCCACGCCATACAGGCCGAGGATGGTGCCGGCGTCCTGTACCTTGGCCGTTTCGGGATAGGTCAGGCGGGGAGCCACGATGGCGACTTCCGGGCGCTGGGCGAAGGCCATCAGTCGATCAAGCCAGTCGTCCTGGACGATGTGGGTGTCGTTGTCGAGGAAGAACAGGTAGTCACCGGCAGCCGCTGAGGCGCCGGTATTCACGCTGGCAGCCCAGCTGAACTCGCCCGGGCAGGAAAGCACCCGCGCAGGATGACCCTGCGCATTCTCCTGCAGGGTGTTCAGATACTTGATGGTATCCGGATCGCTGCTGTCGTTATCGACGACGATGATTTCGTAGTTCGGATAGCTCGTCCGCTCCTCGATGCCTTCGATGAGGGGGCGCAGGTACTCTTCCCTGTCCCGTGTCGGAATGATGATGCTGACGAGCGGTACGCCGGGCCACTGATACTGGACCCGCCGGGTACCGAACACGGCGCCATCAAGGATGTCGGCGGTCAGCGCGCGCCGGGCCAGGTGGTCCTGCAGGGCGCTTTTTTCGGCTTCGGGGGATAGGGAGCGTCGGGTCTGCCGGGACAGGTGGGCGAGGACTTGGCTGATATGGCCGACTGCGTGCTCCCCTTCCTGGTCGAGGACGCGCAGGGACAGGTCGTAGTTCTCGGCCCCCCTATGCGTGCCATAGCGGCCGCTGGACAGGAAGCTTTCCTTGGCTACCAGTACCAGGCTGCCGAAGTAGGCTTGTGAGCGCAGCAGGTCGAGATTGACGTCGGGCTTGAACAGCGGGTCGGTGTAGCTGCCGTCTTCCTGCAGCGTGTCCTCGTCGCAGTAGATGAGCTTCCAGTCGGGACGGGCGTTGATGTAGTCGGCGATGACCTGCAGCGCATGGGGTTCGAGGACCAGTCCGGGTTCGATACGGGCGAGCCAGGTGCCGGGCGAGGCCGCGGCCATCTCGTCGACCACGTAGTCGATGTGGGCGGCGTCGCGCAGGGATAGCCACTGTACGTTGGGCGCATCGGCGAGGCCTTCCGGCGCCGGCAGGTCCGTGACGACGGTCAGCAGCCAGTTGGTGTAGAGCTGGGGCGGGAGGCTGTCCAGCGTGTCGGCCAGTAGCGATTCCTCGCCGGGGTACAGCGCCAGCAGCAGGTGGATGCCTGGTTGCTGGTTCCAGGTGAGCACCATCCGTTCGGCGAGGACTTGGGCATCGATTTCCTGGAGTGTCTGGCGCGAGCGCCAGACGGCATAGTTGTGCCGGTCGGTCTCTTCAGCGCTCTTGTCGGTCTCGCCTGCAAGGTCGTTCTTGTCCGCGCTGCGAGCGGCGTTCTTCGCGCTCTGGCGGGCCTCTTCGAAGCGCGTGAGTAATTGGGAACGGGCTTGGCGGATGTCGAGGTCGCCGGTTGGGTGGAGCGCGTAAACGGCCTGATACAGTTCCGGCAGGCGGCCTTGTTCCCGCTCCAACATGTGGCTGCCGGCGGCATTGATGCGCGTACGCACCTCCACGGTGGTGTGGCGGATATGGAAGAAAGGAAGTGCGTCCGACAGGCGCAGCAGGAATTCCCAGTCTTCGAGGGCGGGCAGGGATTCGTTGAAGCCGCCGATCCGGTCGATGATCGAACGCGGATGGCTGAAGGTGTTGACGGGGATGAAGTTCTGTACCGCCAGGCGATCGGCCGAAAATTCTTCATGTGCCAGCGGATTTCCGCGGCCATGCTCGACACGTCGCCGGCCTTCGAGGCTTTCCTTGACGTAGTCGGCATCTACGTAGATGACGCTGTCCGGGTGTGACTCGATGGCGCTGGCGAGGGTTTCCAGATGCGCCGGCAGCATCAGGTCGTCATCGTCGAGGTACACCACGTAGCGGCCGCGGGCCAGTTTCAGGCCGGTATTGCGGGCGGCGCTGAGGCCCTTGTTGATCCCATGCCGAATCAGGGAAACCGGTGTCGAGAACTGGTTCAGCAGGTGTTCGACGGGTTCGCCGCAGTCGTTGATCAGGATGACTTCGAAGTCCTGGAAGGTTTGCTCATCGATGCTGCGCAGCGTGTCGATGAGAAGGAGCGGGCGGTTGAAGGTCGTGACGATAATGCTGAACAGGGGTTCTGCTCCACCCGCATGGCCCGAGCGGGGAAACAGCAGGTGCCTGATGGCCTTGCCGCGTCCCGCGTACTTGGCCTGAACGTCCGGCGGATAGCTGGCGAGGCGCCGTTGGTAGTGCTCCCATACCGGTGTGGCGGCCTTCTGCAGGCGTCGGCGGGCCGCCGGGTCGGCGAGATTCAGCTCTAGGATGCTGACGTGTTCAGCCAGGGGTTTGTCGGAGCGGTAAAAGTCCTGGGACACCTGGCCGCCATGGATGCGGTAGCCGAGGGTGGCCTGCCGGAGGAAGATGAAATCGGGCGCGGTCCGGGCGATGCGGGTCCACAGTTCCCAGTCGCCGGCAGTCATGTCGGGGGCGTGTACATGGCCATCGGGCCGGCGGACCAGATCGAGGACGCTGCGCCGTAACATCACGGCCGATGGTGTGATGTAGTTGTCGTGGATCAGCAGGTCGACCACCTCGTCCCGATGGCCGAAATAGGAATGGGGCGGGTGTCCCGGATGGTCGGCGTGGCGGATCAGATCGCCGTTTTCGTCGATCCAGTTGCATTGCGTGTACGCCAGCGACGATTCGGGGTGCAGTTCAAGGGCGGCGAAGAGGGAGGCCAGATGCCCGGGATACACGAGGTCATCGGAGCCGAGTACCACGACATAACGCCCGCTGCCCGAATCGACGCAGCGGTTGTAGTTGCCCATCATGCCCAGGTTTTGCGCGTTGACCGAGAAGCTGAAGCGCGGGTCCGACGTGTAGCGCTCGAGGACGGCGACCGAGTCGTCGGACGAGCGGTCATCGAAAACGATCAACTCCAGCGCCACCCCGGTTTCGGCCAGCACCGATTCGATGGTGTGGGAAATGAAGCGCGCATTGTTGTAGGACATGATGGCGACCGTGATGTCGGGTCGCTGGCTGTGGGACATGGTGTGTACCTGCGCAAAAATTAACGCTGATGTTTGGCGGCTGACCGCGCTTCTAGGAGGGGGAGGGCGTGTTCGACGAAGCTGGTTTCGCTGGTGCCGACATTGAACAGCAGGTAATCCCTGAACCCGGCGATCTGGTCCTGCAAGAAGCCGGAGTGGCGGTGGGCCGCCTGGATTGCCGGGGCCAGCGCACCCAGATCCCTGACGACGAGGCCGATGTTCTCGCGGCGCTCGAACTGGATGCCCCTCTTGCCTTCCTCGGAGGCCGGGTCGGGGGCGAAGAACAAGGCCGGCCGGCCGAAAGTGAAGGCGTAGGTGAAGCCGGTGCCCGAGATGTCGGTGAGCATCAGGTGGCTCTGCGCGTAGGTCTCGAAGTAGTTGCCCGAACGGTCCAGGGCGAACAGGGGATGGCCGTCGAACTGACTGACGATGCCTTCCACTTCTTCGCGGTCCTGGTCACGCCAGGATTCCATGTGGGGACGGAAGACGACCTTGACGCCGGCGTCGGTCAGGCTGCCGATGATCTTGCGCCCGTATTGGCCGACCACCGAAAAACGGCTGTTGATGTAGTAGCCGTGGGTCGGCGCGAAGACGACGGTAAGGGGGCTTTCCGGCGGCACGAGGCCGGAGGCCTGCAATTGCCGGCGCTGGCCGTCCAGCTTGGGATAGCCGACCCGCAGTAGCAGTTTGTCGGCGAGGTTCCGCCGCCGCACCAGGGCCTCGAATTCCTCGATGTGGTGGCGTCCGGCGCAGACGATGGCGTCGTAGTGGTCGAACATGCCTTCGTCGTAGACGCCTTCGAGGCTGGTCAGGGACACCAGAAAGTGCACGCGCAGCGCGCCGCGGGGGAAATGGGCCGACTGGGCGACGAGGGGGGTGAGGTACAGGGATGCGCTTTCCTGGCTCACCGCCTCCAGCGGCACGTCGAAGCGATAGTCGATGCCTTCGGCCCGCGGGCCGGGCATGGAGGTGGCCGGGAAGGCATTCAGCCAGCGCACGTGCCAGCCGCGGGCGGCCAGCATGGCGGGAATCTCGCCAAGATTGAAAACATGCGAGACGTGGTAGCAGTAGCAGACGACGGAGCGACTCATGCTGCGCCTCCCACGACGGTCACCTGTTCAAGGAACTCGTCGTAATTGCGGATGTAGTCGGTGGCGTCATATTCGTGGGAGGCGAACACCAGCAGGACGGCATCGGCTGAATAGGCGTACTGGCTGGCCCAGGTCATCGGGGGTAGGTACAGTCCCTTGTCGCTGCTGTTGAGCAGGAATTCCTGGCGGTCCCGGCCATCGTCCGCGACGACCCGCACGCTGCCCTTGGTGCAGATCAGGAACTGCTCGCAGGCCTTGTGGGCGTGCTCGCCGCGCACGTCGCGGCTGGGAACGTCGAAGACCATGAAGTAGCGGCGTGGCAGGAATGGGATGTCGGTGGCGAAGTTGCCGACCGTCAGACTGCCCCGCATGTCCTGGTGGCGCGGGAATTCCTTCAGGAAGACGCCACGGACCCGTGACTGGGCATGCTCGGGCGTGCTGTCTGCGCGGGCGGTGACGCCTTCCGCGGTGGTGGTCGTGTAGCCGACGATGCGCGCCGGGTTGCCGACCACGATGGCGTAGGGCGGGACCGAATGGGTGACGACCGATCCGGCTCCGACCATTGCGTACTGACCGATGGTCAGCCCCGGCAGGATCGTGGCATTGGCGCCGATGGACGCATTGTGCTCGACGACCGTCTGCGAGAAGCGCTCGGGCTGGTGCTTACTGCGCGGGAAGGGATCGTTGGTGAAGGTGGCGTTGGGGCCGATGAAGACATCGTTGCCGACGCGCAGGCCGTCCCACAGTTGCACGCCGCACTTGACCGTCACGCGGTCGCCGAGCACGACGTCGTTCTCAATGAACACGCTGTCGCAGATGTTGCAGTCGGCACCGATGCTGGCGCCGGGCAGGACGTGCGCAAACGCCCAGATCCGCGTTCCAGCCCCGATCCGGTGGCTTTCGCAGATGCCTTGCGGATGAATGAAATGGCTCACGTTGTCGATTCCTTCTGGGCGGCGATCCGGCAGGCCTGGATCACGGTGGCGACCTCGTCGTCGCTCATTTCGGGGAAGCAGGGCAGGCTCAGGATCTCTCGCGCGGCGGCCTCGGTGACGGGCAATGCCGGACGGGCCTCGCCGGCGTAAGCAGGCTGCAGGTGATCTGGAATCGGATAGTGAACGTCGCTGCCGATCTGATGCGCTTGCAGTACGCTCCGCACCATCTCTCGTTGCAGGGGGCGCACCACGCACAGGTGGGCCACGTCATCTTCGGCAGGGGCCGGCGGAAGCTGCCAGCCGATATCCTGGAGGCCCTCCCGGTAGCGGGAAACGATGTCCCGGCGGCGCTGGTTCCAGGCGTCCAGATGGGGAAGCTTGACGCGCAGCACGGCAGCCTGGATCTCGTCCAGGCGGCTGTTGCGCCCGCCGGCTTCGCGGCATTCGTATTTCTGCGCGGCCCAACCGTACTGGCGTAGTTGGCGGACGCGGGCCAGTCGCTCGGTATCCTGCCCGGTCACCAGGCCACCGTCACCGAGGGCGCCGAGATTCTTGGTCGGGTAGAAGCTGAAGGCGGCCAGATCGCCCCAGGTGCCGGCGGCGCGTCCATGCCGGCGGGCGCCGTGGGCCTGGGCACAGTCCTCGATGACCGGGATGCCGTGCTGGTGGGCGAGGGGGACGATTTGCTCCACGTCGGCCATCCGGCCGTACAGGTGGGTCACCACGATGGCGGCGGTCGTCGGCGTGATGGCCGCGGCGAGCAGGCTCGGGTCCATCAGCAGCGAGTCGGCCTGAACATCCACATAGACGGGCCTTGCGCCGGCCGCGCGGATTGCGGTGCTGGCATACATGCCGGCGTTGGCCACGGTGATGACTTCCCGGCCCGGTCCGGCGCCGGCGGCGCGCAAGGCCAGTTCGAGCGCGTCGGTGCCGTTGCCGACGCCGACAGCGTCCGGCGCGCCGAGATAGGCCGCAAACTCCTGTTCGAAAGCCTTGTTCTCCGGGCCGAGGACGTAATAGCCGCGTTCGAGGACCCGCCCGATAGCTGCCCGCAGTTCGGCGTCGAGGGGGGCGTTGTGGCGCTTCAGGTCGTTAATTGGCAATGTCATGGAGGTCGATGTCTGAGTAGGCGTCGAGATCGCTGGCCGAATCGACTTCGCCCCACGGACCGCTGACTGGGACGGTACCGATGCGCCAGCCCCGTTCCAGCCCCCGGCGGAGCAGGGAGGTCATGTCGAGGCGGTCGGCGGCCGGGCCGATCTCGGCCAGGTAGGCCGCGATGTTCTGCCAGCTTGCCGGGGTCAGCTTGAGAAGCCCCATATATTGCCCCTCGATGGTGTCCAGCCGGTCGCTCTTTTGCCCGATATCGGCCAGCGTGCCGTCGGGCTTGAGGCTGAAGCTCTCGGCGTCCTGCAGCGGATCGGCGAAACGCTTTTGCCAGAGAGCTAGCCACTGGGGGTCGAAGGAGATGCACAGGGCTGCCGGGCAGGCGGCGAGCCGACGCACCGTTTGTGCCGAGTAGAAGATGTCGCTGTAGCTGACGATGCAGTCTCCGCTGGCCAGCCATTCGGCGGCGGCGGCCAGGGTGCGGACCATGTTGGTCTCTTGCCAGCGGGGGTTTTCGAAGTAGTGGACCGATTCGGTGAACTTATCGCCCTTGTAACCGCGAACAATCGCGATCTCGTCGATGCCGGCGGCCCGCAGGGCGCTGAGCTGCCAGTCCAGCAGGCGGCGACCGTGCAGGCGGGTGAAGCACTTGGGCTGTTCCGATGTCATCTCGCCCATGCGGCTGCCACGTCCGGCAGCAAGGATTACGGCTCGGGTCATAGGGATCTCAGGTCTGTGTGTGCTCAGCCGGCTCGCGGCCGCGCAAAGCTTTTAACATATGCCGCTCGGGGCCGGCAATGACGGGCCGCGGGCCAGCAGGGCGGTGAGCCGCCGGATGTCTTCAGCGCAGAATTCGGGCTCCCGTTCGGGGTGCCACATCCAGGCTTCCCACGGCAGGGTTCGGTGGCGGATGGCTTCGATCACGCCGTCCTCGGTGCGGGCCAGCACCTCGAAACCAGCTGGGCATCCAGCCAGCGCGAACTGATGGAAGCTGTTGACCTCGTTCGTGATGAGGCCACTGATCCGATGTCGGCTACCCACGTGCCCGTCCACCGGTTTGAGTGCGGTACCGGCCTGCCAGCCCATCATCTGCATGCCGCGACAGATGCCGAGGGCCGGCAGGCCGAGGCCTTGCGCGTGTTCGAGAAGCAGGCTCTCGGTGCGATCTCGGGCGGGCTGCTGGCCGATGTCGTTACCGCCGGACAGCACTATGGCCTCGGGGGCTATGGCGGCCAGCCAGGCCGGCAGCGTGCCGCTGGTGACCAGCGTGTTCGGTACAGGGATGGCCAGCCCGCCTGCGGCAGCGACGAACTCGGCGAGGCGCTGGTCGAGGGCGTCGCGGACTTCGCCCCGCTCCGGCCAGGCATCCACCCGCTGGCTGACCGCGATCCGTTTCAATCCAGCACCTCCACCCGGCGGCCGCCGCAGTCGAGATGCAGGTGGCGGGCGCCGGACCAGCGCCGGTACAGCACTTCGCCGGCACCGATGACGGCCGGCAGTCCCAGTTCGCCGGCGCGGATCGCCATGTGTGAATTGGCGCCGCCCCAGGCGGTGATCAGGCCGGCGATCGGGTAGGCGAACAGCCAGTCGAAGCCGGGGTCGGCGTTGGGAATGCAGACGATAGCGCCGGCCAGCTTCTCCCGCGCGTCACAGCTGGTGACCGGGGCGGTGATGCGTTTCTGGGTGATGAAATTGGGTTCGGTCTCCGGCCACTCGAAGCCCCATACGTCGTCCGGCTGGGCAATCAGCGGCGGCAGTGAGATCCGCTGGGTCTCGGCATACTGGGCCTTGCCGCGCTCGATGCTGCGCAGCAGGGCCTCCCGCGGTGAGGCTGCGGCGACGTGGAGCTCCTTGAAGACCGTGATGTCGGCGTAGGCCAGCTCGTCCCGCTCGAAACCCCATTGGGCGCCAAGCTCAGCGATGAGGGCGAGGGTGTCGGATAGGTTGCGGGTGAAATGGAACTTGGCCAGCTCACGCAGCTCGATGCCTGCCTGCATGAAGTCGAACAGGCCCACTGGGTCGGGCTGCAGCCCGTGCTCGGTGAGCAGCTTCACGATGTCCCGCATCTGAGGCAGGGTCAGCGAGAAGGGATGGGCGTGTTCTGGCAGGTCCGGCTTCTGACTCCAGTCGAAATACAGTTCGGGCGCCTCGTCGTAGCGCGGCGACAGGATGTCGTAGGTGCCGGGGCGCAGGTGCCCGTAGCGGGACAGGAAGGTGGAGCGGTCCAGCGTGGCGCGGTCGCGGGCGAGCTGCCCGCTCACCGTCGATACGCTGCCGACGAAGGCATCGTAGTCAGCCTGGGAGAACACACCCACGGCGACCAGGGACTTGAGCAGCTGGATCGCGACGAAGCCGGCCCGGGCCAGCCCGGCGAAGGGCAGGGTGCCATAGCGCTTGGCATCCTCGAGCAGCCAGTAGATGCGCTCCAGTGGATCGGCGTTGGAGGCGAACAGGGTGTCCCGCCGCGTTTTCAGGGTGTCGAGCTTGGCGGCATCGTCCCGCCACAGGCCGGCCTTGGGGTGCACGATGCGGTTGGTCAGCTTGCGCAGGCTCTGCGCGATGGTTTCCCGTTCGTGGGCGGAGAAACCCGCTGCAGCCAGGCGTTCGAGGCGATCCGGCAGGTCCAGCGTGTAGCAGGAGAAGACGATCTCGAACTCCACCTTGTCGTGCAGGGTGGGTTCGGCCAGCAGGCGGTCGATGTAATGATCCACCAGCCGCCCGGCCAGGCCTTCGTCCAGGTCGGCGGGAATGAAAGAGTTGAACGACAGGCGGACGTCGATATACGGCAGGCCGAAGAAATGCGGCATCAGCGGGAAGCTGCGCAGGTTGCGGTAGCCGTAGTTGTGGCGCTGGTAGGCCCAGATCGAGTCGGTCACCAGCTCACGGTACAGGGACAGGGCCAGCGGCTTGGGGCGGATGCCGACGATTTCGGCCGGGTTCCAGTCGGGCATGACGCCATAGACCGTGCGGCGTCCCATCAGGAAGGGATGGGGGCGCATGCCCCGCGTCACCTTGTCGTGGATCAGCTGGAGGCGGCCAGTCTGGACCGGGGCAGCCTCGGGGGGCTGAGGCAGCACCAGGCGGCGAGCCTGCAGCAGCCACAGGATGTCTCCCCCGGCACCGGCAGTCACCGCGAACTCGACGTCGAGGGGCGCCTCGCCGAGCAGCGAAGACAGCTCGCCGAGCAATGCGATCACGCCCTCCAGGGACGGTGGGGTCGCCGTCCGCGGTGCCTGCGCAGCCTGCTGCCAGATCCGGCCGCCCAGGCCGCCGGTGACCGCCGCGGTGTCGCCACCTTCCGACCAGTTCACGATCCGGTAAGGCGCGCAGGTGTTCGGGTCGTGGGAGAAGGCGACGCCGGAGCGCACGACCTTCTGCAGCATCGGCTGGATCAGGACTTCGTCGCTCGGCAGGGCTTCGCCGTAGGACTGGAACACCTTTTCGACGGCGGCCTCGAGTCCGTCCGCCTGCACGTCCGGCACCGACAGGAAGGCGCCGGCGTAGGACGCTTCGGCGCTGTCCTCACGCCCGCAACTGGAGCGGACGATCCACGGGCCGCTGCCGATGGCGTCGCCGAGGCCGGCGAGGCAGGCTCCTCGCCCGGCCTGCCAGTCGGCTTGCGTGAAGCTCACCAGCGGCGGGATCCGTGCCGTCCGGAGGCGGCCCTGCAACTGCCTGAGGGTGCCGGCCTTGGTGCCGAGTGTGATGGACATTGCGCCTGTCAGCCCTTCAGTTGGGCAACCCAGATGTTGGTGGAGTAGGGAATCTGGATGGTAGCCACCCCGAGGCTCTTCAGGTATTGGTCGATCGCCTCGACGACTTCGGCAAAGCGGTCCCCGGCCTGGCGTTCCAGCGTGGCGTGGGAGCGCCAGGCTTCGGTGCATTCGGCGATGCTCTGCTCATGAATCACCCGTGAGTCCAGATGGACCACCGGGCCGAACAGGCCGCTGCTGTCGATGACCGCCGTCTGGTCCTCGCGCCGCGTGCCGTAGCCGTAGCCGGCCACGTGGCGCTTGATGATGGCTTCGATCTCGGCCTGGATCGGATCGTCGAGATGGCGGTGGTTCCACATGCATGCAAACCAGCCCTGCGGCTTGAGGATCCGTGCGGTTTCCAGCAGGGCGAGCGGGCGGTTGCAGACGTTGAAGGAGCTGCCGAAAGTGACCATCTCGAAGGCCTTGTCAGCCTGGCCTGTGTGCTCACCTGTACCTTCGTGCCAGCGCACGTTGCCGAGAGCCTGGGTGCGGGTCACGCCGTTGGCGCGCATTGCGTCGTTGGGTTCGACTGCCACCACGTTCAGGCCCCGGGCCGCCAGCATCAGAGTCAGGTGCGCCACGCCGGCACCCACGTCGCAGACCGGGTCACCCTTCTGCAGACCGGCGATGGAGAGCATCGCGTCGATGGCCGCATCGGCATAGTCCGGTCGCTTCAGGTAGGCGTCGGCGAGCGTGGTGTAGTCCCATTCGGTTTTCATTCTTGTCCTTCCCTTTCCAGTGTTTCCAGTAGTCGGGACGCCAGTGTTTCCACGTCGACGCCCGGTGTGAATTCGGCCATCCAGTCCGCAGCCGCAGGTTCGTCGACGGGCAGGTCGAGCCCGGCCACGTCGGAGAGCTCGCCCGCGTCGAAACGGCGGTAGATGCCTTTTGGATCACGCCTCCGCAATTCCTCCAACGGCACCTTCAGATAGGCTTCGAAATAGCCTGGCAGGTGGTCGCGATTCCAGACATGCACTTCTCGGAACAGGGAGATGGTGGCGATCACCACGGTCAGCCCCTGCTGGGCAAGCACCCGGCACAAATGGGCATACTGCATGGCCAGCGCCAGGCGGCCGTCGCGGCCATGGTTCCGGCTGTTCTGGGCTGCCGCGCCGAAGACTTCGCGCAGTTCGTCCCCGTCCAGCATGACGACGGCCTGGCTGCGGGCGCGCAGGCGCGCGACCACTGCATGGGCGAGGGTCGACTTCCCCGCGCCCGACAGGCCGGTTATCCAGATGACTCTTCCGTTCCCCACTCGATGGACCTCAATCGGGATGTTTCAGGTGCCGCGGTGCATAACGCCAGGAAGGGCTGCGCGGACGTGCGAGGTTATCAGGGAAGGCATCAATCAACCCGCAATTTCTCGAGCAGTTGGCTGGGCTGCATGGCAGCCTTCCAGTGGGCCGGTAGCACCTCGGCCGCGATGCTTCCGTAACCCCACGTCGCCGCGATGAACGGCAGTCCGTTGGCATCCGCCGATTCCCCGTCCTCGCTACGGTCGCCGATGTAGATGGCGCTGTCCTTCGGCAATTCGTGGTCGGCCAGCAGGCGGGCGATCATCGCGGCCTTGTCGGGTAGGCGCGGCTCGAACAGGTCCAGTGCGTAGATGTGGTCGAAATAGTCCAGCCAGCCCAGGTGGGCGAGGATCAGGCGGGTGGGGTGGATGCGCTTGTTGGTGGCGATGGACAGGGACAGGCCGGCGTCCTTCAGGGCCTTGAGCATGGCGCCGACGCCGGCATAGGCGGCGGTCTGCTTGTAGCCTTCGCTGTCGTAACTGGCCTTGAAGCCGTCGGCGAGGCGGGCGATCAGCGCCGTGTCGGTGCTGCCGCTGAGCTGTTGCAGGGTTTCCAGCAGGGGTGGGCCGATGATGCTCTCGTCGATGGCAACCACCGGGCTCAGGCCGGCGTGGGCGAAGGCGTCGCGGAAGCTGGCCAGGATGGCCGGGGCGGAGTCGATGAGGGTGCCGTCGAGGTCGAACAGGATGTGCGTGTAGCGGGGCATGGGTCGGCGTGCCGGAATGCATGGATGACAGGAGGCGCCCATTATGGCGGTGTTCCCGCCCGGCGTTGAGTGCTGCAGCACATCGTGGGCTCTTCTGTGGGGGCGAATTCATTCGCCCAAAGTCGGTGGAACAGCATCCGCGGGCGAATGAATTCGCCCCTACATCTTATTGGCTCCCTATCGCTCCTCTCGCAATTTGCCCCGCCATGGACATCCGGGTCGATAATTGCGCCCTTTGCTTGTGGATGGTTTGCCGATGGATGCTTCCGACTTCTCCGCCCCCGACGATTCCCGCCGCTTCGGCGGCCTGGCCCGCCTGTATGGCGAGGCCGGACGCACCCGCTTGGCGGAGGCGCGGGTCTGCGTGGTGGGCATCGGCGGTGTCGGCTCGTGGGCGGCCGAAGGCCTGGCGCGTAGCGGTATCGGCCGGCTGACGCTGATCGACCTGGACCACGTGGCCGAATCCAACATCAACCGCCAGATCCACGCCACGGACGCGACCCTCGGCCAGGCCAAGGTGGAGGCCATGCGTGAGCGCATCGCCGGCTACAACCCGGCCTGCCGGGTGGATGTGGTGGATGACTTCGTGACCGCTGACAACACCGCCGAGCTGCTGGGTGCGGGTTTCGACTACGTGGTGGATGCCATCGACGCGGTGCGCGTGAAGGTGGCGATGATCGCCTTTTGCCGGCGTGCCGGTGTGCCGGTGATCACCTGTGGCGCCGCCGGCGGGCAGATCGATCCGACCCAGATCCGCGTGGACGATCTGTCGCGGACCATCCAGGACCCGCTGCTGGCCAAGGTGCGCGGGCAGTTGCGCAAGGGCCACGGCTTTGCCCGTGACCCGAAGAAGAAGTTCGGGGTGGAGGCGGTGTTCTCCACCGAGCCGCTGCGCTACCCGTCGTCCGACGTGGCCTGCGAGGTGTCGGTGGGCGGCCCGGCCGGCCTCAACTGCGCCGGCTTCGGCTCGGTGGTGACGGTGACTGCCAGCGTCGGTTTGTTTGCCGCCGCGCGGGTCCTCAACGGGCTGGCTGCGGCCCGATGAACAGGGCTGGGTCGACCGCCGCGCCGTTGAGATAGACGCTCCAGTGCAGGTGTGGGCCAGTAGCGCGGCCGCTGCTGCCGGACTGGCCGAGCACCTCGCCGCGGCGTACCGCCTGGCCGAGCTGGACGCTGGCCCTGTCCAGGTGGCAGACCATGCTGACGAAGCCCTGGCCGTGGTCCACGAAAACCGTTCTGCCGTTGAAGTAGAAGTCGTCCACCAGCGTCACCATGCCGTCGGCGGGGGCACGCACGGGGGTTCCGCTGGGCACCGCCACGTCCAGCCCGGTGTGCGGGGCGCGCGGCTCGTCGTTGAAGATGCGGCGCAGGCCGAAGCGGCTGGACAGGCGGCCCGTGGCCGGCAGCGCGAGGTCCGTGCGCGGCACCGCCACGTCGCGGAACTGGCTGCGCACGGAGATCTGGCGGTCCCGCTCGGCGTTGATGCGGTCCAGGTCCGCCTCGTCCGGATTGACCATCTTGGGGTTCTTGATCGTCAGGCGCTGCACCGGGTAGGCCTTGGCGGCCACGTGGAAGGGCAGGCTGCGGCGGGCGCCGTCCGGGCCGAGTTCCAGGAACTGATCGCCGACCGGCGTGTCGAGGGGCAGGCCGACCAGTGCGTACCATCCTTCCTTCCGCTGCTGCAGGAGCACCGGGTGGCCGGCATAGCGGACTTCTGGGCGGGGCGCGCCGGCCTCGGCGACAAGGATCGACGCGACACCGCCCGGCACCGATTCGGGGCGCAGTTCGGCGTGGGCTGGAAGGAGGCTGTTGCAGGCCAGCAGGACGAGGGCGGCAGCGGCGCGCCGGATGCGGGGCAGGATCGACATGGCAGGGCTGGGGCGCAGTGGGGTGGGGATTTGACCATGTTCCACCTGCCGTGTGGATTAACATCGAGTATGGTCACATCAGTTTTTGACGCAGATTGGCAGGAGTAGAGGATGACGCAGGACGCAATCGTATTGTTTGCCCATGGGGCGCGGGATCCGGAATGGGCGAAGCCGGCCCGGCGTGTAGCGGCCGAGGTGCAAGGCCTGCGGCCGGACGCACAAGTGACGGTGGCCTTCCTCGAGCTGATGGAGCCGACCCTGGCCGACGCGGTGGAAGCCGCTGTTGCGGCGGGCGCGCGCAACTTGCGCATCGTGCCGCTGTTCCTGGCCCAGGGCGGCCACCTCAAGCGCGATGTGCCGGCCCTGGTCGAGGCCGCCCGCGCCCGTCATCCGGGCTGTCGTATCGAACTGGTGGCGGCGGTGGGCGAGGACGACGGCGTCGTGCGGGCAATGGCGGCGTATTCGGCTGGAGCCTGACGCTGGCGACGGAAGCGCTTTCCGCCCGTGGGGGCGAATTCATTCGCCCTTGATCGGCGGAACGGAAGTCCGGCCCTTCAACCCGTGGGGGCGAATTCATTCGCCCTCTGTGCGTGGATTGACCACTGCGGGCGAATGAATTCGCCCCCACAGCAGCCAGCCCCCACAGCAGCCAGCCCCCACAGCAGCCAGCCCCCACAGCAGCCAGCCATGGTTGTGGAATCCAGAGAGGACTTGACGGTTTTAAATATTAGATTATTCTAATATTTATGTCGCGATACTTCTCTCCTCTGTGCGCCGGCCTGCTGGCCGGACTGGTGTTCGTCCATGGGCCGCTGCTGGCGGCCGATGGGGCGGATGCCGTTCCTACCGTTCAGGTTCGTGCGCTGGCCCGCGCCGGAACCTATGTCAGTGAGGCCGTCATCGAGGCGGTCCGCCAGGCCACTGTTGCGTCCCAGGTGCAGGGCCGCGTGCTGGAGGCCAAGGTGGATGCTGGCGCACGGGTGCGCCAGGGCGAGGTGTTGATGCGCATCGACACCCGCGAGGCCGACCAGGCGGTGGCCGCTGCGGCGGCCAACGTGGCGGCGGCCCAGGCAAGGCTCGGTGATGCCCGCCTGAGCCTGGAGCGGAACCGCAGCCTGAAGGCGCGCAACTTCGTCAGCGCCGCGGCCGTCGACCAGGCCCAGGCCGCCTACGACGCGGCGCTGGCCCAGCAGAAGGCGGCCGAGGCCGGACGGGCGCAGGCGGCTGCTTCCCGGGGCTTCGCCACCGTCACCTCGCCGCTCAACGGTGTCGTCGCCCAGCGCCTTACCGAGGCCGGCGAAATGGCCCAGCCGGGGCGCCCGCTGCTGATCGTCTATGAGCCGGGCAGCCTGCGTGCGGTGGCCGATGTGCCCCAGGCCCGGCTGGCTGAACTGGCCAAAGCCGGCATGAAGGCGCGGGTCGAGTTTCCCGAGTCCGGGCGCTGGCTGGACGCAGCGTCTGTCGTCGTGCTGCCGGCGGCCGACCCGCGCACCCATACCGCTCGCGTGCGGGTGAATCTGCCGGCCGAGGTGGCTGGCGTGGTGCCGGGCATGGCGGCGCGCGTGCATTTCGCGGTTGGCGAGGCGCCGCGCATCGCGGTGCCGGCCGCGGCGGTGCTGCGTCGCGGCGAGCTGACCGGCATCTACGTGGCGGACGGCAAGGGTGGCTTCAGTCTGCGCCAGCTGCGCCTCGGCAACGCGCTGGACGACGGCAGCGTCGAGGTGCTGGCCGGCCTTGCCGGCGGCGAGAGCGTGGCCCTCGACCCGGTGCGCGCCGGCCTGGCCCGGAAGGCGCGTTGAGCCATGGGTATCGCCGGACGTCTCGCGGCGCTGTTCCAGCGCAACGCCCTCACACCCCTGCTGGCCCTGGTGCTGATGCTGCTCGGCGTGTTCGCCGCGCTGATCACGCCGAAGGAGGAAGAACCCCAGATCGACGTGACGATGGCCGACGTGATGGTGGCCTTTCCCGGCGCTTCGGCGAAGGACGTTGAAGCCCTCGTCGCGCGGCCGGCGGAGCAGGTGTTGTCGCGCATTGCCGGCATGGATCACGTCTTCTCGGTGTCGCGCCCGGGCATGGCGGTGATCACCGTGCAGTTCAAAGTCGGCGTGAAGAACCAGGACGCCATCGTGCGCCTGTACGACACCATCCACAGCCACCGGGACTGGATCTCCCCCGAGCTCGGCGTGGCCGAGCCGCTCATCAAGCCGAAGGGCATCGACGACGTGCCCATCGTCGCCCTTACGCTGTGGACGCGGGACGAGGCCCGTTCGGCCTTCGACCTGCAGCAGATCGGTCGTGCGGTCGAGGTGGAGCTCAAGCGCGTCAAAGGAACCCGCGACGTCGGCACCATCGGCGGCCCTGGTCACGTGTTGCGCGTGCTGCTCGACGTGGGGCGGATGAACGCCTTCGGCATCACGCCGCAGGACCTGAAGGGCGCGCTGCTGCTGGCCAACGCGTCCCAGCCGAGCGGTGTGCTGACCCGTGCCAACCAGGAAGTGCTGGTGCAGACCGGCACCTACGTGGAGAGCGCAGCCGACGTGCGGGGCCTGGTGGTTGGCGTGTCCGGCGGCAAGCCGGTGCATGTGGCCGACGTGGCGACGGTGCTCGATGGGCCGGACCAGCCGTCGCGCTACGTATGGCACGGCCTCGGCAAGGGGGCGCCGGATGCCGGCGCGGCGGCCGGCGAGCGCTTCCCGGCGGTGACCCTGTCCATTTCCAAGAAGCCCGGTGAGAACGCCGCCGACGTGGCCGACGGCGTGATCCGCCGCATCGAGGCCCTGAAGGGCAGCATCGTGCCGGACGGTGTCGAGGTGACGATCACCCGCAACTACGGCGCGACGGCCACCGAGAAGGCCGACAAGCTGATCGGCAAGCTGGTCTTCGCGACTTCGGCGGTGGTGCTGCTGGTGTTCTTTGCGCTCGGCAAGCGCGAGGCGGTGATCGTCGGTGCGGCGGTCACCCTGACTCTGGCGGCGACGCTGTTCGCGTCCTGGGCCTGGGGCTTCACGCTGAACCGGGTCAGCCTGTTTGCGCTGATCTTCTCGATCGGCATCCTGGTGGACGACGCCATCGTGGTCGTCGAGAACATCCACCGCTGGCATGCCCTGGAGCCGGGCAAGCCCCTGTGGCAGCTGATCCCGAAGGCGGTGGACGAGGTCGGCGGGCCGACCATCCTGGCCACCTTCACGGTCATCGCGGCGCTGTTGCCGATGGCCTTCGTCAGCGGCCTGATGGGCCCCTACATGAGCCCGATCCCGATCAACGCGTCGATGGGCATGTTCATCTCGCTGGCGGTGGCCTTCGTGGTAACCCCGTGGCTGGCCGGCAAGCTGATGAAGGGCGGCCACGCGGCCTCTTCTGTGGGGGCGATTTCAATCGCCCAAACCCCGCAAGATCACGGCCCCGACCGCCTCACCCGCCGCCTCGAAGCCCTGTTCCGCCGCCTGATGACACCGCTGCTCGATCCGGTCCGTGGCGGCCGCGCGCGCACCAGGCTGTGGTTCGGCGTGGTGCTGGCGATCGCCCTGTCGGTGTCGCTGGCCGTGGTGCAGTTGGTGGTGCTGAAGATGCTGCCCTTCGACAACAAGAGCGAGTTCCAGGTGGTCCTCGACATGCCGGTCGGTACGCCGGTCGAGGCCACTGCCGAGGTGTTGCGTGAAATCGGTGCCGAGCTGGCCAAGGTCGATGAGGTCACCGATTTCCAGGCTTACGCCGGCACCGCGTCGCCGATCAACTTCAACGGTCTGGTCCGCCAGTACTACCTGCGCGCCCAGCCGGAGATGGGCGACATCCAGGTGAACCTGGTGGACAAGCATCACCGCAGCCGGCAGAGCCACGAGATTGCGGTGAGCGTGCGCGACACGGTGGCCGCCATAGCCGGGAAGCACGGCGGCAACGTCAAGGTGGTGGAAGTGCCGCCGGGGCCGCCGGTGCTGTCGCCGATCGTCGCCGAGGTGTACGGCCCCGACTATGCCGGGCAGGTCGCGGTGGCCGGCAAGCTGCGTGCTGCTTTCGAGGCCAGCGCGGACATCGTCGGCGTGGATGACACGGTGGACGAGGCGGCGCCCAAGCTGGTGCTGCGCGTCAACCAGGCCAAGGCGGCCCAGCTCGGCGTGGCCCAGGCCGACATCGTCGAGGTGGTGCGCCTGGGCCTCGGCGGCGAGAACGTCACGCCGGTGCATGGCGGCGACAACAAGTACGAAATCCCGGTGCGCCTGACGCTGCCGGCCGAAGACCTGTCGGGCATCGAGCAGATCCTGCAGATGCGCGTGCGTGCCCGTGCGGCGGAGGCCGGCGGCGCGCTGGTGCCGGTGTCGGAGCTGGTGCAGGTGGAGCCGACGCGGCGGGAGCAGGTGATCTACCACAAGGACCTGCTGCCGGTGGTCTATGTGACCGGGGACATGGGTGGCAAGCTGGATTCGCCGCTGTACGGCATGTTCGACATCCGCAGCCGCGTGAAGGACCTGCCGCTGGTCGGCGAACGCCTGGCCGGCACCCTGGACGAGTGGTTCATCCACCAGCCGGACGACCCCTACGCGGCCTACGCCATCAAGTGGGACGGCGAATGGCAGATCACCTACGAAACCTTCCGCGACATGGGCGCCGCCTACGCGGTCGGCCTGGTGCTGATCTACGTGCTGGTGGTGGCTCAGTTCCGCAGCTACCTGGTGCCGCTGATCATCATGGCGCCGATCCCGCTGACCCTCATCGGCGTGATGCCGGGGCACGCGCTGCTGCATAGCCAGTTCACCGCCACCAGCATGATCGGGATGATCGCGCTGGCCGGCATCATCGTGCGCAACTCGATCCTGCTGGTGGATTTCATCGACCAGCAGGTGGCGGCCGGCGTGGCGATGGCGGAGGCCACCATCCACGCGGCGGCGGTGCGCGCCAAGCCGATCGGCCTGACCGGCCTGGCGGCGATGATCGGCGCACTGTTCATCCTCGACGACCCGATCTTCAACGGGCTGGCGATCAGCCTGATCTTCGGCGTGCTGGTGTCCACGCTGCTGACCCTGGTCGTCATCCCGGTTTTGTACTTTGCCGCGACCCACGGGCGCGGCGCGCACGGCGGAGAGCCATCATGAAACTGAACATCAACCAGTGGGTGCGGGTCTTTGCCGGCACCTTCGTGCTCATCTCCCTCGGCCTCGGCGTGGAGGGCAGCCCCTTCTTCGTCAGCCACAACTTCCTGTGGTTCACCGCCTTCGTTGGCGCCAACCTGCTGCAGAGCGGATTCACGCATTTCTGTCCGCTGGAGAACATCCTGCGCAAGTTCGGTGTGAAGGACGAGGTGGGCTGCCGCTGATTGTGACGGCGTGTGCCGGCGGCTCAAGCTTTAGGGGCGCCGGCCGTACACCTGCGGGTGATGAGTCCGCAACCCGCAACCCCATCGAACCGTATCCGGGCTGTCCTTCGCCACCTGCGCAGCCTGCCGGGTACGGAGCGGCGCTGGTTCGGCCTGGTCCTCGGGTTGGGCCTGCTGCTGACCGGCTGGGGCTGGTCCTACCTGAGTAACCAGGATGCGGAGCTGGAGCAGGCCCGCCACGAAGCGGCGGCCGACCGGCTGGAGCACCAGCTGAAGGAGCGCTTCGGCAAGGTCGATTTCATCCTGCGGGGCGTCACCGGGCTGTTCTCCGCCCAGTACCTGGTCGAGCGGCGGGAGTTCGAGACCTATGTGGCCGGCCTGAAGCCGACCGAGGCGCTGCCCGAAGTGCTGGGGCTCGGCTTTGCGCGGCGGGTCGAAGTGGCCCGCATCCCCGCCGTCGAGGCCTTGCTGACGGCCAGTTACGGCAAGCCGACCCGGGTCCTGCCGCCGCCCGATCCGCGCAGCAGGCGCCTGAGTTTTCCGCTGATCTACCTGTGGCCGCTGAGCGAGCGGGCGGATTCTGTGATCGGCCTCGATGCCTACGCCGACCCGGTGCGCCGGCAGGCGATGGACGCGACCCTGAAGTCCGGTGAGATGGCGATGAGCGCGCCCGCCACGCTGACCGGCCGGAATGCGGGCGAGTTGGTGCCCGGGGTGGTCCTGTACCGGGCCGCCAGGCCGCTGGACGAGGTCGGTGGGGGGGATGGCGATTCTGCCGAGGGCCTGGTGGTGCTGGCCATTGCCGTGACGCCGATGTTCGATACCCTGCGGGCGGCGGCCATCGCCGGCTACGATCTGGTGGTGGACGACGTCACCGAGGCGCAGCCGGTGCGCGTCTATGCCGACCAGGCGGTCATCCAGGCGCCGCCGGTGGCGGTGCGTGAAGTGCATTTCGGCGAGCGCGACTGGCGCCTGTCGATACTGCCGCCGCCACCGACCGGACAGTGGGCCTCATCGACGCTGGCTGCGGCGGGGGGCGGCGTGGCCAGCGTGTTGCTGGCTCTGGTGGTGGCCAGCCTGGCGGGGCAACAGAAGCGGGCCGAAGGCCTGGCCGCCGACATGACCCGGGAGCTGCGCGCCAGCGAGAAGCGTTTCGAGCTGGCCGTGTCGGCGACCGATGAAGGCATCTGGGAGTGGCAGGCCGACTGCGGCGAGATCTTCCTGTCGCCGCGCTGCGACCGCCTGCTGGGTTATCCGGAAGGTGGGCTGCCGCG
This sequence comes from Pseudomonadota bacterium, assembly GCA_018241665.1. Taxonomy (GTDB): domain Bacteria; phylum Pseudomonadota; class Gammaproteobacteria; order Burkholderiales; family Rhodocyclaceae; genus Zoogloea. The sequence continues at coordinate 66,911 of JAFEDK010000025.1, forward strand.
CAGCGGGCGGGGCATCCTGCGCTCCATGTCGGTGTCCGGGCGGCATGACTTCATCGCGGCCTTTCGCGGCCTGACCCGCGACGCCCGTGCCCTCGACTGCGTGGTGGCGATTGCCCGCATCGACGGCAGCGTCGGCTGGTTCCACCTGGCCGGCAAGGCCGAGTTCGATGCGGCCGGCAAGCCGCTGCGCACGGCCGGCGCCGCCTCCGATGTGACGGCCCTGCGGCGGGCCCGCCAGGCCGTGGCCGACTCCCATGCCCGCCTCGACGCGCTCTACCAGCACGCCTCCCTCGGCATGGCCCTGATCGACGCGGCGGGGCGCTACCTGCAGGCCAATCCGGCCTTCTGCCGCATCACCGGCTATGCGGAGGACGAACTCCATGCGGGGCTCGAGCTGGAGCCGGGGGCGCCGGCGGAGAAGGGGCCGGACACTGATCCGGCAGGTGCCGCCAGTGCCCGCGAGACCGAGTTCGTGCGCAAGGACGGGCGGCGCGTGCCGGTGCTGGTGACGACTACCGTGGTCGGCGGCAGCGATGGCCAGCGCTGGCTCATCGTCGAGGACGTGACGGCCCGCAAGGCCGAGCAGCAGGCCATCCAGGAGGCCCACGCGACCAACGAGTCCCTGATCGCGGCGATGCCGGACATGCTGTTCCAGCTCGACGACGATATGCGCATCGTGCGCTACCACGCGGACAGCCGGGAAGTCCTGTCGATGCCGCCGGAGGCCTTTCTCGGCAAGCGCCTGGACGAGTCCCTGTCGCCGGACATGGCGCGTCGCTTCGCCGAGGCAGCCCAGGCCGCGTCGCGCAGCGGGCTGTTGCAGCGGGTCGAGTACACATCGGCGCGGGGCGGCCGCCAACGCCATTTCGAAGCTCGCTTCCGGGCCGTGCGCACCGGCGGTGCGCTGGCCGTCATCCGTGACATGACCGATCTCAAGGAGGCCGAACTGGCCCTGCGCGAGAGCGAGGCGCGCTGGCAGTTCGCGCTGGATGGCGCCGGCGATGGGGTGTGGGACTGGAACATCGCCAGCGGCCGCGTCTTCCGCTCCCCGCGCTGGCTGAGCATGCTCGGCTACGGGGTCGAGGAGGCCGGGGAGAGCGGCCGGGAATGGGCGTGGCGCGTCCATCCTGACGATCTGCCGGGCCTGCTGGCCGCCCGTGACGCCCATCTGCGCGGCGATACCCCCTATTTCACGCACCAGACGCGGTTGCGCTGCCAGGACGGCAAGTACAAATGGGTGCTGGCGCGCGGGCTGGTGGTCGAGCGCAACGACAGCGGCCGGGCGCTGCGGATGATCGGCACCCAGACCGACATCGACGAGGTGAAGGCCCGCGAGGCCCAGATCCTCGATCACAACTTCGATCTGGCGACACTGGTGGCGGCGCGCACGCGGGACCTGCAGGCCGCCAAGGAGGCCGCCGAGGCGGCCAACGAGGCCAAGTCGGTGTTCCTCGCCAACATGTCCCACGAGCTGCGCACGCCGATGCATGGGGTGCTCAGCTATGCCCGCCTGGGCGAAAGCCGTATCGCCCAGGCCGGCCACGAGAAGCTGCGCAGCTATTTCCATCGCATCCGGGTCAGCGGCGAGCGCTTGCTGCTCCTGCTCAACGACCTGCTCGACCTGTCCAAGCTGGAGGCCGGGCGGATGGTGCTGAACATGCAGTTGGTGGACATGGCCCGGGTCGTTCAGGACAGCCTGCGGGAGTTCGAGGCGCTGTTCCAGGCGCGCAAGCTGCATGTGCGGATGGCGTTCGACGCGGAACTGCCCCCGCTCAACGGGGATGCCGCACGCCTGGGGCAGGTGGTGATGAACCTGCTCTCCAACGCGGCCAAGTTCACGCCGGAGGGCAAGGGCTTCCTGTTGTCCCTGCGCCTCGGCCGGCTGTCCGAGGCCCGTCCGGCACGGGTGCGGGACGACGGGCCGGCGCTGGTGTTCAGCGTGTCGGACGAGGGCGTCGGGATTCCGGCGAATGAGCTGGGGGCGGTCTTCGACAAGTTCGTGCAGAGCAGCCGGACCCGTACCGGCGCCGGCGGGACCGGGCTGGGCCTGGCGATTTGCCAGGAGATCGTCGCAGCGCATGGCGGGTACATCCAGGCGCGCAATAATTTGGCGGGCGGTGCAGAATTCATCGTTGCATTGCCGCTGGCAGGCCAGGACAGGCCTTTGCCGGCAGAGGCCACAGAGGGAGAAACATGAGCAAGGCAAAGATACTGGTGGTGGACGACGAGCCCTTCAACCTGGACATCGTCGGCGAGTACCTGGATGAAATGGGTTTCGACCTGGTGATGGTGGGCTCTGGTGAAGCCGCCTGGGAGGCCTTGAGCCAGCCCGATTCGCACTTCGACCTGGTCCTGCTCGACCGCATGATGCCGGGCATGGACGGCATCAGCGTGCTGCGCAAGATCAAGGGCGACGAACGCCTGCGGTCGACCCCGGTGATCATGCAGACCGCGGCCACCTCGCCGGAGCAGGTCCGCGAGGGCCTGGCCGCCGGTGCCTACTACTACCTCACCAAGCCCTTCGAGGGCGAGGCGCTGCAGACCATCATCCGCTCCGCCCTCGACGACATGCGGGTGCGCCGCGAGCTGACCGCCAGCCTGGCCGAACAGGCGCAGGCCTTCCGCTGCATCAAGGAAGGCGAGTTCCGCATTCGCACCCTCGAGGAGGCGCGGGTGCTGGCGTCCTTCATCGCCCTGCTGGGGCCCCAGCCTGACACGCTGGCAATGGGCCTGTCCGAATTGCTGGTGAATGGTGTCGAGCACGGCAACCTGGGCATCGAGTTCGCCGAGAAGAGCCGCCTGCGCGAGACCGATTGCTGGGAGGAGGAGATCACCCGTCGGCTCGCGCTGCCCGAGAACCGCGACAAGGTCGTGCGCCTGCGGGTGCGCTGCGACGACAGCCGCTGGGTGTTCGAGATCCGCGACGACGGCGAAGGCTTCGACTGGCGCCAGTTCCTCGATTTCGACCCGGAGCGCGCCTTCGCGCCCAACGGACGGGGCATCGCCCTGTCCCGCCAGCTGGCCTTCGCGAGCCTGACTTACCTGCCGCCGGGCAACCAGGTGGTGGTCACGGTGCCCAAGGTCCAGGACCTGGCCTGATACCTACTGGATGGATACCGCGGGTGCGTCCCTGCTAAGGGTGCGCCCGCCAACTGCAGAGACCCTGTAATGGCAGAAAAACCGTTGCGCGTGCTGGTTGCGGACGACATCGCGTCGAACAGAAGCATTGTGGGCACCTTCCTGGCCCACCTGAATTGCGTTCCCATTTATGCCGAGGACGGCGTCGAGGCGGTCGAGCTGTTCCGGCGCGAATCCCCCGACGTGGTGCTGATGGACCTGATGATGCCGCGCATGGATGGCTTCGAGGCGATCCGCCAGATCCGCAGCATCGCCGGCGACCGCTGGGTGCCGGTGATCATCCTGTCCGCCTTGAGCGGCGAGGGCGACATCGTCCACGGCCTCGACATCGGTGCCGACGACTACCTGGCCAAGCCCTTGTCCTTCCCGGTCTTCGCTGCGCGCTTCAAGGCCTTGCGCCGCCTGCTCGACATGCAGCGGCGCCTGGCGAGTTCCCTGGAGCAGGTCCGGGCGGTGGCCAACGGGGTCATCGACGGCATCATCTCGGCGGACGACAGCGGCCGCATCCTGTCGGTCAACCGGGCGGCCAGCCAGATCTTCGGCTATCCCTCTTCGGAGATGATCGGCCAGCCCCTCGGCATGCTGATGTCCGACGGCGATTTCGGCTCCTCCGAGCTGTCCATTCCCGGCCTGCTGTCGTCCGGGCAGATGAAGGCTGGCGGCCAGATCCGCGAGATGCTCGGGCGGCGCAAGGACGGCACGACCTTCCCGATGGAGGTCGGCATGTCCGATCTCCAGCTGCCCAACCGGCGCATGTTCATCGGCGTCGTCCGCGACGTCTCCGAGGCGCGGCGCATCCAGCGCCAGCTGGCCGAGGACGCGGCGCGCCTGCAGCGCTACCACGACGAGTCGGAGCGCGAGCAGGAACTGGCGATGAGCATCATGGAGCGTCAGATCCGCAGCGACTGGCTGCACGACAGCGCGGTGCAGTACGCGGTGCTGCCGGCGCGCAACTTCTCGGGCGACGTGGTGGCCGTGGCACGGGCGCCTGACGGCTCCCTGTACGCGATGCTGGCCGACGCCACCGGGCACGGCCTGGCCGCCGCGGTGAGCGTGCTGCCGGCGCTGGGTGCCTTCTACCGGGGGGCCGCACGCAATGCGCCGCTGACGAATCTGGTGACCGAGCTCAATGACCTGCTGTGCGGCCTGTTGCCGGCCGGGCGCTTCGTCGCCTCGGCGCTGGTCAGGCTGGAGGCCGCCCAGCCGGTCGGGCAGATCTGGGTCGGAGGCGTGCCGGACGTGCTGCTGGTCGACGAGAGCGGTGCGGTGGCCCAGCGCTTCGTGTCGCGCCAGCTGCCCCTCGGCATCCTGCCCTCCGCCGAAGCGGGTATCGCCTGCGAGGCTTTTGGCTGGCGTACGCCATCCCAGATCGTGCTCTGTTCGGACGGCCTGACCGAGGCCGAGAACCGCCTGGGCGTGCAGTTCGGCATGGCCGGTCTGGAGCAGACCCTGCGCGCGACACCTCGCCTGTCACGGGTTGCGGGCCTGCGGGAGGCGCTGACCCGCCACCTGGGCCGGCAGTCCGCCGCCGACGACGTGTCGGTGCTGATCCTCGACTGTCTGATGCAGGGTGGAGCCCACGTGCAGGCGGCCTGACGCCGAAACGGCCATACTGGGGGTGCCGGGGTGTTGGGACCAAAGGTGTGGGGGCGAATTCATTCGCCCGCGGACTCTGTTCAACCGACCGAGGGCGAATGAATTCGCCCCCACATGCATTCGGCCCCACAAGCCTTTTCCCCGCCATCCACAGGTTTCTCCATTTTGATGCTTTCCTCAAAATGGGAGCAGGTTTATTTGTCTCTGGCGCACTTCATGCTTTAAGGTGCCATGTCTTTCCAGGGGAGCTGTTCCATGCTTCGAGTGCTCGTTGTCGATTCTTCCCGCGAGCGTGCCGCCGACGTCTGTGCCGCGGTGGCGCTGGCTGGCCACCAGGTGGCGGCGGTGCTGTCCAATGCCTTCGACCTGTCCGAGCAGGTTCTGGCGACCAAGCCGGACGTGATCTTCATCCAGGCTGATTCGCCCAGCCGGGACACCCTCGAGCATCTGGCCATCATGAACCGGGACTGTCCGCGCCCGGTGCTGCTGTTCTCGCAGGACTCCGATTCGGCGGCGATCCGCCGTGCCGTAAAGGCCGGCGTGTCTTCGTACGTGGTGGATTCCGTGTCTTCCGAGCGGCTCGATTCGCTGGTCGAGGTGGCCATCGCCCAGTTCGAGGCTTTCCAGCACTTGCGCGCCGAGCGGGACGATGCGACCCGCAAGCTGAGCGAGCGTATCGTCGTGGACAAGGCCAAGGGCGTGCTGATGAAGGCCCGCGGGCTCGACGAGGACGCGGCCTATCACGCGCTGCGCAAGCTGGCGATGGAGCGTGGCCGCAAGGTGGCGGACGTGGCCCAGGACGTGATCGACATGGCCAATCTATTACTCTGAAAGGAGTAGTTGCCAGCGGGGCGATGATTCAGAAAGGGCGGTGGCGCGAAGGTGCCACCGCCCTTTCTGTTTTCGGTTTCATCGTTTTTTGCGGATGTGGGCCGGAATGGTGCCGATGAGGCCATTGCTGCACTGCGGAAGTGCATGCGCAGGGCGTGCTTCTTGTACCTCTTAGGGGGTATGTCTCTCCGCTTTTCGTACTTCCCCTTTTTATTCAATGTGTTGTCGTTGTTGGCACGCTCCTCGCTAAATCGTAGTCAAAGTCGGTCCAACGGCGGGCCGGCTTGATCAGGCGATCAGACTTGGACAAAGGCGTCCATCCCTCTTGCGTGCAGTGCGCGGAGTGATGTGACGCCTCTTTTTTTTGGGTAAGCGGATCAGGGGCATGTGATGAGCGCGCAATTCGACGACAAGATTCTTTCCCGCCGTGGCTTTCTGAAGGCCGGCGCGACTATTGGAGGTATGGCAGCGATGGGGACGATGCTCCCGGCGGGCGGCGCGTGGGCCGCGGGTTCCGACAAGCCCGAACTGGAAGAGGTGAAGATCGGCTTCATCCCGCTGACCGACTGTTCCTCGGTGGTGATGGCCTCGGTGATGGGCTTCGACAAGAAGTACGGCATCAAGATTACCCCGAGCAAGGAGGCCTCCTGGGCCGGCGTGCGCGACAAGCTGGCCAACGGCGAGCTGCATGCCGCCCACGTGTTGTACGGCCTGATCTACGGTCTGCATCTGGGCATTGGCGGTCCGAAGAAGGACATGGCGGTGCTGATGACCCTCAACAACAACGGCCAGGCAATCACCCTGTCCAACGGCCTGAAGGAAAAGGGCGCGGTGGATGGTGCCTCGCTGGCCAAGGTCATCGCCAAGAAGGAGAAGGAATACACCTTCGCCCAGACCTTCCCGACCGGCACCCACGCCATGTGGCTGTACTACTGGATGGCGGCCCACGGCATCGACCCCTTCAAGGACGTCAAGAACATCGTCGTGCCGCCCCCGCAGATGGTCGCCAACATGCGCGTCGGCAACATGGACGGCTACTGTGTCGGCGAGCCGTGGAACCAGCGCGCGATCGTGGACAAGATCGGCTTCACCGCGGTGACGACCCAGGACATCTGGACCGACCACCCGGAAAAGGTGCTGGGCGCCACGGCCGAGTTCGCCGCCAAATACCCCAACACCGCCCGCGCGATGATCTGCGCGATCCTCGAAGCCTCCAAGTGGATCGACGCCAGCGCCGCCAACCGCGCCAAGACCGCCGAGACCGTGGCGGCCAAGAGCTATGTGAATACCGACGTGGATGTGATCCGCAGCCGCATGATCGGCCAGTACGAAAACGGCCTCGGCAAGAGCTGGTCCGAAAAGAACTACATGAAGTTCTACAACGACGGCCTGGTGAATTTCCCCTACCTGTCCGACGGCATGTGGTTCCTCACCCAGCACCGCCGCTGGGGCCTGCTCAAGCAGGACGTGGATTACCTCGGGATCGCCAAGGCGATCAACCAGACCGAGCTGTACAAGCAGGCCGCCAGCATCGTCGGCGTGCCGGTGCCCAAGTCCGACTTCCGCACCTCCAAGCTGATCGACGGTGTGGTGTGGGACGGCAAGGACCCGAAGAAGTACGCCGCCAGCTTCAAGATCCACGCCTGACCGCAGGGGCGAATTCATTCGCCCTTGTCCGGTTGAACAAGATCCGTGGGCGAATGAATTCGCCCCCACGACGGGGATTCGCCCCACAGATTTCTGGAGATTCCGATGAGCACTGCGACCCTTACCTCTGGCCTCGTGACTGTCGGGCCGGACACCGAAGCCGCTCCCGAGACGCGGGACGGTGTCACTGTTGCCAAGCAGGAGGCCCCCATGGCTGCCGCTACCGTTTCCCGTGCCGCGGCTGCCGAAGCGGCCGAGCCGTCCGCCTCCTTCGGCGAGCGTTGCAGTGCCTTCCTGCGCGTGGTGCTGCCGCCGCTGCTCGGCTTTGCCTTCATCATCGGCCTGTGGGCCATGGTGGCGATGAAGTCCACCGATTTTCCCGGCCCGGCAAAGACCCTCGATGCCGCCATCACGCTTTTTTCCGACCCCTTCTACCAGAATGGTCCGAATGACCAGGGCATCGGCTGGAACATCCTTTCGTCCCTCAAGCGGGTTGCGGTCGGCTTCGGTGTGGCCGCGCTGGTAGGCATCCCGATGGGCTTCATCATCGGCCGCTTCGCCTTCATGAACAGCATGCTGGAGCCGATCATCAGCATCCTGCGTCCGGTCTCGCCGCTGGCCTGGCTGCCGATCGGCCTGATGGTCTTCAAGGCCGCCGACCCGGCCTCCACCTGGACCATCTTCATCTGCTCCATCTGGCCGATGATCCTCAACACCGCCCAGGGCGTGCAGCGCGTGCCGCAGGATTACCTGAACGTGGCGCGGGTGCTGAACCTGTCTGAGTTCAAGATCATCACCAAGATCCTTTTCCCGTCCGTGCTGCCCTACATGCTGACCGGCATCCGCCTGTCCATCGGCACCGCCTGGCTGGTCATCGTGGCCGCCGAGATGCTCACCGGCGGCGTCGGCATCGGCTTCTGGGTGTGGGACGAATGGAACAACCTCAAGGTCGAGCACATCATCATCGCCATCTTCGTGATCGGCATCGTCGGTCTCGTGCTCGAACAATTCCTGCTGCTGATCGCCCGCCGCTTCAGCTACGGCAACAACTGACTGAATCCGGAACGAGGAGCTCACCATGAACGCAATCGTCAAGGTCGAAAACGTCGGCATGACTTTCGACACCAAGAAAGGCCGCTTCGTCGCGCTGCAGAACGTCAATCTGCAGATCCGCCAGGGCGAGGTGGTGTCCCTGATCGGCCACTCGGGCTGTGGCAAATCGACGCTGCTGAACCTGATCGCCGGCCTCACGCTGCCCACTTCCGGGGCGATGATCTGCAACGGCCGCGAGATCGCCGGCCCCGGCCCGGAGCGGGCGGTGGTTTTCCAGAACCACTCCCTGCTGCCCTGGCTGACCTGTTTCGAGAACGTCCATCTGGCCGTCGAGCGCGTCTTCGGTGCCAAGGAGGGCAAGGACAAGCTCAAGGCCCGCACCAACGCGGCGCTGGAAATGGTGCACATGAGCCATGCGGCGCAGAAGATGCCGCACGAGATCTCCGGCGGCATGAAGCAGCGCATCGGCATCGCCCGCGCCTTTGCGATGGAACCGAAGATCCTGCTGATGGACGAGCCCTTCGGCGCCCTCGATGCGCTGACCCGCGCGTCCCTGCAGGACGAGCTGATCGGCGTGATGGAAAAGACCGGTGCCACCGTGGTGATGGTGACCCACGACGTGGATGAGGCGGTGCTGTTGTCCGACCGCGTGGTGATGATGACCAACGGCCCGGCGGCCACCATCGGCGAGATCCTTGAAGTGAAGCTCGCCAAGCCGCGGGACCGCCTGCAACTGGCCCACGACCCGCACTTCGCGGAATGCCGTGCGGCGATCCTCGAGTTCCTGTACCAGAAGCAGATGAAGAAGGCGGCCTGAACGGCGGCTTGAGATTGGCAGCGAGGCCCGGCTGGATGCCCGGGCCTCGCTGCTTTTGAAGCCAGGCGACGCAAAAATACCTGTGGGGGCGAATTCTCGTGGGGGCGAATTCATTCGCCCTCAGCGGATTGACCGAAGTCCGCGGGCGAATGAATTCGCCCCCACAGAAGGGGAAAGTGCGCCCCCGGCTCCGTGAGCCTACTTCAGCGCGAAGCCCCGATTGTTGAGGGCTTCCACCAGGCGGTCGCGGCCGGACAGGGAGCCGGCGTCGCGGACGCGCTTGGTCGAATGGTTGGACCAGGTGCCGCGCACCTTCATGCCCTGGCTGGTGTAGAAGGCGCTCATCGCGCTGTCGTAGTACTCCAGGCCGGCCTGCTGGGCGGGCAGGGAATAGGTTTCCTGATGCAGCACCACGGACTGCAGCGGGCGCGGCTTGACCGAGGCAGGCTGCTGCGGGTCGGGTGTGCCGACGCACAGGCCGAACATCGCGACGACCTTCGACGGTAGCTGCAGTTCGGCCGCCACGTCTTCCGGGCGGTTGCGCATCGCGCCGATATACACGGTGCCGAGGCCAAGGGATTCGGCGGCGGTGACGGCGTTCTGGGCCGCCAGCGCGGCGTCGATGACGCCCACTTCGAACATTTCCAGGTAATCCAGCGCGGCCGGGGTTTCGCCGAGCTTCTGCGCGACCGCCTCCAGGCGGGCCAGGTCGGCCAGCCACACCAGCAGCAGCGGGGCCTGGCGGATGTGTTCCTGGTCGCCGGCCAGCTCTGCCAGACGAGCCTTGCGGGCCGAATCGCGGACCGCCACGACGCTCCATGCGTGCAGATTGGACGAACTGGCGGCGGACTGGGCGGCAGCGATGATCGCGGCGAGGGTGTCGTCGCTGACCGGGTCGGGCAGGTAGGCGCGCACCGAGCGGTGGGCCAGCAGGTGATCGATGATGGGGGAGCCGGCGGACGGTACGGCGACGTCCTTGCTGCCGTAACGGGCCTGGTAGAGGGAAGCGGTGCTCATGGGATTCCTGGCTGTGGTGAAGGCGGGCGGCGGGGCGCCTGGCCCCGTCGCCGGGAATCCCGATTTTACCGCCAACGGACCAGCCCGGTCCGCCGGCGGTGGCGGCTTATTCCGCGCTGCGGGCGCGACGGCTGCGCGGCTCGACGGCGGTTTCGTCGCTGGCCTTGCCTTCGTCCGCGTCATCTGCACCCAGGGCTTCCGACACCTGGCGGACCTGTTCCTCCACCAGGTCGGCGCCGCGGGCGGCGGCGTCGGCCAGTTCGTTGAAGCCGGCTTCGGCCTGGCGCAGCACCTTCTTCACGTGGCCGATGGCGGCTTCGCCGTTGGCGTCGGCGCTGCGGGCGGCGTGTTCGAGCTGACGGTTGACGGCATGGTCGAAGACGGCGACCTGGTCGCGGGCCAGTTGCAGGATGGACTGATGCGCGTCGCCGATGATCTCGAAGTACTCGCGGACCAGGCTGGCGGAGTCGGCGCGCCAGTCGGACAGGCGTTCGACGGGCAGTGCATCGAGCTTGATCTCGCTGCGGGAGGCCAGTTCTTCCAGGTGGCTGCGGCCTTCCTCGAAGAGCTGACGGCCGTTGCGGAGGGCCAGCTCGGCGAGTTTCTCGGTGGCCTCGACCCACGCGCGGGACGCTGCGTGCAGGTTCTCGAGGGTGGCCAGACGGGTCTGCTGGATGTCGGACGGGGACAGATACATGGGGTTCTCCTGGGATGGGGGCCGGCTCAGGCTACGGCCCGGTAGTTGCAGGCACGTGACAGACCCGCCATCCCCGCGGGAGTTCAATGCCGGGAGAATAGGTCGCGGATCTTGCAGAGGGTGGTGGTGATGTCGAAGCGCGGGTCGGGCAGCGCCTCGCCGGCCAGGATGCGGGCCAACGCGGCGTCGGGCTGTTGCTCGCCGGTCAGCAGTACCTCGGCGCCGCGCTTCGCCATGTGGCGCACAAAGCCGTCGCCGGCGCTGGCGGCGATGACCACTTCGATGCCGTCGAGCGGATGCGGGCCGTCGTCCTCGAAGTGATGCAGGACCTGCTCGCGGGCCAGCACGATGGCGTTCGGGGCGGGCAGCGGCGAGCCGGGGATGCAGTCGTAGATCAGCCAGTTGCGGGCCTGGCCGGCATGGCCGGCGACGTGCTGCTCGCCGGTGACGGGAATGGCGATCTTCATCGGCAGGGCTCCGCTCAGTGGGTTGCGCGCAGCTCGGCCGCTTCGGCCTCGTCCTGGGTCAGCTCCTCGGGCAGGCAGCCGATCGGCAGGCCAAGGTCTTGGCCTTCGCCCTCGAAGCGCACCAGGTAGATCTCCTCGCTGGGCATCGCTTCCACGTGGCCGAACTGGACGACCACGCCGCGGGTGCCGGCGGCGGCGATCAGCGCGCCTTCCTCATAGCCGGGCAGACCGCCGTCGTTGAACAGGTCTTCGCGGCAGAACACCACGTCTCCGAGCTGGTATTGGACGATGTCTTCCATGGATTTTCTCCGGTTCTAGGTGGTGATGCGGTAGCGCAGCAATTTCGGTGCCACGCCCGGCACGCTTTTCGCTGCGCCACGGGAGAGTGCCGGCTGGCGGCGCATCTTGATGTGGAGAATGCGATGGAATGGTCCGACGAGCGCCACCTGCTTGGCCTGGCGGAAATGGATGAGACCCACCGGGAGTTCGTGGCCCTGGTGAATGCGGCCGGGGCGGCCACCGGCGCAGCCTTCGTGGAGGCCTTTGCGGCGCTGTGCGCGCACACCGAGACGCACTTTGCCAACGAGGAGACGTGGATGCGCGACAGCGCCTTTCCGGCCGAAGGCGAGCATGCCGGCGAGCACCGCCGCGTGCTCGGCGACCTGCGGCGTTTCCGCGAGCGGGTCGAAAAGGGCTCGACGATGATGGCCAAGGCCTATATCCGCGAGCAGGTGCCGGGCTGGTTCGACCTGCATGCGGCAACGATGGATGCGGCGCTGGCGGCGCACCTGAAGGCCCGCGCCGCTTGATGGGGACCGGCCCGCAGGGCGCGGGCCGGCGGGCGGGACTCAGCCGCCGAGGACGGCCTCGTAGGCCTTGCGCAGCAGTTCCAGTTCGATCTGCGCGCAGCCGCGGGCTTCGGTGATCGCCACGAAGCGTCCGCCGGCGCCGGCAATCGTCTCGAAAGGCGGGTCGATGGCGGTGAACATGGCCAGGTGGACCTCGACGCAGGCATCGCCGACATCCACGCACTGGCGGAATTCCGGTTCGATCTTGAGCCCGCCGGAAGGCAGGCCGAGGCGCCGCTCGGCTTCCGCCAGATGGACCGACGGCAGCGTGACGACCGGTGATTCGGGGACTTCCTCGTCCGGGCACAGGCTGGCTGCGGCCGGGAAGGGAGTGAAGCCGCACATGCCGTGCTCGAAGCGCACGAAGCGCAGCCGCGCGCTGGTGGGATGCTTGTGAGCGAAGATCAGGCGGGCGCCGCCAAAGGTATCGGGGGCGTCACTCATGGACGCCCCCGACCTGTGACATGCCTGACACCCGCCCGCTGTTTGTCGTGTTTACGACAGAGGCGGGCGCGGCCATCAGCCAAGCAGTTCCGACTTGACCTGGTCCAGCCAGGTGTCGACGCGCTCTTCGGTCTGTTCCTTCTGGTTGTCGTTGTCGAGGGCCAGACCGACGAATTCGCCTTCCACCACGGACTTGGACTTGGAGAACTCGTAGTCGTCGGTGGGCCAGCTGCCGATGATCGTGGCGCCCTGGGCCTTGGCGGCGTCGTACAGGAGGATCATCGCGTCGCAGAACTCGTGGCCGTAGGCGTCCTGGTCGCCGAAGCCGAAGATGGCGACGGTTTTCCCAGACAGATCAACGCCCTTGAAGGTCGGGAAGAACTCTTTCCAGGAGTCCACCAGCTCGCCGTCGCCGAGGGTCGGGGTCGCCAGGATGAGGGAGCTGAACTTGGCAACGTCGTCGGCGGTGGCCTTGGACACGTTGAACAGCTCGACCACATCTTCGCCGAGCTTTTTCACGATGGACTTGGCCACCTTGCGGGTGTTGCCCGTCTCGCTACCGTAAAAAAGACCGATCTTGCTCATGAGGGATTCTCCTAGGACAGTTTGGGTTTGGTTGGTGCTGACTCGTCCTTTGCAAGAGACGGGCCAGCCCCGGAACCCGGTGTGGCTGGAGAATCCCCGGAACGGGGTGAGGGGTCAGGCCGGCCGGAAGGACGGATGGCCGGTGCTGTAGCCGGCTTCGATTTCCTCGGCGACGACGCGCCAGATGGGTTTCACGAAGAAACGCAGGCCCTTGATGATGCTGTCCACGTTCATCATCGACGGCACGCGGATGCCCCGGTGTTCGACCGGGCCGCCGATCTGGGTGATCTTGACGCCCAGCTTGGCGAAGTGCTCCGCCAGCCGCGGCTCGGTGAGGACGAACAGGGTCTCGATGCCCTCGTGCTTGGCAAGGGCGATCACGCCCAGGTAGAGGCCGATCGGGATGTACGGGAAACGCGGCTGTTCCTTGGTGCCAAAATCTTCGTCGCTGATCGCCACCGCGGCCTTGGTCTCGCCTTTGCGTCGGCGGTAGTAGGCGCGCACGGCGAGGCGCGAGACTTCGGCGATGGCGCCGCGGGGCTCCTTGGCCGGATCGATGATGGAGCGGTCCAGCGTGGCGGCACAGGTGCGCTCGAAGGGCAGCGGGTAGTCGGGTTCTTCGGGGCGGGCCATCACGAGGCGGTTGCAGCCCACCAGCGAATGCGGCTCCGAGGAGGTGCGCATCAGACAGTGCAGGCTGTGGCGGTCGTATTCGTCCGTCTCTCGACGGTCCGGGCGAACCGGCTCGAAGCCGAGTTCCTCGCAATACACTTCGTGTCGGATGCCGAACACGTTGTTGCGGCCGGCGTCGTCGAAGGCGGTGGCGATCTCGAAGTACTTCCTGAATCCTTCACCGAGGCTGAAGCGATCGAGTAGCGACATGGCGTTGGCCCTTGAGGTCTGAAGATTACTGGCGATACCCATTTACGGCCGGAAGTGCCGATTCCTTGAAGGGAATGGGCATCTGTTTTGATTGTAGTACGTAGGCATGCGCTTGGCGTATCGTGGCGCCCAGCCTGGGTGTGGATGCAGGGGATGGGGGCGCATGGAACTGTCGTATCATAGGATTCCACTGCCCGAGGGATACAGACAGCATGGCGAGCCGTGCCTTTGACTACGACGAAGCCTTCTCCCGCAACATCGGCTGGGTGACCCAGGCCGAGCAGGCCGCGCTGCGCGGCAAGCGGATCGCCATCGCCGGTGTCGGCGGGGTCGGCGGCTTGCATCTGCTGACCCTGGCCCGTCTGGGCGTGGGGGCCTTCCATGTGGCCGACATGGACACCTTCGACCTGGTGAATTTCAACCGCCAGGCCGGCGCGATGATGTCCACGCTCGACCGTCCGAAGGCCGAGGTGATGGCCGAGATGGCCCGCGACATCAATCCGGAGGTGGATATCCGGGTGTTCGGCGAAGGCGTCAATGCCGGCAACCTGGATGAATTCCTGGCCGGCGTCGATCTCTACGTGGATGGCCTCGACTTCTTCGCCTTCACTGCCCGGCGCGACACCTTCAACGCCTGTCACCGGCTCGGCGTGCCGGCGGTGACGGCTGCGCCGCTGGGCATGGGCACCGCGGTGCTGAGCTTCCTGCCGGGGCGGATGAGCTTCGAGGAGTACTTCCGCCTTGCCGGCTGCGACGAGGACGAGATGGCGGTGCGCTTCCTGCTCGGCCTGTCGCCGGCCATGCTGCAGCGCGCCTACCTGGCCGATCCGTCGCGGGTCGATTTCGTTGCCAGGCGCGGCCCCAGCACCATTGCGGCCTGCCAGCTGTGCGCCGGCGTGACCGCCACCGAATCCCTGAAGATCCTGCTCGGCCGCGGCGAGGTGCTGTGCGCGCCGTGGGGCTTCCAGTTCGATGCCTACCGCAACCGCTACGTGAAGACCTGGCGGCCCGGCGGCAACAACAACCCGATCCAGCGCATCGGCCTCGCCATCGCCCGCCGCCAGCTGCGGGCGATGCGCGAGGCGGCGCGTGCCCGAGGAGGCCAGCCATGAGCCGCCGCGACACCCTGCTGAAGATCCTCGACCTGGCCCGCTGGGCGCCCAGCGGCGACAACACCCAGCCGTGGCGCTTCGAGATCCTTGGCGACGACCACATCGCCGTACATGGCAACGACACCCGCGACTGGTGCCTCTACGACTTCGACGGCCACGCCAGCCACATGGCCCATGGGGCGCTGCTGGAGACGCTGCGTATTGCTGCCAGCGGTGAAGGACTGGCGGCGAACTGGAGCCGGCGCCCCGGTTCCGACGACAGGGCACCGGTGTTCGACGTACGCTTGGTGGAGCAGCCCGTGCCGGCAGCGGATGCCCTGCTTCCTTTCATCGAGGCGCGCGTGGTGCAGCGCCGCCCGATGCGCACCACGCCGCTGAGCGAGGCCCAGCGCCAAGCCTTGGCCGCCGCGCCGGGAGCCGGCTATACGGTGCAGTTCTTCGAATCCTTCGCCGAGCGTCGCCGGGTGGCCGGCCTGCTGTGGCGCAACGCCTACCTGCGCCTGACCTGCCCGGAAGCCTTTCCGGTGCACAAGGAAATCATCGAGTGGCGCAGCCGCTACAGCAAGGATCGTATCCCTGAGCAGGCAGTTGGCGTGGACAGCCTCACTGCGCGCCTGATGGAGTGGGTGATGGCCAGCTGGGGGCGGGTGGAGTTCTTCAACAAGTACCTGGGCGGCACCATCGCGCCGCGGGTCCAGCTCGATTTCATCCCGGCGCTGGCCTGCGCGTCCCACGTGCTGATCCGCCCCGAGCGGCCGCCGACGAGTGTCGAGGACTACGTGCGCGGTGGCATCGCGATGCAGCGCCTGTGGCTGACCGCAACCGCCGTCGGCCTGCACTTGCAGCCCGAGATGACGCCGCTGATCTTCCGCTGGTATGCCCGCGCCGGCCGCAACTTTTCGGCGCTGCCGGAGATCGGCCGCGGCGCTGCGGCGCTGGCCGAGGAGTTCGAACGTATCGGTGGTTTCGGCCGCGAGCAGGCACTGACCTTCTTCTGCCGGGTCGGTGTGTCTCCCGTCCCCTGGTCCCGCTCGGTGCGCAAGAGCGTGGATGAACTGATGCTGCAAGCCTGATGAGCAACGACCACCCATCCCACCACCACGATCACCACGACGACCACGCCTGCGGCCACGATCACCACCACCACGAACACGCGGCGCACCACGGTCATGCCCACGGACACGGGCATGGCCACGGCCATCATCACCATGGCCCGGTGTCCTACGACCGGGCCTTCGCGATCGGCATCTGCCTGAATATCGGTTTCGTCCTCATCGAGGCTTTCTACGGCTGGAGCGCAGATTCCCTGGCGCTGCTCGCTGACGCCGGCCACAACCTGTCCGACGTCGCCGGCCTGATCCTGGCATGGGGCGCCGCGCTGGCCGGCCGCCTGCGCCCGACCCACCAGCGCACCTACGGCTGGCAGCGCGCGTCCATCCTCGCCGCGCTGGCCAATGCGATGCTGCTGCTGTTCGCGATGGGGGCGCTGGCGCTGGAGGCCGTGCAGCGCCTGCAGGCGCCGGAAGCGGTGGGTGGCTGGACGATCATCGTGGTGGCGGCCATCGGCGTGGTGGTCAATGGCGTCACCGCGGCGCTGTTCATGTCCGGCAGCAAGGACGACCTCAACATCCGCGGCGCCTTCCTGCACATGGCCGCCGATGCGCTGGTGTCCCTGGGCGTGGTTGCGGCCGGCGCGCTGTACCTGCACTTCGGCTGGCAATGGCTCGACCCGCTGGTCAGCCTGGCCATTGCGGTGGTCATCGTGCTGGGCACCTGGGGCCTGTTCCGTCAGTCCCTGCACCTGGTCTTCGACGGCGTGCCGGACAGCATCGACCTGCTCGAGGTGCATGCCTGGCTGCGCGGCCTGCCCGGCGTGAGCGGCGTCCATGACCTGCACGTGTGGGCGCTCGGTACCTCGGACGTGGCGCTTACCGCCCACCTGGTGATGCCCGGCGGCCACCCCGGCGACGCGTTCTTCACGAATCTCGCCCACGAACTGGACGAGCGCTTCCACATCCAGCACCCGACCATCCAGATCGAGATCGAAGGCATCGACGACGGCTGCGCGGCCCCGTTGAAGCTGGGTTGAGCGGGAGAGGACCGAGCTAGCTTGAGCCAGGCTGGGCCGGAGCCTGTAGGGGCGAATTCATTCGCCCTTCATCCGTTGATCAAGCTCCGCGGGCGAATGAATTCGCCCCTACAGGGGTTCTCTTTCACTGCGGCGTAGCCCCACGGTTCAGCCCCTCAGCCTGCTCCGCAGGTTGTAGCCCCAGCGCTTGCCCCGTTCTGCGGGGCGCCTTTTCTGAGCTGGCGGGGAGAGCCCGTACCGTTGTTCAGTTGCGCGCTGCGCGGGCCAGGAAGCGATCCAGCGCGGCGCCGAAGGCTTGCCGGTCGGCCTGGCTGAAGGCGGGCGGGCCGCCGGTCTGCACGCCGGCGCCGCGCAGTTCCTCGAGGAAGTTGCGCATCGACAGGCGTTCGGCGATGTTGGCGGCGGTGTACATCTCGCCGCGTGGATTCAGCGCGTGGGCCTGGCGTTCGAGCACCGCCGAGGCCAGCGGAATATCGGCGGTGATGACCAGATCACCTGTCTCGACCTGGCTGACGATGTGGGCATCCGCCACGTCGAAGCCGGACGGCACCTGGACGGCCCGGATGAAGCGCGACGGAGGCGTGCGCAACATCCGGTTGGCGACCAGGATGGTCGGTATTTCCAGGCGTTCGGCGGCGCGGAAGACGATGTCCTTGACGACCGCCGGACAGGCGTCGGCGTCGATCCAGATCTGCATGGCGGGAGGCCCGGTGTGCTGAGGCCCGCCAGTTTACCCCGCGCCGCGCCCGGCGGCAGGGATCACCAGATGCCTTCGGGGGCCTTCAGGCGTTCCACCGGCTGGTCGAGCAGGATGTGCTCCTCGACGATGGCGGTTACGTCGGCAGTCGTCACGCCGCTGTACATCACGTTGTCCGGATAGACCAGCACGCTGGGGCCGGCCTGACAGGGGCCGAGACAACCGGTGTTGGTCAGCAGGAAGTCGTTCCACAGGTTGCGTTGCTGGAATTCCTGCTGGAAGGCCTGCCACACGGTGTTGCAGCCCTTTTCCTGGCAGGAGCCGCGCGGGTGGCCGGGCGGGCGGCCCTGGACGCAGACGAGGATGTGCTTCTTCGGTTTCGGCATGATGCGCTCCGCAAATAGGGTGTGCCCCTTCAGGCAGATTCTGTGCCAATGCGCCGCAACAAAAGGAATCAAGGACTTGGCCCTGGCAGCTGTGGCGCGTATGCGACATTGCCGCGCCATTTGTCGCTAGACCGGGGGTTTGTCACGGTAGCGATCGAGTGTGAGGCATATGCTGCAGTGCAATAGTGTTGTGTTAGATTGAGATGCCGGGTTGATATTGGAGCGTGTGCTCCGGCATCCGCTTTCGCCTGACCCGGCCGGTTTCCCTCCCCCCGCAAAGGGAGTCGCATTTCGAGGGCCATCGCCATGACCCGCATGCTCGAACGAAGCAGCGCGCTGCCCACCCCTGCCGGCAGTCTGGCTCCGGATATTCCGCTGCCCCACGCATCCCTGGCGCGTCGGCGCCTCCACAGTCGTTGGCCGGCCCGGCTGGACCTGCTGCAGAGCGCGTCCGGCTTGTTCCTGGCGCTGTTCCTGGTGGCCCACATGTTCTTCGTGTCGTCCATCCTGATCAGCCAGGAGGCCTTCTACACCGTGGCGCGCTTCTTCGAGGGGGCCTATTTCCTGGCCACGCCGCAGCCGTGGATCGTCTCCTGCGTGGTCGGCGGGGTGCTGGCGGTGTTCGTGCTGCACGCCTGGCTGGCGCTGCGCAAGTTTCCGGCCAACTTCCGCCAGTACAAGGCCTTTGCCGAACACCGGGCGGGCTTGCGCCACGACGACACCGGCCTGTGGTGGATCCAGCTATGGACCGGTTTCGCGTTGTTCTTCCTGGCCAGCATCCATCTCTACGGCATGCTGGTGCATCCGGAACTGATCGGCCCCTACGAATCTGCCGACCGGGTGTGGACCGGCAGCATGTGGCCGCTGTACCTGCTCCTGCTGTTTGCGGCGGAAATCCACGGCAGCATCGGCCTGTACCGGCTGGCGCTGAAATGGGACTGGCTGCCCGGCCGCGATCCGGTGGCCGCCCGGCGCCGCCTGCGCATGCTGAAAACCGCCTTCAGCCTGTTCTTCATCGCGCTCGGCCTGCTCAGCCTGCTGGCCTATGTGCGGCTGGGCATCGCCCATGCCGACCGCGCCGGCGAGCGCTACCAGCCGTCCGGCGACGGGGCGCCAGCCAACGTCGCCTCGGGTATGAACGTGGCGCCGGCGATGGCGCCCGTCCGGCGGGGAGGCTGAGATGCGCATTCTCTACACCGACGTGCTGGTCATCGGCGGCGGGCTGGCCGGCCTGCGGGCGGCGGTCGGCGCCCGGCGCCGCGGCCACGATGTGATCATCCTCAGCCTGGTGCCGGCCAAGCGGTCCCATTCGGCGGCGGCCCAGGGCGGCATGCAGGCCAGCCTCGGCAACACCGCCAGGGGCGAGGGCGACAATGAGGACGTGCATTTCGAGGACACCGTGCGCGGCTCCGACTGGGGCTGCGACCAGGCGGTCGCGCGCCTCTTCGTGCATGCGGCGCCGCAGGCGGTGCGCGAGCTGGCGGCCTGGGGCGTGCCGTGGAACCGGGTACGCGCGGGCGAGCGGGAGGTGGTGATGGACGGCCGCCGGGTGACGCTCAGTGAGCGGCCCGAAGCCCATGGCCTGATCGCCGCCCGCGACTTCGGCGGCACCAAGAAATGGCGCACCTGCTACGTCAGCGACGGCACCGGCCACGGGATGCTGTACGCGGTCAGCGACAAGGCGGTGGCCGAAGGCATCCCGGTTCATGAGCGCATGGAGGCCATTGCGCTGATCCATGAAGGCGGACGCTGTCACGGCGCCATCGTGCGCAACCTGGTGACGGGCGAGCTCGTCGCCTACGTGGCGAAGGCCACCTGTATCGCCACCGGCGGCTTCGGGCGCATCTACCGGGTCACGTCGAATGCGGTGATCAACGAGGGCATCGGTGCGGCGATCGCGCTGGAAACCGGTGCGGCCTGTCTCGGCAACATGGAGGCGGTGCAGTTCCACCCGACCACGATCTTCCCGGCGGGCATCCTCGTCACCGAAGGCTGCCGTGGTGACGGCGGCCTGTTGAAGGACGCCGCCGGCCACCGCTTCATGCCCGACTACGAGCCGGAGAAGAAGGAGCTGGCCTCCCGCGACGTGGTGTCCCGCCGCATGGAGGAGCACATCCGCGCCGGCCACGGGGTGAACAGTCGCTTTGGCGAGCACCTGTGGCTGGACATCACGCTGCTCGGCGCGGCCCACATCGACAGCCGCCTGCGCGAGGTGAAGGAGATCTGCCGCCACTTCCTCGGCATCGATCCGGCCCGCGACTTCATCCCGGTGCGGCCGGCCCAGCACTATTCGATGGGCGGCATCCGTACCGACGCCCGTGGCGAGGCCTATGGGCTGGCCGGCCTGTTCGCCTGCGGCGAGGCCGCTTGCTGGGATCTGCACGGCTTCAACCGGCTCGGCGGCAACTCGGTGGCCGAGACGGTGGTGGCCGGCATGATCGTCGGCGAGAACATCGCCGACTTCGTGGAGTCGTCCGCGGGCGAGCTGCGGGTGTCGACGGCTCTCGTGCAGGAGTTCCTCGCCGCCGAACAGGCGAAGCTCGACACTCTGTTGCAGGGCAATGGCAACGAGAGCGCCACCGAGATTCGGCGGCGCATGCAGGACATCATGACCGACAAGGTCGGCATCTTCCGTCGCGGCGACCTGCTGGCCGAGGCCGTCGACGAACTCCAGGCGCTGCTCCAGCGCAGCCGCCGGATCGGCGTGGCCACCCGGCGGCCGGGCAGCAACCCGGAACTGGTGGCAGCCTACCGCGTGCAGAAGATGCTCAAGCTGGCCCTGTGCGTCGCCTACGGCGCCCTCCAGCGTACCGAGAGCCGCGGCGCCCACTACCGGGAAGACCACCCACGCCGCGACGACGCCAACTGGCTCAAGCGCACCCTCGCCAGCTGGAGCGACCCGTTCCAGACCTTGCCGACCCTGGCCTACGAGGCCCTCGACGTGCGTCGCATGGAGCTGCCGCCGGGCTGGCGCGGCTACGGCGCGCGGGATGCCATCGAGCACCCGGCGACCGCGCCACGGGCGGTCGAGATCGCCACCATCCGCGAGGCCTTCGGGCATGCCGACCGCTACACGGTACAGCAGGCCTTGATGCCCTACGAGCACCTGGTCCCGGTGCGCTTCCGGGGCCGCAATGAAAGACTGGGAGACGCATCATGAATGCCCCCAAACCCGGCATGCGCGTGCTGACGCTGCGCCTGCCCCTGCTGGACGGCAGCCTGCATGCCTTCACGCTGGCCGAAACCCGCGGCATGACCCTGCTGCGGGCGATCCGCCAGCTGCGCGGCAGCCTGCCGGCCACCCGCCTCGACAACTTCATGTGCCATGCCGGCGCCTGTGCGGCCTGCCAGCTGCTGATCGACGGCCGCCCCGGCGTGCCGTGCTCGACCTTCACCTGTGACCTGGGCAGCCAGATCAATGTGCAGCCCGGCGAGCACGCCGACGGTTGGGGGCCGCTGCGCGACGACAGCCGGTGCCTGCACCGGGGCTGAATGCCCCGCGGAGAACGATGCCATGACCACCGATAGAACGATGCCATGACCACCGATACGCCCCGCCAACTGACGCTGCGCATCCTGCGCAGCAGCCCGAGCGAAGGAATCGAACCCCACTGGCAGGACTTCCGCGTCGAAGAGGCGGAAGGCATGACCCTGTTCATCGCCCTCAACGAGGTCCGCGATACCCTCGATCCGTCCCTGCAGTTCGACTTCGTCTGCCGGGCCGGTATCTGCGGCAGCTGCGGCATGCTCATCGACGGCCGGCCGGGGCTGGCCTGCCGCAGCCTGACCCGCGACTTCGGGCCGCTGATCACGCTGGCGCCGCTGCCGGTGTTCGCGTTGATCGGTGACCTGTCGGTGGACACCGGCAGCTGGATGCGCGGCACCGCCGAGCGCCTGGAGACCTGGATCCACAGCCAGGCCGAGCCCGACCTGACGGCCGTCGAGGCAAAGATGGAGCCGGAGCTGGCCGAGGCCATCTACGAGCTCGACCGCTGCATCGAATGCGGCTGCTGCGTGGCCGGCTGCGGCACGCTGCGGATGCGCGAGGACTTCGTCGGGGCGGTGGGCCTCAACAAGATCGCCCGTTTCCGCCTCGACCCCCGCGACGAGCGCAGCGACGAGGACTACTACGAACTGATCGGCGACGACGCCGGCGTGTTCGGCTGCATGTCCCTCCTTGGCTGCCACGACGTGTGCCCCAAGGGGCTGCCGCTGCAGACCCAGATTGCCTTCCTGCGCCGCAAGATGGTGGCGGTCGGGCTCAAGTAGACGCTCAATCTTTCGCCCGGCAAGCGGACGTTGTGCGCGAAGATCGCCCGTTCCGGACGAATGTCGCGCAAAACGCCGCTTTGTGGCCGTGGCGCGCAGCCTCTCCTCTCTAAGATCGGCCCATGACGTCGTGGCCCGGGATCTCCCGACCCGGACCGTCATGCCATTCCAACAAGAGGAGACACCATGCAGCAGAAGCCCCTTTCCCCGCTTACCGGGACCGCCCGCCGTACCTTCATCGGCACCGCGCTGAAGCGCAGCGTCGCCGGCCTGCTGTCCGTTGGCGTGTTGGCCGCTCTGGCCCAGCCGGCCGCCGCGGCGGACATCCGCGAGCGCAATTTCAAGATTTCCATCGCCGTCAATGCTGGCACCGCCCACTACGACGGCGGGGTCAAGTTCTGCGAGCTGCTCGAGAAGAAGAGCGGCGGCAAGATGAAGGCCAAGATGTACGGCGGCAGCGCCCTCGGCAAGGACACCGCGGTGGTGTCGTCGATGCAGGGCGGCATCGTCGACATGGCCATCATGAACGCCAACCTGCTCACCGGCCTGGTGAAGGACTTCGGCGTGCTGGACTTCCCCTTCGCCTTCGCCAACGAGAAGATCGCCTACAAGGTGCTCGATGGTGAGTGGGGCACCAAGCTCAGCAACAAGCTGCAGGACAAGGGCCTGGTCGGGCTGGGCTGGTGGGAGATGGGCTACCTCAACTACCACACCGGCAAGAAGCCGATCCTCAAGGTTGAGGATATCGCCGGCCAGAAGATCCGCGTCACCGAAACCCCGCTGCAGATCGACTTCCAGAACGCCCTCGGCGGCAACGCCGTGCCGCTGCCCTTCGTCGAGGTGTACACCGCCCTCGAGCAGCACACCGTGGATGGCGGCAACCAGACCCTCATCAACCTGCAGCAGAGCAAGTTCTACGAAGTGCAGAAGTACGTGACGATCACCAATCACATGTACAACCCGCAGATGCTGCTGATGAGCAAGAAGACTTACGACAAGCTCACGCCGGACGAGAAGAAGGTGCTCGCCGAGGCGGCCGTTGAAGCCCGCGACTACCAGCGCCAGCTGTCCCAGAAGTACGGTGCCGACGCACTGGCCTTCCTGAAGACCAAGATGACCGTGAACACCATGGCGCCCGAAGAGATCGCCAAGATGAAGGACAAGACCAAGCCGCTGATCGACAAGTACAGCAAGCAGTATGGCGAGCAGACCGCCAAGGAGATGTTCGCCGAGATCGACAAGGCCGCCAAGGCCAAGTAAGGCACTGTTTCCGTGGGGGCGAATTCATTCGCCCTCGGTGCCCGGACAAGCCGTGAAGGGCGAATGAATTCGCCCCCACAGAGCTCCAACTCGGTTTCCTCAGGCCTCCTTCGCCACCGCCCACAAGTGGGCTGCGGCCAGTGCCCGCCAGGGCGCGAAGTCGGCGAGCCAGGCGCGGGCCTCGGCCTCGCCGACTTTTTCTTCCCTTCCCAGCAGTTTCTGCAGGCCGCGGCGCACCGCCGCGTCGCCGTGCAGCGAACCATCCAGATGCGCGAAGCCGCGCAGCAGCGCGTAATCCACCGTCCATGGGCCGATGCCGCGGATGGCCAGCAGGCGCTCGCGGATCTCCTCGGCGGGCGTGGTGGTGAGCCAGGCTTCCAGCGGCAGCTTGCCGTCGGCAATCAGGCGGGCGAGCCTCAGCAGCGTGTCGGCCTTGGCTTGCGACAGGCCGGCGCTGCGCAGCCGGGCCTCGTCCTGCGCAGCGAATTGCGCCGCGTCCGGGTAGCAGGCCAGGCCGCCGCTGTGGCGGACGCCGATGCAGGCGATCAGCCGGCGGCGTATGGAGATCGCTGCGGCGGTGCTGATCTGCTGGCCGGTGACCGCCCAGCTGAGCGCCTCGAAGGGCGTCGCGGCTTGCGGTACGCGCAGTCCGGCGTGGCGGCTCAGCAGCGGGCCGAGCTGGGGATGGTGGCGGTGGGCCGCCTCGAAGGCGTCCACCGGCTGGTCGATACCCACGACGTGCCGGGCCAGGCCGGCGACAGCCCCGGCGCTGGCCGGGGGGCCGTCCACCTCCAGTTCCACGTCCACGTGCCCCGCTTGAAACGCAAGCTGCAGGCAGGCCGGTGCGCCATGCCAGATCAGCCCCTTCGCAAAGCCGCCGGCCTCGACCCGCTCGGCCAGCTGCTGCGGGTCGCGGGCCTGGAAGGCCAGGATGTCGGCGGGCCGGAAGGAGGCGGGAAGAGAGAGACGCATGGCGGTGATCCTTGGCGGAGCCGTGGGGGTTCTGCGGGCCTGGTGCTCAGGTCCCCGGTTCAGCGGCAGACCTGAGCTGAGGGTTTGGGTTGTGGGTTGGACTGTGGGTTGGACTGTGGGTTGGACTGTGGGTTGGACTGTGGGTTGGACTGTGGGTTGGACTGTGGGGGCGAATTCATTCGCCCTCTGTCGGTTCCTGAACCTCCGCGGGCGAATGAATTCGCCCCCACGGGCGGCGGGAAGAACCGTCCCTCCCATCGTCAGCCCGCCTTCCTGAAGGTCAGGTTGATGCGGCACGCACCGGTCGCCGGGTGCTGGCCGTCGAGCAGTGGCAGCACGCCGTGGAAGCGCAGCCGCGCCGGGCCGCCCCACACCAGCACGTCGCCGTGGGTCAGCATGAGGCGCGCGGCCTTGTCGCTGCGGGCCAGGCCGCCGAACAGGAAGGTGACCGGCAGGCCGAGGGACACGGACACGATGGGCTGCGTGAAATCCTGTTCATCCCGATCCTGGTGCAGGGACATGCGGGTGCCCGGCGCGTAGCGGTTGATCAGGCAGGCATCCGGTACGAAACCGGGGAAGCCTGCCTGCGCTGCCGCGGCGTCGGCGAGGCGCAGCAGGCGCGGAGAGAGCTGCGGCCACGGCTGGCCGCTGTCCGGGTCGGCGGCCACGTAGCGGTAGCCGTGGCGGTCGCTGATCCAGCCGAGGCTGCCGCTGTTGCTCATCGTAACCGACATGGCCTGTCCGCCCGGCGTGAGCATCCGGCGAAACGGCGCGCGGGCGGTGATGGTCTGCACGTCCGCCAGGATGGCGTCCGCGTCGGCCAGCGCGAAACCGTGCAGCAGCACCGCGCCGGGGGCGATGGGCTGGCATGGGTCGGTCGCCGCGAAGAGGTCGAGGGTCATGGTCGGGCCTCGCGTTCGAGCAGGGCCTGCTTGCGCTCGACGCCCCAGCGGTAGCCGGCCAGGCCGCCGTCGTTGCGCACTACCCGATGGCAGGGCACGGCCACCGCCAGCGTGTTGGCCGCACAGGCGCCGGCCACCGCGCGCACCGCCCGTGGCAGGCCGAGGCGGTGGGCCAGTTCGGTGTAGCTCAGCCGGTTGCCCACCGGGATCTCCCGCAGCGCGTGCCAGACGCGCAGCTGGAAGGCGGTGCCGCGCAGGTCCAGCGGCAGGTCGAGGCCCCGGGCGGGGCTTTCGACGAAGCCGGCCACCCGGGCCACCAGCACTGCGAAGTCGGGGTCGTCGCCGACCAGGCGGGCGTGGGGGAAGCGGTCCTGCAGTTCGCGGGCGAGGGCGTCGGCGTCGTCGCCGAGGCTGATCGCGCAGACGCCGCGCGGGCTGGCGGCGACCAGGAGGGCGCCAAGGGTGCTCTGGCCGATCGCGAAGCGGATCTCGGTGTCGGTGCCGCCGGCCCGGTACTGGCTCGGCGTCATGCCCAGCGCAGCGTCGGTGTCGGTGTAGAAGCGTCCGCTGGAGGCGTAACCGGCGTCGTACTGGGCGGCGCTGACCGATGGGCTGGCGGCCAGGCCGTCGCGCAGGCGGCGCGCCCGCAGGGCGGCGGCGTAGGCGCGCGGCGTGAGTCCCGTCGTGGCCTTGAAAAGACGCTGCAGATGGAAGGGGCTGAGCTGGGCCTGGCGGGCGAGCTCGTCCAGGTTCGGCACGTGATCGGCATTGTCGATGAAGCGGCACAGCTCGGCGATCAGCGCCCCCTGACGCTCGGCGAGGGGCGGCAGGTCTGGCCGGCAGCGTCGGCAGGGGCGGAAGCCGGCGGCCTCGGCGTCCGCCGCGCTGGCGTGGAAGGCCACGTTCTCCGGGCGCGGCCGGCGCGAGCCGCAGGACGGACGGCAATACACGCCGGTGCTCTTCACTGAATAGAAGAAGCGGCCGTCGGCCGTCGGATCACGGGCCTGCACCGCGGCCCAGCGTGGGTCGGCAAGGGTTTGGGCGGCGGGGCTGGGGAGAGGGGCATCCATGGTCGGGGCTTGATGGGCTGCTGCGATACCCGAAATCTAGCCCTTGCGGGACCGGCTTGCACTCCGCTGCTTGCTTTTGAATTGCGGGGCTGGTGTTGGGGGAGGTTACTGTGGGGGCGAATTCATTCGCCCGCGGTGGTCGCTCCACGTGCGGAGGGCGAATGAATTCGCCCCCACAGTCCCAGCCCACAGTCCGGATTTCCATTGTTGGAAGAAGGCGGTGACCCTGCCGGGATTGTTCTTGGCTCCCGCGTGTCCAACAGGCGTGATCACCTTGTCGGGAGGGCGCCATGCTGCATCCGCTGTTGTCTTCCGAAGTCGCTGCACTGTTTGCCGGTTTCGGTCTGCCGGCGCCGGGGGCCGGCAGTCTGGTGGCCCGTTCGCCGATCGACGGCAGCCGCATCGGTAGTTGCGTGGAGTCCGACGACCTGGATGCGGTGGTGGCGCGGGCGCGGGCGGCGTTCCTGGCCTGGCGGGAGGTGCCTGCGCCGCGCCGCGGCGAGCTGTTGCGGCGCTTCGGTGATGTGCTGCGCCAGCATAAGCCAGCACTCGGCCGGCTGGTCAGCATCGAGAGCGGCAAGATCCTGTCCGAGGGGCAGGGCGAGGTGCAGGAGATGATCGACATGTGCGACTTCGCGGTCGGCCTGTCGCGCCAGCTCTACGGCCTGACGATGGCCAGCGAGCGGCCCGGCCATCGCCTGATGGAAAGCTGGCATCCCCTCGGCGTGTGCGGCGTCATCAGTGCCTTCAATTTCCCGGTCGCCGTGTGGGCATGGAATGCCGCGCTGGCGCTGGTGTGCGGCGATGCGGTGGTTTGGAAGCCGTCGTCGCGCACGCCGCTGTGTGCGCTGGCCTGCCAGGGGCTGCTGGCCCAGGCGATGGCCGAGGCGGGCGACGTGCCGCCGGACCTCAGCCAGGTGGTGATCGGCCCCGGCACCCTCGGCACTGCGCTGGCCGATCATCCGGATGTGGCGCTGCTGTCGGCCACCGGCTCGACGGCGATGGGGCGCAGCGTGGCGCCGCGGGTGGCGGCGCGCTTCGGGCGCAGTCTGCTGGAGCTGGGCGGCAACAACGGGATGATCGTTGCACCCAGCGCCGACCTGGAGCTGGCGCTGCGGGCCATCGTCTTCGCCGCTGCCGGCACCGCCGGCCAGCGCTGCACGACCCTGCGCCGCCTGATCGTCCACGAATCCGTCGCGGCGCACCTGCTGCCGCGCCTCACGGCGGCCTTCGCCAGCCTGCCGGTCGGCAATCCGCTGGAGCCCGCCACGCTGGTCGGCCCGCTGATCGACAGCGTGGCCGTCGACGCCCATCGGGCGGCGCTGGTCCAGGCCCATGCGGAGGGCGGTTGCGTGCATGGTGGCGAGGTGGTGGCGGTGGCCGACTGCCCGGACGGCTGCTATGTGCGTCCTGCGCTGGTGGAGATGCCCGGGCAGACAGCGCTGGTGCGCCGGGAGACCTTCAGTCCGATCCTCTACGTGCTGCGCTACCGCACGCTGGACGAGGCGCTCGCGCTGCATAACGGGGTGCCCCAGGGCCTGGCCTCGGCGATCTTCACCACCGACCTGCGCGAGGCGGAACGCTTCCTGTCGGCGGCCGGCAGCGACTGCGGCATCGCCAACGTGAACATCGGCCCGTCCGGTGCCGAGATCGGTGGCGCCTTTGGCGGCGAAAAGGAGACCGGCGGCGGCCGCGAGACCGGGGCCGACGCGTGGCGGGCCTATATGCGGCGGGCCACCAACACCATCAACTATTCCAGCGCGCTGCCGCTGGCCCAGGGCGTGCGTTTCGATGCGCCGAACGCTTGAGCGCATGGGCCCCGCAAGCGTCGTCAGCTGTTAGGCTGTGGTCCCGCCACGTGCGAGTTTTCGATCCCGAACCGATGCGTCTCCTGCCCCTGCTGCTCGCCCTGTTCTGTTGCAACGGCTTCGCCGACGTCTGCGACGAGCTGCCGAAGCCGTCGGTGACGGTGAAGCTGCACGAAGAGCCGGTCGGGCTGGACACCGTGACCGGCTTGCGCACCCTCAGCCTGATGGGGCCGCGTTCCCTGCAGGAAGGCCAGCGGGTGCTCGGCCTGACGCGGGGTGCGGCCATCGTGCGTTTCGAGACCAAGGTGGTGTCCCGCGTGGATGCGTCGCGCCAGTGGGAATGCGCCAGTCCGCAGATCAGCATGACCTACGGCTTCAGCCCGCTGACCGTGTATGTGGCGAAGGAATTTCCGAAGGACAGCTGCGCCTACCGGGAGATCTACCAGCACGAGCAACGCCACGTGGATGCCTATCGCCAGCACCTGGCCGGCATCGAGAAGGAGCTCGCCGAGACCCTGACCCGCCGCTTCACCACCGGGGGGCCGTGGCGCGGCCCGGTCGGCCAGGCCCGGACGCGCATCGCCAATGAGCTGGAGGAACGCTGGAGCCCCTACGTGCGGCGCGAGATCAACAAGGTGGAGCTGGTGCAGGCACAGATCGACACGCCGGAGGAATACCGCCGCGTGGCCGAGCGCTGCGACGGCGCCATCAAGAAGATCACCCTGCAGGCGCTGCAGCGCTGAACCGGATGCTTGCTCAGGCAGGCGGCGGCTGCCAGCGCAGGGCCGCGGCCCGCCGGGCGAAGCGGCTCGTGCGTACGTGCAGACGCAGCAGGCGCCGGGCTTCGGGAAAGGCGGCGAGGGCGGCCGCGTCGTCGACGATCTCCGCATCGGCGGCCAGCCAGGCCAGGTCGCCGTGGACGAAGTCGATGAACAGCAGGCCGGCGCGCGGGGCCAGCAGCAGGTTGCCGAGGGTGTTGAAGTAATTGTTGCCGGCCAGGTCGGGCACCGTCAGCGTGTCGCCGTCCATGCGCACGAAGCCGGTCGGGCCGCCCCGGTGGGAGACATCCACGCCGTGGGCCGGCAGGCCGTCGTCGTCCGGGTGGGCGCTGGCGATGAAGAAGGTGTCGGCCGCTGCGACCAGGGTGCGCACGGGGTCGCCCAGCCCGGTGAAATCCAGGCTTTCAGGTTGGGCTTCCTGTTCGGGCGCGTACTCGGACTGGCGCGGCTGGATGTACTTCGGGCAGTTGCCGAAGCTCTGTTCGACATGGATGTCGATTCCCACGCCATCCACCGCGACGACCCGCCCGTTGGCCCGGTTGCGGCGTCGCGTGTGGGCCTCGATGCCGAGCAGGCCGACGCGGGCGCCCACCTGCAGCAGACCTCCCAGTGGATCGCCGGCCGGCGGCAGCGCGGCGATGTGCAGGCGGTCGTCAGCCGGCGCGGTGATGAAGCCCGGTGCGCCGGTAAGCAGCGAGGCCCACGGCTGGCCGGCGCCATCCACGGCGCCGGCCACGACGAAGGGCAACTGGCCGAAGAAGGCCTGGTGGGTTTCAGGCATCGCCGGCCGGATCACCCGCGGGCCGACCTCGGCCAGCCGTTCCCGGCTGCCGGCACGGGCCTGCAGGGTTTCTTCGCCGGTGTGGAAGCTGGGGCCGGCCATGGTCGTCAGACCGCCAAGCCAATGGCGGTGGCCGGCATCGGGATGAAGCCCGGCAGCGCTTCCACGCGGGCCAGCCAGGCACGGATGTTCGGGTAGTCAGCCAGCGACACATTGCCTTCCGGCGCGTGGGCGATGTAGGTGTGGTTGGCCACGTCGGCGATGGTGGCGTGGTCGCCGACGAGGAAGGGGCGTTCGGCCAGTTCCTTCTCCATCACCGCGAACAGCGCGTGGGCGCGGGCGATGACCTCCTTCGGGTTGAAGTCCATGCCGAACACCGTGATCAGGCGGGCTGCGCAGGGGCCGTAGGCGACCTGCCCGGAGGCCACCGACAGCCAGCGCTGGACCTGGGCGGCGCCGGCGGGATCGGTCGGCAGCCAGCTTGCATCGCCGTAGCGGCGGGCCAGGTAGACCAGGATCGCGGTGGAGTCGGCGATGGTCAGGTCGCCGTCCTGGATCACCGGCACCTGGCCGAAGGCATTCATCGCCAGGTAGGCGGGCGTTTTCTGCTCGCCGCCGGCCAGGTCCACGTCGATCGGTTCGACGGGCAGGCCGAGCAGGGACAGGAAGAGCTCGGCCCGGTGGCTGTGGCCGGAGAGCGGGAAGCGGTACAGCTTGATCGGCTGGGCGGGCGTGTTCATGGTTTCTTCCTTTGGTGTGGGTGATGGCAGCTAGTGTGCGTTGATCCGATTTGTGGATAAATGGCGCAATCCTGATTTCACTCATCCGATAGATGGAGTAATGACCATGGACAAGCTGAAGGCCATGGCGACCTTCGTACGCATCGCCGACGACGGCAGCCTCAGCGCCGCGGCGCGCAGCCTGGGCAGTTCGCTGCCGGCGGTGGTGCGCACGCTGGCGGCGCTGGAGGCCGAGCTGGGCGTGCGCCTGTTCAACCGCACGACCCGCCGCATCGCGCTGACCGAGGAAGGGCGGCATTACCTGGCGAGCTGCCGCAATCTGCTGGCTTCCCTCGACGAGGCGGAAGCCGCCTTGAAGGAGGAGGCCAGCGAGCTGTCCGGCCAGCTCACGGTGACGGCGCCGGTGCTGTTCGGGCAGATGTACGTGGCGCCGGCGGTGAACCGCTTCATGCTGCGCCATGAGCAGCTGCGCTGCCGCCTGCTGCTCTTCGACCGGGTCGTGAACCTGCTGGAAGAAGGCATCGACGTGGGCATCCGCATCGGCGCGCTGGAGGATTCGACGCTGATCGCCCATCCGGTCGGCGCGGTGCGGCGCATGGTGGTGGCCAGTCCGGACTACCTGCGCGGCCGTCCGCTACCCGCTCATCCGAAGGATCTGCTGCAGGCCGACTGCATCGGCTTCCTGTCGGGTTCGGGGGGCTGGTGGCGCTTCGCGGACAAGGGCCGATCCTTCGGCGTGCCGGTGAAGGGGCGGCTGGAGTTCAACCACGTGGCGCCGGCGGTGGACGCCTGCGTGGCCGGGCTGGGCTTCGGCTGCTTCCTGTCCTACCAGATCGCCGGCCACCTCGCGGCGGGGCGGCTGCAGCCTGTGCTGGAGGATTTCGAGCCGACGCCGCGGCCGGTCAGCGTGGTCTACCCGCACGCGCGCCTGCTGCCGGCGCGGGTGCGGGTGTTCGTCGAATGGATGCGCGACGCGCTGGCGATGTGAGGTGGTGGTCAGCGCTCCCGCTGCCACAGCATGCCGTGGGTCACGATGAACTGGTACTTGCGGGCGTGCTCGCGGATCACCAGCGGGACTTCCTCCTGCCGGCGCAGCACGAAGCCTTCTGCGGCCAGGAAGGCCTTGAGGGTGTCGGCGCTGCGCACCGCCTTGCCGTCCTTCTCGTAGCCACCGAGCCAGGATTCCTGCGGGGTGAACTGCTCCAGCCAGGAGTAGGGCGAGAACAGGGCGACCAGGCCGCCGACCTTGACCAGCCCGCGCGGCCCGCCGAGGCGGCCGAGCAGGGACATCGGGCTGGGCAGGCGACACAGCAGGTTGGCCAGCAGCACCGCGTCGAAGTCGGCCAGCTCAGCCGGCAGCGAACAGGCGTCGGCCTGGCGGAAGCTGACCCGGCCGCGCTCGATGGCCGGATCGATGCGGGCCGTCACGGTCTCGCCCAGCTCACCCTCGTCGCGGCGGAAGTAGGGACGGCTGCCGTCCTGCTGCAGGGTGTTCGCGGCGTCGATGAAGGCGCGGGACAGGTCCACGCCGAGCACTTCGCCAAAGCCGCGGGCCAGCTCGAAGCTGCCGCCGCCGACCGCGCAGCCGACGTCCAGCGCACGGGCGGTGCCGGTGTCATATAGCCTGGCGGCGTCGAGCAGCCAGTCGGCGCAGCGCTGCGGGAAGGAGGTGGCGCGCTGGGGACCGCCGGGCCACGGCATCTGGGTTTGCGGTTCGCCGTGGTGGAGCAGCATGTAGTCATCCACCATGCGGGCGTCTTCATACACCTGGCTGGCGCTGCCTTCGCCGCCCAGTTTGACCACGTTGCCGTCGTGAGCGGCCTGCACGACGCGGAAGCCGGCGTGCTGGAAGAAATGCGGGCGGAAGTGGAAGCGCGCCCACACGCTGGCTTCGTCGCCGCAGGAGATCCACGAGCCGCCGAGGATCATCTGGTGCTGGCCGTCGTAGCAGGGCGTCGAGAAGTCGTCGTAGTAGGGATGGACGCGGGCGCCGGGCAAGGGGTGGAAATCGTCCCCGTGCCATTGCCAGACATTGCCGAACACGTCGTGCACGCCGGCCAGGCTGGGGCTGGCGGCATCCACCGGCCACGGGGAGCCGTGGGCGAGCTGGCTGTTCCAGCCGTAGACGGCGGCGAGGGTAGCGCCGTCGTGGCGGGCGGGCGGATCGGTTTCGGCCCACGAGGCGTCGCGCAGCGCATGGTGCTCGGCCTCGGTGGGCAGCCTACAGGGGATGCCGTCGCGGGCGCTGCGCCAGGCGCAGTAGGCGGCGGCTTCGTGGGCGTTGACCTCGGCCGGCCAGTTCCACGGCATGTCGACGGTCTCGAAGAGGGTGCGCAGGCGGTAATGGTGCAGGCCGGCGGGGCCGTCCGGCACCCAGAAACAGGGCCACTTGCTGTTGCGGAAGCCGCGCCATTCCCAGCCAGCGTCGGTCCAGTACTGGCGCTCGAGGTAGCCGCCGCTCTGGATGAACGCCAGGAAGGCGCCGTTGCTGACCAGCTGGTTCTCCACCTTGAAGGCTTGCAGTGCCACGCGCCGCTCGCCGTATTCGTTGTCCCAGCCGAAGCTCGGCCAGCTGCGCGGCTTGCCGATCTTGACCACGCTGGCGGGGATGTCGAGCAGGCGCGGCGAAGGGAAGTCTGTCCCGGCGATCGGCGGGAAGTGGGCCGGCGTGCCGGCGCTGGGGTGCAGGGCCGGCCATTCCTCGGGGCGGCGCACGTCGTCCAGGGGCAGTTCGCGGATCAGCACCGAGGAGGTTTCGATATGGATGCGCTCGTGCTCGAAGCCCATGAACAGCGCCCACAGGGGATCGTTCATGGTGATCGGCGCATGGCCGCGGACGAGGCCCGGGTGGGTTTCGATGAGGCGCCGCACCGTGAGGTAGACCTGCTGGCGGTAGGTGTGCACTTCGGAGAAGCTGGGCCACAGCATCTCGTTCTTCGACATGTCGTCCCAGCGCATTTCATCCACGCCGGTCTCGAAGATGCGCTCGAAGTAAGGGTTGACCGGGTTGTCGATGAGGCCGGCGACCCGCAGCTTGTTGATGTACAGCGCCGCCGGATGGCCGTAGTAGAAGACCATCGGGTGGCGCAGGTGGTGGTAGGGCGGGCGGTAGAAGGCTTCCTCACCCTGCAGGCTGGCGAACAGCACCTCGGTCAGGGTCCACCCGTTGTCGAAGGTGGCCAGTACCGTTTCGCGGGTACAGGTGGCGAGATCCGGCTGGGGCAGGGCGGTGAGGCGGCCGTCCGCCTGCAGGCCGAGGCAGTTCTCCGGGGCCAGCCCGGTCCACCACCAGGCCGGGCGGGGGCCGCGCAGCAGGGCGTCGTGTTCGCCGCGGAGGTTCTGGCGCCAGGGTTCGATGGCGGCGGGGATAGCCGGTTCGAGGTTCGGGTGCGGCATTGCGGATCTCCTGGAAGTCTTCTTGTGGGAGGCCCGGCACAGGCTCATGCGAAGAGCTCGGCCTGGACCGGTAGCGGTGTGTCGTGTTCGGGAATCGCGTCGCGCCGCACCAGATTGCCGACGCGTACGCCCAGCAGGCGGATGCGCCGTTCCAGCGGGACGCGCTTGAGGCATTCACCGGCGGCGCGGCGGATCGCGGCGGCTTCGCCGATCGGGGCGGGCAGGGTCAGGTCGCGGGTGACGGTGTGGAAGTTGTCGAAGCGCAGCTTGAGGCCGATGGTCTTGCCGACGTAGCCCTTGCGCACCAGGTCGGCGGCGAGCTGTTCGCACAGGCGGGTGAAGCGTTGCGACAGTTCGTTGCGGTCCTGGCGGGGATGGAGGTCGCGCTCGAAGGTGGTCTCGCGGGAGAGGCTTTTCGGCTCGCTGTAGGTGACCACCGGACGGTCGTCCTGCCCGTGGGCGGCGCGGTGCAGCCACTGGCCGTAGCGCTCGCCGAACTGTTCCTGCAGCCACAGGGCGTCGGCGGCGGCCAGCTCGCCGATGCTGTGGATGCCCAGTGCGTCCAGCCGCTCCGCAGCCTTCGGCCCGATGCCATTGATGCGTTTGGCGGGCAGCGGCCAGATACGGGCCGGTAGATCGTCGGCGGCCACCACGGTGATGCCGGCCGGTTTTTCCAGGTCGGAGCACAGCTTGGCGAGCAGTTTGTTGGGCGCCACGCCGAGGGAGCACGACAGGCCGGTGGCGTCGCGCACGGCCTGCTGCAGGCGCAGCGCAATGGCGCGGGCGCCTTCGCGGCTGCCGTCCGGGTTGAGGGCGGTGAGGTCCAGGTAGATCTCGTCGATGCCGCGGTCTTCGAGGTCCGGCGCGATATCGCGCACGGCGGCCTTGAAGAGGCGCGAGTAGTGGCGGTAGGTGTCGAAGTCGGCCGGCAGCAGCAGCGCGTCCGGCGCCAGCTGGGCGGCCTTCATCAGGCCCATGCCGGAATGCACGCCGAGGGCCCGCGCCTCGTAGGTGGCGGTGGTGATCACGCCGCGGCCGACGTAGTCGCGCAGCCGTGGGAAGCGGGCCGGATCCTCGACCGTCGCGGCCCGGCGCCCCCCCACTACCGCCGGCAGGCCGCGCAGCTGCGGGTAACGCAACAGTTCCACCGACGCGTAGAACGCGTCCATGTCCAGGTGGGCGATGCTGCGGGGAAGCGGGGGCATGGGTCCGGGGTGAGCGGCAGGGAGCCTTATTGTGCATCAAGGGGCGGACGAAGGCGTGGGCGCGGCCTATGCTCAGTGCAGGGGTGCGTCGCGGGAGCGCCCCGCTCGAGGCAAGGAGGAGGACCATGACTGAAATGGAGGCGAAGACCCTGGCTTCCCGCTTCATCGAGTTCCTGGAGACGGGCAGCGTTCCTGTCGGCCTCTTCGAGGCCGATGTCTTCTGCGATTTCACCCTGCCCCGCTGGCGCCTGCAGGCGCGGGGCGTCGCTGACGTGATGGCCCTGCGCAAGCCGAGCCATCGGTGTCCCGGCAAGGTGCCCCGCTGGCGTTGCGACCCGACGCCGTCTGGCTTCGTGCTCGAGTTCGAGGAGAGCTGGGAGCAGGAGGGGCGGGCCTGGTACGCCCGCGAGATCGTCCGGGCCGACGCACCGGAGGGCGTGATCCGCGAGCTGTCGGTGTATTGCACTGGCGACTGGGACGCGTTGCAACGGGAGCGCCATGCGGCTGCGGTCAAGCTGCTCAGGCCCTGATCCGGGCCAAAGGCGGCCTGCCCAGCAGATGTCCGTGCAGTGGTGGGGAGCTGTGGATTAACTGTGGAGAAGCGTGTGGATTGCCTGTGGGGCAGCTGTGGAATCCCTGTGGGCTAATTCTTGGGTGAGGCTGTGGGATGAGGCTGTGGGGTGAGGCTGTGGGGTGAGGCTGTGGGGTGAGGCTGTGGGGTGAGGCTGTGGGGTGAGGCTGTGGGGTGAGGCTGTGGGGTGAGGCTGTGGGGGCGAATTCATTCGCCC
The DNA here is from genome assembly GCA_018241665.1 of Pseudomonadota bacterium. Classification (GTDB taxonomy): domain Bacteria; phylum Pseudomonadota; class Gammaproteobacteria; order Burkholderiales; family Rhodocyclaceae; genus Zoogloea. The sequence continues at coordinate 103,187 of JAFEDK010000025.1, forward strand.
GCGGTGGTGAATCCACCCGCGTAGGGCGAATGAATTCGCCCCCACAGGGGAAACCCCACAGGGGAAACCCCACAGGGGAAACCCCACAGGGGAAACCCCACAGGGGAAACCCCACAGGGGAAACCCCACAGGGGAAACTCCACAGGGGACACGGGAAGTCGTCCCCATGCGGAGGCTCGGGCTTACTTTTTCCGCCGCAGCATCAGGCCGCCGAGGCCGAGAGCCGCCAGCGTCAGGCTGGCCGGCTCGGGGATGCGTTGGGCCTGGTAGCCGGCGAGCACGTCGCCGCTGATGCCGAGCACGAAGAACTGGTTGGGGTTGGCGGTGGGGTTGCCATTGACGCCGACGCTATCCAGGAAGTCGTTGTCGTTGGTGACGATCAGGGTGTGCTGCAGCACGCCGTCCACCAGCACGTCGGGGCCGAAGGCGAGGCCTTCGATCTTGGCCGGGATCGTGCGGTCGGTATAGCCGTTGGCCTTCAGCAGCGCAGCCAGGTCCACGAACAGGCTCTTGCCGACGGCCTTGGCGGCCAGCGCGCTTTCGCCGGTGACGCCGCTGACGTCCTGGCCCGTGCTCAGGTCCACCTGGAAGATCTTCTTGAAGCCGGCCTTGGAGTCGTCGCCGAGGCCCTTGCCGTCCCGCTCGTCGATCAGGAACTGGTGGTCGTTGATGGCCACGATCTCGCTGATGCTGGTGTACTTGGGCTTGGCGGCGGTGCCGATGTTCTCCAGCTGGTAGGCGTATTCGTGGGTGAGCTTGCCGGTGGCCAGGTCCACGGTGACGATGCGCACCACGCCGGCGTTGGTGCCGCCGTCCTGGGCCAGCGGGCTCTGCATGATGCCGACCAGGGTCTTGCCGTCCGGCGTGATGGCCAGGCCTTCCATGCCCTTGTTGGCGACGCGGCCGCTGCTGTTGCCGGCGATCTCGGCGTCGCCGGAGGCGGACAGGTTGGAGGCCGCGAACTTCTCCGGCAGCGTGATCACGCCGGTGCGCTCGCCGGTCGCGCGGTCGAAGCGGTAGATGTAGGGGCCGTACTCGTCGGAGATATAGACGCTCTTGCCGCTGGCGGCGACGCGGATGCCTTCCGGGTCGAAGCGGGCATTGGCGCTGTTGGTGGACAGCCCGGTGGCGAAGGCATCGGAGCGGCCGGTGAAGTAGTTCTGGCCGCTGCCGCCGGTCAGCACCGGGGCGCTGCCGTAGTTGAGGGCGGTGGCGCTGGACAGCAGCGTGGTGGCGTTCAGCACCGGGCTGAGGGTGGCGACGCTGCCGGCGCTGAAGCTGGCCGAGGACAGGCCCAGGCTGAGGGTCTGGAAGCGGGGAATCCAGCTGGTGGTGTTATCCACCGCGGGGTTCCAGGTGGTGGCGTTGGGGCCACGGTCCGGCGTCAGCAGGAAGCTGTCGCCGCCAGCCCAGGCGACGGCGGAGCCGAGGCCGCCGAGGATATTGGCGGCGGCGCCGTTTTCCAGGGTGCCGGTGAGGCCGGACAGATCGGCGCCGGACAGGCTGCCCTTGCCGATCAGCGCAACGCCGGCATGGGCGGAGGTGGCGATGAGGGCGGGGATGAGAAGGGCGAGCAAACGGGGGGCGAACATCGGGGAAACTCCTTGCGGGTCGGGTAGCGGAATTGACTAACGCTACGCGGCCCGCATTTCGCCGAAGTTACGCCTCCCTCAGTTTGCAAAGGTTTGCAGTGTTGTTCAGGCGGCCTCTTCCTCGGCGGCCCGCTCCTCCAGTTGCAGTGCCCACATCTGCGCGTAGGCGCCGCCGTGGGCGAGCAGTTCGGCATGGCTGCCGCGCTCGACGACGCGGCCCTGGTCGAGGACCAGGATCTCGTCGGCGTTCATCACCGTGGACAGGCGGTGGGCGATGACCAGCGTGGTGCGGCCGCGGGCGGCGGCGTCGAGCTGGGCCTGGATGGCCTTCTCGGTCTTCGAGTCGAGGGCCGAGGTGGCTTCGTCGAAGATCAGGATGTCCGGGTTCTTCAGCAGCGTGCGGGCGATGGCCACGCGCTGCTTCTCGCCGCCGGAGAGCTTGAGGCCGCGCTCGCCGACGCGGCTCTGCCAGCCGTCCGGCAGGCGGGCGATGAAGTCCTCAAGCTGGGCGGCACGGGCGGCGGCCTCCACTTCCTCGCGGCTGGCGTCCGGGCGGCCGTACTGGATGTTGTAGAGCAGGGTGTCGTTGAACAGCACGGTGTCCTGCGGAACGATGCCGATGGCGGCGCGCAGGCTGTCCTGGGTGAGGTTGCGGATGTCCTGGCCGTTGATGCGCACCGCGCCGCCCTGCACGTCGTAGAAGCGGAACAGCAGGCGCGCCAGCGTGGACTTGCCGGAGCCGGAGTGGCCGACCACCGCCACCGTCTGGCCGGCGGGGATGGTGAAATCGACGTTGTGGAGGATCGAGCGGTTCGGGTCGTAGGCGAAGTTGACGCCGTCGAAGGCGACGCTGGCCGGGCCGCGGGCGAGCGCATGGGCGCCGGCACTGTCGGCGACTTCCCGATGGGTCGAGAGCAGGTCGAACATGCGCTCGATGTCGGTGAGGGCCTGGCGGATCTCCCGGTACAGCACGCCGAGGAAGTTGAGCGGGATGTAGAGCTGGATCAGGAAGGCATTGACCAGCACCAGGTCGCCGAGGGTCATGCGCCCGGCTGCCACGCCGTCGGCGGCGCGCCACATCATCGCGGTGACGCCGACGGCGATGATCGCCGCCTGGCCCATGTTGAGGAGGGACAGGGACTTCTGGTTCTTGATCTGGGCGGCCGTCCACTTCTTCAGCTCGGTGTCGTAGCGGCGTGTTTCGAAGGCCTCGTTGTTGAAGTACTTCACCGTCTCGAAGTTGATCAGGCTGTCGATGGCCCGTGCGTTGGCGGCCGAGTCCAGCTCGTTGGCCTGGCGGCGCAGCGCGGTGCGCCAGTTGGTGACCTTGAAGGTGAAGGTGATGTAGAGCGCCAGCGTGACGACGGTGATGATCGCGAAGCTGGGTTCGTACTTCACCAGCAGGATGCCCAGCACCAGGCCGATTTCAACGAAGGTCGGCAGGATGGAGTACAGCGTGTAGCTGATCAGCGAGCCGATGGAGCGGGTGCCGCGCTCGATGTCGCGGGTCAGGCCGCCGGTCTGGCGTTCCAGGTGGAAGCGCAGCGACAGCGCATGCAAATGGCCGAAGACTTGCAGCGAGATTTCGCGCACCGCCTCCTGGGTGACCCGCGCGAAGACGATCTCGCGCAGCTCGGTGAACAGTGAGGTGGAGAAGCGCAGCACGCCGTAGGCCACCAGCAGCGCCGCCGGCACCACGATGAAGGCCTGGGAGCGGGAGATGTCGAGGCCATCCACCAGTTGCTTGAAGATCAGCGGTACGGTGACGTTGGCGAACTTGGCGGAGATCAGGCAGCCGAGGGCGAACAGCATTCGCCACTTGTAGGCCCACAGGTAGGGCAGCAGCTTCTTGATGGTCTGCCAGTCGTGGCGTTCGCCGGAGGCGGGCAAAGGGGCGGGGCCGGAGGGGGAGCGTCGCATTTTTTTCTGGATGTGGGGGCGAGTAGATTCGCCCGGCAAACGTGGTTGGACGACGCCAATTGTAGGTGCGACCCCCCTGTGGGGGCGAATTCATTCGCCCTCGACAAGTAAGACGACCTCCGTGGGCGAATGAATTCGCCCCCACAGGGAAGCCTGCTTGGGCTTTAGTTGTCGCTGGCGAGCAGGCGCAGGGCGAGGCCGATGAACAGCGCGCCGCACAGGCGGTCGAGCCAGGGGCCGAGGCGCGGGCGGCGGGCGAGCAGGCGGCCGATGGTACCGGCGGCCAGCGCCAGTCCACCGAACACGACGACGGTCTGGGCCGCGAAGACGGTGCCGAAGACCAGCATCTGCAGGCTCGGGTTGCCGGCGGCCGGGTCGGTGAATTGGGGCAGGAAGGCCAGGAAGAACAGGCCGACCTTGGGGTTCAGCGCGTTGGCGACAAAGCCGCGGCGCAGGTCACGCTGCCACGGCTGGGGCGGCAGGCCGGCCGCTGGGGACAGGCCGCCACTGCTGCGCAGGGCCTGGATGCCCAGCCACAGCAGCCAGGCTGCGCCGGCCAGCTTGACCGCCAGCAGCAGGGCGGGGGAGGTGCGCACCAGCGCGGCGATGCCGAGGGCGGCCCAGGCGGTGTGGGTTGCGCAGCCGGCCGCGCAGCCGATGCCGAAGGCCAGGCCGGCGCGTCGGCCGCGGGCCAGGCTGTGGCCGATCACCATCAGGTTGTCGGGTCCCGGCGCGAGGGTGATCAGGACAGAGATGCCGAGAAAGGCGAGGAGGGTGTCGAGGCTGGGCATGGCGCCCGATTCTCGGCGGCGCGGCCGGGGGCGTCAATGCGTGATGCCCCCGGCCGCTCGGCAGACGTCAGTGCCGGTGAGTGCCGTCTTCCATGCACAGGACTGCCGGGTCGTTGAGGGCGGCCTCACCCATTCGTTGCAGGTTGTCGAGAACGCGCATGGAGGACTGCTCCATCGAGTCCAGATGGCGGAGTACCGCGCTCATGTCTCCGTCGGCATAAGACTGCAGGACGTTGACGCCGGCCCGGTGCACCTCGATGTGCGGCGGTTCGACCTCCCGGTAGCCGGGCAACTGGCTGAAGCAGGCGCGGCCTTCGCCTTCGTAGTACCACTTGCCGAGACGGCAGGCGGTGTGGGTGGCGAGTTCGGAGGCCTTGAGGTCGAGCAGGCCGAAGACTGCCAGGTAGATGCGGAACTTGAAGACGATGTGGTCGATCTTGGCGACTTCGACGAAGCTCTTCGCCGCGCTGCCGGCGATGACATTCTCCATGTTGGCGGACAGGCCCATCAGCAGGCGCATGTCCTCGGTGGCCCGCTGGCCGCGCGTGCTGAAGCGGCTGGATGCCTCGGCAAGGCGCTGCATACTGTCCCGCGCCTTGGTCGAGTCATCATGGATGCGCTCCACCAGGGTCGAGATGTCGGCGGTGGCGCTGGAGGTCCGCTCGGCCAGCTTGCGAACTTCATCCGCGACGACCGCGAAGCCCCGTCCCGCCTCGCCCGCACGGGCGGCCTCGATGGCGGCGTTGAGGGCCAGCAGGTTGGTCTGGTCTGCGACGCCGCGGATCAGATTGACGATGGCGCCGATCTCGTCGGCCCGTTGGGCAAGGGTGTCCACCTCGGTGGCGGATCTTTCCGATTCGCTCGCCAGGCGCTGCAGGCTCTCGGCGATCTCGGTGGTGGCCTGGCCGCTGGCCTTGGACACATGGGCGGCCTCGACCGCCTTGTCCTTCTCCTCGTGCAGCAGGCCGGCCATCTCGGCCAGGCTGCCCTGGGCACCGGTCAGGGACGAGCCGAACTCGGCCATGCGTTGCACGACGCCGAGCAGGTTCTCGCACTGGACGCGCTTTTCGTCTTCCGCCCGGCGCAAGGCGTCGATTTCCTGCCGCAGCGCCTCGTTGTCGCCCTGCAATCTAGCTTCCCGCTCTCCGCCGCTGCGGAGTTGGGCCTGGAGCTTTTCGTATTCTGATCTGCTGATCCACATTATCTTGCCTGACTATGCTGATCGGGATGCGTGATCCCGGCGTGATGACGCGTGTCGCTTCGGTATGAAGCTCTGCCTTATAACGGTTGGCGGGGCAACATCACGATTGTGCGAGCGCTGATTTTGTTACGCCTTGTGAAAAGTCAATGAATTTGATGTTATTGGTGTATTTGGTGTTTTGTTCTCCGTGCCGGCGCGGCCTTGGATCAGGTAACCCGGCGCGGTGCGCCGTGGGGGGCAGAGGGCAAACCCCTGGTCGAGCCGTGCTGTCACGAAGCCGACAAAATGCGGGCGCTTGTCGGATTTCCGGGGCGTGCCGGGGGCGATGAGGGGCGGCCTGGCCGCGTCTTTGCTCGATGTGCGTGAGCCGGGAGGGTGGGCACCGATCTTGCTGAACCGGGGCGAACCCATTTTGCGCCCGCATCATGTCCGAGACTCTCGCCGCTCCGCCCGAGGCCGTTTCTACACCCCCGTCTGCCGCGGCGGTGGTGCAGGCCTACCATCAGCGGACCAAGCATCGCTTCGAAGCCTATGCCGCCGGCCCCGGCACGCTGGACTGGGATGCCCAGCCGGCGGCTTTCCGTCACTACGAGGGCGTGCCGCCGATAGCGCTGCCGCTGGCCCGCGCCGAGCATCTGACGGCGGCGCCGGTGACCCCGGCCATTCCCGATCTGGCCAGCATCGGTGCGCTGCTGCATCTGTCCTTCGGCCTGACTGCCTGGAAGACCCTCGGGCCCGACCGCTGGGCGGTACGCGCCAATCCGTCGAGCGGCAACCTGCATCCGGTCGAAGCCTACGTGCTGGTGGCCGGCGTTCCGGCGTTGGCCGACGGGCTTTACCACTACCGGCCGGAGATCCACGCGCTGGAGCTGCGCGCGGTGCATCTGCAGCCGCTGGCGGCCGGCCCGGTGCTGGCGGTCGGCCTGTCCTGCGTGATGTGGCGGGAGGCCTGGAAGTACGGCGAGCGTGCTTTCCGCTACTGCCAGCTGGATACCGGCCACGCCCAGGCCTGCCTCGATTACGCGGCGGCCCTGCTGGGCTGGCGGATGGCCGAGCAGCCCCAGGTCGGCAGCCATACGCTGGCGGCCCTGCTGGGGCTGGACCGGGCGGCCGAGTTCCCTGGCCGGCGCGCCGAGGTCAGTCAGGAGGAGGCGGAGCTGCTGCTGACCGTGGATTTCGCCGGTGGTGCCACCTGGCTGGATCCGCTGGCCTTGCATGAGGCCGCCGGGGCGGCTCGTTGGCAGGGCGTGGCCAGCCTGATCGACCGCTTCCCGATGTTCCGCTGGCCAGTCATCGCCGAAGTGGCGGCGGCGACGCGGCGTGCCGACGACAGCGGCGCGGCGCCCAACCCGCAGCGCATCCCGCGCGTGCAGCCGGCGTCCCTGATCCTGCGGCGGCGCAGCGCCCAGCGCTTCGACCCGGCCCACGTGATGGGGCGGGCCGATTTCGATCACCTGCTGGAAGCCCTGCGCCCGGCGGCGGGCGCGCGCATCGGCCTGCTGATGTTCGTCCATCGGGTCGAAGGCCTGGCGCCCGGCGTCTACTTCCTGCCCCGTGGGCCTGTCGATGGCGCCATGGCGGCGCGCCTGCAGGCCCGCTACAAGCTGCTGCCGGTGGCCGGCCTGCCCGCCGCCGACACCCTCTTCAGCCTGGCCCCGGCAGACCCGCTGGAGCTGCGCCGGGTGGCGCGCAGCCTGCACTGCCACCAGGACATCGCGTCGAACGCCTGCATCGCCTTCGGCATGCTGGCGCCCTTCGCCGAGCTGGTGGATGCCGATCCGCCGGCCTACCGCGAGCTGTACCGGGAGGCCGGCGCCCTCGGCCAGGTGCTCTACCTGGAAGCCGAGGCGCTGGGCCTGCGCGGTACCGGCATCGGCTGCTTCTTCGATGACCCGGTGCACGGCGTGGCCGGTCTCGACGACGGCGCCTTCCAGACCCTTTATCACTTCACCATCGGCCTGCCGGTCAGCGACGGCCGCGTTGAAACCACGCCGCCCTACCCGGGGCGCAAGGATGTCCTGCGATGAGTTCCATGACCACTTCCACTTCTACTGCCACCGGCTTCGTCCGCATCGATGCGGATGCCGCCGCCGATCTGATCCACCGCCGCGGCAGCGCGACGCTGCCAGCCCTGGCGGTGTTCGACGTGCGCGATCGGGCGACCTTCGAGCGGCGCCACATCACCGGGGCCGAGCACCTCACCGAGGCCCTGCTCGGCGGCACGATCCGCCGCCTGCCGAAAAGCACGCCGGTGCTGATCTACTGCTACCACGGCAATGCCAGTCAGGTGTATGCGGAGATGTTCTCCGATTTCCGCTTCGTCGAGGTGTATAGCGTGGACGGTGGTTTCGAACCCCTCAACGCGGCGCTGGCCCGGCGTACCGGCGGCCTTGCCTCGGTGGCCCTGCCGGCTGCCGCCAGCGATGCGCTGCGCGCCTTCGTCGCCGAGTTCGACTTCGACCCGAGCGACCTGGACGCGCCGCGCGCCCAGGGGCTCACGCCGCTGATGCGGGCGGCCTTCGCCGGCTCCGCCGAACTGGTGGACGAACTGCTGGCGGCCGGGGTCAATCCGGCCCGCCGCAACGGCGACGGCAACAACGCCCTGTGGCTGGCCTGCGTGTCGCGGGACAAGGCGACGCTGGCGCGCCTCATCGCGGCCGGCATCGACGTGGACAACGTCAATGAGACGGGGGCGACCTGCCTGATGTACGCGTCTTCAAGCGGCCGGGCCGAGGTGGTCGAGGTACTGCTGGCCGCCGGTGCCGATCCCTACATCCGCAACTTCGACGATGCCCGCGCGGTGGACCTGGCGTCCACCCTGGCCTGCCTGAAGCTGCTGCGCCACACCGCCAACTGAACGAAGCCCGACAGGAGAACCGCGATGAACAAGTTCCGCTCGATTGCCTACCTGATGGAACAGGTGGAAGGACCCTTGTCCCGTGCCGGGGTGGTGGTCAGCGAGGCCTGGCGTGACAACGAGCAGGCGGTGGGCTTCTTCAGCCACGGGGACGTCGGGCTGGCAGCCTACGTGTATACCTATGGCCAGACCGCCGGGCGTTATGGCATCAACCTCGATTTCCCGGAGCCGGACGGCTCGCCGCTGCTGCCGGTGCCGACCAGCGCCGAGAACCTGCCGCTGGCGGCGATCGTGCAGATGCTGCTGGAGCATTTCGAGGTGCCGGTGACGGCGCTGGCCTGACCTGCGTCGGCTACGTCCACGGCCACACGGGCGCCGCTTTGCGGTGTTCGTGGCGTTTGCGTTTACGGCGTGGGCCACAGGTCCACGGTGCCGAGTCCGGTCATCATCGGTGCCCGCTGCAGCAGGAAGGCTTCGGCCCGATCGGCCGGCAGGGGCTCGCTGATCAGGTAGCCCTGGATCTTCTCGCAGCCGATGCTGAGCAGGAACTTGAGCTGGGCTTCGGTTTCCACGCCCTCGGCGATCACCTCCAGCCCCATCTTGTGGGCCAGCAGCACCGTCACGTCGCAGATGTCCGCGTCGCTGGGGTCGGTCTCGATGTCCTTCACGAAGGAGCGATCGATCTTCAGGGTGCGGATCGGGAACAGCTTGAGATAGGCCAGCGACGAGTAGCCGGTGCCGAAATCGTCGATGGACAGGGTCAGGCCGCTCTCGGTGAGCGCCTTCATCACCTCGATGGTCTCGTCGGGGGACGCCATCGACACCGACTCGGTGACTTCCAGGTCGAGCAGCTCAGCCGGCAGGCCGTGGTATTCCAGCAGGTCATGGATGCGCCGCGGCAGGGTCTTGTCGAGGAATTGCCCGGTACTCAGGTTGATCGACATGCGGATCGCGCCGAGGCCCTTGTTGCGCCAGTCGCGCAGTTGCCGGCAGGCTTCCTGCAGTACCCAGTCGCCCAGCGCGTCAATGATGCCGGCTTCCTCGGCTACCGGGATGAACTCGGACGGCGGGACCAGCCCGCGGGTCGGATGCTGCCAGCGCACCAGCGCCTCCACGCCGACCAGGCGACCGCTGCGCAGGTCCATCTGGGGCTGGTAGTACAGCACGAACTGCTCCCGCTCGAGGCCGATGCGCAGCTCCGATTCGAGGGCCAGGCGCTGGGCCGTGGCGGCGTTCATGCCTTCGGTGAAGAACTGGTAGTTGCCGCGCCCCTTGGCCTTGGCGTAGTACATCGCCACGTCGGCGTTCTTCAGCAGGTCGCCGATTTCCAGTGCGTCGTCGGGGTACATGCAGATGCCGATGCTCGGCGAGGTGCGCTGTTCCTGGCCGTTGATCAGGTAGGGGGCGGAGATCGCGCTGACGATCTTGTCGGCCACGTAGGCCGCGTCGGCCGGGGTGTCCACATCGGGCAGCACGACGACGAACTCGTCGCCGCCGAGGCGGGCCACGATGTCGCTCTTGCGGACCGTGCTGCTCAGGCGGTTGGCGACCTGGATCAGCAGTTCGTCGCCGACGTGGTGGCCGAGGGTGTCGTTGATGGCCTTGAAGCGATCCAGATCGATCAGCATCAGCGCCATCTGCATGCCGTTGCGGTGGCAGAAGCCGATCGCCTGCTCCAGCTTCTCGTTGAGGCTGAAGCGGTTGGGCAGGTTGGTCAGGGTGTCGTGGTGGGCCAGGTGGCGGATGCGCTCCTCGGAGGCCTTCAGCTCCGAGATGTCGATGAAGTTGCCGATGTAGTTCTGTACCTGGCCATTGGCGTCGCGAACCAGTGAGATCGACAGCCACTTGGGGTAGGGTTCGCCGTTCTTGCGCCGGTCCCACAGCTCGCCCTGCCAGGCGCCGCTGTGGTTCAGGCTGTCCCACATCTCTTTGTAGACTTCGGCCGGCGTGTTGCCGGCGGACAGCACGCGGGGATTCTGGCCGACGACTTCTTCCTGCTGGTAGCCGGTGAGCTTGGAGAACGCCTGGTTGGTGGCGACGATGCGGTTCTGCGCATCGGTGACGATGATCGCCTCGTTGCTGTTGGAGAACACCGTAGCCAGCAAGCGCAGGTGTTCCTCGGTGCTCTTGCGCTCGGTGATGTCCTGGACGGTGCCTTCGTAGCAGATGAACTCGCCCTCGGGGCCGCGTACCGTGTGGGCGTTCTCCGAGATCCAGATGATCGAGCCGTCGCAGCGGCGCACCAGGGATTCGAAATTGATGACTTCGCCGTGGCTTTCCATCAGGTGGCGGAAAGTGTGGCGGCGGCTCGGGTCCACGTAGAGCCGGCTCTCGATGTCCGACAGGTCGGCCATCAGCTGCTGGGGCGTCTCATAGCCATACAGCCGGGCCAGGGCCGGGTTGGCGGCCAGGTAGCGGCCCTCGCGAGTGGTCTGGAAGATGCCTTCCGAGGCGTATTCGAAAATGTGGCGGTAGCGCAACTCGGTGCGCTCCAGCGCCTCCAGGGTGGCCCGCCGCGGGGTCACGTCCTCCACATAGCCCTCGATGACGATCTTGCCCTGCTCGTCGGGTACCGTGATGCCGCGCTCCAGTACCCACTTGGTGTGGCCGCTGGCGGTGGTGATGCGGTACTGCACCGCGAAGCGCTGGCCGTTGCGGGCAGCGCTGCGGATCTGCGCGCGGACCCGGGCGCGGTCGTCGGGATGGGTGATCTCTTCCCAGGAGATGCAGGCGTTATCGACGATCTCCGCCGGGGCGTAGCCGCACAGTTCGGCGCTGCCCTGGCTGACGAAGACCATCGTCCAGGAGGCGTCGTCCATGCAGCGATAGACCATGCCTTCCAGGTTGTTCACCAGTGTGTCGAGGATGCGCGTCCTGTCCACGGCCCGGGGCGTGAGGAGGCTGGTTCGACGGGGGCGTCCGAGTTGTGCTTGCACGGTGATGGCCTGCGAAGAGCTGCAATAGAGGATGGCTACACTTCAGCAAACACCATGCCCGCTCGTAGGCCATGTCCGTGGCTGGAAATCTCCGGAAAACGCACCGTGATGGTGCGATATTGAGGTGTGGTGTACTGCAGTAAGGCCAAAATCCTGTCGAAAAAGTCAGTTTGTCGACAAAATCACTGAGCATTTTTGAATTTTTTCATTTTTGATGAGTGAAGCACTTCATATCCCGATTGAAAACCGGATTCGCAGCCGTACAGGCTTGATACGGCTCGTTCTGCCCATTGCGGCCGTTCGTTCGTTGGTTGTTCTTGGACTCCGTTTGGTCAGCTCTGCTTAGTGTCTGGGGGCCTGGCCCCGATCGCATGGCACAGGACCTGCATTTAGGCCTGCAAGGACTCCTCCCTGTGCTGTTTTCCACGCCAGAGCTGGCGTGGAGAAGGCAAGGCCACGAACACGGTGATTCAGAATGCGCACGAACCTTCCCATTACAAACATCGAAACACTGCTTCCTGAAGGCGAGTTCATCTATTCCCGCACCGACCTCCACGGCAGCATCGTCGAGGCCAACGAGGCCTTCGCCAACATCAGCGGCTATCAACGGGAGGCCATGCTCGGCCAGCCGCACAACATGGTGCGCCACCCCGACATGCCGAAGGAGGCCTTCGCCGACATGTGGCAGGACCTCAAGGCCGGCCTGCCGTGGCGCGGCCTGGTGAAGAACCGGCGTAGCGACGGTGGCTACTACTGGGTGGTGGCGAATGCCTCGCCGGTGCGCGAAAACGGCCGGGTGGTCGGCTTCCAGTCGGTACGCTCGCGGCCGTCGCGGGAGGATGTACGGGCGGCGGAGGAGGCCTACCGGCGCGTGCGTGATGGTGACCGCTCGATCCGTATCGAACATGGCCGGGTCGTGCCGGCGCGCCGCTCGCCGTGGGCGGTGCTCACGTCGGCGCAGGTCCAGCTGCTGGGGGCGGGCGGCCTGCTGTTGGTGCTGGCGGCCGGCGCCGTGGCGCAGAGCCTCGTCAGCCTGCCCTTCCTGCGCGAATTCATGCTCGGCGCAGGCGGGCTGGGCCTGCTGTGGGGGCTGTGTTTCCTGTTCGGTTTCGTGCCGGGCCTGGCGCGGGACGCCGCCGCGCTGCATGCTTACCTCGGTCGCCTGCTTGCCACCGGAGACCTGCGCCAGCGCTTCGAGCTGTCACGTCATGACGTGCTCGGCGAGATTGCCCGCGACGCGGACCGCTTCGTGTCATCGGTGCAGGCCACGGTGCAGGGCATGGGTGATACGGCCAAGCAGGTGGCGGTGGTGTCCGGCGAGGTGGCCTCGGGCGTCAGCAACGTGAACGAGGCGGCGCGGGTGCAGAGCGACGCGACTTCGTCGGCGGCGGCCGGCATCCAGCAGATCACCGTGGCGATCGGCGAGGTGGCCGAGCACGCCGGTGCCACCCGCGGCGCGGCGCAGACCGCCAGCGAGGTGTCGGAGCGCGGTGGCCAGGTGTCGGCCAAGGCCTGCGACATGATCATGATCCTGGCCGATACGGTGCGCGATGCGGCCGGGCAGGTGGAACTGCTCGGCCAGCAGTCGGTGGAGATCTCGCGCATCACCGGGGTGATCCGCGAGATTGCCGACCAGACCAACCTGCTGGCGCTCAATGCGGCCATCGAGGCGGCGCGGGCCGGCGAGCAGGGCCGCGGTTTCGCGGTGGTGGCCGACGAAGTGCGCAAGCTGGCCGAGCGTACCGGCAAGGCGACCCAGGAAATCAGCACGATGGTGGCCGGCATCCAAAGCGAGACCCAGAAGGCGGTGGACGGCATGCGCGACGGCGCCGGCCAGGTGCGCGACGGCGTGCTGCTGGTACAGGGCGCGCAGAGTGCGCTGCAGGAGATCAACGCCCAGATGGGGCGCACCCTCGGCATGGTGAACGACATCACCCATTCATCCGCCGAGCAGCGCAGCGCGATGACGTTGATGGCGCAGAACATCGAGCGGGTGGCGTCGATGACCGACCAGAACGTGGCGGTGGTCAGCCAGACCCAGAGCGCGGTGGCGAGCCTGGATCAGTCGGTGGACCGCATGAGCAAGGCGATCGGCCAGTTCGTGGTGTGAGCCGTGGCCGGCCGCGCCGCCTTCAGTGCAGGGTGCGCGGCATGGCCAGCGTGAATTCGGGGATGTCCGCGTCGAAAGGCGTGCCGTCCTCGGCGACCATCTGGTAGCTGCCCTTCATCGTGCCGACCGGCGTGGCGATGGTGCAGCCGCTGGTGTATTCGAAGGACTGGCCGGGCTGCAGTACCGGCTGCTGGCCGATCACGCCGGCACCCTGGACTTCCTGCACCGTGCCTTCGGCATCGGCGATGATCCAGTGGCGGCTGACCAGCTGGGCGCTGATGCGGCCGACGTTGCGGATGGTGATGTGATAGGCGAACACGTAGCGGTTCGCCTCCAGGTCCGATTGCTCTTCGATGAAGCGGGAAACCGCGGTGACCTCGATGGCTTCCTGGTCGATGGCGCTTGTCATTTTTGTTGGGTGCTCGGGTTGGGGAGCGCTTATTGAAACTGAATTGCCCTGTAGCTGCAACCGCAGCGGCGGGGCCCGGGTACCCCGCCGACGCGCGTTGGCGGAGGCGGAGCGGGGCGGGTAGACTATGGCCCCTCCCGCGTCTCCCCCGCCAGGATTCAACATGACCTTCCGCATTGCCCCCAGCATTCTGTCCGCCGATTTCGCCAAGCTCGGCGAGGAGGTTGCCAACGTGATCGCCTCCGGCGCCGACTGGATCCACTTCGACGTGATGGACAACCATTACGTGCCGAACCTGACCATCGGCCCGCTGGTCTGCGAGGCGATCCGTCCTTACACCACGGCGCCCATCGACGTGCATCTGATGGTCAAGCCGGTGGACCGTATCGTGCCGGACTTCGCCAAGGCCGGGGCCAACGTGATCACCTTCCACCCGGAAGCCTCCGAGCACGTCGATCGCACGCTCGGCCTGATCCGCGACAGCGGTTGCCAGGCCGGCCTGGTGTTCAACCCGGCGACGCCCCTCAACTGGATGGACCACGTGATGGACAAGCTCGACGTGGTGTTGGTGATGAGTGTGAACCCGGGCTTCGGCGGCCAGTCCTTCATTCCCGGCGCTCTCGACAAGCTGCGCGAGGCCCGCGCCAAGATCGACGCCTACGCCGAGCGCAGCGGCCGCAAGATCCTGCTGGAGATCGATGGTGGCGTGAAGGTCGGCAACATCGCCGAGATCGCCCGCGCCGGTGCCGACACCTTCGTGGCCGGTTCGGCTGTTTTCGGGGCCGGCAAGGACAGCGACCCGCAGCGCTACAACTCCGTGATCGGCGATCTGCGCGGCGCGCTGGCCGGCGTCTGATCTTCTTCCACACGGCCGCGCCGCCGGGCTGACGGCGGCACGCCGTGAATCCGCAGGAAGGCGCGGCGCATCCGTTCCGCGTCGCCGAAGCCGCAGCTGCGCGCCACCGCCTGTACCGACGCGCTGCCGCTCTCCAGCGCCGCGGCGGCGGCTTCGACCCTTAGCCGCTCGACCGCCCGGGCCGGCGTCACTCCCATCTCCGTTTTGAAGCGCCGCGCGAAGTGGCGCGGGCTCATGCACGCCCGTGCGGCGAGTTCGTCCACGTCGAGGCGCGCCTGCAGGTTGTGCCGGACGTAATCCAGCAAGTCCGTGAAGGTGCCGCCGGCCACCTGCATGCCGGCGATTTCGGAGAACTGCGACTGCCCGCCGGGGCGCCGGTAATACACCACCAGCTGCCGCGCCACCTGGCGCGCGACGCTGTCGCCGAGGTCGTCGGCGATCAGCGCGAGGCTCAGGTCGATGCCCGCGGTGATGCCCGCCGAGGTCCACAACTTGCCGTCGCGGATGTAGATCCGGTCCGCGTCCAGGCTGACCTGCGGAAAGCGCTGCGCGAAGGACGGGGAGCGCCGCCAGTGGGTGGTGGCGCGGCGGCCGTCGAGCAGGCCGGCCGCGGCCAGCAGCCAGGCCCCCGAGCACACGCTGGCGGCCCGCCGGGCGGCCGTGCAGGCGGCGCCGACGAAGGCGAGGGTGGCGGCATCGGCCGAGGCCGCATCCACGCCGTCGCCGCCCGCCACCAGCAGGGTATCGATGGCGTCGCTGGCCGCCGCCGCGCGGGTCAGCAGCTGGATGCCGCCGGAGCTCGCCACCGGGCCGCCCGCGAGGGACAGCGCTTCCAGTTGGTAGCTGCCGGGCATGACGCCGTTGGCGGCTTCGAAGGCGCTCAGCGGGCCGGCGGCGTCGAGCAACTGGAAGCCGGGATAGACGAGGAGGGCGATGCTGCGCGTCATGGCAGAAAAAGTGGTTTGTTGGTCATTTCTGCCATGACTCTAGCCTGCGACGATGGGGCTGTCCAAATTTCCGGAGTCCCGCCCCATGAACCGCAACGTCCTCCTGCTGGCCCTGTGCCAGGCCTTGACGATGACCGTCATCGGCTTCGTGCTGGCCGCGTCGGTGTCGATCAGCCACAACCTGTCGGTGGCGGCCGGCCTGGCGACCGTGCCGCTGGCCGCCCAATACCTGGCGACGCTGCTTGCGCTGCAGGTCGCCGCCCGCCTGCTGGCGCGCTTCGGCCGGCAGAAGATCTTCGTGGCCGGTGCCCTGTGCGGCGCGGCCGGCCTGGGCCTGGCTGCGCTGGCCGTGGCGCTGGGCCATTTCCCGCTGTTCGTGCTGGCCGGCATCGGCATCGGCGTGCAGGGGGCGACCGGCCAGTATTACCGTTTCGCCGCGCTGGAGGCCGTGCCCGCCGCGGAGCGTGGGCTGGCGGTATCGCTGACCCTCAGCGGCGGGGTGCTGGCGGCCTTCCTCGGTCCCTTCCTGGCCCGCGAGACGCGCCAGCTGTTCGACACCCCGTTCGTCGCCAGCTTCCTGATCCTCGCCGGGCTGTCGTTGCTGGCGGCGGTGCTGGCCGGCCAGCTGCGCCTGCCGGCACCGGCTGCGTGCGTTGCCGGCCCGTCCCGCCCCATCGCAGCGATCCTGCGCGACGGGCGGGTGCGCCTGGCGCTGGCGGCCGGCGCAGTGGGCTATGGCGTGATGAACCTGCTGATGACCGCCACGCCGCTGGCCATGCTGTGCGCCCGGCTGGATTTCGACGCCACAGCTGAGGTGATCCAGTGGCACCTGCTGGCAATGTTCGCGCCATCCTTCGTCACCGGCCACCTGATCCGCCGCTGGGGCAGCCTGCCGGTGATGCTGGCCGGCTGCGTCGCGCTGCTGCTGGCGGTCGGGGTGGCGCTGGGCGGCGATGCGCTGGGGCATTTCCAGCTGGCCCTGGTCGGCGTCGGGCTGGGCTGGAACTTCCTCTACGTGGGCGCCACGACGCGGCTCGCCGAATGCTGGCAGGAGGCCGACCGGGCGCGCCTGCAGGCCCTCAACGACAGCCTGGTGTTCCTCGTCGTGTGTGTGGCCACCTTTGCCGCCGGACCGCTGGTCGATGGGATGGGCTGGGAGCGGGTCAATCTGCTGGCGTCGCTGCCCGTGCTGATGGTCGCGGCGGCGGTGTTGCGTGCGTGGCGCCGGCCGGTGCTGGCGCCGTCGGCCTGATCTCCCTTATCCTGCGCCTCCGGGGGCGGCAGGCGCCGCCCCCGTTCCCGTACCGCCTCATGAGTTCCGTAATGTCTGCTGCCCTTGCCCCCGCTTCCCGCGCCGTCCGTGCCGTGCTGTTCGACCTGGACGGCACCCTGCTCGATTCCATCCCCGACCTGTCGGAAGCCTGCCGGCGCATGATGCTGGAACTCGGCCGCCCGCCCCACGACATCGAGGTGATCCGCACTTTCGTCGGCAAGGGCATGCTCAACCTGGTGCGGCGCTGCCTGGAGGAGAGCGGCTCGGCCGGCGAGGCGGAGATCGATGCGGCGGTGGCCGCCTTCCGCCGCCACTACGCCGATGTGAACGGCGAATGCACGCTGATCTACGACGGCGTCGTGCCGGCGCTGGAGGCCCTGCGCGAGCGTGGCGTGGCGATGGCCTGCGTGACCAACAAGCCGACCGCCTTCACCGGGCCGCTGCTTGAACGGATGGGCATCGCCGGTTTCTTCGGCGCCACCGTCAGCGGCGACACGCTGGCCGACAAGAAGCCCCACCCGGCGCCGCTGCTGCACGCCTGCGCACTGCTCGGTGCGGCGGCGGACGAATCCCTGATGATCGGCGACTCCGCCAACGACGCCGAAGCCGCCCGCGCCGCCGGCATGCCGGTGCTGCTCGTCACCTATGGCTACAGCGAGGGCGTGGCGGTGGACAGCATCGAATGCGACGGGCTACTATCGAGCCTCGTCGATGCGCTGCCGCGCATTCTCGGCTGAATCCAACGGATCCCAACATCATCGTGACCCGCAAGCGCGTGTTCTTCGTAGAGGAGTTCCCTGCCGTTCGTATCCCCCGCTCTGGCGGATGCGGCGGCCGGTCATGGCTGCTCGCCTGAGCTGCCCAGAACTGTCGCGGGCCTGCCCCGTGATACCCTCGCGAAAAAGCACCACGCCCTTCCGGAGTCTCCATGACCGAAGCCGAATTCCACGCCCTGGCCGCCCAGGGTTTCAACCGTATCCCGGTTACCGTCGAAACCTTCGCGGATCTCGACACCCCCCTTTCCGTCTATCTCAAGCTGGCCAACGCGCCCAATACCTACCTGCTCGAATCCGTGCAGGGCGGCGAGCGTTTTGGCCGCTATTCCATCATCGGCCTGTCCGCCCCGACGCGCATCGAGGTGCATGGCCGCTCGGTGCTGCTGCTGACCAACGACCGCGTTGTGGAGCGCCGCGACGGCGGCGATCCGCTCGAGTACATCGCCGAGTTCATGGAGCGCATCAAGGTGCCGCCGCGCGCGCGCCTGCCGCGCTTCGCCGGTGGCCTGGTGGGCTGCTTCGGCTATGACACGGTGCGCTACATCGAGCCGCGCCTGGCCAAGACCGAAAAGAAGGACGTGCTCGGCACCCCGGACATCCTGCTGCTGCTGTCCGAGGAAATCGCCATCGTCGACAACCTGTCCGGCAAGCTGACCCTGGTGGTGTATGCCGAGCCGGGCGTGCCTAACGCCTACGGCCGCGCGCAGAAGCGCCTGAAGGAGCTGGTCGGCAAGCTGCGCGAGCCGGTGTCGGTGCCCGTCGAAGTCCGCGCCGAGCCGTCCGAGCCGGTGTCGAGCTTCGGCGAAGAGGCCTTCAAGGCCGCCGTGCAGAAGGGCAAGGACTACATCGTCGAGGGCGACATCATGCAGGTGGTGCTCAGCCAGCGCATGAGCAAGCCCTTCGGCGCCAGCCCGCTGGCCCTGTACCGGGCGATCCGCAGCCTCAACCCGTCGCCCTACATGTTCTATTTCAACTTCGAGGACTTCCAGGTGGTCGGCGCGTCGCCGGAGATCCTGGTGCGCCTCGAGGACAAGGACGTCACCGTGCGTCCGATCGCCGGCACCCGCAAGCGCGGCGCGACCCACGACGAGGACCAGGCACTGGAGCAGGAACTGCTGGCCGACGAGAAGGAGCGTGCCGAGCACTTGCAGCTCCTCGACCTTGGCCGCAACGACTGTGGCCGCGTCGCCAAGACCGGCTCGGTGCGCGTCACCGAGCAGTTCACGGTGGAACGCTACTCCCACGTGATGCACATCGTCTCCAATGTGGAAGGCAAGCTGAAGGACGGCCTCAATCCGCTGGCCGTGCTGCGCGCCACCTTCCCGGCCGGCACCGTGTCCGGCGCGCCCAAGCTGCGCGCGATGGAGATCATCGACGAGCTGGAGCCCACCAAGCGCGGCATCTACGCCGGCTCGGTCGGCTACATCGGCTTTCATGGCGACATGGACCTGGCCATCGCGATCCGCACCGCGGTGCTGAAGGACGGGCAGATCCACGTGCAGGCGGGCGCCGGCATCGTTGCCGACTCCGACCCCCAGGCCGAATGGGTGGAAACCCAGACCAAGGCGCGCGCCATGCTGCGCGCCGCCGAGATCGCCGAGGCCGGGCTCGATACGGCCCTGTAAGCACAGAGAACGCCGCGGCCCGGCTGGCCCTGCGCGTCGCCCCGCGATGCCCGGCCACCCCGGCCCGACACCCATCAACGGCCCCCGCCCAGCCGGCGGGGCGCCGCTCCGGAAAGGATGTGCAGCCATGCTGCTGATGATCGACAACTACGACAGCTTCACCTACAACCTCGTGCAGTACTTTGGCGAACTGGGCGCCGACGTGCAGGTGTATCGCAACGACGAGATCACCCTCGAGCAGATCGCCCAGCTCAAGCCCGCCCAGCTCGTCGTCTCCCCCGGCCCGTGTTCGCCGGCGGAGGCGGGCATCTCGGTGGCGGCGATCAAGGAATTCGCCGGCAAGATCCCGCTGCTCGGCGTGTGCCTCGGCCACCAGAGCATCGGCGCGGCCTTCGGCGGCAAGATCATCCACGCCAAGAAGCTGATGCACGGCAAGGTCTCGCCGGTCCATCACCTGGACAAGGGCGTCTTCAAGGGCCTGCCCAACCCGCTGACCTGCACCCGCTACCACTCCCTGGCCATCGAGCGCGAAAGCCTGCCCGACTGCCTGGAGGTTACCGCGTGGACCGACGACGGCGAGATCATGGGTGTGCGCCACAAGACGCTGTTCGTCGAGGGCGTGCAGTTCCACCCGGAATCCATCCTCACCGAGCGCGGCCACGACCTGCTGCGCAACTTCCTCGAACAATCCCAAGCCTGACCGGAGCTGGCCATGACGTTTTCCGCCCAGGAAGCCCTGCAACGCACCATCGATCATCGCGAGATCTTCTACGACGAGATGCTGTCGCTGATGCGCCAGATCATGGCCGGCGAGATTTCGCCGGTGATGACCGCCGCCATCCTCACTGGCCTGCGGGTCAAGAAGGAGACCATCGGCGAAATCTCTGCCGCTGCAACGGTGATGCGCGAGCTGGCGACGAAGGTCACGGTGCCCTACGACCGCCACTTCCTCGACGTGGTCGGTACCGGCGGTGACGGTTCCCACACCTTCAACATCTCCACCGCCACCATCTTCGTGGCGGCCGCCGGTGGCGCCAAGATCGCCAAGCATGGCGGGCGCAGCGTTTCCAGCAAGTCGGGCAGCGCCGACGTGCTGGAAGCCCTGGGCGTGAATCTCAACCTCAACGCCCAGCAGGTGGCCGAGTGCGTGCAGGAGACCGGCATCGGTTTCATGTTCGCCCCCAACCACCACAGCGCGATGAAGAACGTGGCGCCGGTGCGCCGCGAGATGGGCGTGCGCACGCTGTTCAACATCCTCGGCCCGCTGACCAACCCGGCCGGTGCGCCGAACACCCTGCTCGGCGTGTTCCACCCCGACCTGGTCGGCATCTGCGTGCGCGTGATGCAGCGCCTCGGCGCCGAGCACGTGCTGGTGGTGTACGGCCGCGACGGCATGGACGAGGTTTCCCTCGGCGCGGCGACGCTGGTCGGCGAGCTGAAGGACGGCGAGATCCGCGAGTACGAGATCCACCCGGAAGACTATGGCCTGCTGATGAAGTCCAGCCGCAGCCTCAAGGTCAGCACCGCCGACGAATCGAAGGAGATGCTCCTCGGCGTGCTCGACAACCACGCCGGGCCGGCCCGCGAGATCGTCGTGCTGAACGCCGGTACCGCGCTGTACACGGCCAACGTGGTCGACTCCATCGGCGAGGGCATCGCCCGTGCCCGCGAGGTGCTGGTCTCCGGCGAGGCCCGCGCCAAGCTGGAAGCCTTCGTCGCCTGTACCAGGAAATTTGCCTGACCCCGTAGGGGCGAATTCATTCGCCCGCAGTGCATTGATCGACCTCCGCGGGCGAATGAATTCGCCCCCACAGGAGAACTGAATGTCCGACATCCTCAACAAGATCCTCGCCGTGAAGCGCGAGGAAGTGGCCGCCGCCCGCGCCGCCGTCTCCGACGCCGCGGTGCGCGAGCAGGCTGCCGCCCAGCCCGCCGCCCGTGACTTCGTTGGCGCGATCCGCGCCAAGATCGCCGCCGGCCAGGCCGCGGTGATTTCCGAGATCAAGAAGGCCAGCCCGTCGAAGGGGGTGATCCGCGCCGACTTCCGTCCGGCCGAGATTGCCGCCAGCTACGAGAAGGCCGGCGCCGCCTGTCTGTCGGTGCTGACCGACCGCCAGTTCTTCCAGGGCGCCCCCGAATACCTGCAGGCCGCCCGCGCCGCCTGCAGCCTGCCGGCCCTGCGCAAGGACTTCCTGGTCGATCCCTACCAGGTCTATGAAGCCCGCGCGATGGGCGCTGACGCGATCCTGCTGATCGCCGCCGCGCTGAGCCTGGCCGAGATGCAGGAGATGGAAGCCATCGCCGAGAGCCTCGGCCTCGGCGTGCTGGTTGAAGTGCACAACGGCGCCGAGCTCGACCTCGCGCTGCAACTGCGCACGCCGCTGATGGGCGTCAACAACCGCAACCTGCGCACCTTCGAGGTCAGCCTGCAGACCACCCTTGACCTACTGCCGCGCATCCCGGCGGAGCGCATCGTCGTCACCGAGTCGGGCATCCTGCAGCCGGCCGACGTGGCGTTGATGCGGGCCAACAAGGTCAATGCCTTCCTGGTCGGCGAAGCCTTCATGCGTGTCGACGATCCGGGCACTGGCCTGGCCAGCCTGTTCGGCTGATCCATGAGTGACGCGCCGGAGCAGCCCGCTGCCGATCCGGCGCCGGACGGTGCTCCGCCGCCGTCCACATCTCCATCCTCCTCATCGAGTCGTGAGGCGGTCCCCGCCCGCCTGCTGCGCGGGGTGCTGGCGGCCGTGCTCGGCCTGCTCACCGCCGTCGTGCTGCTGCTCGGCTGGCTCGGCGCCAGCGAGTCCGGCCTGCGGGCGCTGGCCGGGTTGGCCAATGGTCTCAGCGGCGGCCTGCTGAGCCTCGACAAGCCGCAAGGCTATCTCCTCGGTGAATTCAAGCTCGGCAGCCTGCAACTGCGCACGCCAACGCTGCAACTGGAGATCCGCAATCTGGCGGTGGACTGGCGTCCGGGCGCGCTGGCGAACCGTCGTCTCGACGTGGCCTCGCTGGCGGCGTCCGAGCTGCGCGTCGCGAGCCTTCCCGACGACACGCCGCTGAGCCTGCCGCTCAGCCTGGAACTCCCCATCGCCGTCCACCTCGGCAGCGTCCGCGTCGATCGCCTGCTCACCGGCAAGCTGGTCGATGGTCAGGCCGCGCCGCCGGATCTGGAACTCACCGGGCTCGACGGCAGCCTCGAGTCGGATGGGCGCCATCACGATTTTTCAAAATTGAAGGCTGCTGCGCCTTTCGGCCAGCTAGCGGCCAGCGGCCGCCTCGACGGTCGGCGGCCTTTCGCCTTGAAGGCCATGGCCAGCCTGAACACCCGTCAAGCTGGCGAAGCCTACGCGATCGAGGCGCAGGCCGATGGCACGCTGGAAACGCTGGCGCTCCATGCCAAGGCCAAAGGGGGCGGCATGGAGGGGGCGGCCCAGGTGCAGGCCACGCCTTTCGCGGCATTACCGCTGCGCTCGGCCAAGCTTCGTGTGCAGGGCGTGGACCCGAGCCGTTTCCATGCCGCCGCACCGGCCGCCCAGCTCGACGTGGAGGCGGATCTCGAACCCAGCACGGCGAAGCCGGCCGACGGCCGCCCGCTGGCGCTGGCGGACTGGGTGGTCAGCGGGCCGTTGATGATCCGCAACCACCAGCCCGGCCCCTACGACCAGGGCAAGCTGCCGCTCGAATCCCTGGGCACGCGGTTGCGCTGGGCCGGCGGCGAGCTGGCGGCGTCCGAGCTGGCGCTGCTGCTGCCTGGCAAGGGCCGGATTAGTGGTGGGCTTGCCTGGCGAGCACCCGGGAAAAACAAGGAGAAGGCTCAGGAGCAGGGCAAGGGCGAGGCCGGCTTCGGCCACCTGGATGCCGATCTGCAGGTGAGCGGCGTCGATGCCCGCCGCCTCGACCGGCGGGCCGTGGCGACCCGCATCGACGGCCATCTCCGCGCCGACGCCGAGGCCGCCGGGCAGAATTTCAGCGCCGAATTGCGCGACCCGCAGCTGGCGCTGCGCCTCAAAGGCAGGCATGCGGCGGGGACGCTCAGCGTCGAGGAGCTCGTCGCCACCGCGCGCCAGGCCCGGCTGGACGCGTCCGGCAAGCTGGCCCTCGACGGCGACGGGCGCTTCGAGCTGCGCGGGCGGCTGAGCCATTTCGACCCCCACGTTTTCACGACCCGCGCGCCGGCTGCCGATCTGAACACCCGCTTCGAGGCCAGCGGCCGCCGCCAGCCCACGCTTGTCGGGCGTGTCGGCTTCGAACTGCTGCCGAGCCGTCTCGAAGGCAAGCCGCTGCTCGGCAAGGGCGAGCTGGCCGTGGATGGCCAGCGCATCGCCAATGCGGATGTGAACCTCGATCTGGCCGGCAACCATCTGTCCGCCCAGGGGCGCTACGGCAAGCCTGGCGACGCGCTGGCGCTGCACGTGGATGCGCCGGCGCTGGGTGTCTTCGGCCGCGGCGTGGCCGGGCGCCTGAAGGCGGATGGTGTGCTGCGCGGCACGCCCGCCCAGCCGGCCGGTGAGTTCGAACTGCTGGGCGAGAAGCTGGTGCTGGCCGGCCTGCGCGTCGACCGGCTGGACGGCCGCGGCCGTCTGGCCGAAGGGCGTGACGGGGCCATCTCGGTGACCGTCGGGCTGGCCGGCCTGCAGGCAGCGACAGCGACGGAGGCCCTGGTCAGCCGCGGCAGTCTCAGCTTCGAAGGGACCCGCGCCGCGAACCGGCTGCGTGTGGACGCCAGCGGGCCGAAGGGCAATGCGGTCAGCCTGGCCCTGGCCGGCGCCCTGTCCGACGGACCGCGCTGGGAAGGCCGTCTGGAAAGCCTGGTGGCGCGCGGCGACTATCCGCTCAACTTGCTGGCGGCGGCGCCGCTCACGCTGTCGGCCGATCTGGTCCGGCTGGGGGCGGCTGAATTGCGCGGCGGTGCCGGCGGGCGCATCCGCCTCGACGAAACCCGCTGGCAGGCCCGCCGCCTGCTCGCCCGTGGCAGTGTCAGCGGCGTGCAGGTCGGCTTCATGCTCGATCCGGCGACGCGGGCCGTCAAATCCACCGGCGATTCCCTGCAGATCGGCGGCGAGTGGGACGTGGACATCGGCGAGCAGGTCAATGGCCTGCTGCGTTTCTACCGGGAGAAGGGCGATCTCGTGCTGCAGGGGGATTCGCCGGTCCGCCTCGGGCTGGACGAGCTGCAGCTGTCCGTGTCTGCGGCCGCCAACCGCCTGGCTTTTGGCTTCAGTGCCCACGGCAGCCAGCTCGGCAGCGCCGCCGGGGCCGGCACGGCGCTGGCCGAGCGCACGCCGTCGGGCGAATTGCGCCTGGTGCCGGATGCGCCGCTGCTCGGCTCCGCCAAGGTCGACATCCCGAACATCGCCTGGGCCGGTCCGCTGGCCGACCAGAACCTGAAGACCGAGGGCAGCCTGAAGGGCGAGTTCGCACTTGCCGGTACCCCGGCACGGCCGGAAACCTCCGGGCGCATTCGTGGTGAGCGGCTTGGCTTCGTGATGGCCGACCAGGGGCTGCACCTGTCCGGCGGCACGCTGGCGGCGGACTTCGACAAGGATCGCCTGCGCCTGGAGGATTTCAGCTTCGCGTCGCCAAACCGCGTCCGTCCGCGGGAGAGCCGCATCGACGTGGCCCGCCTGACCCGCCAGCCCGGCAGTCTGACGGCCCGCGGCGAAGTCCAGCTGGCCAGTGGCGAAGGGCGCTTCAGCTTCCGCGCCGAGCGCCTGCCGCTGCTACAGCGGGTAGACCAGTGGCTGGTGCTGAGTGGCGAAGGGGAGGTGCTGAGTGGCTGGAACTACGCCACCCTGAAGGGCCGGCTGGTGGCCGACGCCGGCTTCGTGGAACTGTCGCGCACGCCGGCGCCCAGCCTCGGCGACGACGTGGAGGTCATCGATCCCCATCACAACGGCAAGTCGGCGAGCCCCTTTCACATGGGCAGCGACCTGGTCGTCAATCTCGGTAACGCCTTGTATGTGAAGGCTCTTGGCGTGGATACCCGGCTGGCCGGTGAACTGCGTTTGCAGGCTGGCGAGGGCAAGCCCCTCCACGCCAGCGGCGTGATCACCACCCAGGGCGGCGTCTTCGAGGGCTACGGGCAGAAGCTGTCCATCGAGCGTGGCATCGTCACCTTCGCCGGGCCGATCGCCAACCCCAGCCTCAACGTGGTGGCCTTGCGCAAGGGTTTGAGCGTCGAGGCCGGTGTCGGCATCGGCGGTACGGCCCGCCGGCCAGTGGTACGGCTGGTCTCCGAGCCGAATGTGCCGGATCCGGAGAAGCTTGGCTGGATCGTCCTCGGGCGTCCGCCCGATCAGGGCTCCGGCGGCGAAATGGCGCTGCTGCTGCCGGCCGCCCAGGCCCTGCTCGGCGGCACCGGCGGCGGTCTGCCGGCCACGCTGGCGCGCAACCTGGGCTTCGACGAGTTCTCATTCGGGGCCAGCAGCGACCCGCGCAGCCGCGTGCAGACCAGCAGCGTGGCCACCGGTAGTGTCACCGGCACCACGTCGAGTGCGTCATCCCAGTCGGCGGGGACGACGGTGCCCGGCCAGGTGATCTCCATCGGCAAGCGGCTGTCCACGCGGGCCCTGCTGTCCTTCGAGCAGGGCATCGCCGGCACCACCAGCATCGTCAAGCTCAGTTACCAGCTGACCCGCGGCATCTCGGTGATCGGCCGGGCGGGCAGCGAGAACGCGGTGGACATGCTGTTTTCCGTGTCCTTCCGCTGAGGTCGCGGGCGGGCTTGATCCTGGTCATGGACGGTGGGCGGCGGCTGCGGCGAGATGTGGGTCTCGCCCATTGGAGTGGTGCCGTGTCCGCCAACCTCGATCCCCGCCGGATTCCCGTTGCCGTCGTCTTTGCCGCCATCGGCGAAGGCTGGCGCTGCCTGCGCCATTGCCTGCAGCCGGCCGTCGCGCTGGCCGGGGTGTTCGCCGCGTTGGGGCTGCTGATCCACGGGCTGTTGTGGCGCTTCGGCCTGACGTCAATGATGCTGCCCTTCGCCGGCGGCTTCCTGCTGGTCGGCCCGGCCGTGCTGGCGGGCTTCTTCGGCCTGCGCCGGGCATATGGTGCCGGGCGCCGCGCCCGCCTGGCCGACGCGCTGGCCGGCTTCCGTCAGGCGCCGCGTGGCCTGTGGGTGATGGCGGCGGTATGTACCTTGCTGCTGATGATCTGGCTGACCGACGCGGCGACGGTGTACAGCTTCATGATCGGCAGCGATGTGCCGACGCCCGCCCAGGTGCTGCGCTTCCATGCCTTCACCAGCGTGATGGGCGCGGTGCTGGCGTTCATCGTGTTCTGCGTGTCGGCCTTTTCGATCCCACTGCTGTTCGACCGCCGCACGACGCTGGTGCCCGCGGTGAGCGCCAGCGTGCGGGCGGTGTTCGGCAACTTTGCGGCGCTGCTGGCGTGGGCCCTGACCCTCGCGGTTGCGCTGATCGCCACCGCCCTGTGTCCACCGCTGCTGTTGTTGTCCCTGCCGTGCCTCGCCTTTGCCAGCGATCTGCTTTATCTTGAAGTTTTCCCGCCGGACTGAGGTCTGCACGGGGACAACCCCATTTCAAGAGAGAAAACATGACAACCCAAGCTGCGGCGACCGAGGTCGCCATTCTTGGCGGCGGCTGCTTCTGGTGCCTCGAAGCCGTTTTCGTGGATGCGGAAGGCGTCCTGTCGGTGAAGTCCGGCTACATCGGCGGACACGTCGATTCGCCCACTTACCATCAGGTGTGCGACGGTGACACCGGCCACGCGGAAGTGGTGCGCGTGGAGTTCGATCCGGCGCGGATCGGCTTCGCCGACCTGCTCGACGTGTTTTTCGCGATCCACGATCCGACGACCCCCAACCGCCAGGGCAACGACGTGGGTACCCAGTACCGCTCGGCGATCTTCACCACCAGCGCCGAACAGGATGCCGCTGCCCGCGCGAAGATCGCCGAACTGACCCGAGAAGGCGTCTTCCGCGATCCTGTCGTAACCGAAGTGCTGCCGGCGCCGACCTTCTGGCCGGCGGAGGCCTACCACGACGACTATTTCGCGCGGAATCCCTTCCAGCCCTACTGTCAGTACGTGGTGGCGCCCAAGGTGGCCAAGTTCCGCAGCAAGTTCGCCAAGCGGGTGAGGGCCAGTTGAAATAGAATCCCGCCGGTCTATTACAAGGAGTGTTCCATGACCCAAGTCACCACGGCGAGCGGCCTCGTCATCGAAGATCTGGAAGTCGGCAGCGGTGCCGAAGCCACCGCAGGCCAGCACGTGCAGGTGCATTACACCGGCTGGCTCACCGACGGCAAGAAGTTCGACTCCAGCAAGGACCGCAACGACCCCTTCGTCTTCCCCCTTGGCGCTCGCCACGTGATCGCCGGCTGGGATGAAGGCGTGCAGGGCATGAAGGTCGGCGGCAAGCGCAAGCTGACCATTCCGCCGAACCTCGGCTACGGCGCCCGCGGCGCCGGCGGCGTGATCCCGCCGAACGCCACGCTGGTGTTCGAAGTGGAGCTGCTGGCGGTGAAGTGATCCGGTAGCGGATTGCGGTAATGAGAAAGGGCGCTGAGGCGCCCTTTTTGATTGTTGTCTGGCTTTCTTGTGAGGGTGAATTGACGCTTGTCCCGTGGGGGCGAGTTGCAGGCTGCCCTGTGGGGGGGAATTCATTCGCCCTCCGCACGTG
>JAFEDK010000025.1:131184-156592 GCA_018241665.1 Pseudomonadota bacterium
CCCAGCCCACAGGCCCAGCCCACAGCCTCCATTCTTACGTTTCGGCCAGCACGGCCAGGATGTCGTCCCCGTAGGCCTCCAGCTTGCGGTCGCCGACGCCGGAGATGGTTGCCAGTTCCTCGATGCTGTCCGGGCGCTGGTGGGCGATGTCGCGCAGGGTGGCGTCGTGGAAGATCACGTAGGCGGGCACGTTGCGTTCCTTGGCGGTGGCGGCGCGCCAGGCGCGCAGGCGGTCCAGGAGCACGGCTTCCTCGCCGGTGGCTTCCGGCCATTCGCGCAGCTTGCGGGTGGTGTCGCCCTTGCGGCCCTTCTTGGCGGGTGTGGTGTCGATGCGCAGCGTGAAGCTGGTTTCGCCGCGCAGCAGCGGACGGGCGCTCTCGGTGAGGGTCAGCGCGCCGAAGCGTTCGTGATCCACCGCCAGCGCGCCATGGGCCACCAGCTGGCGGATCAGCGTGCGCCAGCCCTTGTCGTCCAGTTCGTTGCCGATGCCGAAGGTGCTGACCTGGTCGTGCTGCCACTCCTTGACCTTGTCGGTGGTCTTGCCGAGCAGCACGTCCACCACGTGGCCGGCACCGAAGCGGCTGCCGGTACGGAACACGCAGGACAGGGCCTTGCGCGCCGATTCGGTGGCGTCGCGTACCTGGGGCGGATGCAGGCAGGTGTCGCAGTTGCCGCAGGGTTCGGCGGCTTCGTCGAAGTAGCCGAGCAGGCGCTGGCGGCGGCAGCCGGTGGTCTCGCAGAGGCCCAGCAGGGCGTCGAGCTTGGCGGTGGCGACCCGCTTCACCTCGTCGCCGGCCTCGCCCTGGTCGATGAAGCGGCGTTGCTGCACCAGGTCGGCCACACTGTAGGCCATCCACGCCTCGGCGGCCTGGCCGTCGCGGCCGGCGCGGCCGGTTTCCTGGTAGTAGCCCTCGATGGAACGCGGCAGGTCCAGGTGGGCGACGAAGCGCACGTCGGGCTTGTCGATGCCCATGCCGAAGGCGACGGTGGCGACCATCACGATGCCGTCCTCGCGCAGGAAGCGGTCCTGATTGAGCGCCCGCTCGTCGGCGCCCATGCCGGCATGGTAGGGCAGGGCGGTGATGCCCTTCTCCTGCAGCCAGGCGGCGGTTTCGTCCACCTTCTTGCGGGAGCTGCAATAGACAATGCCAGCCTCGTCCATATGTCCGTCCTTCAGGAAGGCCAGCAGCTGGGCGCGGGGATTGTCCTTGGGGACGATGGTGTAGCGGATGTTCGGCCGATCGAAGCTGGACACGAACTCGCGGGCGTCGGTCAGGCGCAGGCGCTCGGCGATCTCGCGGCGGGTCTGGGCGTCGGCGGTGGCGGTCAGTGCGATGCGCGGCACCTGCGGATAACGTTCCGGCAGGATCGACAGCTGCAGGTACTCGGGCCGGAAGTCGTGGCCCCATTGGGACACGCAGTGCGCCTCGTCAATGGCGAACAGGGCCAGCTGGCCGGATTCGTGCAGGTGGTCGAGCAGGTCGAGGAAGCGCGGCGTGACCAGGCGCTCCGGCGCCACGTAGAGCAGATCGAGCGCGCCGGCCAGCATCGCCCGCTCGATTTCCATGGCCCGCTCGAAACTCAGGCTGGAGTTGAGGAAGTCGGCTGCTGCACCGACCTCCTTCAGCGCGCTGACCTGGTCCTGCATCAGCGCGATCAGCGGCGACACGACGATCGCCACGCCCGGCCGCAGCAGCGCCGGGATCTGATAGCACAGGGACTTGCCGCCGCCGGTGGGCATCAGCACCAAGGCGTCGCCGCCGGCTGCCACGTGTTCGACGATGTCCTCCTGCGGACCGCGGAACTGGGTGTAACCGAAGACGTGGAATAGGGTTTCGCGGGCGCGGCTCATAGGGGCGGGATTTTACCCCGCCCGGCGGTGCAGGTCAGAACAGCTTTGCAATATGTGCGGCCAGTCCGGTGGGGCTGGTGAAAGTCAGCTCATACATGCCCGACAGGCCTGCGGCCTGCTCGTCGGTGAGGCCCGTGCAGCACAGGATGAACTGGCTGCGGTCGATGCCCAGGCGCTTCCTCAGCTTGAGGTACTTGTCGATGTCCTGGCGGAACTCGCCGGTCTTGCATTCGATGCAGACGGGTGTGTTGTCATCGACCAGGAAGAACACATCGAGTTCGTGCAGGTCTTCGTTCGGGAAGACGACGGACAGATTGCGGGTGCACGAGAAAGGCCGCGCCTTCCGCTGGAAGAGGGCGAGGAGTTTCATCAGTGCGTACCACTCCAGCCATTCTCCGGCAAAGAAGCTGCGGATGGCCGGCACCGACTGGATGGTGGCGCGCCCGATCTTGTCCTGCTTCTGATAGAAGTACTTGGCAAGAAAGGTGTGCTCGTAGAGGCGCTTGCAGAAGGCATTGATGGCTTGCCCATCCTTCTGGCTGCGTTCGCCGAGCTTGAGGCTGAAATGGGGAACATCCTTCTGCTGGCCCCAGCGGATCTTTTCGACCACCTCGCCCAGGAGGGCGTAGTTGTCGCCGATCTCGACGGCGATCTCGTCAAAGAAGCCGGTGGTATTGACCGCATCCAGGCTTGGGCGGACCTGAATCTGGCGACGCTGAAACCAGCTCACGATCTGCCGGTGCCATTCTTCGCTGGCCAGGTGGTCCGTATTGTGAATGTCGAGCGTGGCTAGGGGGGCTACGTCCGCCCCGCGGGGCGCTGCGGTGGCGGCTTCCCCGGTGGCGCGCAGGCGCTTGATCTCATCCTGCTGGGTGAAATACTGCTGCAGCACTTTCCGCACGAAGAGCACGGTGTCGTAGACCGGGACCGGATTGGCGCACGCGGGGCATTCGATCGATGTCCCGATCCGGTCGGTGGGTGCTTCGGCCACATGGCCGCACTTGTTGCATCGGAGAATCGCCATTTGGGCTGAAAATGAAAACGGGTTGGCTGATTATGCCAACCCGCTTCATGCGAGGCGACCCCAGAATGGTGGCCTATACGGACCCGTGATGCTCGTTGATGTAGTGCTTGAGCACAGAGCGCAGTTCTGCGGTGTGTTCCTCGTCGCCCTTTTCACGGGAATGCTTGATGTCGTCGGCGATCATGTGGCGGATGCGGCGGTCGCCTTCCGGAGAGTGGCATAGATAGCAGCCCATCTCCACGGCGAGCATCTCGGGCACATGTTCGTGTTCGGCAATGGCCAGGATTTCGTCTTCGCTCAGGTCAGAGAGCTCGATGCAGTCTTGCAGTGTCAACATGATGGCGTTCTCCTGCTGGCTTTCCACCGATGTTGCGGGAGGCCGGACGGTCGTCGTCAGATACGGTCTTCGATGGAAGGCAACTCCTATTTAAGTCCTTCCCGTGGACAAAATCACGGTTTATTTAAAGGAATTTTCATGCACGGCTTGATTGATTTCGGCAACGGTATCTACGCGGTGGATTCGGGCTATACGGGGCCGGACGTGGCGGCGATCCATCTCATCGAGGAGGGCGGCCGGGCGGCGCTGGTGGATACCGGCAACAACGAATCCCTGCACCACGTGCTGGCCGCGCTGGCCGAAACCGGGCTGACGCCGGAGGCGGTCGACTACGTGCTGCTGACCCATATCCACCTGGACCACGCCGGTGGCGCCGGAGCCTTCATGCAGGCCTTTCCCAACGCGAAGCTGGTGGTTCATCCCCGCGGCGCGCGGCACATGATCGAGCCGTCCAAGCTGTTCGCCGGCGTGTCTGCGGTGTACGGGCCGGAGCGCGCCAGGGAGCTCTACGGCGAGCTGCTGCCGGTGCCGGCGGAACGCATCGTCGAGGCCACCGACGGGCTGGAGCTCGACCTGGCCGGGCGTAAGCTCCGCATCTTCGACACGCCGGGCCATGCCCGCCACCACGTCTGTTATTTCGACACCGCCAGCCGCGCCTTCTTCACCGGCGACACCTTCGGCCTGTCCTACCGGGCTTTCGACGTGGACGGCCGGCCGAGCATCTTCCCGACCACCACGCCGGTGCAGTTCGAGCCGGACGCGATGCATGCGTCCATCGCCCGCATGGAGGCCGAGCAGCCGACCGCCATGTACCTGACCCACTACGCCCAGGTGCAGGACGTACCGCGCCTGGCCGCTGACCTGCACCGCCTGATCGATGCCCACGTGACCATCGCCGAGCGCCACGCGGCGGCCGGTGCCAGCCGCAAGACGGCGATCGAGGCGGACATCTGGACGCTGGTCGGCGAAGAGGCGCACCGCCAGGGCTGGACGGTGCCGGAAGCCGACTGGCGGCGCATCCTGGCGCTGGACGTCGAGCTCAATGCGCAAGGCCTCGACGTGTGGCTGGATACACGCGACAAGGCTTGAGCGCTTGAGGACCGGCTGGCCTGACGGCTGGCTGGCCATTAGGTGGCCGGCCCGGAGGCGGGGCGGGGGCCGGATTGCGATGCCGCTGCTTTGTGGGGCCGACTGTTTTTGGGCGGCGATTTTGTGGGGGCGAATTCATTCGCCCTCAGTCGGTTCCCCGAAGTCCGCGGGCGAATGAATTCACCCCCACTGGAGGGGGATGGCGGCCAGCTGCAGGAGTGCGGTCCAGCCTTCGCGATAGCGCCGGGCCAGCTCCCGCGCCAGGCGTTCGCGTGTGCAGGCCGGAATATCCAGTGCCCGCGCCAGGCCGGCGGCGATGTCGCCGATGCCCACGACGCCGGGCAAGCCTGGCGCTTCCCAAGTGGCGGCCCAGGCGGCCTGTTTGGCGCCTTGGCCGGCACGTGCGACGTTGAGCCGCGGCAGCGCCCACGCGGTGGCGACGATGCGGCTGTGCAGGCTGCTGCCGCAGAAGCCACGGCTGGCAGCGATCAGCGCACAGATGTCCCACAGCTGGAGCGACGGGAAGACCAGGGCGCGGGGGCCGAGCCGGTGGGCCAGGCGCTCCAGGCAATCCAGGTCGTCGTGCCATGGCGCGGCGCCGGCGCGGAACAGCACGATGTCCAGGCCGCGGGCGTCGGCGAGCAGGGCCAGCTGGCTGGCGATGCCCGCCAGCGTCGCGTCGTCGCCGAAGTCGGAGCTGAACTGCACGGCCAGATAGCCGTTCGGGCAGCGGTGGATCGTGTCGGCGACCTCTCCGTGCTGCTGGTGCTGGCGGATCGTGTCGCCAAACAGGTCCGCTACCAGTACCGCCGGGTCGGGCAGCAGTTCAGCCGGGATCCCCTCTGCATGGAGATGGCCGAGCGTGAGCCGGTCGCGTACTCCCACCGCATGGGCGGCGGCCAGCTTGGCGACGACTTCGCGGCGCAGGCCGGGCTCGGCCTGGTCAAGGCTTACGCCGCCGGCACCGGCGTAGAGCAGCCGGGCAGCGGGAAATAGCGTCGGGTCTGCGCAATAGGGTGCCAGATCGGCCAGGCCGGTCTGCTGGCGAGCCCAGGCATTGCGGCTTTCCGTATGCCGGTCGTAGCGGGCGATCAGCGGGCCGGCGTCGGCCGTGGTCTGCAGCATCAGCGCGGCCGGCCAGGCTTCGCAGCTGAGCACTTCGCCGCCAACGTGGATCAGGTTCAGCGGCTGGGTGCCGAACTCTCCGGCGAGTTCGGCCAGCGCCCGTACCCGGTGCCCGCCGAAGGGGCGCAAGTCGCGCTCGGCGAGGCCGGCGCAGAGCGGTGCGACGCCGGGCAGCAGCGCCGCGGCGATGTGCGGGAACAGCAGGTCGCCGAAGTTGTGGCGATCGAAGGCGCCGAAGAGGATCGTCGGCACCTTCTCCATGGCCTGTAGCCCTCAGCCCGGCGTGTCGTCGAAGACCCGCTTCCACAGGGCCCGTACGCCGGCGGCCTGTTCCGCCACCAGCGCCTGGTCCACCCGCGAGACCTGATTGTTGAGGCGCTGGCCGTGCTGCAGGCGGCGGTATTCCCGGTAGCTGTCGGCCACCGTGGCAGCCTGGTCCGCCGGGATCAGGCCCAGTTCGCCGGCCATCTTCAGCAGCGCGATGTTGCCCAGGTTGCCGGTCAGGCTGGCGTGCTGATGGGCGTAACCGAGGACCAGGTACTGCACGATGAATTCCACGTCGATCAGGCCACCGCGGTCGTGCTTGAGATCGAACAGGTCCGATTTGTGGGTATGGGCGTCCGCCATGCGTTGGCGCATCGCCAGCACTTCCTCGCGCAGCTTGGCCAGGTCGCGGGGCTGACGCAGCACCTCGATGCGGATTTCCTCGAACTTGCGGCCGATCTCCCGGTCGCCGGCGCAGAAGCGCGCCCGCGTCAGGGCCTGGTGTTCCCACACCCAGGCGTTCTCCAGCTGGTACTGGCGGAAGGCCTCGAGGGACACCACCATCAGGCCGGAATCGCCATTCGGGCGCAAGCGCAGGTCGGTCTCGAAGAGCTGGCCGGCCGGGGTCTGGGCGGACAGCCAGGTGTTGGTGCGCTGGCCGAGGCGGGTGTAAACCTCGGCGGCCTCCGGGGCGTCGTCGTCATGCACGAAGACCATGTCCAGGTCGGAGGCGTAGCCGAGCTCCTTGCCGCCCAGCTTGCCATAGGCCAGTACCGCGAACTTCGGGTCGTCCCGGTGGCGGGTCTTGATCTTGCGCCAGCACACGGTGATCGTCAGGTCCACGATGATGTCGGCTAGTGCCGACAGGAAGTCGGCGTGGCGCTCGACGGTCAGCTTGCCGGCGATGTCCTTGGTGAGCAGGCGGAACACCTGGGCGTGGTGCTGCTCGCGCATCAGGTCCATCTGGCGTTCCATGTCCGGCTCGATCTCGTCGAGCTGGCGGGCCAGGTCGGCGCGGAAGGCGGGCAGGTCGAGTTCTTCCTCGAGGATGCGCGGGTCGAGGGCTTCGTCGAGGAGCAGCGGGTGGCGGTTGAGGAACTGGGCCGCCCACAAGGAGGCGCTGACCAGCTCGGCAACCTTGTGCAGGGTCTGCGGATACTGCTGCAGCAGGGCCAGGTAGGAGCCGCGCCGGCTGATCGCGTCGAGCATGTCGAGCAGGCGCTCGAAGGTGGCGTTCGGGTCGGCGGTCTCGGCGGCGGCCTCGATGACCCGCGGGATCAGCGGATCGAAGCGCATCTTGATCGACGGCGGCATCTGCTGGTAGCGGTTGCCGCTGCGCACGGCGGACAGGCGGCGGGCGGCGGCGGCCGGGTCGGGATAGCCGAGGCGCTGGAACTCCTCGCTGCTGCGCGTCTCGTCGCAGGCGGTGGACCACAGGGTGTCGAGGTCGTGGCCGGCCTCAGTGGGGTCCCCGAAGACGCCGTTGAAGTGGCGGCCGACCACTTCCCGGTGGTCGTCCAGCTCCACCAGCAGGGCCTCGTACGAGGCGAAGCCCATCGCCCTGGCGATGATCGTCTGGTCTTCCGGGCTGGCCGGCAGGTTGTGGGTCTGGGCGTCGTCCAGGTATTGCAGGCGGTGCTCCAGGCGGCGCAGGAAGTCGTAGGCGGCGGCCAGCTCGCGCTCCGCCTGGCGGGCGATGATGCCGCGCTCGGCGAGGCGGTCGAGTACCTTGAGGGTCGGCTTGATCTGCAGCGCGCTGTCGCGCCCGCCGCGGATCAGCTGGAAGACCTGGGCCAGGAACTCGATCTCGCGGATGCCGCCCGGACCCAGCTTGACGTTGTTGGCCATGTCCTTGCGGGCCACCTCGCGGCGGATCTGCGCGTGCAGGTCGCGCATCGCGTTGATGGCGCCGAAGTCCAGGTACTTGCGGAAGATGAAGGGGCGGGCGATCGCCGACAGCTCGGCGCCGCGGATGCCGGTCATCACGCGGGCCTTGATCCAGGCATAGCGTTCCCACTCGCGGCCCTGGGTGATGAAGTAGTTTTCCAGCATGTCGAAGCTGGCCACCAGCGGGCCGGAGTCGCCGTTGGGGCGCAGGCGCATGTCCACGCGGAAGACCTGGCCGTCGCCGGTGAGGTCGTTGAGGGCCTGGATCACGCCGCGGCCGAGCTTGGTGAAGAACTCGAAGTTGTCGATGACCTTCGGCCCGGCGGTGGCGCCGTCTTCCGGATAGACGAAGATCAGGTCGATGTCGGACGATACGTTGAGCTCGCGGCCGCCCAGCTTGCCCATGCCGATGATGATGAACTCCTGCTCGCGGCCGTCCGCCGACACCGGCATGCCGTGGCGCGCCACCAGCTGGTCGCGCAGCACGTCGTGGGCGGTCTCGACGGCGATGTCGGCGAGCAGCGTCATCGTCTCGGTGACTTCCGTCAGGTCGGCCAGGCGCGCGATGTCGCGCACCAGCACGTGGCAGATCACCCACGCCCGCAACTTGCGCAGCACGGTCTTCAGGTTGTTGTCGTCCACCTTCTCGGCGCGCAGGTAATCCCGCAGCGCGGTGGCATCGAGGGGGGCGCCGATACTGGCTGCCAGGTGCCCGGCCAGCCAAGGGCGGCTGTCCAGCTGGCGGCGCAGGAAGCGGGAGCTGGCGAGGGCCGTCTCGACGGGGGCGGGAAGAATGATGTTTGCTTCGGACATGGGCGGGGCCGATTGATAGAATGCGGGACTGTTTATGTTCGCCCCGAGTTATGTCTGCCGGACTGATTTTCGTCAAGCCTGACGCCGTAGGTATCGCCTTCCGGCATGTGCCCGCATCGGCCCCGTCTGCTGCCGGTGATTGTGCTGCGCGCGCGTAAGTTCCTGCGCTGGTCGCTGCTGCATCTGCCCAGCCTGTGCGTGCGCCGGCTGGTGGGCATCGGGCTGGTCGTCTATTTCGTCGGCGGGCTGGGTTTTCTCGGCATGCGCCACGTGGTGCTGCCGATGGTGCCGGCCTACCGCGGCGAGATCGCCCAGCTGCTGTCCCGCTCCCTCGGCCTGCCGGTAGACATCGGCAGCCTGTCGGCCGATTGGCGCGGCCTGCATCCCCACCTGCAGCTGGGCGGGCTGGTCATCAAGGACAAGGCTGGCCAGCCGGCCCTGAGCCTCGACCGGGTGGACACCGAAGTGGGCTGGACGTCGCTGCTGTTCATGCGCCTGCGCCTGCACCGGCTGGAGATCGAGGCCCCCGAGCTGGCCATCCGGCGCCTCGCCGATGGGCGCATCTTCGTGGCCGGGCTGCAGGTCAACGGGGCGGGCGAGCCCAGCGATTTCCCGGCCTGGCTGCTCGATCAGCGCGAGATCGTGATCCGCAACGCGCGGGTGGAATGGTCCGACGCGCTGCGCGGGGCCGAGCCGCTGAGCCTCGACAAGCTGTCCTTCCGCCTGGAAAACCACGGTGCCAGCCATCGCTTCGGCCTGGTCGCCCAGCCGCCGGCGGCGCTTGCCGCAACCCTCGACGTGCGCGGCGAACTGCGCGGCCGCGATCCGGCCCGCCTCGACAGCTGGAGCGGCGAACTCTACGCCGGGCTCGACTACGCCGATCTCGGTGCCTGGCGGGAATGGGTCGATTACCCCCTCGACGCGGACGGCGCCGGCGGTTTGCGCGCCTGGCTGGATTTTTCCAAGGGCCAATTTACTGCGCTGACTGCCGATTTCGCGCTGCGCGACGCCCGTGCCCGCCTTGGCAAGGAGCTTGAGGACATCCTGCTGGCCCGCGCCGAAGGCCGGCTGCGCTTCCGCAACGACAAGGGCGTCATCGAGGCCAGCGCCCGGCGCCTGTCCCTGCAGACCCGCGATGGCCTGGTGGTGGTACCGACCGATTTCTTCCTGCGCCTGCAGGAGCGCCGCGGCGGCACGCCCAGCAAGGGCGAGTTCGTCGCCAACCAGCTGGATCTGGCGGCCTTGTCAGGGCTGGCCGGCCGGCTGCCCCTCGACGAGGACCTGCGCAAGCGCCTGGCCGAACTGGCGCCGAGCGGCACGGTGGCCCCGCTCAACGTGAAGTGGAGCGGGGGCGCCGACGGCGAGCCCGTCGCCACCTATGCGCTGGATGCCGCCTTCAGCCGCCTGGGTATCGCGCCGGTGGGCACCTGGCCGGGGTTTGCCGGGCTATCCGGGCGCGTCGAGGGCAACGACCGCGGCGGCCGTTTCACGCTGGGCGGCAAGGAGGCGGCGGTCGATCTGCCGCAGGTCTTCCCGGAGCCGCGGCTGGCCTTTTCCGAGCTGGCGGCCGAGGGGGCCTGGAGCCACCCCGGCGGTGTGCTGGAGGTGAGCCTGGGCAAGGTCAGCTTCGCCAACAAGGATGCCCGCGGTACCGCCTCCGGTCGTTACCGGGCAACCCCGGACACGCTGGGGGAGATCGACCTGCAGGCACGCCTGTCGGAAGCCGAGAGCACGGCGGTGTGGCGCTACATGCCCAGCGTGGTGAACAAGGACGCCCGCGAGTGGTTGCAGCATGGTCTGACGGGGGGCAAGGCGCTGGACACGCGGCTGGTCCTGAAAGGCGACCTGGCTAAATTCCCGTTCCGTAATCCGAAGGACGGCACTTTCCGCGTCACCGCGCGGATCGCCGACGGTCGCCTGGAGTACGCGCCGGGCTGGCCGGGAATCGAAGGCATCACCGGCGAGCTGAGCTTCGAAGGGGCCGGCATGAGCGTGAAGGCCCAGCGGGGACGCATCTTCGGTGTCGAGCTGAAGGACGTGGCCGTGGTGCTGCCGGATTTCGAGACCAACGAGGTGCTGGGCATCCGCGGCAACGCCAGCGGGCCGACCCAGGATTTTCTGCGCTTCATCACCGACAGCCCGGTCGCCGGCAAGATCAACCATTTCACCGACCCCTTCCACGCCGATGGCACCGGTAGCCTGGATCTGCATCTGAGCCTGCCGCTGCAGAAAATGGAGAACTCGCGGATCAAGGGCGAGTACCAGTTCACGCATAACCAGTTGCAGGTCGATCCGGCCGTGCCGGTGTTTACCGAGGCCAGCGGGCGGCTGGCCTTCACCGAGAGCCAGCTGCAGATCAGGAGCGGCACCGCCCGCGTGCTCGGTGATCCGGTCAGCGTCGCCGGCGGCAGCCGCAGCGACGGCAGCGTGCTGATCAATGCCCAGGGCACCCTCAGCGCCCAGGCCCTGCGCCGCGAGCTCGACCTGCCGCTGCTCGACCACCTGTCGGGCTCCGCCGCCTGGAAGGGGACGATCACCGTGCCGAAGCAGGGCGGCCTGGCCTTCGTGCTGGACACGGGCCTTCAGGGGGTCAGTTCCAGCCTGCCGGATCCGCTCAACAAGTCGGCGGCTTCGGTGCTGCCCTTCCGTTTCGAGATGCTCGCCAATCCCGCGGTCAATGGCACGCCGGGCGGCGACACCCTCAAGATGGCGGCCGGCCAGGCCTTCCAGGCCCAGTTCCTGCGCCGCCGCGACGGCAACCGCACGGTGGTGGTACGTGGCGGCATGGCTCTCAACGAGCCGGTGCGCCTGGGCGACAAGGGGGTGCTGGTGTCCGCCACCGCCGACCGCCTGGATGCCGACGCGTGGCGCAAGGCGCTGGCTGGCAAGCCGGCAGGCAAACCGGTCAACGGCAGCCAGGACAGTAACGGCTTCCCGCTGTCCGGCCTGGCCCTGCGGGCCGGCGAACTGCGCCTGCTCGGCCAGCGTCTCAACGACGTGAGCCTGCGCGCGGTGATGGAGGAGGGCGGCTGGCAGGCCCGGCTGGCGAGCCGCGAGGCCAGCGGCGACGTGGTCTGGCGCGACCAGGGGCGCGGCCGCCTGCAGGGGCGCTTCAAGCAGCTGGCCATCGGTACGGCGAGTGGTAAGGATGCGGCGACCGATGCCGCGTCCCGCGCCGACGAGGAGCGCCTGTCCGAGCTGCCCGGCCTGGATATCAGTGCCGACAACTTCGTGCTGCGTGGCCATGCCCTCGGCAAGCTCGAACTGAAGGCAGCCAACCGTGGCGACATCTGGCGCCTGGAGCAGCTCAGCATCGTCAATCCGGACGGCAACCTGACCGGCGACGGCAGCTGGCGTCCCGGCAGCCGGGAGGAGACCCGCCTCAATTTCAAGCTCGATGTGAGCAGCGTGGAGAAGATGCTCAGCCGCCTCGGCTATCCGGAGGCGGTCAAGCGCGGCAAGGCCCAGCTCGAAGGCGACGTGTCCTGGCGCGGGGCGCCCACCTCCATTCATTTCCCGACCCTGGGCGGCAAGCTGCAGGTCAATGTGGAGAGCGGGCAGTTCACCCAGCTTGAGCCCGGCGTCGGGCGCCTGCTCGGGGTGCTCAGCCTGCAGTCGCTGCCGCGCCGCATCACGCTGGATTTCCGCGATGTGTTTTCCGAAGGATTCGCCTTCGACCGCATTTCCGGTAGCATCCAGATGAACAACGGCGTGCTGCGTACCGATGACCTCGACCTGTTCGGCCCCGCCGCCCGCGTCTATATGAGTGGCGAAGCCGACTCGGTGCGGGAGACGCAGAACCTGCGGGTCAAGGTGCAGCCCACCCTGTCCGAGTCGATCGCGGTCGGCTCCGCCATCGCCACCACTGGCGCGATCCACCCGGCGATCGGGCTGGCCGCCTACCTGGTCCAGAAGGTCCTGCGTGATCCCGTCGAGAAGCTGTTCAGCTTCGAGTACGGGGTGACCGGCAGCTGGTCCGATCCCAAGGTCGACAAGCTGGCGGTCCGGCCGCTTGCCACACCTCCCTAGTCCGTCCGCGAGGAGACGCCCATGACACAACCGCTTTGCCGCATTGCCAGCGTACAGATGGTCTCCGGCCCCGACGTGGACGCCAACCTGGCCGAAGCCGGGCGCTTGATCGCCGAGGCGGCTGCGGCCGGCGCCCAGCTCGTCGCGCTGCCCGAGTATTTCCCGCTGATCACCGCCGATGAAACCGCCAAGGTGCGCATCCGCGAGCAGGACGACGGGAGCGGCCCGATCCAGGCCTTCCTGCGCGAGACCGCTCGCAAGCACAAGGTGTGGCTGATCGGCGGCTCCTGCCCGATGGAAGCCTCGGTGCCCGACAAGGTCAAGAATTCCACCCTCGTTTACGACGACGAGGGCCGGCGCGTGGCCCGCTACGACAAGATCCACCTGTTCGGTTTCCGCAAGGGGGACGAGTACTACGACGAGTCGGCGACCATCGAGGCCGGCAACGAGGTGGTCAGCTTCGAGGCACCTTGCGGGCGCGTCGGCCTGTCAATCTGCTACGACCTGCGCTTCCCCGAGTTTTTCCGCGCGATGGGCACCGTCGACCTGATCGTCCTGCCCGCGGCCTTCACCTACACTACAGGCAAGGCCCATTGGGAAATGCTGCTGCGCGCCCGCGCGGTGGAAAACCAGTGCTACGTGCTGGCCAGCGCCCAGGGCGGCAAACACCCCAGCGGGCGGCGCACCTGGGGCGACAGCATGATCATCGACCCGTGGGGCGAGGTGCTCGCCCGCCTGCCGGAAGGCCCCGGCGTGGTCGTCGCCGACCTCGATCCGGCGCGCATCGCCGATGTCCGCGCCAGCCTGCCGGCCCTGCAGCACCGCAAGATCGGCTGACCCGAAGAACACCCATTTTCCCCGAGAGACCATGAGCCAGAATCCCCCGCCCAATCCCCTCAAGCTGGCCAGCAAGCTGCTGCTGAAGCCCTACGACCTGGACTTCGAGGATCTCGACAAGGTCTTCGGCAAGCTGTTCCGCCACAAGCTCGACTACGCCGACCTGTACTTCCAGTACCACCGCTCGGAGGCCTGGAGCCTGGAGGAGGGCATCGTCAAGTCGGGCAGCTTCAACATCGAGCAGGGCGTCGGCGTGCGCGCCATCACCGGCGAGAAGACCGCCTTCGCCTACTCCGACGACATCAGCCTGAAGGCCCTCAAGGATGCCGCCGACGCGACCCGCGCGATCGCCGACAGTGGCCGCCGCAAGACCCACAAGATCGAGGCCGTCAAGAAGGCTCCGCTGGCCCTGTACCGCGCCGACAATCCGCATGATTCCCTCGACGACGTGGCCAAGGTCAAGCTGCTCGAGCGCCTCGAGGCGATGGCCCGCGCCGAGGACCCGCGCGTCAAGGAAGTCATGGCCAGCCTGGTCGGCTCCTGGGAAGTGGTGCTGGTGGCGCGCAGCGACGGCCACCTGGCTGCCGACGTACGCCCGCTGGTGCGGGTGTCGGTGTCGGTCATCATGGAAGAGAACGGCCACCGGGAGCAGGGCTCCGGCGGCGGCGGCGGGCGCTACGACTACGGCTACTTCAGTGACGAGGTGCTGTCCGGCTTCGCCAAGGCGGCGGTGCATCAGGCGCGCGTCAATCTCGGCGCCAGCCCGGCGCCGGCCGGCACAATGACCGTCGTGCTCGGCAACGGCTGGCCCGGCATCCTGCTGCACGAAGCCATCGGCCACGGCCTGGAAGGGGACTTCAACCGCAAGGAAAGCTCGGCCTTCAGCGGCCGCATCGGCCAGCAGGTGGCGGCCAAGGGCGTTACCGTGGTGGACGACGGCACGCTGGCCGACCGCCGCGGCTCCCTGACCATCGACGACGAGGGCAACCCGACCCAGCGCACCGTGCTGATCGAGGACGGCATCCTGGTCGGCTACATGCAGGACATGCTCAACGCCCGCCTGATGGGTGTCGCGCCCACCGGCAACGGCCGCCGCGAATCCTTCGCCCACCTGCCGCTGCCGCGCATGACCAACACCATCATGCTGGCCGGCCAGCACGAGCCGGCAGAGATCATCGCGTCGGTGAAGAACGGCCTCTACGCTGCCAACTTCGGCGGCGGCCAGGTGGATATCACCTCCGGCAAGTTCGTCTTCTCCACCTCCGAGTGCTACCTCATCGAGGACGGCAAGGTCACCCGCCCGGTGAAGGGCGCCACGCTGATCGGCAACGGTCCGGACTGCCTGACCCGCGTGTCGATGATCGGCAACGACCTGGCTCTCGATCCGGGCGTCGGCACCTGCGGCAAGGACGGCCAGAGCGTGCCGGTCGGCGTCGGTCAGCCGACCCTGCGTATCGACGGTCTGACCGTCGGCGGCACCGGCGGCTGAGCGTATGCAGCGTCGGCGCTTCCTGGCCCTGGCCGGGGTTTGCGGTTGCGTGGGGATGACGGGTGCGCTGGCGGCGCCTGCATCGTCGGATACCGCGGGGGGCTCTGCCCTGGCGGCGGCCATCAACAAGGCGGGACGCCAGCGCATGCTGTCCCAGCGCACCGCCAAGGCGTGGCTGATGCGCGTGCTGGGTGTGCAACCCGACCGGGCCGGCATCCTGTTGAGTCGCTCGGTGCAGCTCTTCGACCTGCAGATGACCGAGCTGAAGGCCATCCAGCCCGGCGACGAGATCCATGCCGCCGTGCAGCAGCTGGAGCAGGAATGGACGCGCTACCGGCCGTTGCTCAATGACCTGCGCAGCGATCCGAAGGGTGTGTGGAACGGCAGCGAGGCGGTGCTGGCTGCCGCCCACAAGCTGACGTTGGCCTACGAGAAGAGCGCCGGCTCGCCGGCCGGCCAGTTGGTGAACCTTGCCGGCCGTCAGCGCATGCTGTCCCAGCGCATGGCCAAGGCCTATTTCTTCCGCCAGCTCGGCGTCAACGCCGGGCCCGCCGGCGAGATGCTGGATGCGGCGGTCAAGGAGTTCGCCAAGGCTCAGGAAGTGCTGAAGGCCAGCCCGCAGAACACGCCGCAGCTCAAGACCGAACTGGCGCTGGTGGAACAGCAGTGGTTCTTCTTCCGCAATGCGTTGGGCCTCAGCGACGCCGCCGACCAGAAGAAGGCGGCGGAGGCGGTCGGGTCCACCTGCGAACGCATCCTCGAGCAGATGGACCTGGTCGTCGGCCTGTATGAAAAGTTGGCCCGCGATGCGTGATCCTGCGCCTGCCCGGCTGCGTGCGGTGGCCCTCGCGGCCGCCACGCTGCTGCTCGGCGCCTGCGCGACGCCGTCGTCCTCGCCGCAGGCTATCCAGCGTCTCGATCCGGCCGAACTGGCGAGGATGGAGCTGGCCCGCCCG
This sequence comes from Pseudomonadota bacterium, assembly GCA_018241665.1. GTDB lineage: Bacteria > Pseudomonadota > Gammaproteobacteria > Burkholderiales > Rhodocyclaceae > Zoogloea. Next base: position 146,887 of record JAFEDK010000025.1, read on the forward strand.
GGCGCGCCCTTGAGCCTCGACGAGATCCTGCGCCAGTCCCGCGCCGGCGTGCCGACCGCAACGCTGCTGGAAACCATCACGCGCACCGGAACCCGCCATGCCCTCAGCCCGTCCGAGGCGATCCGCCTGCGCGAACAGGGCGTGGCGCCCGAAGTGCTCGATGCGATCACCGCGGCGCAGGAACGCTGGGCCCGCGACCAGGCCACCGCCGACAAGGTGCGCCGCGACACCGAGCAGGCCGCCGTCCTCGACAAGGCGAAGGCCGAGGCCGAACGCTACCGCCGCCAGTCGCAACCCCAACCCTACTGGGACCCGTTCTGGCCCTATCCCTACGCCTATCCGCCGGGCTACCCGGGCTGGCGCGGTTACGGCGGCATCGGCTGGGGCGGGCGCATCCGGCGCTGAGTCCCGCTTTATCCCCCATTCAGAAAAGCGCTAACTGACGGTCGTCGCCGGGCCGTGCCGGTGGGCGGAAAGCTGCCGTGTTGAGGCGTCGCCGCGAACGGTTGAGCCCGAGCCTTTCGGCCAGCCGCTGCATGCGTTGGCTGTAGAGATCGGCGAAGACGCCCTGGCCGCGCATGCGGTGGCCGAAGCGCTTGTCGTACAGCTCGCCGCCGCGCAACTGGCGCAGCAGGCTCATCACGTGCCGGGCCCGATCCGGGAAATGGCTGTCCAGCCAGTCGGCGAACAGATCCTTCAATTCGTAGGGCAGGCGCAGCAGTGAATAAGCTGCCGTGTCGGTGCCGGCCGCGTGGGTGGCTTCCATTACCGCTTCCAGCTCGTGGTCGTTGATGGCCGGGATCAGCGGTGCGAACAGCGTGCCGACCGGCACCCCGGCCGCGTGCAGGCGTTCCATCGCCGCCAGGCGCCGGGCCGGCGTCGCTGCGCGGGGCTCCAGCTTGCGGGCCAGGGCCGGGTCGAGGGTGGTGATCGAGAACATCACATGCACCAGGTCGTCCCGCGCCATGTCGGTGAGCAGGTCCAGGTCGCGTTCGATCAGCGCCGACTTGGTGACGATGGATACCGGGTGGCGCGTCTCGGCGAGGATCTCCAGCAACTGGCGGGTCAGGCCGAGGCGGCGCTCCACCGGCTGCCAGCCGTCGGTGTTGATGCCCAGCGCGATCGGCTCGCAGCGGTAGCCGGGGGCGGCCAGCTCGCGGCGCAGCACCGCCGGTGCGTCCGGCTTCCAGGCAATCTTGGTCTCGAAATCCAGCCCCGGTGACAGGCCCAGGTAGGCGTGGCTTGGCCGCGCAAAGCAGTACGCGCACCCATGTTCGCAGCCCTTGTAGGGATTGACCGACTGGTTGAAGGGCACGTCCGGCGAACTGTTGCGCGTGATCACCGACTTGGCCTGGTCGAGGATCAGCGTCGTTGGCGGCCCCTTGGGTGGGGCTGCATCGTCGGCTGCGTCAGCGGAGCCCTCCCAGCCGTCGTCGAACTCGTCGCGGCGCCAGGCGGCGAAGCGGTTGTCCGGGTTCAGGCGGCTGCCGCGTCCGCGGGGTGGAGCAGGCTTCATCGGAATAAGCGTGTATAAAAATACAGTATATCCAACCGGACCGATTTTGCCGACCAGCGCGTTTACGCCTTTTTTATGTGGGCGGTGCAACAATTTGGATTGTCTTCCCTACGGGCGTCCCCATCGGCGCCGTGCTCCATGCCCGTTCCCTTGAACCGCCTGCTGTTCGAGTCGCAATCGGTGCGCTGCCGTTACCTGCTGGCCGTGCTCGCCTGCGTGCTGGCGCTGGGGGTGGCGCTGCCACTGCGCGACGTGCTCGACCTGGCCAATGCGGTGATGATCTTCCTGCTCGCCGTTGTGCTGGTGGCCAGCCGCCTCGGCCGGGGGCCGGCGGTGGTGGCGTCCCTCGCCTGTGTGGCGCTGTTCGATTTCTTCTTCGTGCCGCCGCGTTTCTCGTTTGCGATCAGCCACGGCCAGTACCTGGTGACCTTCCTGGTGATGCTGGCGGTATCGCTGGTGGTCGGCCAGCTCACTGCTGGCCAGCGCCGCCAGGCTTTCGACGCGGGACGCCGGGAGCGCATCAATCGCGCCTTGTACGACCTCGCCAAGCGCCTCGCCGGTGCACGCCAGTCGGGCGAAGTGGATCGGGCCCTGCGCGACTTCATCGGCAAGCAGCTGGGGGCCGACGCCTGGCTGCTGTTGCCCGGCGCAGACCGTGTTCCGCGGGTGGAGAGCCTGGCGGCCGGTACGCTCGGTACGCTGGACATGCAGATCGGACGCATGGTGCTCGACAGCGGCCGCGTCATCGAGTCGGGGGCCTCCGAGCGGCCTGGCCGGCGCCGCCATTTCCTGCCGCTGGCCGGGGCTGGCGAGGTGTGCGGCGTGCTGATCGTCTCGCTGGCCGAGGACGCGCTCGACGAGTTGCCGCTGCTTGAAGCGCTCACCTCGCTGGCGGCGACCGCGGTGGAGCGCCTGCACTTTGTCGCCGCGGCCCAGTCGGCGCAACTGGAGGCGGAGTCCGAACGGCTGCGCAGTTCCATCCTGTCGGCCCTGTCCCACGACGTGCGCACGCCGCTGACCGCCCTCTACGGCATGGCCGACTCCCTGGCGATGCTGCGCCAGCCCTTGCCGGACGCGGCGTACGAACTGGCGCTGGCGATCCGCGAGCAGGCCCTGCGCGTCAATGGCATGGTGGACAAGCTGCTCGACATGGCCCGCCTGCAGAGCGGCCGTGTCAGCCTGCGCAAGGAGTGGCAGTCCATCGAGGAGGTGGTCGGCTCCAGCCTGCAGCTGCTGGGGTCGGCGATGGCGCGTCACCCGGTGCGCACCAGCGGCCTCGGCGAGCCGCAGCTGGTGCAGTTCGATGCGGTGCTGCTGGAGCGGGTCTTCTGCAACCTGTTCGAGAACGCTGCCAAATACGCGCCGCCGGATACGCCGGTCCAGGTCAGCGCTCGAGCCGGCGCCGAACTGCTCGAAGTGCAGGTGAGGAGCAGCGGCGAGGGCTTTCCGCCGGACCGCCTGGAGCAGGTCTTCGAACTGTTCGAGCGTGGCGGCAGTGAAGGCCCGGTGGCCGGCATGGGTGTTGGCCTGGCGATCTGCCGCAGCATCGTCGAGGCCCACGGCGGCACCATCCGCGCCTTCAATCCACCCGAGGGAGGTGGCTGCGTGGCCTTTACGCTGCCCCTCGGCACGCCGCCGGCCATCGACGTGGAAGCGCTGGAGTCCGGAGTATTGCCATGAGCGGCCCACAGATCCTGGTCGTCGAGGACGAACGCCAGATCCGCCGCGTCGTGCGCTCGGCGCTGGAGTCCGAGGGCTACCGGGTGCAGGAGGCGGACAACTGCCGCCAGGCCCTGATCGAGGCCGGCAACGGCCGGCCCGAGCTGGTGATCCTCGACCTGGGCCTGCCCGATGCCGACGGTGCCCACTTCGTGCAGGACTTCCGCAGCTGGTCGTCGGCGCCGGTGCTGGTGCTGTCGGCCCGTTCCACCGAGCACGACAAGATCGATGTACTCGACGCCGGTGCCGACGACTACCTGACCAAACCCTTCTCCATCGGCGAACTGCAGGCCCGCGTGCGGGCGCTGCTGCGGAGAGGGCGCGTCAATGCCGACGCCGAGGCGGCGCAGGTCAGCTTCGGCGACGCGGAGGTGGATTTCTCCCGCCGTCTGGTCAGCCGCAAGGGCGAGGCGGTCAAGCTGACGCCCATCGAATACCGCCTGCTCGCCGTGCTGATCGCCCACGCCGGCCAGGTGATGACCCATCGCCAGCTGCTGCGCGAGGTGTGGGGCACGGCCTCCAGTGACAGTAACCATTACCTGCGAATCTATGTCGGGCACCTGCGCCACAAGCTGGAAAGCGATCCGGCGCAGCCCCGTCACTTCCTGACCGAAACGGGAGTGGGTTACCGCTTCCAGCTCTGAAACCCGCAGCCATCGCATCAGTCCTTCCGGAGTCCTGCATGAGCCAATCCGACAGTCATTCCCGTTCCGGCCTGGTCGGCCTCGCCCTTGCCGCGCTGGGCGTGGTCTATGGCGACATCGGCACCAGCCCGCTGTATGCCTTCAAGGAAGCCTTCACCGGCCCCCACGGCATCGACCCCTCCGAGGTCAATGTGCTGGCTGCCTTGTCGGCCTTCTTCTGGGCCGGTCTGTTGATCGTCTCGATCAAGTACGTGTGGGTCGTGCTGCGCTTCGACAACGAAGGGGAGGGCGGCGTGCTGGCCCTCACCGCGTTGGCCCAGCGGGTTTCCCACCGGCCGCGCTGGGCCATGCTCGCCGTTGGCGGCGGCATCTTCGCCGCGGCGCTGTTCTATGGCGACGCGATCATCACCCCGGCCATCTCGGTGCTGTCGGCGGTGGAAGGCCTCAGCGTCGCCACACCGCAGTTCGAGCACTACGTGGTGCCGATCACCGTCGGCATCCTGGTCGGGCTGTTCATGATCCAGAAGCACGGCACCGGCCGGGTCGGGCAGTTCTTCGGGCCGATCACCGTGCTGTGGTTCCTGGCCCTCGGCGCACTGGGTGTCGGCAGCATCCTGCAGACGCCGGAGGTATTGCGCGCCATCGATCCGCGCTACGCCATCCAGTTCGCCATCGAGCGGCCGCACACCGCCTTCATCCTGCTGTCGGCGGTGTTCCTGTCGCTGACCGGCGGCGAGGCCTTGTACGCCGACATGGGCCACTTCGGTGCGCGGCCGGTGCGTCTCGCCTGGTATGGCCTGGTGTGGCCGTCGCTGGTGCTCAACTACTTCGGCCAGGGTGCGCTGGTGCTGCGCTCCCCGGTGGCCATCGAGAACCCCTTCTACCTGCTCGCGCCGGACTGGTTCCTGCTGCCGCTGGTGGGCCTCGCCACCATCGCCACGGTGATCGCCTCCCAGGCCACCATCACCGGTGCGTATTCCATGACCCTGCAGGCCGGCCGCCTCGGTTACCTGCCGCGCCTGCGCATCCTGCACACCTCCGACACCGAGAAAGGCCAGATCTACATCCCCAGCGTCAATTGGCTGATGCTGGTGGCGGTCATCGTGCTGGTGCTGCAGTTCCGCTCCTCCGGCGCGCTGGCGGCAGCCTATGGCATCGCCGTGTCGGGCACCATGATCATCACCACGCTGCTCACGGCCTTCATCCTGCTGATGGCCGAAGGCCGCATCCGCGTCGGCCTGCTCGCCGCGCTGGCCTTGTTCGGTGCGCTGGAGCTGCTGTTCTTCAGCTCCAACCTCACCAAGCTCGGCGAAGGCGGCTGGATGCCGATGGCCCTCGGCGCGGCGATCTTCCTGATGCTCACCACCTGGAAGGAAGGCAGCCGCCTGCTCGCCAACCAGCGCTGCAAGATCGACGTGCCGATGGCCGGCTTCGTGCGCGGCCCGCTGCCCGACGTGCCGCGGGTCTTCGGCACCGCGGTGTACCTCACGTCGGAGCCGAGCCTGGTGCCCAGCGCGCTGTTCCACAACCTCAAGCACTACAAGGTGATGCACGAGCGGATCATCTTCCTGCACGTGGTGAACGAAGGTATCCCGCGGGTGGACGACGCCGAGCGGGTGACGGTCACCCAGCTGGCGCCCGGTCTCTACAACGTGGATGCGCGCTTCGGCTTCCGCGAGGAGCCCGACCTGCCGGCGGCGCTGGCTTTGGCTGCCAAGTACGACCTCGAACTGGAGGAGATGACCACCACCTACTTCGTCGCCCGCGCCCGCATCGTGGATGGCCCGGGGGCCATGCCACGCTGGCGCTGCGGCCTGTTCGCCTGGATGATGCGCCAGTCGGAAGGGGCCGCCAGCTACTTCAAGCTGCCCGCCAACCAGGTGGTGGAACTGGGCACCCAGGTCATGCTGTAAGGCCGCCATGGCTTCCGGGCGGGTGCATCGGCTAGAATCGACGGTTCATATCAAGCAGCCGACAGGATTCACCATGCATTCCGCCTCGAAAGCCCATATCGACGATGTCCGGATCAAGGAGATCAAGGAACTCGCCCCGCCCGCCCATGTGCTGCGGGAATTCCCCGCTTCGCAGAAGGCTGCGGAAACGGCCTTCGAGGCGCGCAGCGCGATCCACCGCATCCTGTTCGGCGCCGACGACCGCCTGCTGGTGGTCATCGGCCCCTGTTCGATCCACGACACCACCGCGGCGATGGAATACGCCCACCGCCTGCAGGCCGAGGCCGAGCGCCTCAAGAACGACCTGCTGGTGGTGATGCGCGTCTATTTCGAGAAGCCCCGCACCACCGTCGGCTGGAAGGGCCTCATCAACGACCCGCAGCTCGACGGCAGCTTCCGCATCAACGACGGCCTGCGCATCGCCCGCAAGCTGCTGTCCGACGTGAACGACCTCGGCCTGCCCGCCGCCACCGAATTCCTCGACATGATCACGCCGCAATACGTGGCCGACCTCATCGCCTGGGGTGCCATCGGCGCGCGCACCACCGAGAGCCAGGTGCACCGCGAGCTGGCCTCCGGCCTGTCGTGCCCGGTGGGCTTCAAGAACGGCACCGACGGCAACATCCGCATCGCCGTGGACGCCATCAAGGCCGCCCAGTCGCCGCACCATTTCCTGTCCGTCACCAAGGCCGGCCATTCCGCCATCGTCAGCACCAGCGGCAATGAGGACTGCCACCTGATCCTGCGCGGCGGCAAAGGCCCCAACTACGACGCCGCCAGCGTCGACGCCGCGTGCAAGGAGCTGGCCGCCTCCGGCGTCACCGGCAAGCTGATGATCGACTTCTCCCACGCCAACAGCAGCAAGCAGCACAAGCGCCAGGTGGACGTGGCCCGCGACGTGGCCGGCCAGATGGCCGCCGGCGAAGACCGCATCATCGGCGTGATGGTCGAATCCCACCTCAAGGAAGGCCGCCAGGACCTCAAGCCCGGCGTCGAACTGGAATACGGCAAGAGCATCACCGATGCCTGCATCGGCTGGGAAGACAGTCTCACCGTCCTCGACGTCCTCGCCGAAGCCGTCCGCCAGCGCCGCGTGCAGCGCGCTGTCCCCGAATAAGCGCCCATTCCCCTTGGGCGTGCTCGAAGAGGCTCCACTGGAGCCTCTTTTCGTTGGAACTGCCCGTGGGGAGACTCCTGCAGAGGTGAGATTCCTGTGGGGGACTTTCTATAGAGGGGCTTTCTGTGGAGGGGCTTTTCTGTGGGGGCGAATTCATTCGCCCTCTGCGCGTGGATTGACCACTGCGGGCGAATGAATTCGCCCCCACAGCAGTAGCCCCCACAGCAGTAGCCCCCACAGCAGTAGCCCCCACAGCAGTAGCCCCCACATCTGGTTCTTCCTGTCGGGAATCTTTACAACGTCCGCCACCATCCTCCGCCGGGGCGCGGCGGCAGCAGCGAAATCGACAGTAAATCAAGCTTTTGGTAGAGCCTGCTCAAATTGGTAGGCAAATTGCTAATTCCTCCAAAAACGTCGCCGCATTTCGAAGACGACAGGGCTTCCGGTCATCGTCGCGGGAGGACTGCAGTGAGCTTCCGGTGGATGTTCATCGCGCTGTACCTGATTTCCGTCCTGCCCGGATGCGGTGGCGGCTCGTCGCCCGATCAGCGCGACAGCGAGCAGGCCCTGCGCAAGGTGGCCGTTGCCGACATGCCGGCTCTCTCCGATTGTCTCGGGCGCATCAGCCAGCACCTCAACACCGCCGGTGGCCAGGAGCAACTGGGCATCTCCTGCGCGGTGGGCACCTATGCGGGCCGCAGCACCGGCGGCTACGACTGCTCCCTCAAGGTGGACGTGGCGCCGGCCGAGCTCCGCCTCACCCTCCAGGACCGGGAAATCTCCATTCCCCTCGGCGTCACCGCGTACAGCGCCGATGGCCGCCCGATCATGAACGTGGAAGACGCCAGCCTGCCCGGCCGGCCCGGTTTCCAGGCCGTGCGCTACGTGGCCGGCAGCGCCGACGAGGCGCTCACCGAAACCCTGGCCTTGCGGCTTGAGGGCGGCACGCCGCGCCTGCCATCGATGATTTACCAAAGCGTAAGGAACAACAGAACCCAGACCACCGTGTGCAACTTTGGCCGCTGACGGTTGCTCATCACTGCCGGCTGCCAGGCTGAATCCTGCAGAGGAGGGAATATGCGTACCCATGCTCCATCTCGATGCCTGCCCCGGCTGCTGTGTGGCGCCGTACTTTCCATGGCGGTCGGCATCAGCGTGCCGGCCGTCGCCGCGCTGAGCACTTACCAGAACCAGGCCACCTTCAACACGGCAATCGCCGGCCTCACCGCTACCACCACCAACTTCGACGGCCTCGCACCGGGCACCAGCTATTCGCCGGGCAGCGGACCGGCCGGTTCCGGCTTCACCGTCGGCCTGACGGCCAGTAGTTTCAGCTCTGGTTTCAACCTGCCGACCGTGGGCAATACCTTCTGGACCACCTCCGGCGCCAACTACCTCGGCCTCGACAACCCGGATAGCGCCTTCGAGTCCGGTGACGAGCTGGTCTTCAGCTTCCTGTCGCCGGTGCGGGGCTTTGGCCTCTACGTGGTGGGCGGGCACGACCTGCTGGATATCCAGGCCGGGGCCGTCACCCTCACCGTGAATGGCGCCACCGTCGCCATCTCGTCCTCCGATTACCTGGCCAGCGGCAATGGGGACTACGCCTTCTTCCTCGGTTTCGCCACCAACGACGGCAGCACCTTCAGCAGCGCCACGCTGACCGTGGGCGACGGCTCGGGCGTCATTCCGGTGACCGTGGACGACGTCACGCTGGCCCGCACCCGTAACGGCGGAAACGCTGTGCCTGAGCCGGGCACCCTGTTGCTCGTGGCCACCGCGATTGGTGCCGCCTCACTGCGTGCGCGTCGCGCCCGCCGTTGATTCACGATCCACCCTAAGGAGATGATCATGAAGAAATTGACCCACGGCCTCGTCGCCACCGCAGTCGTCGCCAGCCTGGGCGGTTTCGCCACCTGTGCCTCGGCCCAGGCGGAGCCCTTTATCGGTCAGATCATGTGCGCCGGCTTCAACTTCGCACCGAACGGCTGGGCCGAACTCAACGGCCAGCTGTTGCCGATCTCCACCAATACCGCGCTGTTCTCCCTGCTCGGTACCACCTACGGCGGCGATGGCCGCGTCACCTTCGGTCTGCCCGACATGCGTGGCCGCGTCCTGATGCACGCCGGCCAGGGACCCGGCCTCAGCAACCGGAACCAGGGGGAGATCGGCGGCACCGAAACCCAGACCATCGGCATCGCCAACATGCCTGCGCACACCCATCAGGTGGCACCGCTCGGCAGCGGTGCCGACGCCACTGCCGTGTCGCCGGCCGGCGCGATGCCCGCCTCCAAGGCTCGCACCACGCTCTACACCGCCAACGGTCCGGCACTGCCGATGGCCGCCACCACCAGCAGCTCGACCGGCGGTGGCTCCCCGATCTCCAACATGCAGCCTTATGTCGTGGTGAAGTGCTTCATGGCCCTTCAAGGCATCTTCCCGTCGCGGCCGTAATTGCAGGCTGTGGTTGAGGGCGACTCCCGCAGGGAATGTTCCTGTGGAGGGAATGCTTCTGTGGGGTAGGTGTCTCTGTGGGGGAGATGTCTCTGTGGGGTAAATGTCTCTGTGGGGTAAATGTCTCTGTGGGGTAAATGTCTCTGTGGGGTAAATGTCTCTGTGGGGGCGAATTCATTCGCCCGCGGTGGTGAATCCACCCGCGTAGGGCGAATGAATTCGCCCCCACAGCCCACAGCCCACAGCCCACCGCCCACCGCCCACAGCCCACCCCCCACCGCCCACACCCCCCCCCCGCCCCCCCCGC